>JBEKEC010000013.1:0-84999 GCA_050014015.1 Tepidisphaeraceae bacterium
GAAGCGGTTCGATCTCGGTCCAAAGTTCGTCGGGAAGCAGTTCCACTGCCATGACAACGCCTCCTTGCGTTGGAAATGACCAACAGAATCATACACGATTATGCGGTTTTGAAACAGTCTCTTAGATGCACCAGGTAGTCCAGCGCGATTTCATTCTGGTCCTCGATGCTGGTGGAGGAGAGGGATGCCTCGACTTGCCGGCCGGGTTGGCGATTCAACTGCGAGAGATAATCGTCGATCTCGTTATGATTGACCAAATCCTGACCGGCGATCGGCTGAATGGGAGAATTCTTGCGGATTCGGTCTTGAGCGGATTCATTGATTCCGCCGTTTGGTCCCTTCTCAGCGCCGTTCCCGGTTGCAATGGTGCGGACCTGCGTGACGATGCCGAGGGTCACGACAAAGTCAAGGTTCTGGGGCGTTTGAGATACATCCGCCGGCAGCGAGGAAAGATCCAGTCCCCTGGGCGCGACAAAAACAACGATGATGCCCTTGCTGTTGACGTACTCTTGAATCTGCTTCTCCAGATCTTTAACCGCTCCCACCGAAAGCAGCACGGGCTGAGTCGCCAGGGTGGACAACTGGACGGTCACCGGTTGCCCGGCGCCGCTGGTCGAGACATATCCCTGTGCCGTCTTTTTCAACGCCAGCGGCAGGGTTGTGATGTCCTTAACGGAAGGCGCCTGCGGCCGCTGACTCATGTCTCTCGTGTACTCGACCTGAATCGAGCCGACCAATAGCTTCGGGACATCCGCCGCATCCGGCGGCTGAGAGGAGCCGTCGGCAAAGCTCCGCGCCGGCACAGCCGCCAGGATCGCCATCAGAATCCCAGCCAAAATCCAAATGGATACCGAATGCCCTTTGCGTACGCCCGAATACGCGCCGTTAATTTCCATCTTGCCCACCATTCCCGATGATTGAAATGATTCGAAGTTGCCAGCCGCGTTGTCACCCAACGATCTACAGTACAACGCCGCCACCGACCCGATTCGGCTTTGACAATCAACATAAATTGTCACTTGGGAGATGTCAAAAAAAGATAGGGTAGGCGACAACAATGTTAGGGTTACATAAACGAGCCAGCTTGATTGGGATTTTGTAAATGGGGAAGGAGTTCTTAACGGCTATTGCGGCGGGTACGGTAAGTAACCGGCCTTTAGCACTAATTCCCTCGGGTCAATATCCCCGGCATCAGCGTCGAACGCAATCCGGAATCCAACGTCAGGATACCGGTCATGGAATTCCTGACCGCCGGTCGTTAAATTCACCGGGCGCACCACGTTGAGGGCGTCCGTGCGGAGCGATAACGTGGATCTTCCAATTCGCTCAAAGCGAGCGGAAAACTGTTTAAGACTTTGTGCCTCCGTGAGATAGTTGGTCTCGTCGAGCACGGATTGTTCAGGGGTCGTACTGGGTTTAGTGACCCACTGACTCATATTGGAGCCCAAATCAATGAACTTCTCGGCATAGCCGGGAACATCTCTGAACCACATCACTTCATTGGATGCATTGGAATCCTGGGGAACGGAAAGAGCCTCGATATGATTCCATCTGTCTGACTCGTAGCCGAGCAGGTCCTCCAAGTCGTCCGAGGCACCTTCCCCGAGCAATTTGATCCCGTCAATATACGTCTTGGTTGCGTTACCTCGCAGGTTTTGATTGCCGTCTGCCAAGTTCGACTTGAAAGCCGTTTCCCATTCATCTTCGCTGGGCAACCTGCATCCCAGGAGCGCCGCAGCGTACGCCGCCGCCGCCGGATTGATGTATCCCATTGGAGACATCCTGTCCGGTCGAAGGTTTTGCTTTCCCAACGGCGGTTCGAGATTTTGCCGATACTGGTCCAGCGGGCTGATCCACTTGTCCGAGATGGCGACGGTAAGTGATTGTGTATGCGCGTCCCTTTCGATGTGCCACGCGCAGACCTTCCCGATATAAATTCCCGCGTCTGGCTCCGCGCGGTCAAATGTGTCGTCATCCGTCATATCCATCAGTTTCCAGGAGTTTTGAACTTCGCTCAGCGTCTGAATCAGATCGATATAAAGGCCAACCGGCATTTCCGTTGTGCAAAGATAAAATGGACGTGCGTTCGCTCCGCTGAGTTTCCTGAAGCATAACGTGTACTGATGGTCGGGCGAATGGTCGGGCGAATGGTCGGGCGAAAAGCTGAGGTTGAATTTCCTCAAGCTTTGATCCGTCGTCGCTTCGACGATGAACTTCCCACGCGGTCCAGACGCGGCAGCATCCGTCTTGGACCGTTGAGTCAGAAGTGGTTTTAGTTCGGGATGGCTTTGCAGAATGCGATCCGCGGACACGCCGTCTCGTTTCAGGTATCCCTGAAAGTTGTTGATGCACTCGTCGACCGACTTGTCCGGCGACTTTGACATCGCGATCTTCAACGCCTTCAAATCAAAGTCAAACATCGTAATGGTGCTGAAATCCTCCGCGACGCTGACCCGGCACCTTTCCGCCACTTTGAGCATCGTGAACGCATCGTCCAATCCCGCGCCTCGGGCATCGACGCGGACGCTGTGAATCCGGTCTATGATCGCCTGCCCGACACACTTGCGCACTTCAAGGTAACTCTCCGGAGGCGCCAAGTTGCCATAAATGGATTCCAATAGCGCCGCGTCTGATTCGGTTTGGTCGACTTTTTGAGGGCCGGACAACAAATAGAATCGTTGAAGCAGACACGCGCAGGCGAGGATGTCGCGCCGCGTCGGCGCGTCTTTCCTTTCCAACTGCTGCCGCAGGCCTTCCAGGCTGTTCTCCCCATTGATGCCCTCAAGCGTGCTGCGGAAGCCGGCATCGTCATTTTCCAAAAGATATTGGCTCACCTTGTCCCAGGCCGGTTTCGCTGATGGCACGCCTTTGTATTCGATAGCCCCAATGAATACCCGCCGTAACTCGTTGTTGGACGCCTTAGCGGCGAGAATTTCGTTGGCGTTCGCATCGGACAACGGTCCGCTTCCCCGTTGAATGCGCTGGGCATCGGCCAGTTCAAGCCGTTTCTGCACCAGGGCTTCGCCATCCGACGGCAGTTGGAGATAGTCTGCCGATAATTGCTTGGCGAGGTCGGAGACGTAATGCTGCAGCGCCTTCATTTGCCGGTCGCGCGAAGCTTGCCATTGATCCACGACCACGACGGATTTCCCGGCGATCTTGTACGTGCACGAATCCTCGTACTCCAGGTAGTCTTTGTTTCCACCGAACTGGGCAACAAACGTGTATTGTCCCGGCTTCGTAGGCAATTCATCCTTGGGGAGTTCCTTGCCGGTCGCCAAGTCGTGATACACCTTCTTGATTGGCAACTGGCTCAGATCGTCCCCGGGGGTCCCTTGCAAAACCGCCTTAGCCGGGTGAGGCTTTCCATCGTCGGGCCAGTCTTGGAACTGAAAGGAAAACCTTGGCTTAGCCTTGCTGATTGTGAACCTTTTGCGCTCCTCTCGACTCTTAAAATTCTTATCGTTCTTGTCGTTCGTCTGATAAGTTGCCACCGCCAAATAAGAGCCCGCGTCCTTCGGCGCCCCATCCAGGGGCTTGGCGTTTGTGTCATCGTCACTGAAATATCGGGTCGAGACCTGTCCTGATTTTTCGGCGAGTCCCTCGATTGAAGCTGTGGGTCCCTGTGGATCGCCGCTGTATTCGTAACTCCCGTCGCCGCTCACCGTCCAGGAAAACGGAGGGGGGCTGGCGGGACGGATGTTGAACGTCCCTAACCGACTGCCAGGAGCGTAGCCGGGCGCGCCAGGAGCGTCGCCGGGCGCGCCGTGATAGGTCACAACAACCTTATACGTCCCGGCGTTAAATGGAAGGCCCTGTATCTGCTCGTCACCGCTGGCAGATTCAACCGAGTAGGAAATGTCCGAATTGCCGAGAACCGTGCCGTCCGAGCCGGTAACTTTGTAACCCGCAGTGTGGAATTCTCCATCGTAATCCACATCGTTCGCCGTGATGGAAATGATCGGCATCAATTGCGGAGGGCTAGGCTGTGGCTCAGGTTTATGCCCAACCGCTCCAAAGTATTTCAATCCCGCCAGCGCCGAGACCAGGATCACGCCCGCTCCGACGAGCACACCGATCTTTTTCGCTCGGGGCGACGCGCCGCTCCGCGGCTTCTGGGGTTGTGGCGTTCCTCCATAGGTCAATTCGGCAAGCAACTGCTCTACTTCAATAACTTGCGGATGACCCGGCGGCGCCAGCAATCCGTTGCAACGCTCGCGCCAGGTCGTTCCCGCCAAATCCGCCGCCGCCCATTTTTCCGACGCCTGCAACGGCCAATAGTAGTCCTTGAATTCCGTGCCGTGAACAAGCTGGTAGATCAGCTTTCCCAGCTCGCGGCGATCATCGATCGCCGCCCTCTTGGGATCCACGACATCCGACGAGGGGTCCGCCAGCGCGATCCGCACCCCCTCGTCACGCAAATCCTGCCCGGACATCAGAATGTTCGATGGCTTGAGATTGCCGTGCGATCGGCCCGTGGCTGATTTGTAATCCGTCAACCCCGTGGCGACACCCGACGCCAATCGTTTCAGAACCCGGTCGTCCACCCGCGGACGAGAATCAATCATGAGTGAACCGGACCATCGGTAATTGTCCGTCACATAGTACACGCGGCCCTCTGATACCCCGATTTCGTGGATGGGCGCCCAATACGGCGACGTGCTGGCGATTTGCTTCTGTAGTTCCGCCGACGATCTAAATGAACGAACTGCCTCTTCACCGATCACCGAAACAAACCTGAATTTTACAATGAACTTCGGCGACGGATCGTTCGCCTTTCCGGCCGACCATACCAGCTCCGCCAGATCGCGAGGCCTTTGAACTTGATATTCGCCAAACCGCTGCATCTTCTCAATTCTACATTTCCAGGTCGATCCAGATTCAATGGCCTTCAACCCGTCTGGCTGGCTGCAGGAACGGGGCCGTCTCCAATGCCGAACGAATCTGTTTCACCGCAGTCCCGGCTGGGTCGTCGAAGGCCATCCGAAATCCCACGTCCTCATATTTCGGAAGCGGGCCCTTGTCTTTCGATGGCGTATCGCTCCGCGGGTTGCCTTGTGGATCGGAAACGATCGATTGACCCATGATGTGGACCATGACCAAGTCTGCCGGCCCGATGCCCATCCCCAGGGGTCCGTCGTACGCCCATTCCGCGATATTGCCGACCATGTTCTGCAACGTCCTGGCCTCGATCGGCTCGGCGTGAAACCACAGTTGCCCCGCCTGGGTTGTCACGTGCTCCAAATTACCGACGAAAAAACTGTCCACGAACGGACCCGCGTCATCCCGCGCCGCACCCTCGTCCCGAGATTCCTGATTCCGATACTCTTGCAGGTACTGGCGAAACGCCGCCCCACGCTGAATCTGCGTGCCATTCCCGCGCGCCATTCTCGAAGCACAATTCCATTCCTCCTGCGTCGGCAGCCGGCATCCCAATTGGTTCGCGACATATTGCGCCGCCTGTGGCGTCACGTATTGCATGGGCGACCATTTTGTAACGGCCGGCAGGTCCGAATCGTCTCCGACAACGGCCGCTCGGTTGGCCTCCAACCACGAACTGGAGAGTTCCATCGAACTCGTCGATTCCACCCATTTCCAGCCGCAAGGGCCTTGTCCCTGTGCTGCGCAGTCCAGCAGACTTTCGATCTTCTCCGCCGGCAAATGAGCTTCGTTGATCACGTCACGCACCAGCCCAACTGGGCACTCAATTGTGCAAATGTAGAAAGACGCATTCGTTCCGTCGAAAGGCACTTTCTGGAAATAGAGAGTCATTCCATTGTGCGTGACCGACGCGGTTTTGCCGTCCGCGGAATTCACAAAGCCATTTGGGAGCCGCTCGGCCTTTTCCCGCACGCTCTTCAGGCTGCTGAGAAGCTCTCGCACCTCGGCAGCCTGATCTCCGATTTTGGACACGTCTTGCAGAAATGCGTCGATCCGCGAGAGTATTGTGCCATCCGTCGCCGGCGCGGGCTCCGTCCCGCTTGAGCCGTTCTGTCCAGTGTTGAGGACGCCTAAATCTGCCTTCAGTCTGAGTAACGCGAGATTGAATTGCATTCGCTCAGAGACTTCCGGTTGCCCAATCCCCAGCCGGTTCTTTAATTCCAGCAGATATTCGATGCCTCCCGCGGTTGCCTCGGACACTTCCAGGCGAGTCACCCATCTCTGGACGGCCAGCCGCTCGATCGGCTTCATCCGGTCCTCTGTCAAATGGGCGGCGCTCAAGCTGCGCGTAACGGAATCCAACATCTTCAAATCATCATCGTCTTCCACGTTGGCGTGCGGAACTTCCCGGTCGATCGGCGCGATTTGGCACCACCTCCGCCACGCCGCCGCTACCAACGCGGCATCCGAGCCGGATTCGACCAACTGCTTGAGCTGCGATAAATCCGTGGACTTTGCGATCTCTCGCAGCTTCCCAATCCGCTCAAGCCTCGATCCGATCACCGCCAGAGCGCCGGAGTTCAAGTCCCTGATGGAACCAAGCGCGTGCCCGATGTCGAGCAGAGTCCGACCGCTCGAACCACGTTCATCAATCGAATAGGCCTGATCCAGCATCTGATCCGCCAAAGCCAAATTTGATGGAACGATTTTGAGATCCGCCGCGTTTTGCGCGGCATCCGACCCGATGCCCTCAATCGCCGCTTCCAAATACTCTGGAGCCCGCTCTTCCGGTCGGTTTGCCATCAACGCTGACAGCGCTGAATCTGTCGATTCACGCCAGGATGCCGCCATATCCGAACCGAAGGTCCCCAATCCGGCGAATTCGGGCGCTTTCCCCTGGAGATCGGACCTAGCCTTGCTGATTTGACACAGGCAGGACCAAATCCGCGGCAACGAGCCGGGGAAGGCGCCGCTCCCCTCCACGGTTGGATCTGTCTTATCCACGGCCTTCTGCCACTGACTTTCAGCCATGTCCCATCCCGGATTTCGCGCCCGAAGAACTGTTTTGACCGCCTTGACCAGATCAGGCAAAAAGGACGGGTCTCTTGCCGGCAAAAGATCGTGAAGCCGATGCTGAAGCTCCGCATGCGCCTCCGCAATCCGATCACGCTGCCCCGGCCAGTCGCTGGACGGACTCCATATCACCTTCTCCGACTTGTCGGCGGCCTCAATGAGCTGCTCCGGCCGCGCCGTTCCCAAACGACTGGAAGACATGGCATCCATCACACCCGTCACGTCATCGGCGCCAGACGCGCTCGAAGCCACCGGCGATTTAAATGCCGACTCGATCTGGTCCATTTTCGCGCGAATCGTTTCGATTGCTTTCTCGTCTTGGCGCAATTCCGATCTTTCCCGATCCCACTGCCCGCGCGGATCGGGTTCTTCCGGCACAGACGTACTCGTCGGAACCACCACGGTCACTTTGCCCGCCTCGTTGGCCGCATGGCGAAATAACACAATCAGCGTCCCCACGAATAGAATTCCCAGGATTCCCGCCGCCCCCGCGATCGCCATAAATCTACGATTAGGCCAAACGCTCGCCCCGCCCTCCGTGATATCCTTATCGACCTCGGCGCCCTTCAGGGGGCGACTCGCCGCTTCCGGCATGCGCTCTTTTGCAATGGTTTCCGTTTCGCCGCTCACCGGAGACGGACTTCCCGCAACGATGGCCGGGGAACTTCCTCTCTCAACCGGGAGATCCGAATTTTCCGCCGATGCCGTCTCAGCAACCAGAGCAGCCGGTGCGGCCGCCGGTTCCGCAATACCGGCTGCGGGTTCCGCATGGCTTGCCTTGGCGATCAGGTCCTCGAGAAATCGCCGCACGACCGCGCGAAAATTCGGGTCCGTGTGCTTTGATTTGTTCGGGAACAACGGTATTTCCTCCAGGCCCGCTCGCAAACACCAGAACTGCCTATCCGAAGGATCGCCTACAATTAAATCGGCCCACTGGTTGTTGTCCGGCACAATCACGAAGTACGACACGTGAGACGTGTCCACGATCGTCCCCAGTAATTCAGCCCACAGTCCGGCCGTAAAATGCGTGTTCCGACCTGTCGCCGGGACCCGGACCCACTCTGCTCGATCCATGACCGTCCGCACCAGCGATCGACCGTTGGAAAACGAAATGTAATCCTGTAGCGTTTCGACGACTTGGATCAGTTTCTCACCGTCGGGGCCCATCGACCCATCCTTGAATAGCGCCGCCGCCGCCGCCGCGCCCCGACTGGGCCATACCTGCAATTCCTCTTTCGATAGATCGACTTCGAGCTGCTGCTGTAATTGCCGAATCATTTCCGTAAGATCGGATCTCGTCTTCAGGGATTGCATTTTGTCCCCCACCGCGACAACCCGCGCCGCCGCCGCGGCCAACGGCTCTAGCCCCGTGACTTGGGCGCAAACGACGATCGGGAAATCCTGGCGTCCAACCGCGTCAACGGAGGGCAAAATCCGCAACGCCGCCGCGTCGTTGCCGTTCCGGTACACAACCAAATGCCCAAAAGGGATTGCCTTCCCGGCCTCGCTGAGGCGCTTCCACTCTCCGGCGCATTTCGCGATGCCGCCAAAGTAGATCGCCTGCCGGAGCTTCAGGATGACCGGAGATTCTGACCCCGCATCGATGTGATCCGGATATCCGCGCAGTTTTCCAAATGCCGCCACAATTGCCGTCGGCCGCTTCCCCGTCAGAAATTGTCGTAGCTTCGGGATCACCACGCAAAAAGGCCCCGTGAGCGAGACGAACCGCCGCTATTCGTCGAAAACAGCCCGGTCAAATTCCACCTTCAGCCAAACATCAAACTTGTTGATTGGCTTCAAGGCGTCTCCCGGCGAATGCAGCTTTACAAAGTAACAACTCCCGCCGTTGACTCCGATCCCCTTGTTCCTCTGTTGACGCGCCAATTCCAGGATATGCCACGGGCCACCGCTCTCGGTCAGACTTACCGCCACGTTCCCGTTATCCGCATCGTTCAAATTGGCGTAAAATTGAAGTTTGATCTGCCCCCCCCTCAATCGCGTTGGAGCAGTGACCGGATCGTCGATCGTTTGAGTCTTGGCGCCGGGCCCAAACGAGACGTAATTCAACTGATCCCGCAGAAATCCAACATCCTTGGAGATTTCGTCCGTCAGACCGGGGGGAATATTCCCGTCGTTGTCCTTCGCCAGCGAGATCTTGCATTGGGCGTTCGGATCCTCGAGAAATTCCACCCAATCCAACATTCGCTTGAGTCTGGCCACCTCGTCCGTCGGAAGACTCGTCAAGGCATCCTTCAGCGGATGGTCGTCCGGAACCTGCGCAGTCAGACTTTTTAGAATTGCGTCGCAATTCGTCAGGTCCTCCTGCGAGGCCTCCGTGGTTTGATCAGCCCCGAATCTTATCGGGAATTTCATTTCCGCAATGCTTGCCTTCCTGTCGGCGACTTCCGCTTCGCACTTTTGGCGGAAATCTTCCTTAAGCACCCGCGCCGCCGCGAGCCAATAATCCGAGGCGTAATCATTTCCGCTCAGGTCCTTCCCCGGCGATTCCAGAACATTCCATGCCTCCGGGCTCAATTTGTTGATTGCCGCGTCGCGAACGCTGCCTGATCCGTCAATCGCCTCCCATATTTGAACCAATTTCTTGGTCCTCCCGGGCAAAACATCTCCCGTCAACGCCTCTTCGCCCGCTTTTGTCGCGTCCTGCTCGACATTGATCGGAGATGCCAGCCAGTTCGGTGAATTGTCCGCCGACAAAGGACTCAACGCGCCGTCCACCTGCCT
The DNA here is from genome assembly GCA_050014015.1 of Tepidisphaeraceae bacterium. GTDB lineage: Bacteria > Planctomycetota > Phycisphaerae > Tepidisphaerales > Tepidisphaeraceae > PALSA-1353. Next base: position 9,697 of record JBEKEC010000013.1, read on the forward strand.
GCCCAGAATTTTGAGCGCGCCGTTGATGTCCGCCGACAAGTCCGCTCCCTTGGGCGCCTTGATCTCCCCCACAAGCGCTTGTCCGGGCCTTATTCTCAGCGCGGACTCCCAGGCGTGCGCATAATTGCGAAGAAACTTCGTCAGCGACTCCTGATACCGCCTGATTCGAGACTGCAAATCGTCGTTGTCGGAAGGCGGTAACTCCGTCGAGGAAGGCTCCGCAGCAACTAAATCCGACCAGCACTGGATAACCCCTTTCACCGCTTGAGAATTGTATTTGTTTTGGAACGGGTTCTCGTCATCAGCCAGAGGATCGTTATAAAGAACCGGCGCCTGCGTTGTATCGATTGCCTGCTCCCCGACGATTTGGGCCCAGGTCTCCGCCGTCGGGGAAGGGTCAGGCAATGCACTGGCAAAAAGCCTCACCAGCGACTGATTCGCCCAACCGTCAACCGCGGCCTGGCATACGACGTTCGCCGATTTGTCCACCGACGGAGCGTCCGACGCCCAATTCGTATTCAGATTTTTTATCGTCTTGGCGCGCTCGTCCTGTATCTTCTTCACCGCTTTGGGAAGTTGCGACATCGTCGTCGTCGCGATATGCACGGGATTTCCCAGGAACGCGAGCGTCTGAGCGTACCATGCGTCGCGTATTTCGAATTCCCAATTCGCCGTTTCCGCCGACCGCGGACCCAGTAAATCTCTGTCCAGCGTTTCAAGCATCCCCTGTTGATCCGAATACCGCGACTTGGCCTGCTTATCCTTCAAGGTCTGCAATTGCAATTCGATTTGCTTGGCGATACTCCGAACGTCCTGGCCCGCCACATCGTTGCTCGACGAAGTTCCGTTCACGCCCGTGTATGCCAACGAATCGCTCAGCCACGCCGCGGTCTGATTCGCCTGATTCCGACAGCCCGAATAAACGCTCCACAAAGAATTGCCTCCGCCCTTGGGGGTCAGTTGCGGCTGAAGTTTCAGGGATGGATCGAGCTTTTTCGTCAACGCATCGACGCTCCCCGAAAACTGCGTCCACGAATTCAATTGGGATTTCGGGTCCGACACCGCGCCCGCCGGCGAATGGAGAAACGCCTGCTCCCTCGTCTCGAATTCATTCAAACTTCCGATGAGATCGTCCAGCTGCTGAATCGGAACCATCGACGTCTGCTCCGCGTAGAGTTCCAGAGCCACGATCGCGGAGTTGGCGGCCTGAGCGAACCTCGGCCCACCGTCACGCCAAATACCCGCGGGATTCCATACCCCGCTTTTTGAGTCCCCCGAACAGAAATAATCCCACGATTCTTGCGCAACCTGATACCACGGATCGTTGCCCAAATCGCGTTTGGCGGTTCCATCGAATCGCAAAAGCGAAAATAGCGCCTTTAGGTCCGGCTTGGACTTCTCAGGGTCCGATATGTTTCCCTGGGTTTTGCTCAGCCACGCCTCCAACACGATGATCTGATGCAGTCCATCCAGACCGATGCTTTGTGCCGCATCCGAATTTGCCGGCTCGTGAACGGCCGTTTGCGGCCAATAACACGACGGGTTCTCCTCAAGTTTGTCGCGCGATTGCTCGAACAGAGGCTGAACGAAGCATCGTTCATAAATTAACCGATGCGCCAGCTTCCGGTCCGTATCGACGTCTCCCAGAAAGCTCGCCGGAATTGCGAACACCACCGAATCGCCGACTTTTGTCTTACAGAGGGACAGGTTTTCTCGGAAGATCGGAAGTTTAATGGAGTCATCCCCGTCCGCACTACTCCATCGAAGCGAATCCACATTGGGATTGCCCTCCGCATCCCATTTAATCTGTTTGTCCCAGAAATCCTCATATTTGCCAACGCTTTGATCGAGCTTCAGATAGCCGAACACGGTAAACACGCCGACCGCCACACACGCCGCAAACCCTGCCGAGAGAACCGCGATCTTTTGTCCGCGCAGGCGCTGGTCCGGGTTCTTAGTCGTACTGGACGTCACCAAGCCCTTCTCGCGGAATATCTTCTCGATGAACAAATCCTTCAGAAAATACGATTTGTTCTTTTCCCAGACTCGCTTTTCCGCGGGCAACTCCGCCGGCGATACGCCCAACGCGTTGGCCAGGTCCGAATCCAGCGGAGGCCCTTCTCGTACCGCCGAAGTGAAGTAAATCCCCCTCAGAAAAAGCGGATTCGCCGACCAGTCGCTCGGCATGAAAACCGTTTCCAGGTACGTCCGCAGCTTCGAACCAAGCCGCGCCAGTTGTTCCGGAAACGCATACAGCGAGTCAACCTTGTCAATCCGCCGGGGCCGATCTTCCGGTGTCTTCGGATCCGTCAGCAGGAAACTTCGCCGTTTCTTCACCGTCGCGATCAGCGTCTCCAGATATTTTTCAACCTGATCCGCCTCAAACGGCGCATTCAAGGACGACGGATTCGACCATCCGAATATCTGATTCGGCAATGAGGTATCGCTAAAGTTGTAAAAATATTCGCGAAACCCGTCAATCGTGTCGCTCTTGGTGATGATCACATATACCGGAAAGCGGATCGACAGAATTCGCTGAATGAATTCGAATTGCTGCGCGATCAGTTCCGCCTTCTCCTTCAACGCATCGTCGCTGTCCGTGAGCAGTGAAAGCGCCGGAATCGCCAGGACCATTCCATTGATGGGAACCGAAGGCCGATTCCGGCGAATCCTCTGCAGAAAATCCTGGAACTCGTCCGCCTTGTCGCGATCAGTCAGCAACGCACCCGCCGTATCCAGGAGCACAGCCTTGCTGGCGAACCACCAGTCCATTCCGGCCGTTCCACCCTCGCCAGCATCCAGGTCATTCATGCCCGGCGGAAATCCTATGTTGGAGTGCCTGATTGCATAAGTCTTCCCCGCGCCCGGCTCGCCAACCATGAGATACCAGGGGATGTCATACAGATTTTTCCCGGTCTTGCGAAATACCTCCATTCCACTTTGGAATTTTGATCCGACGTCGCCTTTCAGCGATGCCGCCAGGTGAGCCGATTTTCTGCTTCGCTGCCATCTCAGGTATTCGAAAAATGCCAGCAGCACCAGCCCAAGCACCACCACGCCCAGCCCGAGCGCGATCCACCGGTAGTTACGTGAAACCCACGCCAGCGCCGCCACGCCGCCGCCCACAGCCACGACGCCGCCGCCCGACGCTCTCCCGCTCAGTAATTGGCCAATGCCCTGTGTGGACGGCATAAACAGACACCTCTTGTCACTCGATCTCGGCCGCTCGACGGTCCGCCGAGACTCTAATGCGTCTTAAAATAATCGATCACGTGGTGAACATGCGCTTTCAGATCTTTCGTGTTTTCGTAATACGACACCCAGTTGAAAACCAAAACGATCACGATGAGGCCCAACATGACGATGGTAACCCCAACCAGGCTGGATTTTACCGGCACTTCCAACTCACGGGTGTCGACATTCTTGTACGCCTGTTCGAACTCATGCTTTCGCTCTGTCATGTCAATCGATCCGTGCAGTCGCTGCACGGCTTCGTTGATCTTCCTTTGGATGTAATCCGGATCCTCTTTGAACTCACCGGTAAACCCCAGGCCGAGGCAGGTATAAAAAATGCTCAACCGTTCCGTCGCCGAGTGCGAGGGATCCGCCAGCGTATCTTCCAATCCACCCGATCCGCGAAAAAAATCGCTGCCCCCGCCATACAGGGGCGGTTTTTCTTCCTCGGCGAGGTTCGCCCATTTCGGCATGCACTCCGCCATCAATCCATCGGCAAAAAACAGCAGATGCCGTCTGACCTTTTGATATTGCTCGGTTAAATCGGGATTGCCGGCGGCCGCTTCCCCCATCTCCTCGAAAATCGCCCGGATCTTCACCCGTTCTCTTTGCGGATCAAACGCCGGACCCCCCTTCCGCGTCGACCGGTTGATTCGGCAAACCTCCAAAAATAAAGGCTCGCACAATTCAAGCAGACCCATTGCAGAACTCCTAGACACGATGGCCATTGGCGTCGATATGCCCGAAATCAATCCGCCAACCGCGCGGTCGGAATCCCGGCAATCATGCCATCTTTCGATTCTGTTACTCTGACGATGGCAAGGTCATGTACAACGCCAACTCATAATCCGTCGTCGTCATGTCCGGCCAACGTGCCACCATCTTCCGCTCCGTCCGGATCTTATCCCACATCCGGGCCGCCGGTGGGTCGTCCGCGCCCCGGTAAATCCGGAAAAAATGACGATTCGGCTTGTACGACAACTCCGGTGGCAGAAACTTTTCGTATTGCAGCTTCAGTCCCCAGGATGTGCTGTTGGATTCTTCGCGAGACATCAACTTAAACCGGCTCCGGTCCGTCACCAAACGCTCCAGCACCGCCGGTTCCACTTTCGTATCTATCACCAGATAATACTCATTCGGCTTCGTCAGATGGTCCTGGCTTAGCTCCGCGATCCGAAGTCGACTCCCATCCGCGATGAACTTAGCAACCAGCGGCTCCCGGTCACCCGACATCGCCACGGTGTTTCTCAACTGCTTAAAGAGGCCCTGAAAACTCAGGCCTAAATTGTCATGATTGTAACCGGCGCAGTCGGCGTATTCAGGACGGCCCGGATAAAACGCCGCCAATTCACCTTGCAGGCTCGACAATTCCAGGTAGTAATCAAATGGCGTCACCGCCGGAGCTCGCGCAAGACAAGCCAGCTTCGTGGAATATGAATTCAGTATCTTCAATCGCTCCCACCGCTCGAACTGTATCCCCAATGACAGGTTGCTGATGTTCGCGCCCAATGACCTCAGTTGCGCGTACAATTGCCGACGTGATACTTCGATCAAATTGACAATGTCTCGAACCGATTCCTGAAGCGGTGGATGACCGCTGGCAAGCAGGCATGGTGGAATGTAGTCCGCATCCCGACGGGGCGATAGCCCGCCTTCATTCGTCGGATTGGGTCGAACCTTCAGTAACGGCAACACGTCCAGGTCCGTCATTTCGTCGGTGCTCAATTGCAGTCTGGCGTTGATTTTCCGGACATGAATCGGTTGCTCATTCCTTCCGTTGTTTTCGTCGAGACAGTTGATCTCCGCCACGCGAAACATCCGTGCCGTGCGGTAATCCTCTCGTCCGCCGAAGTCGATGACATTGGCGCGCGCCGATTGCCACAACGGAACCGCAAGGCAAATCGTCAGCGGCTCCGTCGTCGTGTTAAATGCTTCCTCGATGTTAAGCGATGGCAAATCACAGTTTTCCGGGAACGAAACAAATCCGCCTCCCGGCGTTACCGCCCTGAGCTGCTCAAATCGAACCGACAGATTTTCCAATGCTTCTTCGTCCAGATGCGCGCTGATCACCCCATATGGGTATGAACAGCCATGACGCCGCTCCGTCACCAACGAGTCCTGAATATACCTCTGCATCGCCTGCAAATGCTGCGGGCGAAGAAACAATCCCTCATGCCAATGCACGGCAACTGGTGTGCCCATTGGTCTATCTCGACTACAAATCCTTTAAGATTTGTCTGAAAATGGCGACAATCTGATCGTCAAATTGTTCCTGATCCCGACCGCCGCACAATTCAATGTATCGATCCCAGACATCCTTGAATTTACCTGGAAACATTCCCCATTTGCCCTGAACGCCTTCCTCAATCGCCGATGGGCATCGAGTTTGGGAAAATCTTCGCGCAAACGCGGGGATACTGCTTAGTAGTTTTACGAGTCGGTTTTTCAGCAAAACCAACTGATCCTGAAGGTCGACTTTGCACTTCCCCAGCGCCGCATCATTCTCCCCAGCCCAAATATACCGGCCGATCAACTCCCTGATTAGCGGAGATCCCCCTTCGCTGCGGTAATTCCTCCAGCATGGCGAAACGAATTCCTCCGTGGCTATAACCTGTTCCGCCAACATGAGAAAAACGTCCAAGAGCCGCTGGATCGCCAAATTCGAGTCTTTCAGATTTGTCCCATTGCGACGGAATACGCTGGCGACTTCCCGGACCCGTTGTTCCTGTCCCACCCCGCCGGAACCGAGAACTCCCCCCTTCACCAGCATCTGTCTGATCTCGTTCTGTTGCCCGTTGGACAACCGCAAGAACCCACTGACCAGCGCCGTAACCAATACCGGAATATCGTTTGGGTCAATGCGGTTTGAAGACTTTGATTCGCTGTTGACGATCTCCCCCCAAACCGGGAAATGCCTCGACACCGTTTCCAAAAATCGATCCCGCTCGTCCGGTAACATCCCCTTGGTCTCATCCTCAAGAGCCGCGCGAACCGTCACGCGCCGATCGTTCGCGTCATCCCCACATCGAGCTACCACCATTCGGAGCCTTTGAGCAACTGTCGTGGCATTTGACATAACAATCCAATTCCGCGTTCGGCTTCTCAAACGCAAAATCCCATTAGATCAGATTTTGCATCCCAAAATTACCCAATGCCAAGCGCATTTACGCGCGACAAAAAGCGCGCTCACCGACTGCAATCCCATCGTCTGCATATCTGACTGCGGAGATTGGCGCGGTCCCAAAAAGCAAGTAATTAATTACCAGAAACGTACCTGCGATGTCAATTAATTTCCGTGCTCCGCTGCTTAGCATCGCGCCATTCGGCCGCCGACGTTACGCATCAGTAGACCGAGTGCACGAGTGATTGAAAACCGGACTAAACTTGACAAACACCGCAAAGATCGAAGATTATTCCGCTCTGGCACTAATGGTGCTCAAGATTCTGTATGAACGGACTTTGCGGCATCGTCGCAAGTTGGCCCCATAATGCGGTGACGCCGGTGGAACCAGCCCCAATGACAATCGACTAATAGGGACTGCTTGGGTTTGGAAGTCCTCCTCGGTGTTTGAAGCTCAGCGTGGTGATTCTGTGGTGAGCGCGATCCCCGCTTGGCATTTCTTTGCTCGGAAACCAAATTATGGCCCTGCCGGATACAGCTTTGGCGGCATTTGAACTGCCCGAGGAATATGCCTCGGTTCCAATCCACGGCGTGTCCGACTCTCCTTTGAGTATTTGCGCCGTCGTCACCCGCAAACCCGACCCGGTCGCTGGCCATTTCGTAGTCCTTCGCAGCGCCCTCGACGCCAGGATTCTGCTCGGTTGCCTCCTCGATCACGGAGGAAGGGTTCATCAATGGCTCGAAATCTGGATTCAAGACATCCCCGGCTTCCTTCTCGGCGCCGCCCAGGGCAGCCGTCTGGAAGTTCTCAACAACCGAATCCTTGACGAGCGATGGAAACTCCTGGTTCAACAATTCTCTTCCGCCGACCGCGGCACCCTCTACATTACAGGCTGGGAGATCAGCAATCCGCCCCCTACCTATCTGGATCTCGACTCGCTTTGCTTGGTTCCAATTCCGGCGACCGACTCCGATCCCTGGGTTCTATGCAAAGATGATTCTCTTCTCGCCGCCCACGGTCTTCCCACCTATTCCATGACGGTCCACAGGTATCTTCACCAGCCGAGTCATGCGGACAAGGCGCTTTTCATCCCGGTCAATCCCGACAGTCCGCGAAACGGCAATACGCTTGAACTCAAATCGATCCTCTCCGAAAAGCAACTCATCCCGTTCAACCCGTCCGCCGGACACCTGCTGGTTCGACGACGTTCCCTGTTTACGCTGGAGAACGTAATCGACCGACTTGGCGGCGTCGAATGGACCGGAATCCCTCACGGACGAACCAAGTTGAAAATTGGATCCCTGTCCATGGAAGATGACCAGGCAATCCTGGGCGCGGGGTGGATGTTCGCCGGCAACCACGGCCGCATCGGTAGATTCTGCGAAACCTTCCATCTCAAAATACGCCTTCTCCTTGAGCTCGTCGACAGCGTTCGCACCTTCGTCAAACGCAGCCAGCGTCCACTGTTCAATCTCTCACCCGACAGCTTCGAAGTCGAAGTAATCAACGGCTACCGGGGAATGCCCTTCCTCTGGACCGTCGGAGCCAATCTGACGGACGGTGGGAATGCCATAGAAGTCAAGATCCCATTCGGCGATACAACCTACTACTTGCCTGCCGAGCCACGAATGAGCACGTACAGACCTCAGGCCGCCGGCCAGATCATTAGCGGCCGCGGAACATTTCAAATCCAACGCTTCGTCCCCAACCCCTCGGGAATGACGGTCATCGAAGGAAGATTCTCCACCAACGAAGACATCAGCACCATCTCGATCAGCGACATGATTTGCATGGCGCCCTGGATTTCCGGTGCGAAACTCAGTTTATACGCCCGCTGCATATCGCAATCGGGAATTCAATTCGGCGAGCTGCAACTTCGGACCATGCCTCAACGGTTTAGCGATGAGCTCTCCAAAAAGCTTCAGGATGCCGAAGGGGTTGAACTGCGGGAAGTGCAGTTTGAAATCCTGCCGCTTCTCAGCACCCCCTGCGATCTTTACTCGCTGGGGGTGCTGGCCACGCGTCTGTTCCTTGTCAACCCCCAAAACCGATCGGGATCGACAAGCTTGAATGTGGCCAAAGGCGAGGTGGCCGCGTTGGCACGCTGCTTCAGCAGCAACCCCGATTCCGCCGAACCTGCCGCCGCGCCTCCCGCTAAACAAGCCGCCGCTCCCGTGGGCGAAGCCCCGGCTCCAGCCGGCGAAGCGGACGCGATTATTCGACGCCGCGAGCGTCTCAGAAACATCTTCACGAATCACCCTCAGCAGCAGAGATTTCGCGATGCCCTTGGTCCCCATCGCCTCGTCGACGAGGAGCTTACGCCGGATCAGGCGTTCGCAATGCTGCCCGACGAACTCTGGTATGACCTGCTCTCCGTCATCATTCGAATGTCTCCCGAATGCACCCGAGACGGGTTCTGCAAAAACTATGGCGACGCCCGGCCTTCCGCGCTCCATCGAGTTTTCGACTCCGCTCTTGCCGAGCTTGAATCTCTGCTGATTCGCTCCCGAAGCCTTTTGCTCATCGACTGGACTTCCAATCGCGAAATACAACTGGTCATCGAAAACATTCGCCACCGTTGACGCAAAAGCTAAGATCAATGTGATCACGACCAAACGTTATTGCGAGGTATGACTATGAATCGGATTGCGTTGCGTTTTCTGGCTGTTGGAATATGCCCTTTTGTCGTCTTGTTCGGATGCACCAAGCCCATTGAAGTCGAGTACGAGAACTCGATTCTCCAGAGCGATAGCGCTCCCGCCATTGAAGTGCACGTCGTTGGCGTTAATGAGGCCAATCTTCAGAAGTTTCAAAATTATTTCCTGGATGACTACTTTGATCCTGGCAAACCGGATAGTCTCAGAGCCGACGTCTTAAGCTGGGGCGGAGATAAGGTTCTTGAATTCGGCCCCAACGACAAGCAGCCAAAAATGATCGCCGGCAACGACCCCGTCTGGGACAATTGGAAGAAGACCGGAGCTACGCACCTTCTCGTGCTCCAGAACTACCCCAGAACGATTCAGGATCATCCTCTTGCCAGGGCCGACCCCCGGTATCTGGATTTGCCCCTCGATCAAAACCGATGGATCGGTGACACCTTATTGATCCGCGTATCCAGGAGCGGACCCTCCTGTGAATCCGGCACCGTCGAACCCAGTGGCGCCCGAAGCAATTGAATGCTCAGCCCCACGAATCGCCGGAAGCTGAGGCGATCACGCAACTGTTCTTCCAACTGCGGATCGGAAAGGCCGAACCACTTTTGCAGCAGCACGCACTTGATCATCACCAGAGCCGACCAGAACGGCCGGCCCCCGTTTTCATGCGCCCGAAACAGCGGAAGCACCGCCTCCACCAACTGCTTCCATGGAACCAATTCCTCACAGGTTTGCAGGAACCGTACCGTCCGCGGACCTCCAAGGTCCACCACCGCGGCATCCGTGAACGTCGGCGAAGCATTGTTCCGTTGCATATAAAAGACCTCCGTGTTATTTCCCTCGCTTTTAGCGCCCGGTTGTTCCGGAAGCAAGGGGTTATTCAGAGGTCCCTTATCTCGAACATCATGCCGCCTACCTCGACTCTGGCGGAAACCTGACCTGTGCCCCGATCGGGTGTCGGCCAGCGACGTTGCGGCCTTGCACGCCTTCGCCGCGGCCAATGGATTGCCCTTGCCGACGTTCGCCAATGTTCCCGAGCCGACTTGCGAGCCCGTGAGTTTTTGGTTTTCGACGCTCGATATTCGCGACTTTTGGAGGGGTTCTTCCTCAAAAATTCCCAAACTCTAAGCTCGGCATCCCTTCGTTTATCGTCAATGCGGACGGTCGGCACGCCGCTCAGCTTTCTCGAGCATGATCTGTGCGTCGGCAATTTGTTCACCATTGATGACCAGCGCCGCCAAGCGAATTGGATTTCTTCCCTATATCGAGCGCCCGGTCCAATGCCTCCGATTTGCGACAATCGCGCGTCGGGGCACTGTCCCCCGAATAGCTGACAGTTCGAGTTGCCACGTCATTTACAGAAAAGTAGGTAATTCCCCTATTGATAAACCGAGGGGGGTGTTGGAACATAACAGCCTAGCGGAGGGAGCGGGGTAGTTTCAGATCACTTCTTCCCGATAAACCTTTGGTGCTCACCCCGCCACGCAAGAGGAAAGGAGAATCGCCCATGATCCACCAAAATCCAATATCTCATCGAATGTTGTCTAACGTCCGTTCTGCATCTCCTCCGGTTCCATTGAGCGTTCGACCGGCCGACAAGCAAACGAAACCCGCGAAAAATGCCTCACCCTCTTTGAAGCATTGCCAAGCGCGTTTGTCATTGGCGGCCGCGGCCGCTGCCAGCTTGATCCCCGCGGTCGCCGGGGCACAGATCACCTTTATGAATACCTGGGGAAGTCTCGGAAGCGGGAACACGCAGCTTCACGGGCCCGATGGCGTGGCGGTCGGCCCCACAGGCACTGTCTACGTCGCAGACTCCGGCAATAATCGAATTCAGGTCTTCAATTCCTCCGGCGTCTATCAAAGCACGATCGGCACTGGCTATGGCAGCGGCAACACGCAGTTCGAATCCCCCACCGGCGTGGCGGTCGGCCCCAGCGGCACCGTGTATGTCGCGGACAACAACAACGATCGAGTCCAAGTCTTCAATTCCTCCGGCGTCTATCAAAGCACCATTGGTTCCACGGACAATCCCGGCAGCAGCAACACGCAGCTCAACGAACCTTTCGGTGTGGCGGTCGGTCCCACCGGCACCGTCTACGTGGTGGATGGACAAAACCAACGCGTCCAGGTCTTCAACTCCTCTAACGTCTATCAAAGCACGATCGGCGCCACAGGCGTCTCCGGCCCCGCCAACACGCAGTTCTGGTATCCCTGCGGCGCGGCCGTCGACTCCTCCGGCAACGTCTACGTCGCCGACACCAGCAACCAACGAATCCAGATCTTCAATTCCTCCGGGGTTTACCAAAGCACGATTGGTACCACCTACAGCGTCGGCACCGGCAACACGCAATTCGATTATCCTTACGGAGTGGCCGTCGGCCCCACCGACATCATCTACGTCGCCGATACGCTCAACCAACGAATCCAGGTCTTCAATTCCTCCGGCGTCTATCAAAGCACGATCGGCACCTCGGGAAGCAGCGGTACTGGCAACGGACAGTTCGATGATCCCATGGACGTTGCTGTCGCGCCGACCGGAATGATTTACGTGGCCGATGCGGGCAATAACCGTATCCAACGTTTCTTCGATCCCAGTTCCTGGACCAGCGGCACGGACACGTTCACCGATCCCACCGTCGGCCCCACTTCCATCGCTCTGGGCGTGAGCGGCGGGACTCTCACAATCGGCTCGCCCATGGGACTGGTGGTCGGCAACACGACCACGGTCAACGCCAACTCCACTCTCATCCAGTCCGGCGGCTCGATTTCCACCGGCACATTGGCCGTCAACGGCCTATTCAACTACCAAAGCGGTACGCATTCGCTGGGTTCGATCTTCGTCAATTCCGGCGGAGCATTCACCGCCGCGCCATTTACTTTGAGTTCCACCGAGTTTCTGACCCTTTCACCCGGTGGGACTGTCACCGGCTATAACTTTTCCATTGCCCCCGGCGCTGCGATGACGCAAAACGGCGGTACTTTCAATGTGCTGGACTTTTACGTCGGCAACAGTTCCGGCAGCGCCGCGTCCTTCACCCAGACCGGCGGAAACATCGAAACGCTCGACTTCTTTGCAAATGAGTATGTGGGCTACGGCGGCACCGGAACCTTCAATCAGTCCGGTGGAACCAACGACTTCACCAACGGCAGCTTGTATGTCGGATACTCCGGTACAGGCTCCTATTCCCTCAGCGGCACGGGGACTTTACAGTCGCTGGGGCAGCCGGCACTCTCTCCCGTGCTCGACATCGGCACCACTTCTGGCGCCCACGGTTCCTTCACTCAGACCGGCGGCGCCATCCTTCTCTACGAATATGCCGAAATTATCGGTGACGCAGGGAATGGAACATTCAGTCAGTCCGGCGGAAGCAATACCCTCAACGGCGTCCTCGGCTCCTACCCCTACGTGGCTATCGCCGCCTCTTCCGGTAGCACGGGAACATATTCTCTGTCCGGCACCGGCCAGCTCTCCGTTAACGGAAATATCTACATCGGTGGAACGGTCGGCAGCGGCAGCAGTCCTTCCATTCAGCAAGGCGGAACCGGAACCGTTGCCATATCCGGCGGTTCGTTGTCCGCGACGAACCTGCTCGTGTCGCCCAGCGGCACGTGGAATCAATCCGGCGGCACCGTGACGGCAACCAGCGTGCTGGTCTCCGCCGGTGGTAGCTGGACCCAATCCGCCGGAACGGCGACCATTTCTGGATCTCTCGCTTTTGCCTCCGGCACTAGCCCCTCGCAATCGGGGGGTTCAATGACCGCCGCCACGCTGGCCATCGGCGGCGGGACCGGCGCCACCGGAACCTATGCCCTCAGCGGCACCGGATTACTTTCCATCACCTTGAACGAATATACATATCCTGAAGACAACGAATACATCGGCCAAGGTGGTAACGGTGCATTCAATCAAACCGGCGGCACTAATTCCTTCGCGGGCAGCCTTTATATCGGGTGCGGCGGGACCGGGAACTACACGCTGAGCGGCGGGACGTTGTCGGCGACGGGTGTTTCGACCAGCGAATGGGTGGGCGACACCTCCAGCGGAACGTTTACCCAGACCGGTGGGGTAAACCGCATGAACGCAGTTGGTCTAAGTGTCGGATGCAACGCGGGGGTCACAGGGACTTACTTGCTCAGCGGAACAGGCGTTCTCGACAACGGCGAAGGGGAGGAGATTGGTGGCAATGGCACGTTCATTCAAACCGGCGGCACCAATAGCATCGATCTTTCAATGTTCATAATTGATGCCGGCGGTCTTTATTCCGTCAGCGCCGGCACGTTCAATATGAGTGACGGCAACATTGAAGAAATAAACGGCACATTCAATCAAAGTGGCGGAACAAACCTCTTGGAGGGCCCGTTGTGGCTAGGCGGTCTATATTCACTTAGTGGAACTGGTACCCTTACCGTTGAGGGACCCAGCACAGGCCTCGGTGCGGGCGAATCGATCGGCGGTACGTTCAACCAGAGCGGTGGCACAAACCAGATCGGCATCCCTAACGAAGGCGTCGCGACTTTTGCGGTCAGCACAACCGGCGTTTACAACCTCAGCGCGGGAAGTCTCACGGCGCATTATGGCACCGCCAACTCCGGGACCATCAATGTCACCGGCGGTGCGGCCAATCTCGGCCCCGTCACCGGTACGGGCACGCTCAACGTCGGCGACGCCTCCGCCAGCGTCACCGCTTCGGGCTTGCAGCAGTCTTCCGTCACCATCACTTCAACCGGCCAACTGACGCTGACCGCTGGCGGCGCTACCAACTCCGTCAACTCCCTCGTCATCAACAGCGGCGGTGTGTTTAACCTGACCAGCACGAAGTTAATCATCAACTACGGAGGTGGGTTCGATCCGATCTCCACCATCGCCGGATACATCAAGTCCGGCTATAACGGCGGCGCATGGAACGGGCCGGGCATCATTTCCACGACGGCACAATCGAAGACCAATGGTCTTTATTACGGCGTGGGCTACGCTGATGGGAAGGATGGCGTTGTCTCCGGCCTCCCGTCCGGCCAGATCGAAGTGATGTACACGCTGCTCGGCGACGCCAATCTGGACGGCCTAGTTAACGCCGCCGACTTCACCATCCTGGCGGCCAACTTCAACCAGCCCGTCACCGGCTGGGACCAGGGCGACTTCAACTACGACGGCCTGGTCAACGCCGCCGACTTCACCGACCTGGCGGCGAACTTCAACCAGAGCGTCAGCGGCGCTGACGTTTCGGGCGGCGACGTTGCGGCCCTCGACGCGTTTGCGGCAGCGAATGGATTGCCCTTGCCGACCTTCGCCAATGTTCCGGAGCCGGCAAGTGCGGTGATCATGGCGATGGCTGGATTAGGAATGGTCCGCCGGCGGCGACGATTATCGCGCCAGGCCAACGCGAAAGCCATATGTGTCGCCGCCATGGAATCTAGCGGCAGCACTATCTGACGTAACGTGGGGTGCAATTCGTACGGCGCTCGCAATAAAGCCGCTCATTTCCCTTGGGGACGCCTCTCCGCCACATCGCCGCACCAGACGCTCTGGGTGGCGCGGCTGATCTCCAAGCCGTTGCGCTGGAAGATCGACTCTGATCGGTACAGCGGGAGACAATCGGCGTATTTGCTGGTGACGATGTAGGCCAGCAGGCCAGGTCCCGCCATCCCCTTGTCGATGGGCTGAACTGGCTTGTCCGCCAGCGTAATCCGGGGACTCTGGGCATTTTGTTCGCAGTGCGTACAGGCGTATTTGACGCAGACGTGTTCGATTCGCTCGAATCAACTCGACCTGCCAACTCACTTCCTCGCCGATCTTCTCTCGCGTCTTCCCGCAGCACGGGCAATGCTCGTCAGCTTCGGCCAGGTCATGCACCTTCCGAGTCGCGGGCAATTGATCGAAGGCCGCCAAGTTCCGCCGGCCGCGACGAACCCGCCGCACCGTGCCAACTTCGGGCAACGTTTCATTTAGCGGCAGCTCGTTTGGATTCACCGGCCGCGTTTCCAACGCGGTGGCGAAAGCCAGCACCATCTGGGCCACGTCGCCTGTGGGGTCTGGAGCCGGTCGGCACGGGGATCGTATCGCCATCGCACGGGGAAGTTCAAGAGATACGTCCGCGGTGACGCGGGTTTCGCCAATCCGGAGGTGTACGCGTTTCTCGAGGCCGAGGGCTATCTCTACACCATCCGACTCCCGGCCAATGCCGTACTGTACAGGGAGGTTCAGCACCTGATGACCCGCCCGGTGGGCCGCCCACCGGGAAAGCCTATCGTGCAATACCACGACTTCACCTATCAGGCCGCCACCTGGGACAAGACCCGCCGCGTCGCGGCGAAAGTCGAGTGGCACAAGGACGAGTTGTTCCCCCGCGTGGGGTTCATCGTCACCAACTTGGGCGGCGGTGCCGCTGGCGTGACCTGGTTCTACAATGGTCGAGGTACCGCCGAGCAGTGCATCAAAGAGGGCAAGGTCGCCTTGAACTGGACCCGGCTGAACTGTCACGACTTCCTGGACAATCCGGTGCGTCTGCAACTCTTCGCCCTGGCGTATAATCTGGGCAACTTCCTGCGGCGGCTGGCGCTGCCGCCCGCCGTGAAACACTGGACGCTGACGACGCTGCGGGACAAACTCATCAAGATCGGTGCGAAGGTGGTGCATCACGCGAGGCGCTTCATGTTCCAGATGGCGGAGGTTGCGATCCCTCGACCACTGTTCGCCGCGATCCTGTGGCGCATCGAGCGTCTGCGGCTGCTGGCCCCGGCCCCGACATGACCTCTGCACGTGTGGAAAACCTCGAACTCGACACGAGTCAGCACGATCGGTCTGTCAACGTCGCGCCGACGACCTCCATCGAACGGCCTAAAAACGCCGCAAATGCACCTGAGGGAGCGGCGACGAAGCCGATCGAGGCGGAGAAAACTCTTCATGCGGCGTGTGCGGACCTTAGAGTGTACAAAATTGCTGACGACCGTCGTCGGCAAAAGCCCAACTGGAGTTCAACTGGGAAATCCAGGTTAAAGAGGAATCGAATCGTATCGTCGGCGGAGTTGGGTCAACAAGCCGTCTTCTGCAAAATAGGCTTGAGAGATTTGGGTGCCTGCCCGTTGGAGAAAATTTCAATGGCTGTTAGTGTCGGCGGGCACATGATCGTATATTACTCCCCTAACGCCCGGCCGCGGCGTCGGGCACAGGCGACGAAAATTAAACAAGGAGCAATTCATGTTTCACGTTCGACTGACCGGCATCGCCTCGGCGGTGGTTTTGGTACTGGTGATGTCATCGACGTCCGTTTTTGCCCAGCATTTGGACCGGCACGAAACACGCCGGATCGTTCGTCGTCTTGAGGAGCGATCCGACGTGATGCAGGATCGCATCGATGATTGGATCGATCAACGCCGGGACGAGCGAAGGCGCATGGCCGAGGACCTCAATCGGCATTTGGATCATTTTGAAAGCGCGGTGATTAACTTACGGTCGGCCGTGCTTTCCCACGATGAGCCATGGGACGTCCGGGACGAGGCAAGAGCCGTCCTCGACGCGGCCGTCGAGCTGCACCACGCTTTGGATCGCGCTGATTACCTTCCCCGCGAAATCTGGCGAGATTGGGATGGTTTGCGCATTCAGGCGAACTTGCTAGCCCGCCTCTGGCGGCTTGAGCCTATTCCCTGAGATTATCCGGCAAGGCAGACGCCTGGCGCCGGCGTATCGACAATCAGCGGGCCAGCGGACAATCCGTTCGTGCCTGGTGCGATGCAAACGATGCTCAAGAAGGTTCCTTCTACTGGTGGCGGGCCAGACTCGGTCTGTCCCCCGGCAAGCGGCGACGTCGGCACCCGTTAAAGTCGGCGGAGACCAAGCCCACGCCGTTGGCCTTCGCCCAGGTTGTCGTTCATCCGTCCACCGCCGAGCCGCTTCGTCTTCGATTCGCCGGACAGCGTGAGTGGATTTTGCCGGCGTCGATGCCGCTTGAGCAGGTGGCCAAGCTCGTTCACGCCCTTGAGGCCACGGCATGATCGGCGCTGCGGGTGTGCGCATCCGGCTGGCAACGGCGGCGGTTGACGGTCGCAAGGGCTTCGATACGTTGTGTGCGATCGTTCGCCAGGCGCTGGGGCACGATCCGCTGTGCGGGGACTTGTTCGTCTTCCGCAACCGCTCAATGGCGAGGGTGAAAATACTTTTCTGGGATGGCAACGGTCTGGTTCTTTACGCCAAGCGTTTAGAAAAGGGAACCTTCCGCTGGCCCCAAGCCGGCGAGTCCTCCATCGCGCTCAGCGGCCCGCAACTCATGGAACTTCTGGCGGGTCGCTCGATACAATGAGTCGATGATTGAGACTGACCTGCCGACGGACATTGAATCGTGTCATGCCCTAACCCGCCGACTTCGTGATGAACTTCGGGAGACCCGCAGAAAGTTGGCGATCCATGTTGAAAACGAGCGGCGGGAGTACGAAGCGCATTACGGCAAGCGGACGTCGCCTCAGTCGCTGCTGGCGTTCGGTGAAATGATTGCGTCGATGGATCGCTCGATGAGCGAGGACGAAAGACGCATGTTGTGGCGATGTTTTGAGCGGACTTAGTTGATACTCGAAATGCATGGCTGGCAAATCATCGGTCGCCGCAGCATCGCACGCGGGCCGAACAGAGCGATTTTCTTGCATCCGTCGATGAATCGGGCCCCTTTGCAGATTTCCACGCATTGCGGCACACATTCATGAGCAATTTGGCAGCCGCTGGTGTACATCCCAAGATCGCACAGACATTGGCTCGGCATTCGAGCATTAAAACGACGATGGATCGCTATACGCACCTGTACGAAGGCGATCTGATGGCCGCGCTGAATAAGCTTCCCGATCTTTCGCCCACCCATCGGCAAATCGCCGCCGCGACCAGAACCTATGACCAAACAGCCCAAAACTGCTCGTCACCTGACTTGTCAGTAAACGGTGGATTTGGCAAGAGTCCAGCGGATTCCGGTGGAGGGAATGACCCCCTAAGTGCGCAACGCGAAACCCCTGACAAATCAGCGAATTACCGCGATTTTCAGGCGTTTCCCTTAAGCGAGCGCGACGGGGCTCGAACCCGCAACCACCGGATCGACAGTCCGGTACTCTATCCAATTGAGCTACGCGCCCGAAAAAGTGCATTTCAACCCTGTTTTTCCAGGCGATTGTGCACTTTTACAAACCGCCCAAATTCGTTCAGACCGGGCCGATTTTGGTCGATACTACGCTCGTGACTACGCTCGTTCAACCGTGAGGGCAAGCCATGAGCGATATTCGACTCTCCGTCCATAAGGGTTCCGGCCAATGGTCTAAACGGATCAAAGGCGTCGTCTACTATTTTGGGGCAGTTTCGTCCGATCCGCAAGGGGTCGCTGCCCGCAAGCAATACTACGCCAGAATCGAGGGGATTCTAGCGGGGCTGGACAACCTGCGGGTGCCGTCGTCAAAGAAGGAATGGACAGTCGGGGCACTGATCGCCGCGTTTTTGGTGGATCGCCGCACCAAATCCATCAGCGGGGAGCTTTCGATCCGCACCTACGGCGACTATGTTTCCGAGCTTCAGAAGTTCGCCGATGCCGTGGGCACTCAAGGCAAGGTGACGGCGCTGTCCCCGATCCACTTCGCGGCGTATCTCGACCATCTGCACAAGCGGGGCCTGGGGCGGCACGCCAGGAAACGGGTAATTGCCTACATCCGGGCAGCGTTGAATTTCGGATTCAAGAACGGCTATTACCCCTCCCCAAACTACGGGACGGCGTTCAGCCGGCCGGATGCTTCCGTTGCCGCAATCAAGCGGGATCGCGTAAAGGCGGGGGAAGCGGATTACTCGGATCGGATCGTCACCGGCGAGGAACTGGATCGGCTGCTCAAGTTAGCCGCCCCACTGCACCGGGGGCTTATCCTGATGGCCGTCAACACGGGCCTGGGTGTCGCGGACCTTGCCCGGCTTCGCTGGCGGCATGTCTCGATGGAGACAGGCGAATTGAACATGGCCAGGGGCAAGACTGGGCAAGATCGCAAAGGCTATTTGTGGATTCGGACACGCAAGGCGCTCGCCGTCGTGTCGGGACTGCCCCACAATCGGGCCGCGATCGAAAGCGACGGACAAAATGCCCTGATCTTCATTACCCGGCTCGGCCAGCCCATGTACCGCGAAGTCGAGAAAAAAGATGGTGCCGGGCGAGTCACTGGCGTTCAGGTTCACAACGCTATCAGCGGCACGTTCGGCAAGCTGGTGGATCGGGCAGGCATGGAGGGGCTGACGTTCTACCGGCTTCGCCACACGTTCAAGACTCTTGGCAAGCGTGCCCGAGACCCGGAGGCACTGAACCTAATGATGGGCCATAAGGATAGCTCCATTGGCGGCATCTATGACCATGAGGAAATCAGCCCAGCCCGGATTCGTCATGTGGCTCTGACCGTCAAATATGGTCTGTGGCCGAGACCTAAAAATCAGGGAGCAGGGAAGCAGCAGACTTCCGAGAGGATGCGGATGGCCGGGTAGCCCGGCATCGGCGTCGTGTCTTTGGCTGCGGATCATTGAGCCGAGCCAGTGCGGCGGGGGCAATTCGGTAATTGTGATGTTTCCCGGTGCCGTAGTCCGTCGCCTCAAGGCGTCCAGTTGCGATGAGCCGGCGAATGGTGCGAGCCGAGCAACCCGCCTTGGCCCCCGCTTCCGCCTCGCCCAACAGTGCGTCGGGCGCCGCGGCTTCGGCCGGCGCCGACTCAGGCACAGGGACGTAGATAATTCGGGGTTCCGCATCGGGGTCATAGCCGGGGCGGTTTGAGCGAAGAAGCCTATCAAGCGTGGCGGAAGGGGAATTGAGATCGTATGGTTCGGCGTCGGCCATTTGACAAATATGCCCCACGAAATCGCGAGGGGCAAATAGCGAGGCTCGGGCGAGGGCGGGCGGCGATGTTATGGGACGCGACTCCCACGGATTGCCTGGCGACTGTGCGAGGGTGCCCTACATAGACATATCTGACGCTCGCTTGTCCCCTGTCGGCGGGGATATTTGCGCCCGTTGTTTCTCTACGATGGACACAAATTTTCGGGTTCGTATATTCACGTCAATCTCCCTCGTCAACCAATCGTTCAATCGGTCCAAGGACACAGCGGGCAGGCTAAAAACTTTCCCGCAAATGCAAGGCATGTCGATGGAACTGCCGTCAATAAATATGGTAAAACTCAAGTCCCGCTTGCAGGCCGGGCAATAGGGGCGGAGCGATCTCCGAATCAATGTTCCATCGTAATCCCATTGCCAGCCCCAGTGAATTCCATAAAAGTCGTCTTCAACGTAGTCACGAAATGTTATCGCTGGCGATCTCCGCATGGTTTCCCAAATGACCATTAGGACGTAAAAGCCAACTCCTACGACAATCAGCATCAATATCCAGTAGTGCCAGCGGTGAACCTCGACTGACACATTGAGCCATCGACAAATTGAGACGCTCAGGCGTCCCGTTGCTTTGATAAATTCCCACAGGGGGGGCGCGGAAAACATAGGCGATGACGAAGGAGACAAGTGAACCGACAACGGCATCGACCGCTTTATTGAAGACCAAATTTAGACAGCCCTGTTTTTCCGCCATGGGCCTATTCTAAGTGCGATCGGAAGGGTCTCCAATTCCGCCGCCACCCATCGCACTATTCAAATGAGAACTGAGTTGACCCGTCACGCATAATCTCAACCGACACCCCGAGTAAGCCCTTTTCTTCGATTACATCTATGCCCTCTTTCGCAATAAGCTCGGACAGTTCAAATTGGTCACGAGGTAGCTTCGCAAGCTGATATGCAAGTCTCACTGGCAGCTTGAGTTTCTTGGGCGGATGACCGTGCTCATCGTGGAACGCGGCCTCAGCGTCAATGATTGAATGCCAAGTTTCCAATGCGCTCATGGGCATTGATTCCAGATTCAAGTGAAGTTGCCACGGCTGTCAAGGCCGGGCGCTGGAGCCTCATCCAGCGGCGACAGGCCAAGGGGATGGAACGCGGGGGCGATCGGCGAGCCAGGGCACCTTGCGAGGCAGCCGGGACGATCGGGACGGGCTGAGTGACGGTTGGCCAGGGGGATTGGTGCCACAGCAAGCAATCAATTGTCAAAGCGTCGCACAATCGTAAATGAAATGTCGCATAACTATGACGGACATGACAGGGTTTTCCATTCTCATCGTTGGACATCGAGTGACATCTTTGGACATTTGGCACCAGTTTCCGCGCTCAATCGGCGAGGCTGTTAGTCCAGGTAAGATCGTCTGACTGTGTGTCCTGGGTATTCTGGGTCTGGGAGGGTGGGAGAGTCTGGGAGAGTGTTTGAACCCCATGCTCCCACAAAAGTCTTATTCCTGACTGGACACCAGGAATACAGGGTGGCGGCTTGGGGCCAAAGTATCTCCCACACCCTCCCACTCTCCCAAATCGAGCAATTATACGATACGACTTTTTCGGCCCTCGGCATTCGTCACTCTGGATGGTTTGAATCGAATAATCCAGCTTTGACACTTATTACTTATCGCTGACTATCGTTCGATTATGATCCTCATCCACGGGCTTAGCAGCGCCCGTCACGGCGGCGATCCCTGCCCGTCCCCCATGGCCCGCAATACTTTGGCACTTGACCCGCAATTCACGACCCGTGTCGTTGCGGCGCATTGACGAGTTAACAGGCGGGGAATTGGGGCAGTAAACAGGTGAAAGGCGCGATCTAGCTGTCGGAGCAAAAACGTCATATCTTATTATAAGCACAATACTTCTGTTGTGTAAAGAGGGCCAATAATGTCATGCGCTCACATTCGTATAATCCTTCATCCAGATTGCGTTTATCCCGCAGATGGCCTGCCGGATGCCGCCAAGCTGGTTCAGAAATGAGGCCCGCTGATGTCTGAGAAACAACCCCTCTACGGCCTGGCTGAAGTCGCCAAGCGGCTGCATGTCAAAGTCTCAACCGTCCTGTATGCCGTAAAGACCCGCGGCATCCAACCCTACGCGAAACTCTCCCGCGGCCGGGTCTATGACGAGGCCGGCGTGCAGCAGATCGCCGTCGCCATCCTCGACGCCAAGAACGATCCCCGTGGCAACCGCAAGCCGAAAGCCGGCGAGACGCCGATCCCTGCCGTCGCGTGAGCGTGGGCGCCGAATGAGCCTCATTGAAATGGATCAACAGTGAACGCCGAGCACCTTTCCAAAGACTTCTATGCCCACATGAAGCGGCTGGGCCACAACCCCAACTTGCCGGTGGAGTTTCGTCTTATCGACGCGGCCGGTGTCGTCGAGTCCCTGTGGTACAGGCCGGCCGACTTTGCCGCTCAGCATGTCGTTGACGAGCTACTGACCCGCAATGAGCGCGGCTTCAATGTCTATTGCAATTTGAACCAACTGCCGGGCCGTGGCCAAAACAAGATCGCCGACATAACTCAGTCATGCGTCCTCGCCGCCGAGTGGGACTTCAAGGGCGAGCCGTTCACAAACTGGACACCCCAGCAGAAACTTCAGCAGGCGAAGGATGCCATCAGGCGGGCCGACTTGCCCGAAGCCGGCGAGTACATGAACAGCGGGCACGGAATCTGGGCCATCTGGCCATTGACCGAACCCTGTGTGAACACGGGCATGTGGAAGAACGTGATGCTCGCCCTGTCCGCCGTTCTCGACAGTGACAAGGCAATCGCCGACGCGGCCAGAATTGGGCGGATTCCCGGCTTCCTTAACTTCAAAAAAGAATACGCGGAGCCGGCACAGAGTTGCATCGTAGAGCAGAGTGATGCCACGTTCTCATTCGCGGACTTGGTGGACCGCATCTCAAAGGCGCGAGCGGCTGGGATCGGAAGAAAAGACGATGCCGGCGGCGGAAATGTGGGAACGGCAACCCGCAAAGCCGCGGCTCCACTGCCCACGGAGATTCACGAAGGCGAGGGACGCGACAATGCCGTGACCAGCTTCGTCGGCTCAATCCACAACCGGCTGAACAACCGTGACAGCGAATTGGAACAGGCGAAAACTTTCAACCGGACCCATTGCAAGCCGCCGCTGCCGGAATCGGACTTGATCCGAATTGTGAACAGCATCGGCAAGTACGAAGTCCCTGAACACGTTGCGGCCCGTTCCAAAAGGCCCCGCGTCATTCTCGGCACCGATGAGCAGCGGGTGACGGATGAAGTCATCGACGTATTAGCGACGGCGGACCCGGAACTTTATCGCCGCGGCAATCTTCTCGTGCGTGTGGTACGCGCCAAGGACCGTAGCAAACATGGCAACAAGGGCATAACGCGGCCAGCGGAGGCCCCGACGATTGCGGATGCTTCGGCATCGTGGGTTCGGGAACGAATCACGGCATTCGTCAATCTGCGGACTCGTGTTCCAACACAGCGAACGGGACCGGACGACACAAAGGATGCCCATCCGCCGGAATGGCTGTCCCAGCACATTATCGAACGCAAAACCTGGCCGGACGTTCGCCCCCTTGACGCTCTTTCGGATGTCCCGATCCTTCGGCCCGATGGCACGCTTCACCAGAAGTCCGGCTACGATCCTGAGTCGGGCGTGCTGTACCTGCCATCGGCTGACTTTCCCCTTGCCCCGGAAAACGCGACCCGCGAAGACGCGAAGGCCGCGGCCTTGCGGCTGCTGGACGTTTTCTGTGATTTTCCATTCGAGGCCCCTTGCCATCGTTCCGTGGCCCTGGCCGGCATCCTCACGCTGATTAGCCGCCATGCGATCGCTGGCAATGTTCCTGTGTTCGCATGGGAGGCCAATACCCGCGGAGCGGGGAAGGGCCTTGGCTGCAATGTAACGTCGGCGATCGCCCTCGGGCGCCGCATGTCGGCCAGTGACTACACTCACGACACGGACGAGTTCAAGAAAAGACTCCTAGCCGTCGCCATCGCCGCCGATCCGGTTGTGCTCCTGGACAACGTGGAAGGAATGTTTGGAAACTCAGTCCTCAACGGGGCCATTACCAGTGAGCGAATCTCAGGACGGGTGCTTGGCCTATCGAAAAACGTGGATTTGCCGTTGCGAACCGTCTGGTTCGTCACCGGCAATAACATCGAAATGCGAGAGGAAATTGCACGGCGGACGCTGACCGTGCGGCTTGAGGCCGAACAAGAGAAGCCCGAATATCGCTCCGGCTTCAGGCACCCTGATTTGCTCGGCTGGGTGATGCAGAATCGAATTTCTTTGTTGATCGACGCCTTGACGATAGTGGGTGCCTACTGTCGGGCCGGAAAACCTGACCAGCAACTCACGCCATTCGGCTCATTTGAGGAATGGTCGGCACTGATCCGCAGTGCGATCGTGTGGTGCGGACTTGCCGATCCCTGTGCGGCCGGCGGGACGCCCGTGCAGGACGAGACTCTTGAGGCCCTGAGTGAGTTCACCTCGGTTTGCCGGCGGCAACGCTATAGCACGAAAGAGTTGGACTTCAGGACTCTGGTGAACATTGCGTCCTCCAACCTGAGTCCCGATTCAGCCGCGGGAGAATTGCGAACGGCTTTGCAGGGCCTGGCGGGCTATCCGTCCAACAAAATGCCTTCAAACATTGCGTTGGGTAAGTGCCTACGCCGATTCCGCAACAAGCGCTTTGACGGCAACCTGAACTGGCGGATCGTGCCATCGACCCATCACGGCGGAAACAAATGGAGGCTCTATGTGGGGAACGAGCCGGACAAGGGACTGCCGGAGAATGGAGAGATTTCACAGGCCAGCGAACAAATGGAATTTGCCGCCGATTCACACAATGAGATGGCAATATGACTCAGGCGAAATATCTGAACTAATTTGTCCCATCCGCGTGTGCGGTTGGGCGGGAGAGATGGAACTTGTGAGGCACATTATGAAAGGTCGTTATGCCTCGCGCATCATCGCCCATCGCCGTGTTTGATTTGCCCAAGATTGCATCGCTCAGAGAAAAGGCCCTGGCGGCCCGGAAGCTATGCGAAGCCGCCACGAAACAGGCCAACGCGGCCGGGAAGAAGTATTGCGCCGCCGTAGCCGCTGTGGATCGGGAATTGGATAAACACATTGTCCCGCACGGCTGCCATGTTGACCCCGACACGGGCCATGTGGTTGAGAATTTTGACGACGACCAGACCTGACTATGCCCTACGATGAGATCGAATCCGTTGAGGACGTGGACTATAACACGACTCTAATTTCGTTGTTGCGGCAAATCCCCGCTGCCTCTCGGCAGACAATCTCTCTCCGCGTGGCCGGCCGCACTTGGCAAGTGTCGCCTTGTGACGTGAAACGGAATCGAGATGGGGCGATCTACTTGGACGATGACGGCATGGAGTATTCTTTCCTTGGCGTCTTGACAAGGCAACTCAGACGCAAATGCAAAGAGACCGGCCAGCCGATTGAAGTGGCCCTGGCCAGCGCTCCAGTCTTCGGCGGCAGGATCGTCGAGGAAGCGATCGCGGCGTTCTACGCGATCGTGGTTGATTTCCCGTCCAGTGAAACCTATCTCGCATCGTGCCCCGCGGTGTTGCCGCCGACATTTGCCGCAATCGACTCAGCGGGGAAGGTCCACGGCTGGTTTGTTTTCGTCCGGCCCGTGAAGGCACGGGAACTTGCCCCGGAGGACTACCGCCGCAACGCCCGTGAGCTTGCGGCCCATGTAGGTGGGACCGCCAATGAGATTCTGTGGGCGATCGTGCCCGATCGAGACGATCAAATCCTAGCCGGCTCAGGGCAACGCTTCTCGCTTTCCGACCTGACGTTTCACGTCGATTACCTCCAGCAGTTTTTCGAGAGCCTGGCATCATGCGGCACGTTGCCGGGGTCCACGGCCCGGAGTCCCGAGCGCTGCCCGGCACAGGCCATATTTTCCGCGATGCGATCGCTGCCCGGCTTGGAGAATGAAACGGACCCGATCCTGGCTGGCCATCTCAAAGCGCTCGGCTGTGAACGCCGGAGCAATGGCGTGCAGCGCTTCTACAAGTTCCCGCCGCTCAATCGGTTTCGGAAGCTCGTTCAATGGCGGTGGAGCACGGCCATTGAATGGAATCAGTCAGTGGGGGAGTGGAGAATCGCTCCCCCACTTGGGGAAATCGAGGGGAATCCGACAAAAAGCACCTCGGGGAGTGCCCTTGGGTCAGCCTGATGGCCGATGCCTCCGTTGAAGCAGGCCGGCAAAACCCTACGGGTCTGCGGTCGGGGGCGGCACTAATCGCCAGTTTCCATTTGTGGTTATCGCGTAAGACTTCCAGTGCGTATCGCCCTCGCAACAGCGGCGCACGTCTGGATCGTCTCTGTCCAGAACACGCACCCACGATCCCTCAACGCGAAACCATGCAACATCTACATGAACGAGATAAGACACGGGCAGCCGATAGATGGTGACGGGATCGTTCGCATTCGTGGAGAAGTCGGGATCAAATTCCGGGTTCTGATACAGTACAGCATGAGCGGTTCGAGAAGCGTTCACGGCGTCGATGTATTCCTGTCTCTGCGCGCGTGCCCGCTCCAAATAGATGAACGCCGTCGCAAAGGACGCCGCCAGAACAGACACGGGAATCAAGGCCCACAGCCACTTGGGGAAGGCCGCTTTTTCGCGGCGGTCAATCTCGGCAATGGTCAAATCCATGACTTGATTTCCCCCTGCCTTATCGCTTGTCGCTGTTGATCCATTGCACGTCATGGTGGCGGCCCTACCGCCGATCTTCCCGGTCCAAGCCAGCATTGCCGTTTGCTTGATCCATCAGTGCGTTCATGCTTTTAGGGGTAAGTGGTGGGATAGGATTTTCGGATAACGCTTCCGGGATGGGGCGGTTTTGGGGCGTTACATGGGCATTCGACAGGATCGTCAGAAGATCAGCCGAAACGGGCGACAGCACAGTTGCCGATGCAGGCGGAGGTGTTCGCTGGCCAGTGAATTCCGCGACGGCTACCGCAATCAAACAGACGGGCACGGCAGTCCAACCAATTGATTTATGTTTCATGGCTGATCCTCCCCTTCAGCGTCATCGGCCACTTGAGCGGGCAGGTTGAGACGCGCGGCAGGTCGGAGAAAAGCGAAGCACCCCGCGGTATTGCCTGAAGACAGACACCAGCAACAGACACGTCAATGCCTGGGGCAGCGAAGGCAAACATTGTGAAAAGCGTCTCGGGGAGTGCCCCGCATCAAGTCAAATGGCCGATGCCTCCGCTGAAATCGCCGCAACTAGACGGCAGTGTTTCGCTGGCGGCGACGGAATAGGAGCAATGCGAATCCAAACAGGCCAAGGCTGCCCGGCTCCGGCACCACTTGGACCACGCCATACACTGGCCCCCATGCGTACTGCGTTCCGCTGTTGTTGTAGGGGTCACTGACATCGGGGACATCGTTCCATGTCCCCGCTGGCCCGGCCGGAACACCTGGCCCTCCGGAAATCTCCGCCGGATACATCTCGGTCCAAAACTCATCGCCTCCCTCATTGTTTGGCTCGCCCGCGTTCCAGTTGGTGTAATTGACCGGCTCCCCGTCCACCCAAACGAAATTGGACGCATGACTGCCACCGTTCTTGTCCTGAGATGGATCGGTGAATCCGATCAACAGAAACCGCTCCACGCCGCCGTAGCCGCCGAACGTGTTGAGAATCCAGTTATTCTCTGCCGCGTTTTCAACTGTCGCCAAGTTTCCACCCATTGATTGAGCCGTGGCCTGGGCATCGGTCCAGTCGCTATTATTCAACAGGTAATAGCTGTAGCCGTTCGCGGGATCGACGACCGGGCCGTCCAGCACCGTCCCGATTGCGGCTGGCGATGAAAGGCCCATCAGCGTGAATGTCGCGGCAATGATGCTCACAATGCGTTTCATGTTCATGGAAAATCCTTGAATGGCGATGCTTAGGCTGCTGCCCCGGTCCCAACCTGATGATCGCTGCCGGCTATCGGCGGCGCCCGCGGCGGACCAGAATCAATGAGCCGATGATGGACAGCAAGCCGACACACGATGGCTCGGGAATAGTCGTGTACGTCCCCGAGACGCCGCCCACAAACAGCCCCGTGGGGCCTCCATCGTTGTAGACCTGAAAGACAAGTGTGTTGGTCCCCACCAGCACGTCACCGCCTCCGAAGCTGATGGGTATGTAGTTGTAAGGGTAAAAGCCGCCGTATGGAGGCACTCCCAACGATTCGCCGTTCAAGAAAATCGCGTCTCCCGGATCGTCGGTGCCTACATAAGCGGAGATCGCCACAGAATCGGCTCCGCTCGGCAACGTGAACGTCGTGAGATAGTCATAGTATCCTATGGGCATAAAATAGTTGGTGTATCCCGCACTCGGCGTAATCCACGCTGCCGTTGCTGTGCCGGGAAACCAGTAAGGCGAATTGTATACCGTTGTGCTGCTGGCAACCGAACCGTCACTGCCGGTAATGATCGTGTAATGCGGATCAGGCGACGTGCCGTTGGGGAGCGCTACGCCATTGTTTCCGACGCCGGTATCGAACAGGTCCGTGATAGTGCCCGCCGATAACGGCACCGTCCAGAGAATCAACACGCCGGCAATGATGCCCAGCGATCGTCCAGTGCCCATGATCGAACCTTTCGTATCGGCGACGTTGGGCGATCATCGGACACGGGAGCGGCGTTGCTCCAATGCGGCGGACGTGAAATGTTTATCAGACCGGCCGCCCGGCCACTGAAACCACTCACGGATGAAGTGTAAGATATTACACTGACCGCACCTACCGCTACGGCTACTGTGCTCGGTAGTGCTAAAAGACGAATTGAAAAAAGTGCGGATCGCGGCCGGGCTGACTCAGGAGCAGCTTGCGGCCAAGGCGAGGGTATCGAGAGAGTATGTAAATTATATCGAGCGGGGAAAGTCCGATCCGACTGTAAAAATGTTCGTCAAGCTGTGCAAGGCCACGGGGACTTACGCACCGGACGTGCTGATGCGGATCGTGCCCAGGGCGAAGTAATGCCGCGCATCAAGCGGCAATAGGCGGAGACGGCTGTATCGTGTTCCGATTTTCCTGACGCTGGCGGATAATCCACCCCGCCATTTCAAGCCGCTGCAAAGCGTCCCTGACTGCCGTGCGGGTGGCACCACAGCTTTGAGCCAACGCGGATTCGCTGCGGGCAGCGGCGGGATTCGTGTCCAATTCAGCCGAAATAGACGCCCGCAAATCACCCCCGAAATCGGCCCGTCGCCGCATGGACCGATTGTGCTTCACGATCCACTGTGCCGGGCGAATCGCATCATTCTTCAACTCGAAATCTTCCATCCACCGCCCCCATTTCAGGGATAGCGCCGAAGCGTTCGCTTTCGCCGCGCGGATGAAAAAGTTATTGCGCCGGTCAATGTCCAGCAGGGGTCGCTCATCGACCGCGCAACCGCAGGCTTGAATCGCTTGGTTGAAACGGTGAGAGTTGTTCGCTCCCTTTTCCCTCGCCAAGTCCAGCATCAGACCCATAGTCGCCTGATGTTCCTTTTCCAACTCGTGACGAATCAAATGTGCCAGCCGATGCTTGGCGACGTACTCCCCATATTTGGCAAGCCAAGTGACGGCGAGAATAATCAGCCGCGAGTTTGCAGCGGTAGAGCGTGCGGTGTCCAGCAGCAATCGTTCAACGTCCACGTCCTGTCTGGAAGCAGATACGTTGAACATCGCGCCAAGACGAGTCCACCGGCTTACCGCATGATTCATGTTGTTCTTGCTCATCTTTATAACCAGTTCCTGACCATATCCCGCGCCATTTCGATTTTCCCCTTGTCTCCAATGCCTGATGCTTCCATACCATTCAAACGGCGAAGCACGAATTCCAGCTCATCCTTTGTGACGTTCATACGGTCCAGGTGTTCCCGGTCCTGTTGGCGATGGGCGTAAAACTTCATCGCTATCAAATCCAGTCGTCCAATCGCCCATACCTGCAACATGCCGAAGCGTCCTACACTCACGCGACGGTCCTTCCAGTCGGCGGGAAGCGCCTCTCTATACAATCCGGCCTCCCCATTCAGCCAATTGGCCGGCAAACCCATTTCGATGCCCGTCTTTGCGGCTGCGTCTTGCAATTCATCCCATTTATCTGGCGGGAGCACTTGCAGGGCATCAACATCGCCGGTGGTATATGTGCCTTCCAATTCGCCAGTCAGAAGCCCGGCAGCCCCGCCGATGATTATCAGTTCAATCGGGGCGCTTGCCGACAGGTATCGCCCAACGGCTTCGAGCGCCTTTGTAATCGTCCCTTCATTCATCGCATTCTCTATCGTCTAAAACTATACTGATATTTACCTAACAAGTCAAGTAAAAAGTCGGGCCTAGCAACCGCCCGCGTATCAAATGCTTGTGCAAGAAGGGATTACTTTGGACATTGGCCGATCAAGGCTGTCACTGCCCGTCGCACGTCTGAATGCCCCAGCACTCGCATTGCCGATTACGGCACGACGCCTGTTTGCTCCACCTGAGCCGGGTCAATCACCACGGGACGATCATCAACGTCATTGTCGGGCATAGTTCATGTCTACTTTTGTCCCCTATTCAGGCCCTGTGCCTGGAAGTTCAACAAAACCCGCTCCATCGACCAAGTTGCGCCGTCAGTCGAGTTTCCGAGGGTTAAGCCGAACCACGCATTCCCGAGTCGTGGCCGTAGGATCGGTTGCCGGCGATCCTGAATGAAAGTCGTAGCCCATGTATTGTTGGCGGTGGAGTTGGCGGTACTATCTTGAGTGGGCCAGGAATAGCCGTCGTTTCCCACGTCCGCCGCGGTCGGGCCGGCGACGATACTAAGGTTGGCATTCCAGGCGGCCAGGTTGTATGTGGAGCCGGGGCCGTTGTAGAGAATAAAGTATCCCGCCGTCGAAAAGCCGGGTGCGACTGTGTGAATCACAGGATATTGAAGCGTAATGGAATTGCCGCCATTGAATGTTGGGCCATGCCCGCTATTTTCCAAGCTCAGTTGCCCGGTTGTGAAGACGAAGTAACTGATGATGAAATTGGTGGAGTTGATTGGATAGACAGTCGTGAAATTTCGGTTCGTGCTGTTGACGGCTCCAATCAGGGCGCCCGTGGAGTTGGGCGCAAAGCTGGTGCTATAGGTGGACGTGGAGCCAGTGAAATCAAATTCCGATCCGCCGGTTGCCGTGCTCGATAAATACGGATAGGTCAAGGGGAGTTCACCAAGATCAACTTCCACGCGATTCAAGATCGCATTGCCATAAGGGTTCGGATTGATCGGCGCCAGGGTGATGTAAGACTGGATCGCATTGCCCTCGTCATCTGCCGCCAGGTTGGTTTCGACATGCACGTTGCCGTCTAAGCCGCCCATTGCCACCATTTCAATCGGTGCCCCGCCCGTGGCGCCCCCGGTGATGTAGGAGCAGGTATAGGTTGGCCCCTCATTGGCGGGGTAAGTGGCGGGCCAGAAGCCGCCGTTGCGAACGTCGTAAACCAGGTGCGTGCCGGCGAAGCCGTAAGGCGACGGCGTGACGTAGATGCGAATATATTTATTGACAGCATCATACGCCATGCTCACGGCGTTGGTATTGATGTCCAGCGTCTCGAAGAACTGAGACCACGCCTGGCCACTGATGAGTTGCGGGGGACGATACACGCTCCAAATCGGAATCACGCTCCACAAACCGGATTGCGTTATGTAAAAGAGCGTACCAGTCGGGTCGATACACCAAGCATCCTTCCCGACAAGGCCGCCGTGCTGAGTGAGGCGGACGATGGTCCCGCCATCGGCGGGATCGCCTTCCATTAGCCAGAGGCCCAGAACCGTGGAGAAGATGAGCAGGTCATCGTTGAACGGGATTACTGCTGTAATCGGCTCGCCTATCTGGCCAGATTCGCTCAGGTTGCCCGCGACCGCCGCCGCCCCGTCCGTCGCCGCATAGTTCCAGTCCGTTGGCTGCCCGAGCCGCGACATGAAAAAGTTCTGTGGCTGAGTGCTGGCGCCCGCGAGCACAAGGCGCCCGCGCCAGGTATCGGCCAGGGTGCAGTATGTCGGCACCACTTGCCCGCCCGGCGTAGTGCTGGCCTTGAGGGTGCTGCAAGCCAGAGTGGACGTGCTCATTACGCCGATCGTGCTCACGCCTGATGCGAAGAAAACCGTTTGGTTTAGGAAGCACATGCTGACCGGGTTCGTGGACGAGATGAGTGTGCTGCCAGTTGCCGTCGATACATTGCCGAAGGGGTCCGAGACGTAGACCGTGCCATTGACTGGAATGACCAGATCATTGAAGTAGCTTGCCTGTGGCAACGGCGAAAGGTGTGTCTGTACGGTAGGCATGGTTATGAGATAATCAAAACACTTGATGTTGAAATTGGGTTCGGAGGTCCACCGGCACCGTTGCCTGTGACGCTTACGGTGATTGTCGAGAGAGACGGGTTCAGTTGGGAGCCGCCGAGGGCTTGCGTATAGGTACTCAATGCTCCAGTCGCTGTAAGTGTGGTGGAAGTTTGTAGGCCCTGATAGCTCCCCGTCAAAGTGATGGCAACACTGAGCGTTGATCCATTCGGGGGACCGCCGCCATACTGAACACTTGCTTGTGAAACCCGCACGCCATTGGCATTTAGCCAGACATAATCATTCGTGCCATCCGTGCTCCCCTGGCTAGTGATTGTCAGGGCGGCAATGTTCCCAAAGTCTATGGTGACGCTGATGGCCGGATACGGCGCGATGTAGTCCGTGGCGTAAGGCGTGTAGGCAAGATGCGCACTGGCTTGCACAGTATTGGCGGAAGCCGGCAGGACAAAGAAGGTCACGGACCCCGATGAAGGAAACCCTGTCGTCGAGCCAGAGGTGGAGGCGCCGCCGATCGGGTTGCTTGGGAGCACAACCGCCGGCAGCGGAGGTATGATAGCGCCGGCTGGGATTACAAATGCAAAGTTCAAAAGACCCTGAACGTAGGTGGACTGTCCGGTGCTTGCGAATACGAGTGAGCCGGGGCGTTGAGATACTCTCTTGCGGCCGGACCAGGGATCATAGGGCAAGCAGTTGATCCCATCGACTGCCGTGTTGGGCGGCTGATCTTCCCGAGCCACGCTGCGGACGATGCCGCCATACGGAGATTTCAATATGATCGGCGGAAGCTGTTGTGGCATCGTGGCCATCAGCACTGCTCCGGCTTCGTTTCAGCGGCCTTCGACTTGTCCAGTCCAAGGAACATGCGGTCTTCGGAAGTCAATGAGCCGGGGGGAATCTTGCTGGCGTCCCCACCGTAATGCGAAAGCAGCCATTCCCTAGTATTATGGAACACACGATTCTGTCTTGTACCGCCGTGGATCATCATGGGCCAATCTCCGGTTAAGTTCCAGTTGAAGTGCTGGTAGAAGTCGAGGTTGATGGCGCCGTCAGGGTCACTGTCCCATCGGCACTGGTCACATAGCTCCAGCCGGGCGGCATGATGCTGACCGTCGATCCTACGATCGGCGTCAGGACGCTGCTGGTCAGGATGCCGGAAAGCTGGAAGATCGCTGCCGCATTCGTCCCCATAGTCGAGACAACCTGCTGCGGCGTAGCGCCGGACGGATTGTTCCAGACTAAGGCGGCTCCGGTGTTCAGAAGACTCTGTAGCTGGGAGAAGGCGCGATTGATCTGCAAAGTCAGGTTCTGGATTCCCTGAGCGACGGGATCAACCACCGGAGAGAATGAAAGCAAAGGCAGAGACATAAATCATTCCTCACATGAGTCCTGCGATATTGGGCGTGAGGTTCGCATACTGCGGGCAGCGCTGCTGCGCTTGCCCCGCCGGAGCCGTATTGACAATCAAGCCGGTGCCGGTAACGGAGCCAGTGGAACCGCCGCTGTTGAAGACTCCAAACACGCTCGGCACAACGCCGGGCAAACCCGTGAGTGCTCCGGTTCCGTCATCGTGCCATTCATAGGAGCCGTTCGCGCCGAACTGCGTAATCAGCAAACAATTTGCCTGAGCAATGCTCGCTGATGCAGTGCTGGCCGGCAATGTGGTGATGAACAGAGTGCCGCCATACAGTGCCCCCGTAGCAATCAGGACTGATTCGATGGCCAGTTGCTCATAGGGCTGAAGGGTTCGCACGTTATTTGTGCCGGGATAGAAGATGCCAAGTCCCGCTGTGGACGTGGACGTAGCATCAGTAGGAAGCTGAAACACTATGCGAACTGGATCGCCGCTGAGAGGAATCGGCATTAGAGTATCCTTACATAGTTGCGTTTGCGTTGGGACTTAACCGGGCAAACTGCGGATTGCGTTGGGCCGCTTGGCCGGCGGGGGCCGTATTGACAATCAGTCCTGAGCCACTGACAAATGTGCTGGCACTACCGTTGGAAATATAGTTGAAAACGCTCGGCACAACCCCTGGCAATCCGGTCATGGCTCCCGTGCCATCATCCCTCCAAGTGTGCGATTCATCGGTCTGAAACTGAGAAATCAACAAGATGTTAGCTGTCGAAACACTGGTCGAGGGTGTTCCACCCGGCAGCGTGGTGATGTACATCGTTCCACCGAAGCCGGTTTGAAACGCCAACAGCAGGGACGTTAGCACGACCTGTTCATAGGGCTGGAGCGTCCGCAGAGTGCTGGTGCCTGGGCAATACAGGCCGAGGGCCTGGGTGGACGTGGAGGCCGCGGAGCCGTTTCCGGCCAACTGTGAAATCCTGACTGGATCGCCCGACATTGGGACCATAGAGCACCTTTACATCAACATCAAGCCGTGACCACCGTCTCGCGCGAGGGCACGCCGGCCCGCTGCCTGCGGGACCGCACCGCAGCGATCGCTGAGGCGATGGGGCTGATTGATTCCTCGGGCACCAGCCGCCGGCCCCCGACCTTGATGAATAGGCCCTCCGACAACTTGCCCTGCCACAGAAGGTCCGCTATGGACTTCGGGCTGGTATCAAGCTGGTGAGCAACCTCAGACATCGTGAACAACTTCGGCATAACTATGGCTCCCGTTGTTGGGACTACTACTAGATTATACGCTCGGCAGATGCTGGCCCTTTTCGTGCCGACCCGCCAGGGCATGGGCCTCCTTCGCGCGGAGCGCTGGGCCAGTGGCACAGGCTTACGCCGATCGTGCGGGCACGGCAGCCCTCGGCAGGCGATCCATGACAGGGGCCGGGGTGGCCGCGGGAACTCGTCAAAATTTCCCATAAGTCACGCACCGCCAGGAGGTGGGTTGACCGCGGGAGATTTCGGGTCGAGCCACCGGGGGGTGTCTGATGAGGGGCGACTGATGAATGACACGATGACAGGTGCAGGGGGAACTATGGGAAGTGTCATGTAGCTGTCGAGACTGCGATCCACCCGGATGCCGGGCCATTGTCAATCGAAGGGTATCACCGCCGGGGTCTAGCGTTGCCATACTTCACATAGCATCATCGCAGACATAATCAAGTCACTAGCATCGGCATCGACTTGAGCATCGTCAATTCATAGTGTATAATGCGAGCATGAAAGAAATCCTCATACTGACCATCCTTACCACGATTGCACTGTGGATATAACGAGAGGTGCCTTATGTTCATCTATCGCATCATGTCGCGGTTTCCTACGATATTCGGCATTGCCGCATGGATTCTGATTATGATTGCAGCAATGCGGATCATCGCAGCACAACGCTAGACAATCTATAATCGTCGTTTGACTAATCTCACTTCGTATTGCATGTTTAATCCCGACTCAATCAAATCGGAGGGATTAACATGCGAGTCAGAGTCAATAGCATCTATACATATCGGCCGGTCGTATTAGATCAAATCAATCCGCCCCATGGCGTTCAAGCCGGCTTGCTCAAACCGGGCGATCAAGTTCGCGTCGTCAATCTGCCCGGCTGCCCGAAAGCCGGCACGATGGGGCACTGCCACATTCAATCGGTGGATGGCAAGGAATTTCTCGGCCTTGTCGTGTGCAACAGCCTACAGCCGAACCCCCGCAGTGCCCGGCGTAGAGAACGCGATCAAGTCTTGCGGGATTTGGGATTGACGAAGGTTCGCGGAGCACTGGGCGGAACGTATTGGGAATGACTCAATCCTCAATTGGAGCGGGGAAAATGACACGCAAACATTTCAAAGCAATTGCAGCCGACATTTCGATGGTCCGTGACCGTCTGAACGATGAGCGGAAAAACGGCCGCACTCTTGCACCGGATCAAGTGCTAGATGCCTTGGCCAGTGAACTGGCCCGGACCTTGCACGGGTTCAATGCCAATTTCAACCAGGGCCGTTTCCTTGCGGCCTGTGGTGTCAGCGATTCGCCGGCTGCCGTAGTCGGCGAGTACGGCGGCATGACCGGCACAATGTTGACGCACCACAAGGCGACATGGGCACGGTAATTCAATGGAGGGCCGAACATGGAATTCTCAGTGATTTATAGCGTCGATGTCCCCCGCGATGTCTCAATCGTCCAGTATCAACCGCCCCGGTCGCAACTGCGCAACCACTGGCAATTGACGGAAGGCGATGAATCCTATGAGTACGGTTATCTCGACGGGGACTGGGCAAAGGGGAAACATCGCAAGTACGTTGCGGCGCTGCCGGCCGCACATTTCGTGCAGTTTCTGGAATCTCAGTCATTCACCGGATCGCTGGAAAACACCATGGGAATGATCGGTGCCCCCGGTGCCCCCGGTGCCCCCGGTGCCGAGCCGTTCTACGCGATGATGCCGGCGTTTGCACTCAACGGCGACGATCCACAGGCGATCCAATCGGCCTACTTTTGCCCGCTGGCGACACGGGAAGAAATCATCCGGTTCATTGCGTCGCAAGGCGTCGATGTTCCGCAAGCGTTAAGCGACATGCCGGGGCAATTGCGACTGTGGGAATCCGATGAGGCGGCGGAGCGGAACGACTGGCGTCGGATTGAAACGGCCATCAAGGCGTCACTGGAGCAATGGATCGCTGACGGTTGCGATTTGGACGTGTTGAACTAGCTGGAGGGTCGAACATGGCGGCGAAACAGATTGAGCGGGTCACGATTCAAACGGCCGGCGGCAATACGCTGGAGTTGTTTTACAACCCGGAGAACAACCTGCTGGTGGTGGATTTGATCGCGGCGAATGAATGCGGCGGCAATGAAGTGGTGCGGATGAAGCTGGACGAGACGCGGATGTTGTCTCACTGCAAATGACCGCTTGACGATGCCGGGGTTCGCGGCCCGGCTTCACTCGAATTGGAGGCACAATGACCACTGTCACTCTCAACGACAAAGAGCTTGCAACAATTCTGGCCGCACTACGGGCATATCAAGATTCGGAACGGATGGATGATCCGATCATCGCGGAGATTCTTGCCGAAGGTCAATTGACGGATGAAGAGATTGACGACCTGTGCGAGCGGATCAATTTCGGGGATGAACCATGAGCGCTCCACAAGCCGCATCGCGTTTTGATCCAGGCAAGCGATATGCCGATCTTGTGCGGGAAATCCGTCAGTACAAAGCCTTGGCGTCGGCGGTAAGTCTGTCTGTCACCGGGTACGAAACGATCCGGGTGAATGGCTCCAACCTGTACAGCACGGAGGGCCGCTACGTTTCGCGTCCACTTATTCCGGGCACGCCCTGTTACCGACACGCCAAGGCGATGAAGGATCGCTTCACGCGGCAAGCCGCGAAGCTGCAAAAGCAATTGGCGGCGTTAGGGCCGAATCCCCATGATACTTTTAAGCCGTTACCGGCAGACAAATGCGAGGCTCGGATTCGCCAGCAATACGATCCGGCCTGGACGCCGCAGATGTTCTGAGCCGCGTTGCGAGCCGGCGCCGAGCGTATAATCTGATAGCGCTCTCATGGCGCGATCCTTCATGCCCCGCGGCTTTGATTGATTGGTTGGCCGCGGGGTTTTTGTTTGCGGGGCGCTCCACTATTTGCCATCCAACCGTACCCGCGCTATTTGCACAGAAATGCCATTGCTCACAGAATGCCCGCCAGGGCCTCTCCGTGCGATTCTAGCGAGAGGTAGCGGCGACGCATACCGAAGCCGGGGGACAGGCCGCGGAATGCGCTGCAAGGGGCGCTCTGGCGCTGGAATCGGCTGGCCGGACGGACTTGAAACGAGCCTTCATCGACGGCCGAATGACGTTACTGTGGGCGATCCCCGAAACCGCCTCTATTCCGAACAAAACCCCAAAGCGTACCGGACACGATTTTGGCGAAAATGGACCCGACTACGCTCGGACTACGCTCGTCAA
This sequence comes from Tepidisphaeraceae bacterium, assembly GCA_050014015.1. Lineage (GTDB taxonomy): Bacteria > Planctomycetota > Phycisphaerae > Tepidisphaerales > Tepidisphaeraceae > PALSA-1353. Next base: position 47,774 of record JBEKEC010000013.1, read on the forward strand.
TTTGTTTTTTGATTCGGTATGAGGTATGTTCAGTCCAGCGTACAAATCTCAAATGTGTTCCACGACACGAGTTGCGAGCTTAGGAATCAGATCGACAGTCCGGTACTCTATCCAATTGAGCTACGCGCCCGAGCGTTCCGGGGCCTTGGCATGACGCCCCTGTGGTTTGTAAATCTATTTAGACGCCGGTGGAAGTCAAGCCGGTATAATCCGCGCGCATGATCTTGGCAGGGATTGACGAGGCGGGATATGGGCCGCTGCTGGGCCCGCTGGTGGTTGGATGCTGCGCGTTTGACCTGGGTCCGATGGACGGCCGGCAGGCGATTCCGTGCCTGTGGAAGCGGCTGGCGAGGCTGGTGAGCAAAAACCGGCTGGCTTCGGGCCGAAAACTGCACGTCAACGACAGCAAGCTGGTTTATTCCACGGCGACGGGGTTGAAGGAACTGGAGCGATCCGTCCTTGCGGTGCTTTGTACTTATGGGGAAATGCCGGGCGACCTGACCGCCCTGCTGCAACGAACGAGCCAGGACGTGTTGGCGGAGTTGCCGGCGTATCCGTGGTATCAACCGGCCGACAACGAGATTTTCCCGATCGAGCAGGAAGCGCTGCCGATCCAGCTTTTCGCCAACGCCCTGCGGGCGGAGATGAATCGCTCGCAAACGCGCTGCGTCCATCTGGCGGCGCGGGTGGTGCTGGAACGCCGGCTCAATCAGCTTTTCAACGCGACGCGCAACAAGGCATCCGTCCTTTTTTCCACCAGCGCGATTCATCTGGACTATCTGCTGAGAACCTACGGGTCTGAACCGATGACCATTTTCTGCGATCGCCAGGGCGGCCGCGAGCATTACGGCTCGCTGCTGCGGCTCATGTTCGACGAGTGGTCTCTGGAAGTGCTGCAGGAACAGGATGGACATGCCTATTATCGCCTGCACAAGGGATCGAACAGCGTCAGGATCATCTTCCGCGAAAGAGCCGAGACGCAGTGCATGGCCGTGGCGTTGGCGTCGATGCTGAGCAAATATCTCCGCGAAGCGCTGATGCGGCGATTCAACGCGTTCTGGACGAGCCACATGCCGCAGGTGGTCCCCACGGCGGGATATTACAGCGACGGGACAAGATTTTTGCGCGACATCGACCGGACACGCCGGGAGTTGGGGATTGCCGATGAGCAGTTGATACGGAGCAGGTGAATCGGAAACTCGAAATTCGAATGACGAATCAAATTCGAAATTCGAAATTCGAAACCAAGGCGTTTCGAGTTTCAACCTTCGAGTTTGATTCGAATTTCGAGTTTCGAATTTCGAATTTCCTCGGTCCGGTCACGTGAATTGCGACGCTACGCTGACGTAGCGCATGCGGGTTTCATATAACGCTGTGTCGAGGAGCGATTTTTCCTCCGGGGTCAGGTTTCCGCGGGTTTTTTCTTCCAGGACGCCGAGGATGTCGATCTGGTGCTTGGCCATGTCCAGGTTGACGTTGGGCTCGGACCCCCGGGTGGTGAGATCGCCGAGATAATAGAGAACCTGAGTGAGGATGGATTGGACGAGGGTGGGGAAGCTGGCCGGGGGCAATTCGCCGCGGGCGCGGCCGGGCGCGGGGGCGGACCGCGGCGATGACGGGCCCGCGCCGGGAGCGGCGGAAGGCGCGGCGGCCGCGGATTCCCTGGCTTTGCGGGCTTCCTCCTCGACCAGACGTTTCTTTTCTTCCTGCGCTTGACGCTTCCAATCGGTATCTATGTGAATGGAGGGTTTTTCTTCGGCCATGCCAGACTCCTGTTCGTTGCTATAACTTAGGGTATCGCATCGGGGTTCCGCAATGGCAAGACCGAGGCGGGCTTGCCAATTCTTCCGGGACCAAAGCCGATTGAACCGCCAAGCCGCCAAGATCGCCAAGAATAATCAAAGAATATCAAGGTTTGGACCTAAACGATGTGTGTTGAACACTGCACTTTCAAAGCTCTCAAAATTCAACTGTGATTTCTTGGCGATCTTGGCGGCTTGGCGGTTCGATCTCTGCTCTCCCGAAAATATTGGCAGACCCGATCGAGGGGAACGAGTTGCTAGGGTTGTACTGCCGTTGGCATCGTCGTTACAATTATTTGCGTCATTTGGGAACGGGAAACGACATGCCAATCAACGTTCAATGCAGTTGCGGCAAACGGATGGGACTGAGCGATGCGCTGGCGGGGAAGATGATCAAATGTCCCGCATGCGGGGACGCGATCCACGTCCCGGCCGCGGCTGGGCCGGCGGCGGGAAAGAAGCCCGCCGCCAAACCCGGCGGCCCGGCCGTCTACGTCTCCAAAGGCAAGATCGTCGCGTTGGTGTCGCTGGTCATCGTGTTCATCCTGGGCATCATGTTCTACAGGGGCCCGGTGCGCGTGTGGCACCAATGGGAAGACGTTGGGCCCAAAGCCCAGGCCGATGTGACGGATGTCCTCACCTTCGGACTTCAAGCCTACCTGTCCGAAAATGGAATGTATAACCCGGCGTCTCCCCACGCCGGCCCGTCGGTCGACAGTGTGTCGTTTTTCCGGCCCACGCTGGTCATGAGCATGCCCGAGAAGGTGGCGTTCTTCGGCAAGAGCAACCAGGGCGATTTCAAAGGATATTACCACCCAGCCAGCGGAGAAATCGAAGCGGACGTCGCCTACGGCGGCATTTCCTTCGCGGGGGCGGTGGATCTCGCCCGAGCCACGGGCAAATTCCACATGACCGGCCGAATGGCCAACGGCTTTCCCCAGGCCGAAGTCAACGGAACGCCGATCAAGATCGTCTGGCCGGAGAAGGACAAGGAGTAGTGATGGGGTGTTCGTCGTAAAGGGGACATTCAAGATTTCGTTGTTCTCGGGTCGCAGAGCGGGAAATCTTGAATGTCCCCTTAACCGGGTCTTTGGTTTATGGCATCGGAGATTACAAAACTCTGGACACTGCAAGAGCCATTGTTTTCATTAACATCCGGTACGGTGGACCACTCGAAGTCAGCCTTTTATAACGATCTTGGATTGGTACCCCAAGCGTATAGAAGGCTTTGGGACATGATCGGCGAGCCAAGGGGCCAAGTCCTTTGGTGCTACACAGTTGACGACCTTCCCCGTACAGGCATAAGTAAACGAAAATGGTCACTGGCTGTTCCGGAAGACCAAGTCATCTGTCGCATTAACGACTGCGCGTGGAATATTATCATTGAGATGACGGATGTTTTTTATGCGGCTCCCGGTGATGTTATTACCCCGCAGCTAGAACGACCACCAGAAAGCGGGGACTGGTGGGATAAGGTTATCAACCGCGACGTAAAAGCCCATCGCTATATTTCAGCACTGATACGTCACCCGGTTCCTGAAACTTGGGTGGTCGAGTCGGGCGATTGGCGAGTAAGGTCAGTCAGCTAAGGTGTTGCTGAGATTGGGACACTCCCGCCTGCCGTAAGGGCCGCGTTTTCCTTGACGGGTCCGGCTTGGCGATATAGCTTCGCCGGCCTCATTGAAATGAGCACGTTGCGTCAGCCTGCCATCTCGGTCGCCTTGTGTACTTACAACGGCGGCGCGTTTTTGCCTGAACAATTGCGGAGCCTGGCCGAGCAAACGGTTTTGCCGGGCGAGTTGGTGGTGTTTGATGATGGATCGACGGATCAAACGATTGAGACGTTGCGACGGTTTGCCCAGGGCAATCCGGGGTTTGAGGTGAGAATCGAGGTGAACGATTCGAGGCTGGGGCCGGCGGCGAATTTTGAACGGGCGATCCGGGCTTGCCGGGGGGAGATCATTGCACTTTGCGATCAGGATGACCAGTGGATGCCGGAGAAGCTTCAGACGATCGGGGGAGAGTTCGCGAGGAACCCGGAGTTGGGATTGGTCTTCAGCGATGCGGAGATTTGTGATGAGGGGCACCAATCGCTGGGATACCGGCTGTGGCAGAGCGTGGGACTGGTGGGGAATCTGCGACGGAAGTTGGACCGGGGGCGTGCGTTCGAAGTGATCCTGCGTCAGAACGTGGTGACCGGGGCGACGATGGCATTCGCGGCGAGGCTGCGAGAGTTGGTATTGCCGATCGATCCGCTGTGGATGCACGATGGATGGATCGCGCTGCTGATCGCGGCGGTGGCGCCGGTGTCGGCGATCCCGCGTCCGCTGGTGCGGTATCGGCAGCATGCGGGCCAATCCATCGGAGCGATGAGGCGTTCGCTGTATCAGCAATATCTGAACGCGAAGAAGATGGATGGGCCGTGGTTCGGCAGGCAGGCGGACCTTTACGACGCGGCGCGGCGGCGGCTGTCGGAGGCGAGCGGGGTGCGGCCGGGGGCGATCGAGCTTTTGGGGCAGAAGGTGCGGCATTTTCGCCGGCGGTCGGCGATCCATCGCCGCGGGGTAACGCGGATTTTGCCGAGCACGATCGAATTCGTTACCTTGCGGTATCGCCGCTTTTCACTGGGTTGGAAGAGTTTCGCCCAGGATTTGTTTCTCTGATTAAAAAGGCGATTGCCATGAATCCATCTTCCGACGTGGTCATCCACACGCCCGAATCGCATCAATCGATCCCGCTGAATCCATGGCAAATCGTGCGGCAGCTTTGGCGGCAGCGGCAATTGCTGCGGCAGCTCACCAACCGCGCGGTGCAACAACGGTTTCGCGGCTCGGCATTGGGATTGCTCTGGGCGATGCTCAATCCGATCTTCATGCTTTTGGTCTACACTTACGTCTTCGGCATCGTCCTGGGGGTGAAGTGGAACGGGCAGGGAAGCTCGTTCGTGTTTGCGATGAATCTTTTTTGCGGGCTGATCGTGTATGGCATATTTGCCGAGAGCGTTGGGGCAGCCTCGATTCAGGTCTTGTCCAATCCGAGTTACGTCAAGAAAATTCTTTTCCCGCTGGAGATTTTGCCGCTGGCGGGGTTGGGGGCGGCGATCACATTCAACCTTTTCTCGCTGGTGGTTCTGCTGTTCTGCACGCAATTCTTCATGAGTCCGCTCTCGGTGCACGTGATCGCCTTGCCGATCGTGTGGATCCCGCTGTTTTTGTTCACGGCGGGACTGTCGTGGATCGTGGGGGCGATGGGAGTTTTCGTGCGCGACATCGGCCAATTGATCCTCATCATTCTGCAAATCGTGTTCTATCTCTGCCCGATCGTGTATCCGCTGGCCCGGGTGCCGGTCCCGATGCAGCGATGGTATTTGTGGTTGAATCCTCTGGCGGTGTTCGTGGAGGAGACGCGGCAGGTTTTGTTGCAGCATCGCTGGCCGCAGTTGGGGTGGCTGCTGCCGAACTACGCGATCTGCCTCCTGGTGTTCATTTTCGGATACTATGTTTTCATGAAGGCCAAGCGAGGATTTGCGGATGTCATCTAACGGCCAACCGGCCCTGGACGAGGGGCTGGTCCTTTCGGTGCGGGGGGTGGGGAAGTGCTACCAGATTTACGCGCATCCGCGGCATCGGCTGTTGCAATCGTTCCTCGGGGGCCGGCGGAAGCTGTACCACGAATTTTGGGCACTGCGCGACGTGAGCTTTGACGTGGCTCGCGGGCAGTGCGTGGGGATAGTCGGGCAGAACGGCGCGGGCAAGAGCACGCTGCTGCAAATCGCCACGGGGATTTTGGCCCCCACGACGGGGATGGTGCTTTCGCGCGGGCGCGTGGTTTCGATGCTGGAGTTGGGAAGCGGATTCAACCCGGAATTCACGGGGCGGGAGAACGTTTATCTGAACGCGTCGCTGCTCGGGCTGAATCAAGGGGAAATCGACCAGAAATTCGAGCAGATCGCGGATTTCGCGGACATCGGCCAGTTCATCGAATCCCCGGTGAAGCATTATTCGAGCGGGATGGTGGCGCGGCTGGCGTTTGCGGTTTACAGTTCGCTCGATCCGCGGCTTTTGATCGTGGATGAAATTTTGTCCGTGGGCGACGCGAAATTCCAGGCGAGGTGTTTTCGCCGGATTCGGGAATTGCGGGATGGGGGGACTTCGATTTTGCTGGTGAGCCATTCGTCGGAGCAGATCATCCAGCATTGCGAGCGCGCGGTCCTGCTGCACCAGGGTCATTGCGTGGCAATCGGTGAACCGCGCCAGGTGATCAACCAATACACCGAGCTGCTGTTCGGGAGCGAGAAGACCGTTCAGAAGGCTCCGGCGCAGCCGCGCCACGAGGCGGCAGTGGTCGTCGCGCCGCCGGCCGATCTGCCGGATCATCCGTTTTTCCACCAGACCGGCGCCGAAGAAATGTTCGACAAGCGCAACACGTACAACCCTTACGAGCATCGGTGGGGAAACGACGAGGCGCATATTCTGGACTATCTGCTGATGGCGGAGGATGGGACGGCGTATCCGGGGACGGTGGGGATGGATTCGACGGTGACGCTGTATTTGAAGGTCCTGGCTCACCGCGACATCGCTTTGCCGATCTTCGGGCTGAACATCAAGACCAAGGAAGGGCTGCTGCTTTACGGGAGCAATTCGCTCTTGGCGGCGACGGCGCCGCAGAGGCGGCCGCTGATCGCCGGGCAGATCGAGATCGTTCAGTTCCGCTGGACGGTGCGATACAACGGCGGGGATTATCTTCTGAGCGTGGGATTGGCCAGCGGAGCGAGCCTGGACGACGCGATGCCGCTGGACCGGAGATACGATTCGATCCTGCTGCCGGTGCTGCCGAGCCGGCGATTCGTCGGGCTGGCGGACATGGAATTGAAGATCGAGCGATTCAGTGCGGGGGCTTGAAGCAAAAGCGCATGGCGCTGGCTGCGACCGCAACCCAAAGAAGTTCACCGCGAAGACGCGAAGGACGCGAAGTTGCGCGAAGAAGAAAACAAGATTTGATTTCAACTTCGCGGCACTTCGCGTCCTTCGTTGATATCCCGTAATTTCTTTTCTCCACGCCAAGAATTTCCGAGATCACGCGGCCTCGCTCCGCTTCGCGCAACTTCGCGTCCTTCGCGTCTTCGCGGTAATATTTTTTGGTTGCGGCCATGCCGCGCCGGGTGTCCTTCGCGGTAAATAATCTGGATTGGCATCAGCCCGGTTTTCGGGCGACGAACTGGACGGAGATGCATTTGCGGAAGGGGAATTTTTCGCTGGGCTGCGAGCCACGCCATTGGTTGTGGCCTTGCGGGCCGAGGAAGAACGTGTCCAGGTCCTGCATGGCGGCGGCGAAGAGGTCGTGAATTGAACGCAGACATCGGTCCCAATCGGCATCCGCGCCGGCAAGGCGGTTCTGGAATTGCTGGATTCGGGCCATCTGCTCGAGGTGGAATTCGGCGCCGTCGCCCTGCAAGACGGCGTCGGCGCAATGGAGCGACAGGCCGCCCGGTTTCAGCGCCGCGTCGATGCCGGCGAACGCTTTTTCCAAATCCGCCGCCGGGAGGTGTCCCAGGACGGAGATCGAATAAACGGCGTCGAGCTGGCCGCGCATCGGCGTGGAGGCGAAGCCTTCCACGGTGGAGGCAAAGCCTTCCACGTCGGCAACGGATTGGTCGAAACGGGAGCGGATGATCCTCAGGTTGGGATATGCCTTGACGTATCGCCCGTAATCCGTTGGACCGTGGCCGGAGCCATCGTACGGATCGCAGACGACGACGTTCCACCCAAGCGACTGCAAGAGGGAAGCGACCAGCGGTTCGCCGGCGCCGATTTCGAGGATCGTCCCGCCGGGCTTGAGCTGGCCGATCAGGGCCTTGGCGGTCCAGGGGCGCTGAACGTCCTTGAGATCGTTCATGGTGCAGAGGAACTTCAAATTGTCCGCGCTATCGCAATAGTCGCGGACGGTCGCATAGGAAAGGGGCGGAAACTTGATTTGGGCGTACCGATTGAACAGGTTGGAAGCGACCCCGATCGTTGGTTCGGAGAGATCGACGGTCGTGAAGGCGAAGCCTTCCACGGGACGCTGATCCAAGACGCGGCGATAGAGCGCCAGGACTTTGGCGGCGGTCGCGGGCCAACTGAGATTCGTCTCGAAAAACCGGCGCGCGCCGTTGGAGAGCGTACGGCGAAGCTCTTCGTCCTGAACGATCGCCTTGACGGCGTCGGCGATGGCGGGGCCGTTGGCCTCGTCCAGGACGTAGGCGTCCTCGCCGTGGCGCGTGACCAGGCCGATATTGGTGCGCGGGAGGACGACGGGTCGGGCGAGGGCAAAGAAGTCCGGCACCTTGGAGGGAAAGCGATATTGATTGAAGACGTCGCATAAACCGGGCTGTACGAAAAGGTCGGCCTGGGAAAGAAGCTGGGCAAGGCGTGCGCGGTCGGGGACGAATCCGATGGTGCGGGTATGCTCGGCGACCCAGCGGCGATAAAGCGGGTCCACGTCGATGTGGTCCCGCCCCATCCGAAGCAGGGTTGTGGGCCAGCCCTCGCGGTTCAGGAGCGCGACGGCGAGGTGGAGGCTGCGGACCTCGCGGAAATTGGCCTGGTGGACGTTGCCGTGATACGCCAGCACGGTGTGATCCGGTTTGATCCCCAGTTCCTTTCGCAGCGCCGGGTCGATCGGGCGGGGATGAAAGTTCCGCTCGTCGGTGGAGGGCCAGGTCAGCTCGACCGGCTTGTTGCGCGGAATAATGTCGCGAAGCGCGTCGATGATCACGGTCAGCCCATCCGCGGATGCGAGAAATTTTCTCCAGTGCAGCGGATGGGACAGATGGCTGGGAAAGCCGGTAATTCTTTGTCCGCTTGCGTATTCGTCGAGCGAATCGCGCAGTTGGGAGCGTGCGATCAGGTCTTCGTTGTCCTCCATGTGGATGATGGTGGCGAAGCGTCGCGTGGAAGGCTTGGCCTCCAGTCCGTTCCGTAGGCGCTCGCAGAACCGGCGATTGACCTCGCGCGGCGTCCAGAAATGCGCCACGTCGATTCCCTGGCCGTTGTCGAACCCAATCTCCCCGGCCAGCACCTGCTCGAACGTGGCGATTCGATAGGGGACTGAGCCGAGCAGTTCCGCCTGGGTGGGATTTGAGGGCACGGCGACGAGGCAACTGCAACCCAGGGCGGTCAATTCGCGGGCGATGCCGTCAACGTGATTGGCGCTGTTGCAGGCGAAATTCTGATAAAGGGCGAACAGGACGTTCACGGGCGGATTCCTCCAAGGCCGACGCGATAATCGGTGGAGTCGCGGTCGAAATTCCGGCTGTAGTAGGCGTCGCCCTGGTCGATCACGGATTCCCAGCGGTCCAGGAGCAGGACGCGGTCGGTGAAGTCGTACTTGAGTCCGCGGCTGCGGGACTCGTAATGGACCAGGCGAGCGGAGGCGACGCAGAGATTGCGCCACCCGCGGCTTCGCAGGCGCAGGCAGAAATCCAGATCGTCGTAATGGCGATGAAAACGCTCGCACAGGCCACCGACGAGCATGAATTTTCGTCGGCTGATCATGGCGGCGGCGGCGGTGACGGCGGTGACTTCGCGTGTGCAGGCGAGGGACCCCATATAACCGTCGCCGTCGGCGGGGAACCCGCGCATGACGTGGTCGGCGGTTCCGCGCGGGCCGAGGATGATGCCGGCATGCTGCACGGTGCCGTCGGCATAAGTCAGAAGAGCGCCGGCCATTCCGACATCTTCCTCCTGTGCATAGAGCAGGAGGTGCTGGAGCCAATCCGCCTGGATGATTTCGGTGTCGTTATTCAGAAGCATCAGAAAGTCGCCGGTGGCCTGCGCGGCGAGGGTGTTCATGAACTGTGCGAAATGGAACCCGCCGGGCAGGGGAACCCTCTTGATGGGAAACATATCGAGGATCTTCAGCGCCCGCGGATCGCTGGTATCGTTGTCGCCGACCAGCACCTCGAAGTTGGGATAACTGGTGAGGCGATAGAGGGTCTTGAGACATCGGCCAATGAGTTCCGGATGGTCGCGTGTGGGAACGAGGATGGAAATTTTGGGGTAATTGGATCGGGGCTTGGGAACGATCTGGACGCGGTGGGGTCGGCCGTGGTGGAAGGCTTCGCCTCCACTGCGGCAAGCGGCGGCGGCAACGCCCAGACGATCCAGATGCGCCTGTACAGCCGCCTCCTGGAGGCGTTCGATGCCGTTCTTGGCGGAAGAGTCGGCGGCGATGCTGCCGGGAATCGCCCGCCAGTGGTACAGAATCCGGGGTACGTGCTCGATGCGGCAGTTGCGTTCGGAAAGGCGCAGGGCAAGCTCGAAATCCTGGACGCCGTCAAACCGGCTGTCGCATCCACCGATCTGCTGAAGGAGGCTGCGCCGCACGACCATGAGATGCCCCAGATACATCACCCCCCGCAAATACGCCGGAGACCAGTCGGGCTTGAAAAATGGTTCCCAGCGATTCTGCTCGGCGTCGATCTTGTCCTGATCGGTATAGAGAACCTCGCAATCGGGCTTGCGATTGATGGTCGCCACGATCTGATAGAGGGCATCGGGTGAAAGCTCATCGTCGTGGTCGAGCAAGGCGATCCACTCGCCGGCGGCCATGGCGATTCCGTCATTGGTGGAGGCGGAAATGTTTCCGTTGCGCTCGCGAACGCGGAGCTTGATGCGTTTGTCCTTGGCCAGGTCCTGAAGGAATTGCGTGAGCCTGCGATTGTCCGAAGCGTCGTCGACGATGCACAGTTCCCATTTGCCGTAGATTTGCCGCCGGACCGATTCCACGGCCTTGGACAACAAATCCACGTCCGTCCTGTAGACGGGCAGGACGACGGAAATCAGCGGTTGAAGGGCAAAGTTGTCGCACGCTTTGGCATATTGGGCGGACTGACGATTGAGGCGGCGCTCCTCCATTTCCACGTATTGCCGGTAACTGACGTGGGCGCTGCGGCGCAAGTCGGGGAAATAGGTGGTTCGCCAAATCAACCGGCTTATCGGGATCCATCGTTCATTGACAAGAACTTCGAGGAATACAAGGTTGAAACCGCATTGGACGGTGCACTGCACGGCAAACCCGACCTTGGCGTTGGGAACCTGGCCGCCATGGGCGCTCTTGACGTCGTGGCGTTCGCTGCCGTAGAGGCCGGCGCAAATTTGGCCGTTGACGATGGCGCGGACGGCGGAGATGGGAGCGGAGGACGTGGAATAACACCAGCCCTGGATGAGGGTGCTCTCGTTGGGCATGGTCCATTCGCCGGGAGTGTCGATCCAGTATTTGACGCCCCGTTTGACGATGTTTGTCCAGTGGCAGGAGCAGCGGATCCTGCCCTGAATCACGTCCTCGCTGAGAGTTTCAATGCCCGAGCGCATGGAAGCGATTTTGACAACTCCGGTTTCGATCCGATTTTTCAAGCTCCAGAGAGTCCGCTGCGCGACGTCGGCGGCGCGGTGAAGCCGCCATGCGCGGCTGACGTGGGGAACCTGCGCGGCCGGACGAAACGCCGCGGCGCCGGTTGCGGCCCCGGCCGACTGGCTTCTCGATGCGCGCCTTGCCGAAGCGCCCGAACAGACTTGGCGGACCAATTGCTGGATCTGAGGATCGTATCGCTCGACCCAGTATCGGTAATGCGATCCCGCGGCGATGGTGCGCTGAAGATGCTCTTCCAGGAGCAAAAACAGAAGACGCGTGCGTGGATCCTGGCGGGAGGCTCCCTCGGTGGGCCAGAATGGAATCTGCCATTCGGTGTAGAATTCGATGCGCAACACGTCCATCCCCAGCATGCCGGTTTTGCACGCCAGGTCGAAATCAACGAGAAACGGCTGTCCTTCGCTGAGGAGGATGTTGCGGGGCAAAAAGTCGCGTGAAGTCCAAACCGGCGCGTGCCACATCGGGGGCTGGCAGGCGAAAATCTGCTCACGGAAGCTGGCCTTTTGCGGCTTGCTCATGCGGGAGCCTTCGATCGCGTTCAGGATGCGCTTCTCATCGACCTTGGGATCGGGCGGACCAAGGGAATTGGAATAGATCTCCTGAAGGATTCTGGCGACGAGTTTTTCGGCATCGGCGCGTTTCAGGACGCGCCGGCGAATGGCGTCATCAAGGCGCATGCCGGCGAGCACGAATTGTTCCACGATAAACCAGTTCCGATCGTCCTGGGTGGAACTGAGGACTTGGGGCACCTGCACGGAGGTGAGGGCGCGGTAAGCCTTTTGCGTGGCGAGGATGGCGTGGGTGTCGTAGGGTCCGGCGAGGGGCAATCGCTTGACGCAGCAGAGCGGTTTGTTGGCGCGTTTGACGATGAACCGCATGCCGCGCGACTCGGCATTGCGGTCGCCGGCATGGACCGACATCGCCAGGTCCCGCCCATCGGGCAGTTGCCATGCGCCGCGCAACACTTCGATAATGCCCAGACGGTTCACGGTTTCACCAACATCATGGCATAGGACGGGCAGAACGAATGGCCGATTCCGTTGTCGGCAAGCTGCCTGTATGCCGAGCGGATGGCATCCTGATCCTCAATCGGCTCTCCCTGGTCACCGTGATGTTCGGTCCAATCCATCTCCCATTGCAGAAGAAACTGGTTGACGTCTTCCAGGGGCACGAGGTGTCGGGGCAGCTTGTAATCGGGAAAGCATCCGTAGACGGACTGGACGCGCAGGCCGGCCTCCTCCACCAAGCGCGTGAGCTGCGTCAGACCCCAGGTCTTGGTCGGGGTGCGATCGCCGCCGGCGGCGCGGATCACCGTTTCCGCCTCCTCCTCGCTACGAAAGCTGAAAAAGGGCAAACTGGTGTGATCGTCGCGGGCGCCCATCAGGTATTTCAATCCGACGCTGTTCTCAATGCCGACGTAAATCAGACCCCCGCTCTTGAGCGCGCGGGCGGCACAGCGCAGGGCGGCAACCTGGCACTGGCGAATCGTCCGTCCAACCCCCCTGCCCGTTCCCACCCATTCGAGCGCGCCGTTGAACAACGCGATGTCAAAGGTCCCCGGGCGAAACGGAAACGTCAGCACGTTCCCCTTGGCCAGGGCAATGTCGGCGCCTTCCTGCCCGGAGATGTAGCGTAACACCCGCAGCCGCTCGAGCGTCAGGTCCAGCGCAACCACCCGGCAACCGCCCAGAGACATGGGAATGCTCAGTTGGCCCCATCCCGATCCGACGTCCAGGCAACAACTGCCCACGTGAAAATCCAGCAGTTCCATCGGCATGGCGCGGCTGGGATCGGTGACGATCCGATACAACCAAGAGTTCTGCTGCTCGTAAAGGTCCTTCAAAACCTGCCGCCACGGCTGCGACGCCAGACGCGACAACAAGGTCTTGGTCTGCTCGGCGGGAATGTCGGAGTAGGTGCCGGCGCTTTGGCTATCGACAACGATCCCTTCCTTGGTCGTGGTCACCGAATCAAGATGCGAGGGATCGACGAACCAGAGTTCGGAGGAATCGGCGGATGTTTCCATTCGATCGACTAACATTGCCTTGCCCCCGCCGCGTCACAATACCTGCACCGAGGTTGCCGTTGATCGTGCCGTGACGTCGATTTACCTGGAATCAATGGCCAGATGCATGTTAGTGCTCAGGCCGCCGACCGGCAAGGAGACCGATGGATGATGCCGATTGGCAATTAGCCACATGTACTCTTTTGCCGAAGGCTTTTAAGATGTATATCCGTGATCTCCGTGGCCCAAAGATTGCCGCTGGAATCGGGCGGATCGTCGACCCCGCTGGGTCTGATCGCGGGGGAGGGGATATTTCCGCTGCTGGTGGCGCGCGGGGCACGGGCGGCGGGCAGGAAAGTCGTGGCGGCGGCGTTCGGAGGCAGCGCCTGGCCCGAACTGCGAGGGGAAGTCGATGTCTTCAAATGGGTTGGCGTCATGCGCGTGGGACAATGGATTCGAGTCCTCCGGGCCCAAGGATGTGATGAGGCGATCCTGGTCGGACGTGTCGCCAAGGAAAAAATCTACAGCCGCTGGCGGTTTTTCCAGTATATTCCAGACCTCAGGACCGCCGGAATCTGGTTCCGAATCCTCCACCGGGACAAACGCGACCAGTCGGTCCTGGGAGCGGTGGACCGGGAATTGGCTTCGGAAGGAATTCGATTGATCGACCAAACCACCTATTGCACCGAACACCTGGCGACCCCCGGCGTCATGACCCGCAGCGCGCTCACCGACAAGCAATGGGATGACATCCGCTTCGGATGGGACATCTGCCAGACCATCAGCCGGCTCGACATCGGACAATCCATCGCCGTCGTCGATAAGAACGTCATCGCGGTCGAGGCGGTCGAGGGAACGAACGCCATGATCGACCGGGCTGGAAAACTCTGCAAAGTCGGCGGATGGACGCTGATCAAGGTCTCCAACGTGCATCAGGACATGCGTCTGGACGTGCCCACCGTCGGCACGACGACGATCGAGAAACTCCACGCCAACCGCGCCGCGGCCCTGGTCCTGGAGCCGGGCAAAACCATCATGCTGGAAAAAGCCAAGGTGCTGGAACTGGCTGAACGATACAAAATCGCCGTCGTCGGCTATTCGCCGCAGACCAAGCCTTAGAAAATGAACTGGCTCAAGTCCTCGGTCTTCACCATGCGGCGAAGCGCTGGTGAACATAGTCGGCATTGGTTGCTGAGCCCTCTCCATCTTAATCCTTTCGCGTGGGTGTCCGATATGACCAACGGCAATCATGCCGGAGGAACCGAGCGTCCAAATGGGGATTAAGCATTGGTGTTTCCTGGCGGCGGCCATTTTTGTCATCGCCGCTTATGCGGACCAAGCCGCGGGTACGGATTTTCACGGCACGTCGGCTGGTTTCACCGTCACGATCCCGAATGATTGGGTGCAAATTCCGGACAACGTGGTCCAGCAAGACGCCGCCTTGTTCGCCGCTCGAAACAATTCGAATCCGGCCCACTGGCTGTCGGCGTATCAGCAGAAGAGCGACGATTGGTTCCGTTACCCTTACCTCATCATCGGCACGATGTCCTATCCTGGAAACGCGCAGCCCAGTGAGGATCAGATTGCCCAACAAATAAAGAATCTCATGGGCGTCGACCTATACCAGCAAATCAAGGAGCATAATTCCGCGCTGGTCTCAAAGGTCATTCTGGGCGCATCCATTGAATCGGCCCAGTGGGACGGCGCTCGACACGCAGTTGACAGCGTCAGCCACGCAAGCGTGGCCACCTGGGGATTGGTCAAAGGTTACTCCGCCACCTGTTTTGGAAAGAAGGGGATGGTTCAGGTCGCCTGCTGCGACACCGACGATCAATTCGACGCGCGGCTGCCGATCTTCCGCAAAGTCGGCGATTCATTGCGGTTCGATCCGGGCTTTGCGTATGATCCCAGCTTGGCTCCGGCGCCCCAGGGCCAGGCCGGGCCGCGCACCCCGGAACAAATGGAAGCATTCGGCCAATCAACCGTCGAGATTTTTCTCGTGGTCGCCGGTTTCGGAGCCTGGCTTGGCTGGAAACGGGCGACGGGCCAACTCGGCCAGCGCCCTTCGACGGCTTCACAGCCGCCTTCGCTGCCTGGGCCGCCGCCTCTGCCCTGACGGCGTGCCTGCCACGCTGCAAACATTTCGGTCAGAGAATGAACTGGCTCAAATCCTCGTCCTTCCAGACACCGGCGAGGCGCTGGCGCACGTAATCGGCGGTGATGGAAGCCCTCTTCTCCGCCAGGTCCGGCGCTTCAAAGCTGATGGTTTCCATCACGCGCTCGATGACGGTGTAAAGCCTGCGGGCGCCGATGTTCTGGCTGCGGCGGTTCAGGTCGTATGCCAACTGGGCCATCAGGTCGATCGCATCCTCGGTGAACTCGATTGACACGCCCTCGGTCGCCAACAGCTCCACCTGTTGGCGGGTCAGGGAATTCCTCGGCTCGTGCAGGATGCGGACGAAATCGTCCTTGGTCAGATCGGACAATTCCACGCGGATGGGAAACCGGCCTTGCAATTCAGGCATCAGATCGCTGGGCTTGCTGCCGTGAAACGCGCCGGCGGCGATGAATAAAATGTGGTCGGTCTTCACCGGGCCGTACTTGGTGATGACGGTCGAGCCTTCGACGATCGGAAGCAGATCGCGCTGGACGCCCTGGCGGGAAACGTCCGGGCCATGCTTGGATTCGGGGCCGCAAATCTTGTCGATTTCGTCGAGAAAAACGATGCCGCTCTGCTCGACGCGCTCGATCGCCCGCTGCTGAATCTTGTCGCGATCCACCAGCTTTTCCGATTCCTGGACCAGCAACACCTTGCGCGCCTCGCGCACGGAAAGTCGGCGCGACTCGCGCCGAACGGGCATCATCTTTTCCAGCATCGACTGGAACTCGACGTCCATCTCCATCCCCACCGGACCCAGGACGCCGATGCCCGAACGCTGCTCGACCTGAATCTCGATCGGCCGGTCCTCCAGGTCCCCCGCCTTCAGTTGCTCGCGGAGCTTTTCCCGCACGCGCGCCCTCTTGGCCTTGGCCTCGTCGTCCTCGAAAGCCGGGGAACGCTCGCCGGGCAACAGCAACTCCAGAAGCCGTTCTTCAACCTGCGCCGTGGCCGGGTCCTTCACGAATTGGGTCATCTCCTCGCGAACCAGTGCGATCGCGGAATCCAATAAATCGCGGATCATCGAATCGACGTCCCGTCCGTGATACCCGACCTCGGTGAACTTGGTGGCTTCCACCTTGATGAAGGGCGCGCCGGTCAGGCCCGCGAGCCGGCGGGCGATCTCCGTTTTGCCCACGCCGGTCGGGCCGATCATAATGATGTTCTTGGGCGAAACGTCCTGGCGAAGGCCTTCGGGAAGTTGCTGGCGCCGCCAACGCCCGCGGATCGCCACCGCCACCGCCCGCTTGGCGTCGGCCTGGCCAACGATGTATTTGTCGAGTTCCGAAACAATCTGGCGAGGGGTCAGGTGTTCCATGATTGTGTATAATAGCCTCTAACAAAAAAGCTGACACAGAGAACACTGAGGTCACAGAGAACACAGAGGTAGAGTTGACAATTCAGTATTCCTCTGTGTGCTTACGTCCGCTCCCCCAATTCGTAGAACCCGGCGGTGTCCCGCTTGAGATAACCCTTCTCCGCCAATTCCTCCCAGATTTCGCGGCCGAAGCCGGAGGGGGGTTGAATGGAGACGGTTTGAATCTTGCCCGTGCCGCTGAGCGGGCCGTGGCCGATCTTGGAATCATCGTCCAATCGCGTCAGCTTCAGCCGTTTCTTGAACGCTTTGAGCGCTTTGCGAAGTTCTTCTTCTGTTGCCGGCATTTCGGACTCCTGGCGAGGCCGGCCATTATGATGTTGTATCTCGCGGATTACCAGTTCGGCGGCAAATAGATTGGTGCGCCTAACAAATTGAACCAGACCAGAGCACAGAGGTCCCAGCGCGGCATAGCCACAACCAAAAAGGATGCAGAGGCGGATACTTCCGCAGAACCCGGTGGGCAATCCCAAAGTGGACAATTCAGATTTACCGCCCGCTTCGCTCGCGGAGGGCTAGCCCACCGCGAGCGAAGCGGGCGGTAAATAATCGGAGTTGGAAATCTGCGCAGCGCGGATAAGAGTTGAATTTATCCGTGCGCTCCGTGCAATCCGCGGTTCAGTCCTTTTCTGATTTCCTTTTGAGCCACCGGCTCATGATTTGGAAGAACTCGTCCCGTGCGAATCGCTCGCGCCAAGGGCTGTGGCCGCAGCGAGGCAACTCGTGATATTCGAGTTGAGGGACGTACCGGCGAAGAAGGTCGCGCGTGCGGGGGCCGGGGTGGGGATCGTAGTTGCCGTGGAGCATCAGAACGGGCGATTGCACGGCGGACAGCGCAGCCGGGTATTGACCCTGCTGCTGCAATCGCAGCATGTCGTTCCACGTTTCCTCGTGAGCTTTGGAATCAAAGGGCCCAATCGCGGGATCGGGCTCGTCCTGGCTCGGACTGAAGTCAAATAAGTGCCGGATCAACCCGTAGCGGCGAATCGTTTTGGCCTGAGGGTCGGCGGAACATTCGGCTTCCAATTGCTCGATAGCCCGCCGAAGGTTCGGATCATCGTCGATGCGCCGCTCGATGGTCGCCTGATATTCGGCGCGGGTTTCCGCATTCCAGGTTCCGCAGCCGACGATCACCAGCGGCCCGGCCAGGTTGGGATGGGTGGCGGCGAAGACGAGGACGAGCATTGCGCCCCAGGATTCACCGATGAGGGCGGGGCGCCGGCCGGGGCAGCGCGAGAGGATCAAATCATGCATGTCCGCGACGTGATGTCCGACCGTCAGCGGGGCAGCCGACGCATCGCTGCCTCGCTGCCAGGGCTCAAGGACACGGAATGAGTCAGCCAAGCCCCGCGCGATGGGCCCAGCATTCCCCGCCGCCGCAGGACCGCCGTGAACCACCAAAACCATCCGTCCGGCGGCGCCGTATTCGCGGGTTTTCAAAATGGCAGCCGGTTCCATGCGGATGTGCATCATCCGTTCCAATTCGACGGCCGAGGCGACGCTTTCACGTCCTCTTAAAGCTCGCTCAACGCCACGCGCAACACCTCGATCTTGTTCTTGTCGCGCGAGACGATCACGTAGAGGCGCCCGTCGCGAACGATGCTGTGCGGATAAGCCGGGTAGCCATATTCGTCGCTGCCGCGGGGCATACCGCGGTGCGCCTCGGCGAGGATGAAATGTTGGTCGAAATGCACGCCATCCCGCGACAATGACAGCACCAGCGGCGTGCGTTTTGCCAGCGGGTTGCCGACATAATAGAACCGTCCGTCCGGCAACCGGCCAAAGTGAAATTTCGAAACGGCGTCACTGAACTGGGTGGAAACGGGAGGCGACCAGGTCAAGCCGTCGTCGCGGCTTTCCGTAAGCCATAGCCGATGCGGGATTTCCTTCTCCCCGTCGCGTAAGAGCATGTGGATGACCCCGTCATCGGTTTGATAAAACGATCCTTCGCAGAAGCGGTCACGTAAGCCATTGCGAGGGCCGTCATCACGAAATGACGTCGGGTCGCTCCCAATCGTTGCAGCCGTTTTGGATGGGTAGATGCCCACCATGTGCCATCCACTCAGGCCCGAGGGATCGTCCGACCACGGATATGCAACGTTCCCGCTGACAATCAGCCGCCCCGACGCGGTGGGTTCCGGGCCGTGGTTGGGACATAGGGGCAGGCCCATGTCGCGGGGCGCGCTCCAGTTCTGTCCATCGGTGCTGGTTAGCGCCTCCACGAGTCGGTTTTCCTTGTGCGGTCCGAAGCTCGCGACGTAGGCTACCAGCGTGCCCTCGTATGGGTAAAGACCCACGGCGGTCAACACCTGCTCGACCCCCGCCGCATCCTTCACGGTGTCAACCAGCGGGCGCGGCGGGGTCCAATGCGCGAAGTCCTGGGCCGTCGAGATCAGCACGCGCTGCCCCGGCTGGTCCTCGTTTTCTCTGCCATTGGACCAGATCGCATAGAACCGGTCCTTGAAAAAACCGAGGTGCGGATGATGCGAATACGTCCACTCGGTTCCGGGACGGGAGATAAAAACGCCTTCCACCTTCGGCCGCCGCACGCCCGGCAACGCCACCGGCAGGCCGTCCTCCCATTCCGCGCCGTTGGTGATGGAACTCGGCATCGTCGTTGAAGCCGTCGGGCCGTGGTGAAGGGCGGCTTCTAACACGGGATCGCGGCCGGCCAGAAAATCATCGAGCGAGCACGGCACCAAGATGTCGGGATCGAGAAAGAGCGGATCCGCATCGCGAATCTGGTGGACATATTCCGTCGAGTATTGCACCTGCAGCTCCGTGTTCGGCAGCGTAAAGTGATCGGCCTGGCCATAATGGTTGGGTTTATTACCGGCGGGTTCGCCGGCCAGGACGGCGTTAAGATGCCTGCGGAAAATCAGCGCCGTGTCCATCGCGGCGGAAAACGTGCGCCCGGCGGTGAGAACGTAGAGACGTTCCTTCGCACTAAGCGCTGGTCGCGATTTCAGACCGTTCAGGAGGGGATCGACGATTTGTGTCTTGCCCCCGCCGTTGAAACGCAAGTCCAAGACGACGCGCTGGATCGGGCGGGCGTCGGCAAAAGCGAATAGTTTGCTCGCAAAATCCTCGAAAGGATTGTCCGGCGCATCGGCGCATCTGTTGTATTGAATATAGAGGGTTTGCGTTTGGGGCAGGTATTCGTACCAGTAGGAAACGTTGGGGTGTTTGCGGCACAATTCCATCGGAATATGCAGGGCGTCGGCGGCAGTGATCAACCTCCGTCCGCCCTTGGCGGAACCTTCCGACGTAATTTCCAGGGTAAATTCCTCTCCACCCGCTTTGGCGCAGGTCAAGCGCAATCGACCGTCGGGGTCGGCGATGTTTTCGTGCCGCATCAATTCCACCAGCGTCATGTATCGCGGACTCTCGACGTGCAGATGAGCGTCATTCTCGTGGGCGATGTAAGGAGCGACCGCCGCTTCGACTTCTTCGGGCGTTTTCGACCCAATCCGCACCACGCGACTGCCGATCGCCTTTTGATATTCCGAAGCCGCCGCCACGACGGCCAGCCCGTCGGAAAACCACCGCAATTGAACCGGATAAGAATGGAGCCCCGTCTTTTCAGTGGCGGACCCGAAGGAGACCTCCGTGTGCGCCACGCCCAGGCTTGCCACCATGCGCATGAGTTGGAAGACAATTTCCGGATCCGAAAGTCGTGGAACTTGGCGCTTCAATTCCGCGACTTCGCGCTCAAACTTGTCCCTGGGCATGAGCATGAAGAAGTCTTTTTCGCTGACCGGAAGTTTGCTGGCGAAATAGTCCAGGTCTTCCTCCCAGCGCCCGGGGCGCGTGGTCGGATTATTTGCCACGGGCGTGGCGGCCTCGGCCGGTGAAGTGGTGGCCTCGGCTGCCGCTTTGGCTGCTGCCGCCGCTGCCGCCGCCTCATCCGCCTGTGCCTTGGCCAAACCAGCTTCCGCCAGCCTGAGTTGGGCGCTCGCCTCCGCGTAGGATTTCGTTGCGCCTGCAACCGCGGCATCCGAGACCCAGGCATCTTCCTGTAGACGGCCGAGGCGAGTCTTGGCATTTAGCAGGTCCGTTGCTGCGGTTGTGCGTGCATCCTCCGAATCGGCCCCATCCAGTTCCTTCTGTGCATCCGCGACCGCGGCTTCGCCCTGCTGATACTCCGGCGTCTGGGACAAGCGATGGATTACGGCGGCGCGGGCGCGGTCGAGTGCCTCGCGAGCCAAGGCGGTTTTCGCTCGCAACCGGACGATTTCATCCCGCAACTGCTGAATGGGCTGGGCTGTTGGCTCGCCGGCTGAGGAGGCCTGTGTCGATGCGCTGGTCGCGCTCGCGTGGCGATCGGGTTTATCTTGGGCAAAACCCGCCACCACCAATGCCAGCGCCAGCGTGATTGAAATCGCCATTCTCATCGGAATTCACCCATGCGCCACGCCAGTGTGGGGACGCGCTTCGTCAACTGGGATGTGCGCCGGCTAAGCACCTTTGCCGGACCCCGGACCCTCGCCGGGTGTGAACATATAAAAAGAGTGTTCGTCGCCGCGGTCAATCGGGAACAAGACCTAATTCAGCATGGGTGAAATCACCTAGACGAAGCCCTTCACTTCGCTTTCCGCGTTGCCGGCGGATGGTGGCTTGGTTGCAACTGGCCTTTCAGTTCCGCGGCACGCATCAGGATTCCGGGACTTGGCCCGCTGGCCGGTGGGGCGGGAGTCAGGTTGTAACTCAGCGTATGTTGGTCTTTACGCTGACGGACGAAGATTGGCGGGAATTGCCGCCGACCGCATTTCCTCCGCTCGCCGGAGGATTGCCGAGTTAAAACTGGTTACCGCTAGGAGTGATTTGCAAGAATGATACCGTAAATCGCGACGACCACTGGTCAGAAATCGACTCTGGTCACTCGACGCTAGTGGCGATTTTCCGTCGGAAATGCGGGATAGCATGCTAAAATTAGGTGGATAAAAGGTTTATACGGTGTCGCTTGAGCAAGTCGAGTTTTTGCAAAAATTCGCAGAAAAAGGTTGTTTTGAAATAGCTGACTGTGGTATCGTTATGGTGTCTTTGGGCGGCTTGATTTGTTCGGGCCAAGTCGTCTGCAACTGTTTTTCAATCACTGATCCTGTCGTGGGTCGGGAGAAATCATGCGATACGTTGGATTATCCTTAGCGGTCGGCAGTCTGCTCGTCTGGTGCTCGTTTGCTTCCGCCCAGCAGGTGGACGCCGGTTACGATCTGTTTCAGACGGACCCCGGCACTTCATTCCAGGGTGCACCCTTCGAAGGTGTTCCAATTGGAACCTACAATTTCGGTGGTGCGATCGGCGTACAAAGCACTGGGCAGACCGACACCATTGTCCAGCGTTTGGCGCCTGCGACTCCCACCAGTTCCACGATTCCTCTCCAGATGGCCCTATTGCAACTCGTTTCTGATACGCCCATTTCCTTAGGCGGTGGACCGCTTGGCTTTTATTACGTTGACCTCCAGTCCATGGACAACACGGGACCAGCCAGCACCGGGTCTATGACGATTAACTGGAACACCAATACCAGCGGAACGTTCACCAGTTCGTTGGACGTGTTTTTCGATGTGCACTATGGGGCGCTCAATGGCCCGATCGTTGCTCAACAGAATGCCATACTGAGCAATTCCGGCGCGGCTTGGAGCGACATTGCCCCTCCCGGATCTGTTCTGATCAATGGCGTCGATAATTTGCTTAACGGCAACGACATTACCAACGACTTCTGGCCCGGCCAATTCACTGAAATGGAGCCCGGCGTCGTTCACGTCGTGGAACCTGCCACTATGCCGGAGCCGGCGTCTCTGGCCCTGCTCGCCGCGGCCGGGCTGCTAGGTGCGCGCCGCCCTCGCCGCACATGAAGTTGATTTGACCAATAAACGGACGGGGACGTGGTTTCAAACACGTCCCCGTTTCGTTTCCCGCGCTCTGGCCAAGCGATTGGTGAATTCCAATGATCCGCGCGAATTCTAACTCCGCGTGGATTGCCCTTAACGGAGAAACATCACGCGGAAGCTCAAGCCATGGGTAGGCGCCGCCGCATAGGCCGGGCGATTCACTTCGCTTTCCGCGTTGCCGGCGGATAGTGGCTTGGTTCCAACTGGCCTTTCAGTTCCGCGGCACGCATCAGGATTCCGGGGCTGGGGCCACTGGCCGGGGGGGCGGGGGTCAGGTTGTAACTCAGCGTATGGCGATCCTTCAGCGGGATCGGCAGCAGTTCGCTGATCAGGTCCAGGGGAATCCATTCGTAAATCGGAGCAATCACCCAGGCTGAGGTGTGAATCGTTTGATATTCGTCACGCCGAACGGTGATCTCGTAGATCCCGTACCAGGTGAAATCCCGGCTGAACGGCGTGCGGCCCATTTCCTGGCCGTTCAATTGCACCAACGCCCCCGGCGGATTCGTCTGCACGGTCAGAATCCGCTCTACGCAGCCACCCGTGACGGCCGCCAAAACCGCGATGCAGCCCAGCAGCCCGAGAAGTCGTTTCATGCCGTGCGGAAGTATAGACCAGGGGGATGGGTTGACAAGATTGCCGATTGCCAATTGCCCATTGCCAATTGAAAGAAGGGCGATTTGCGGCGCTTGGTATTCCAATCGGCAACTGGCAACCGGCAATCGCATTCACCCGCCCGATCTCCTACACTATCGCAAGGTCGTTTGAAGATGAAAAATCCGTCGTACGTATTTCCAACGATTATCTCGCTGTTCATCCTGCTCGACCTGCTGGTCCTGGGGCGGATGTACGTTCTCTTGCGGCCCGCGCCGGGGCGGAATTATTGGCGGGCGTTTTTGGTGCTCTGGATATTGACCGCGGCGGCGTTCTGTTTGATGGTCATGTTTGCCAATCAGGTGCTCGGCGCCAGGCACGATCCCTTCCCGCAATGGCTCGTCGCCGGGCAGTTTGTCTGGCATTTTCTGGTTTTGCCGGTCGTGGTGCTGGGGCTGTTTCTCCATCTGGTATTTCGAACGGCGCGCAAGGCGTTGCGAAGGACCAAACCGGCGGTCGAAACGTCGGCCGCGCCGGCGGCGGCGGTTCATTCCCGGCGAGCATTCCTGACACGCGCGGCGACGATGGCCGTTCCGGTCGCGACCGCTTCCTTGGTCGGCGCGGGTCTGGCACAACTCGGAAAATTCCGGGTGAGATCGTTCGACCTTGCCATCGCCGGCTGGCCAAGAGGTTTGGACAATTACACCATCACCGTCATTGCCGACGTTCACGTTGGAGAATTTTCCTCGCAGAAGATGCTCGACGACATCGTCCAGACCAGCAACCGCCTGCGTTCGGACCTGGTTCTCCTCCCCGGCGATCTGATCAACATTTCGCACGCCGATTTGCCGGGGGCCTTGGACATGGTGCTGCGTCTGGATGCCCGCGACGGGGTCTACCTGATTCAGGGCAATCACGATGTCATCCAGGGCCGCCCGGACCAGTTTGACTATGCCGTTCGCCGCCGCGGCGTGAATCTGCTCGTTGACCAGGCCGCGGTCATCACCGCGCGCGGCGTGCCGTTCCAATTGCTCGGCACGCGCTGGATGAACCCGTGGTTCCGCGATGGGTCGGTCGCCTACACCGCCGGCCTCCGCCAGCCCGGCTTGTTTGCCATGATGATGGCCCATCATCCCGACAGTTGGGACGTCGCCGCCGAACACGGGATACCGCTGGTATTTTCCGGCCACACGCACGGTGGCCAAATCATGTTGACCAAAACCATCGGCGGCGGCCCGTTGCGGTTCAAATACTGGACCGGCCGTTACGACAAGCCCGGGCCGCAAGGGCTTCGCCCTCCGCGTTCAACGCTCATAGTCTCCAACGGCGTGGGCAACTGGTTCCCACTCCGCATCGGCGCTCCGGCCGAAATCCTTCAAATCACCATGCATCCCGGCGATTGACGGGCCTTAAGGAACTTTTACCGCGAAGGCGCACAGAGCTGGCTATGCCCGCAACCCAAAGAGTTTTACCGCGAAGACGCGAAGGACGCGAAGTTGCGCGAAGAATACGTCCGCGAAACTACCTCTGTAGCGCAAATCTTGTCGTAAAAACAAGAAATTACAGGATATCAACGAAGGACGCGAAGTTGCGCGAAGAAATACCCATCTGACTTCGCGAACCTTCGCGTCCTTCGTTGATATCCCGTAATTTCTTGTCTCCACGCCAAGAATTTCCGAGATCACGCGGCCTCGCTCCGCTTCGCGCAACTTCGCGCCCTTCGTGTCTTCGCGGTAATATTTTTTGGTGGCGGCCATGCCGCGCTGGGCGCCTTCGCGGTAATCTTTTCGGAAACTCTCAACCTAACAAAGGCGTCGGGAAGACTCGGCGCCAGTTCACCACGCCCGCCGAAATGAAAATCAACCCGATCAGGCAAATCCACGGCCCAGCCAGCGTTTCGATTCGCGGCCAATGGAAGTCGATCCGGCCGGAATCGCCCGGCCAGATGATTTTCCCGCCGCTGTCTTGCGTCAGCTTGCGCATCGCCGCGTGATCGTTGCCGACGGCGTCGAACTCCGGCGCATACCGCCCGGCAACGGCGAAGCGATCGATCGTTTCGCCGCCGATTCGCAGCGTCGCGATCTGGGATCCCCTCGGGGAATCCACGCTCGCCTCATATCTTCCCGGCGCCGTTTGCTGGAGCGCCGCCTCATGCTTTGGGCCATTGCCGGCCAGGTCCAGCGTGATCGCCAGATCGTTCAGGAATTTTCCCGCGTCCGCGGCATCGACGGTTAAGTGCAGCCGGCCGCCGGTTTCCAATTGCACCGAAAATCGCGGATCGCGAGGTTTCTCAGCAATCAACGACGCCAGCGAATCGATTTCGCGGTCGTTCGGATGAAATGCCGTCGCCGCCACGCAGCCGCTTCCGACGCGCCAGTATCCGGCCATCGGAACCTCGCCATTTCCGCCCAACGCCGCAGCCCAGCGCTGGGCATCCGGTTTCAGCCAGCTCCGATTCCAAACCGCAACCGTCGTTTTTCCGAGCGATTTCGCGCCATTCTCAAAGAAGACGTTCACCGGCTGATGCGCAATGGCCGGCGGCAAGGCCGCCTGCGACAAAATCCGCATCGACCGCGCCCATTTCCGCGGATCGAATTCCTCGAACACGGTCCCGCCCGAGTCGGCCGAAATCCGGCGGATCGTCTTCAGCCCGCTGCCGCGCGCGATCGCCAGCACGTACAACCGGACGTGTTTCTTCGACAAGAGATTCGCCAATTCCTCCGGGTGATCGACTTGCGCGTCGCAATCGGAAAGGAGCAGAAGCTCGCTGGGCAGATTCGCATCCGCCGCGGAGGCTTTGCCTTCCGCGACGGAGGCTTTGCCTTCCGCGACGGAGGCTTTGCCTTCCGCGACGGAGGCTTTGCCTTCCGCCTGGTCCGCGATCTGCGTCAGCGCCGATTCCAAATTCGTCGGCCCATGCGGAAACAGACCCTGCGGGGGAAGCGCGGCCTTGGCGGCGTCGGCGACCGTCCCCGGCCCAAGCCACCAGTTCACCGCATCGGAAAACTGTCCGATTTGAACCGGATCGGACGGAGGAAGCGCGGGCAACAGATTCACCATGGCGCGCGTCGCCGCCTGCCAGCGCGAGACGCCGCCGCCGATCTCCTGCGCCATCGACCCGCTCCCATCGGCCAGCAGCAGCCACCGCATCGCCGGCGTCGGCGGCGAACTGGCCAGCGGGCTGATCTGCTCCAGCCCCGTGCCCGGATATCCGCCCGCCGCCAACGCATGATCGCCCCCAACGATCAGCAGCGACCCGCCCAGATCGCGTACGTACTGCATCAGGCAATCCAATTGTGCAGGCGTGAACCGCTCGGCCGGTTGATTGTCCACGACAATGACGGCCGGGCCGAGATATTGCTCCGTCAAAACAGGCGATTGCTCGGGGGCAAAGGATCGCCAGCCGTCGCCGCGCGGGTTCTGGCCGACCCACCACCTTTGGCTTGCCGGTGTAGGAGAGACAGCCAGCGTGAGCGAATCATTCTCCGGCCAGAGGTCTGATGGATTCAGTTTCACCGTCGCGGCGGTTGCGCCGTCGGGAATGGGGCGCGTGACGAGAAAAGTTCCCGTCCCGATCGGGGTCGTCGAATCGGGAAATGACGCCTCTCGCGGTGGGCCGGTGTTGGCAATCGTCGCCGCCAGGGAATTGCCGCGAATCTCCAAATTCCGCACCGATCCATCGGCCACGTTTTCCAATCCCTCATCCAGCGCCGCGTAAATCGGCGGCGAACGATCCGGCAGATCGAACCGGGCATCGCTGAACAAAACAATGGCATCGGCCTTTACCGGGGCGAAAACGGTTCGATCCGCGGGCATCTCGTCAAACGGCCCGGTCGGATCGAGCGGACGATTTTCCGCCGCGAAGGCGATCAGTCGAAACGGAACGTCGCCGATAAGCTGGGCGAGCCTCTGGCGGAGGAAATCAGGATTTCGAAATTTCGCCCCGCGCGTGCTTGGCGAAAGATCGACCATCACGGCGATCGTTCCCGGCCGGGGCCGATGCCAAACCGGCCCGGCCGCGGCCAAGGCCAGAAGAACGATCCCCCCCGACATCAACCATGCCGACACCGCCGGAACGTCGATTCGCCGCCATCGCGCGATGGCGATCGCCGCCACCCCCAGCGCCAATGCCCCCACGCCCCAATCGAGCGAAGAAAAAGATACCACCGAGGCAACCGGCATGAATCGCGATTATAATCTCCCGCACACATGAAACCGGCACGATCCACAACCATTCTCAGCGTTCGCAAAGACGGTCAGGTCGCCCTCGGCGGCGACGGGCAGGTGACCCTTGGCGTCACCATCGCCAAGCACGATGCGGTCAAGATTCGCCGGATCGGCAACGGCAAAGTGTTGACCGGCTTTGCCGGGTCGGCCGCCGATGCCTTTGCGCTCCTGGATCGCTTCGAGAAAAAATTAGCCGAACATCCCGACAACACCCGCCGGGCGGTGATCGAGTTGGCCAAGGATTGGCGAACCGACCGCGTTCTGCGCCGGCTGGAAGCGATGCTGGCCGTGGCCGATGCGAGCGTCAGCCTGATCGTCAGCGGCGCTGGCGACGTGATCGAGCCGAGCGACGGCATCATCGGCATCGGCAGCGGCGGCCCCTACGCCCTGGCCGCCGCCAAGGCACTGCTGGCGCATTCAAATCTGCCGGCCAAGCAGATCGTCGAGGAAGCCCTGAAGATCGCCGGGCAGATTTGCATTTATACGAATACGAATATCAAGGTGGAAGCGCTTTAATTCGGAATTGAATCGAACCGCCAAGACGCCGAGGACGCCAAGGTCGGATAACGCTGGGATTCTGCTCTCATCTTGGCGTCCTCGGCGTCTTGGCGGTTACATTTGTTTCTCGGAATTGGAGAGTTAGATGTCGCGACAACAAACGAGCGATGAAATCTGCGGGGCCAGGGACGTCCGCAATCGTCCGCTGGAATTTTCCGACCGGTCAAATCGAACGAAGGCCGAGGTGATCGCGACATTGGAAAAACGCGTTGCCGAGGCCGACGCGGTTTTGGCGAAACTGACGGCCGAGCAACTGATCCTCCCACGGCGGATTCAGGGATTCGAAACGAACGTCATCGGCGCGATCATGAACACAATTCCACATTTTCGTGGCCACGTTCAGGAGATTATTCATATCACTCGCCAGCAGCTTGGGGAGGAATATCGGTTTGATTTTGTGCCGAAGGGGAAGGAACAGGAATCAGCGGGCGCGGCGGCGGTCTGAGGGTGGTCCGACGTATGTCTCTCCCGATTCTGCTCGATTCGATTTGAAATCCATGAAGTAAAAGAGTCTCACGCAAAGGCGCAGAGGCGCAAAGGTTTCTTCTTTGCGCCTTTGCGCCTCTGCGTGAGCTATTTCTTTGAGCCTGTTGCCAAGCCCCATTGGTAAGCGAGACGCTTTAGCAGCCTTACGTCCGTGCTGCAATCCATCAAAATCCTCGCGCGCCGCGCAGATTTCCAACTCGGATTATTTACGACCCGCTTCGCTCGCGGAGGGCTAGCCCTCCGCGAGCGAAGCGGGTGGTCAATCCGAATTGTCCACTTTGGGATCGCCCACCGGGTCCTGCGGAAGCATCCGCCTCTGCATCCCTTTTTTTTGGTTGCGGCTATGCCGCGCTGGGCAATCCGCGGTTCAATTCCCTTCCTTGTTTCCCTTTCGGCACGGGAAAAGGGTGGCCTGCGGCAATTCCCGCCAATCTCCGTCCGTCAGCGCAAAGACCAACATATTGCGAAGCGTCCCATCCACGCCGACCTTCTGATGCCTCAGCTCCCCCTCCAGTTTCATCCCAATCCGCTCAACGACGCGAATGCTCCGCTGATTGATGGAGTCGCAGCGAACTTCAATCCTCCTGGCCCCCATGGTTTCAAACCCAAATCGCAAAATCCCCGCCACGGCTTCCGTGATGTATCCTTGCCGTTCAAATCGTTTGCGGCACCAGTATCCCACTTCGAACTTTGGCACGGTCCAGTCACGGGGATGCAGTCCGCTGGAGCCAACAAACAGTCCGCTTTGTTTGTGAATCAATCGAAGCGTGACGTCCTGGCGAGTGAGGAACAGGCTGTATGCCTTGCGGGAGTTTTCTTCGGTTTTCTCGATGCTCGGACGTTCCTTGGCCCAGGGCATCCAGGGCTGCAAATCGTCGAACGACTCCAGGATCGCGGCATTGAACGCGAGTCCGTCGCCGGGCCGCGGCACGCGGATCAGCAACCGCTCGGTCTCGAACGATTCTGGAATGTCCAACAAGATTGGGTTCGTCATTGCCGAAGATTATCTCAATAAGCGATGGACGGCGCCCAGGCCGCACCGGATTCGGGGGGCAGCGGCTCCTCGTAAGGCCCTATCGCCATGAGCGACATGAGCTTGATCGAGCGCATTTTCAAGCCGAGCGCCCTGCGAAAAAGTTCGCCGTTTCGCGCGGGAATCAACACTTTGTGGGCCGGCGGCGGCACATGACGCGCCGCCTGCGTGACGGTCGTTAGAAGATCTTCGGCTGATTCGGCAACGCCATGTCCGAAGAATCCGGGGATAACATAAGCCACGAGCCTTTCGGCCTTGAAGCGGCCGTGGGGAATGAAGCCGGCCTTGCCGCCTTGCTCGATCATGAACGCCAATTCATTTTTTCGCGACACTTTCAAGATTCTGGTGCACAGAGCGTGGCAGCCCGCCAAATCGCTCGACACCAGCGGCCGAACCGTCGCGTCAGAATGATCGGCCGGCGAGACCGCCATCAGCACCAGCGGCTCGACGACCGTAAACCCAATCGAGGTGTACAGGGACAACGAGGCCATGTTAAAGCCGTCCTGAACAAGCCGGACCATCGGACCGTGGTTTGCCAACGACCAGTCGACGACGTGCCGCATGAGTGCGCGGCCGACGCCCCGCGCCTGGCAGCCCGGGTCCACGGTGATCGGCCCCACGCCGGAAACGCCGTCGCTGATCTGCGTAAAATTCGAGCCGACGATTTTGCCGTCGAGAACCGCGGCAACCCCATAAAAATCGGGCCGGTGGACGAGCATCTCCACCATCATCAGGGCGACATCCATGCTGGGGATGTCAAGCGGAAACCTGTGGCGATCGTGAATTCCCTTGAACGCTTCAAAGAGAATCCGAGCGAGTTCAAGAACGTGTTCCGCGCTTGCCCGCACGATTTCCAGAGCCATGGCTGCCTCCTCAGTCGAGATATACTTCTCGGATTATTGCAACGTGGCAGGCCAAAATCGAGGTGCGCCTCCGCAGGGATCGGGGTGACGGGAGTGGAATGGCGCGGGGGGGATAACATCCGCCATCCAAGCAATTCGCCGAAGCGTTTGAAGTCTTGGACGGCAGTGGGCGGGACGGTATATTGCGAGCCAATGAAATCGCGCCCGAAGGAGAGGAAATGATCGCTGTTGCATCCCACACGTGCGGTGCATTTTGCGGACTGGCTGCCATCCTGGTCTGGGGTTGGGGCTCGGCGGCAACCGTATTTGCCACGGAGACACAGCCAGACATTCCCTCTGAACCGGCGCTGCGCGTGCCTCAGACGCAGATGGGTATCACGCAATTGTCCAACGAAAAGCTTGATTGGCTGCTCGATGCGAAATTCGGAATGTTCATCCATTGGGGGTTGTACTCCGGACCCGGACGCGGGGAATGGTTCATGCAAAATCAGGGGATGCTCCCGGGGGTGTACCGCCAGTTCGCGTATCCGGAAAGCGGCGAGGCGTACTTCGACGCTGCCGACTATCACCCGGAGACTTGGGCGCAACTGGCCAAGGACGCCGGCATGAAATGGATGTGTCTGACCGCACGGCATCACGATGGTTTCTGCCTGTTCGACAGCCCATATCCGAACGCCTTCACGAGCATGCAGACGCTGCATCGGGATTTGATTGCCGAGTACGTCAAGGCATGCCGCGGCGCGGGCTTGAAGGTCGGCATCTATTATTCGCCGCTGAGTTGGCGCTATCCCGGCTATTACGACGTGACCGGCGCCAATTGCCTGCCCAACAGGTTCGGCTATAAGACCGATCCATCCCACGTGGAGAATGCGCGGCTGATGAAGGAGGAAAACTACGTCAACGTCAAGACACTCATGACCGGTTACGGCAAGATTGACCATATCTACTGGGACGGCGGTTGGCTGGGGCAAAAAGGCTCCGACGCGGACGCCGCATACTTTCACGAGCCCGGCAAATATCTCGATCCCGCGAATCGCTGGCCGATCGGCAAGGAATATCAGGACGTTGAGCAGAGCACGGGCAAGGCCTTGGGAATCATGGGGATGGTGCGCAAGTACCAGCCGGATGCGATTGTCAATCTCCGCTATGGCTGGATGGGCGACATCGTCGAGGAGGAAGGCGAACGAGAAACCACGGGAAAGATCCGCAGCAGCGTGATCTGCGATAAGAATCTTTCCATGCAGAACGGCACCTGGGGCTACAATGCCAAATCCATCGCCGGCGGCAAAGTGATGACGCGGGACCAACTGGTGCGATACCTGGCCAACTGCGTGGTTCGCAACATGGTGTTGTTGGTCAATGTGGGTCCCGATCGACACGGCGTAATCCCCGACCTGGAACAGCAGCGCTTGCGGGAAATGGGCCGATGGATTGCCAAAATGAGCGATGCCATCTACGGCACTCGCGGCGGACCGTGGGAACCGGTAGACCGCGAATACGGCTATTGCTACAAGGGATCCGTGGTTTACGTGCACCTCTTGAAGGACTACGCCGGGAATACTTTCAAGATGCCGCCTCTGGGCAAGTTACGCGTCACGAAAGTGTACGAGGTCTATACGGGCCGATCGCTTCCGTACGAAGGGGATCGTGAAGTGACCATTCACGACATCGACCGAACGGCGTCGCCCGCCGATTCGGTGGTTGCGGTCGCTTTCGATCGTGACATTCAAAGTGTTTGGAAGAATTAAGACCCAAACTGCCTACGACGCTATCTTCGCAGCGCCAGGATTTGAACGATTGGTTCCCGCCGCGCTTTGTGCCGCGTTCAGAATGTAGTATCCTACCGCGCCCGTTCCAAAGGCCGATCGCGATTACCGAATGCCCGAAAATGAGCCGATCGAATATCTTGATTATGGAATTTCGCCGGCATCCTCCCGAATGGCGACGATCGCGCTCATTCCGTCGGCGGTCGCGTTCAACATCGCGCTGTCACAAATCGTCCTGGCGCTGAAATTGCCTGTTTATCTCGATTGCGTGGGCATCATCACGACCACGCTCATCGCCGGACTTGGGCCGGGGTTGATCGTCACCGTGCTGGCCTTCGGCATGATGGCGCTGCTGTTCAATCACATCATCATTTTCTTCACCGGCACCGCCGCCATGATGGCGGTCGGCACGCATCTTCTGGCCATGATCGGCGGCTTCCGGACCCTCTTCCGGACCGTATTGAGCGGTCTGGCGCTGGGCGTCATTTCCGCGCTGGTTTCGCTGCCGATCTCGGTTTACCTTTTCGGCGGCGTGACGACGGCCGGGTCTACCTTCGTCACCGCATGGTTCATCCATCGCGGGTTCTCTCTGCCCGTGGCCGGATTCTTCTCCGGAATGATCTGCGACGCCTCGACCGACAAGGTGGCCGAGGCTCTGCTGGCGGTCTGGCTGGTGCGGGCCGTGCCCCACGATCTGCTCCGTCGTTTTCGCGGGCCCACTTTGGCGAAGAACTTTAATATCAACGGGTAGTCGATGTCCCGAGTCCCCCCGGTGGCCCGGCTGGCCACGCTTCTCATCCTCATCGTCGCGACATTCATCAACCTGCGGCTCCAGCTCCTTGGTGTGATGATCGCCGCCCTGGCGATTGCGTTGGCGGCGGACAATCTCCTGCCAAGATTCCTGAAATTTCTGGCATTCGTTCAATTGCCGATGACGGTCATGCTCGTCGCCGTCTGGGGCTGGGTCGCCAAAGCGCCGCCCGGCATGCCGATGGGCTCCGACCCGCGCGGCGGAGCGATGTTCGCCCTTCTCATTGCCCTTCGCCTGACCGTGCTCGGCGGCGCGTTTCAGTTGATCATGCTCTCCATCCCTTCGCGCCTTTTGCCCGCGACCCTGCGCGGATGGGGCCTGAGCGGCGAAGGACTGGTCGTCGCCCTCGGCGTTTTTGCCGTCGAACCGGAACTCAAACTGCGCGCCGAACAAATCCTCGTCGCCCGCCGCGCTCGCGGACTCCTCGGCGGCAGCCGGTGGGCGGGACTCAAACAATTGCCCCGGCTTCTGCGCCCGCTGTTCGTCTGGTCGATTCGCTCCGCCGTCCACCGCGCCGAGGTATGGGAACAACGCGCCATGCTTCTGCGGGTTCAGCGGCTCCCCACCGAATCGCTGCCGTTTTCGCCCGTCGCCGGCGCCGTCTCGGTGACGCTTTCGCTTGTTTGGCTCGCGGTGGCAATCGCCTTCCGCTGGCCGGGATTGCTGGGGTTCCGATGAGCCGAAAATCCACCGAGCTTCTTCTGGCCGCGCTGGACGATAAGCGCATCCTCGCCATCGACGGGCCGAATTTCTCCGGCCGCTCCGACCTCCTGCGCCGATTCTGCCGCGTCATTTCCGACGGCCGGATGTACCTCGGTCCGGAGGTCTATTTCGCACTTTCGGGCCTCACCACCTCCGTCCGCCAGGAACTTGAGCTCCACGCCGGCGGGTCCCTGGAATCCTCTGATTGCCTTGAATCCGCCGAGCAACTGAAACTCACAAAACTCTTCGAGCAGCATCCCGCGACCCTTTCCGGCGGAGAGCAAACGTGCCTGGCCGTCTTGTGCGCGATAATTCTCAAGCCCAAAATCCTCGCCATCGACTGCGCACTGGAGCAACTGGACAGCCACAAGCTTCAGACCGCGCTTGATCTGCTTCAAGGGGCAACCGGGCCGATGGGCGGGGCCGTCATTACCGACAATCGCCTGGATGAATGGAACCGTGCAATCCAAACCGTCACCATCGCCGATTTGTCGCCCGATCCGTCTCGTCATCCGGCCATCGCGCCGCTCGATCCATCCCAAATCGATCGCCTCGACCCCGTTTCCGCTCCGGTGCTTGAATTGAAAAATGTCACCGCCGCCTACGCCAGAAGTTCGGAGGTTCTCCGGGGCGTCTCACTGACTCTGCAACCCGGGCGCGTTTACACTCTGCAAGGCCCCAACGGCAGCGGCAAAAGCACGCTGGCGAAAGTTTTGTCCGGCGTCCTTCGTCCTGTCGGTGGTCAGATTTTCGTGAACAACGCCGCTTCCAATATATCGAAAACCCCCGGTCGAATCGCCGGATATCACCTGCAAAATCCCGATGTCGGGCTGTTCGAGGCAAGCGTCCGGGCCGAATTGGGATTCAAGTCCGGCTCGATCAACGCCTCGGCGGTTACCGCCGTTCGCGACGCATTCGGCTTGCAGGATTTCGCGGCGTCCAATCCCCTGGCTCTGCCATTTCCCGTGCGCAAGCGAGTGTCGCTTGCCGCAACCATCGCGCGCCTGCCGCCGTGGATCATTCTCGACGAGCCAACGCTCGGCGCCGATGCCGCAACCATTGTCGCCCTGGCGCAAATCATCCAATCGCTTTCACGGAAACAGCATGGAGTCATCGTGATCTCGCATTCGAGAAAGCTGCTGGACATACTTCGGGGGAATGAATTGAAAATCGAAAATGGCCAGGTATTTGCGGCGAATTGAGGCTCACTCCGCAATCGCGATTTTTCCGATCATGTTGCGAACCTCAGCGATTTTGTCCGTGAGGGAAGGATATGCGGCGACCTTCTGGAAATGCGGGTGGCCGGACCACAATTTTGCCAGCGATTCACCGCTGGCCACGGCGGCGGCGGCGTCCTCGAACCGGCAGGCGTTGGAATCGCTGCCATCGAAGATGCCGATGGCGGCGGCGGTTTGCATCCAGATGACGTGGCTGTAGCGCGCCAACTCGGCGGCGAGGGAAGTTCCAAGATCGGCCCAATAGGCGTCGGGGCCGTCGGGCCAATAAGCGGCGCCGTCGATGGTTCCACGATCCAGAATCAGAATCTTATCGGGGTGCTGAGTCGCCAATCGCTCTTCCTGGCTGCGTTGAAGGTGATAGATTTGCCGCTGAAGCTGGCGGCGACCCACCACGTCAACCAAATCCCAGCGCGTGTGCGCGTGGGAATAAACCTGAGTCGCGGCCTCGGGAACGACGACAAATCGCTTGGGGTCGCTCTGGGCGATTGCGTTGGAGACGACCGTTTTTCCCGAGCCGGGACCACCGGTTAGAACGACACTCTTCATGCTCCCGTATAATCCATGAAAGGGCATGATCGGGCAACCCGGGGCATTCGTCTATGCGGCGGTGCCTACCCAGGGTTTGATCTTCGCCAGGGCCTTGCTCAGCGCTTGTTCTGCAACCTCGGTATCGTACGCGGCCTGTGCCCTGAGCCAATAGCCGTTGGATAGGCCGAAGAAGCGGCAAAAACGCAGGTCCGTATCGGCCGTGATGGCACGTTTTCCAGCCACGATCTGGCCGATCCGCTGGGCCGGCACGCCGATCTCCTTTGCCAGGCGGTACTGCGAAATGCCCATCGGAACAAGGAATTCCTCGCGCAGAAGTTCGCCGGGCGTTACGGGCTTGAGCTTTCGCATGGTCTTTCTCCGTTAATGATAGTCGACAATCTCCACGTCCTCGGCGCCGGCAACCGTCCAGCGGAAGCAGACGCGGAACTGGTCATTCACGCGGATGCTGTGTTGTCCCGCGCGGTTGCCGCTTAGCGCTTCCAGCCGATTTCCCGGCGGGACGCGAAGATCTTGAAGCTGCCTGGCAATCTGCAACTGCCGCAATTTGCGTCGCGCGACCGATTCAACGTTCGCGAACCGTTTCACCCGCCGACCGTTCGCCAGAGCCTCGGTATCGGCACTCTTGAACGACAGGATCATTACTCAAAATAGTAACGCGACGCGTGACGAACGTCAATTGCGAGGTCTCGCTTGACTTTGCTCCCTGTGCGACGAAGCTAATTGGATGGCGTTTCCGTCACGGAGAAACGTCCTCCAAGGGTGTTCTAACAACATGCTTGCATCGGGAAAGGGTACCCCATGAACAACATTCAAACGATCAGTGTGGCTGGCGACATCGCTCTGGCTGAACTGGATCGCCTTCGTGCTGAATATCGATCGGGCGGGCTTTATCCCATCCTTCTCGGAGACGCCGACGACAAAAGCCGTATCCTCGAAAATATCAACGAAGGGGACGGTCATTCCGAAATACTCGATTATTCCCGTAAAGTCGATCCCCACAAGTGGATGGAAGACCGACGGCGACTCGACCCTGACGCCTATCAGGATGAGGAAGGAACCTGGCCGAATCGCGCGGACAAAATGGGAATTGTTACTCATATAGACATTCGAACCCGGAAGCCCAAATGTGAAGTGTTTATCGCGCTGTTGAGTTTAAACAGCCCCTGGGAGGCGTTTGCATACCTGAATTGGGGTGGTTGGAACGACTGCCCAGAACCCGCTGTCCATTGCGCGTTCCACAAATATTGGGCTGAGCGACACGGCGCGGAAGTTGTCAGCATTACGGGCGATGTCGTGCAATGTAACGTCGCTCGCCCGCCGACAGATCGCGCGGCGAGCCTGGCGCTGGCACGTGAGCAGTATATGTATTGTTATGATATCGTCGCGCAAGGCACGGAGACTATTGCGGCTTTGGCCGCTGGCCTATTGAACGCGCACTATTGGTACTTCTGGTGGGACTGATGCCTTGGTAAATCGCTGAAGTTTCGATTGATTCGGCGCCCCGTAATCCTCCCCCTAAAAACCAGATGGCCCACGAAGTGACTCGCGACGTCACCGCATGGGCCTTCATCAGCTTTCGCCGACAATCCTGGTATCGGACCGATTCTCTAGGCAACCTGCTCCCGGGCCTGGGCCCGCCTCGGTCCGCTCAGCATGAAACAACAGTTGCCTGCCATTTCATACAGACGGTTGGATCGCGGCAGTCTCCGCCGCGATCGCCCGCCCAATAGGGCGGCATGGCGGTTTCCCGACTG
>JBEKEC010000014.1:0-82706 GCA_050014015.1 Tepidisphaeraceae bacterium
CTCCGCGTGGACGATTCGAGCGTAGCAAAGAGCAAGCGAGCCGGGAAGGTCCCGGCTCAGATCCGACGACTTTGGGCCGCGAAACTATATTTCAGAGTTGGGACAAAAATGGGGTCTTGACATTCCGATGTCGACGTTTCGATTTGCCGATGTATGCATCCTGTTAGCCGCCGTGCTTCTGGTCGTTTCTAGACCAGCAAATGCGCAAACAATCGTGGCGACCGGGGTAACTGACCCAAGCGATCTTGTGCTTAACGGCAGCAACCTTTATTTCACGGACGATACCGCAACAAACGGCGCTATTGATGCAGTCTCGACCAATGGCGGTGGGGTGTCCACGCTCGCGACGGGTGTCGGCCAGTATGATAATGAAGGAACATACCGCGCGGCTAGCAGTATTGCGATCAGCGGCTCCAAAATATATGGCGACTATGACTCTTATGAAAGCGGGCCTGTTTTCAGTGTTCCTCTTTCTGGCGGCTCGGCTACCGCGTTGGCATACCCCGAGGGCGGCACTTTTCTTGGCGTCTCAGGGTCAAGTCTCTATTACAGCAGTGGATTTCAGACGATTCAACAATTGCCACTTTC
This sequence comes from Tepidisphaeraceae bacterium, assembly GCA_050014015.1. Classification (GTDB taxonomy): domain Bacteria; phylum Planctomycetota; class Phycisphaerae; order Tepidisphaerales; family Tepidisphaeraceae; genus PALSA-1353. The sequence goes on from JBEKEC010000014.1 coordinate 589, forward strand.
CGGTGGCTCCCCAACACAGAACGCCAGCGGGATTTGGGTGAGAGCACCCGTTGCGGATAACACGGGCGTGTACTTTCAGAATTACTACGGGCAGAACATCGATTATTTCAATTATTCCACTCACTCCGTTACGACGGTGGCGTCAGGCTTGCCGCAGAACACGGGTCCTGTTCTCGACTCCACCAACGTGTACCTAGACTTGCCAAGTGGCGCCATTGATGTCGTCCCAAAAAGTGGGGGCCTTCCCACTCAAATAGTCTCGTCAGGCAACGCCCTGGCGGCAAGTAACGGAAATGTTTTCTACACGACGGGTAATAATGTCGAGCAATACTCGACATCGGCAAAGACATCCATCCAGCTGGCCACGGTTGCCAATGGAACAGTCACGAGCATGGCAACCGATGGCAATTGGGTGTACTACAGCGTTGCGAATGGAAATGCTGGCCAAATCGAGAAGGTTCCCGTTGGTCTAACAACGCCCGCACCGAAGACAACCGTGTTGTCGGTTGGTGTGAATTGGGATACCGACACCCAGAACGTACTTCGCGGAGATGTTGCCGCGGCCAATGTTGCGAGCGCGTTTGGGCAATTTGTCGGCGCACAAAATACCCAGAGCTTGCGGCTGAACGCCAGTGCAGGGGAAAGCGCCAACGTAACAACGATGCAGAACGCCATTGCTTCACTGGTAGATGCGAGTAATCCTGACCACCTAAAAGCTGGCGACACTGCTGTTTTTTACATCAATACTCATGGGGCGTATCAAGACTACTTCTTGCCGTTGGATCAGTCTATTCCAGGGCCCGACGCTTCCATCACAGCTGAGGCCGACCCAAACCACGAACCCAACCCCCCATCCAGTTTGACTAGGACAACCACAGCGGATGGACAACTGGCCTTTGGGGGTGCGTCAGGCAGTCGCGTCTATTTGGATGATGACGATCTGCGCGCGATGTTTAGCGGGTCGGCGTGGGTCGACATCAATAAACTGTTCCTAATAGACTCTTGCTTCTCTGGACACTGTATTGGTGCGGACGACCTTTCTAGCCTACCGGATACTGCCGTGATCACGTCCTCTGCTGCTGGCGAGTCCTCCGATGCAATCCTGCTCCCCGGACAGGGGGTGTACGGCGGCGCATTCGGCGCGGATTTGGTTGGTGCAATTGACTCGATTTACGCTAGCGGAAATCCACTAACTTTTGATGCTTTGAAGGATGGCGTGAACGCGGGTGCTGGTCAGTACGCTGGGCAACTAGGTTATTTGGAAGATTCGGACAATCCTGTGACTATCGGATCGCTTGACCCACAAACAACCGTTGCTGGTGGCTTTGATTGGACAGTGTCGGTACCCGAACCGACATCGTTGGTTTTAGTTATCTCTGGAATTCTATTTTGTGCGGGGAGACGCCGACGGGATTCATCTGCGGCCTAACTCCACTCCAGCGTCTCCAAATGCCGCTGGATGTCGCCGGCGCTGGAGAATCGTTCCAGGATCAGCGAATCCTTCTGGCCGCGGATGATCTCCTTGACCAACTTCGGCTGACGGGAATACGCGGCTTTACCGCCGACGAGCGCTAACCCACAATCTTCACCGCCAAGTGCACAGCGCGGCAGAGCCGCAACCAAACAAAACCGATCGAACCACGGATTACACTGATACGCACGGATGGGAAAAGAAATTATCCGTGCAATCCGAGTAATCCGTGGTTCACAAATTCTTTGCGAATCGCGCAAATTCTGATGGTTAGCATTGCGAAGGAAATGCGGGAGAATCAGGCGAGCCGTCAACGTTGTCGTTCCTTTTTCTGTTTCCGCTTCTCGGCGCGGTTCAGATCGACCACTTTCCCATCCTTCAGGACATAGAACGGCGTGCCGGTTTTGCGCGAGAGTTTGCGAGCTTCGCGGGCGGCGCGCTCCAGGGCCTTCTTCGATGCGATAATGTCCGGGTCGCGCGATTGGCAGGCGTCCGTATTCATGCGTTGTCTCCATTGGTTAACTCCATTCCAGCGTCTCCAAATGCCGCTGAATGTCGCCGGCGCTGGAGAATCGTTCCAGGATCAGCGAATCCTTCTGCCCGCGGATGATCTCCTTGACCACTTTCGGCTGACGGGAATACGCGGCTCGGCCGCCGACCAAGGCTAAAAATACCTCGATCAGGTTCAGCACGTCCTTTTCGATCTTGGAACGATTGGGCTTGCCAAGGTCGAAGAAGTCCAGCAATTTGACTTCGAATCCGATGCCCTGGCGGCGGATCATGATGTTGTCGTCGTGAATGTCGCCGTGATATTCGCCCAGCTCGTGAATGGGGGCGATGCCCTTGGCCAGGACGTACAAAACGTGCAGGGCCTCGAACGTGCTGAGGCGATGGCCGGATTGCTGATATAGGAATTCGCTAAGCTTTTTGCCCTCGACCAGTTCGCTGATGACGACGATGACTCTTCGGCGATGGACGTAGGCGATTTCCTGGTGGTGGTATTGCAGCAGGATCGGGCAATGCCGCAGGGCGTCCAGCTTGCGGGCATAGGCGATGGCGGCTTTGCCGGTGGGATCGCGGTGGGGATAGTAGAACTTTGCGGCCCGGCGGATGCCGGTGCTCCGCTCGATAATTCTATAAACCTCGCCCTCCCAGCCACTTCCGAGCATTTCCTCGATCTGATACCTCCCCGCGATGTATCGTCCGGGCGGGAAGTTGAATCGCTTGTTCTTTCGGCTGGGGCGATACATGGGGGTTATCATGCGGATTGCGTAAAGCGCGGTCAATGAGCGGACATTGCCGATTGCCGATTGCCAATTGCCGATTGAAAGAAAGAGGGAAACGACCGCAATTAGGGCTTCCTGCATTCCAAATCGGCAATTGGCAATCGGCAATCGGCAATTCCGCCATAAACAGGCCCTACACCCCCCTTTATTGAATTTGCCCGCGTTTGTAACGCTTTGAACGACGCCATCGGATAAGATTGACGTGGGATGGAATTTTTGAAGAGCATTACCGGGCGGGTCGTGACCGGTCTGGTCGCACTGGGCGTGATCGCGGCGGCCATTTCATGGTGGCAAATGGACGCATCGACCCGGCAAATGCTCGTGTCGGGAACCGGCAGGATTTTGGGCTGGTTCGGCGTGGTGCTGGCGTGGCCGTGGGCTTCGTTCGCCCTTATCTCACGCGTGGCACGGGCCGAAAGCAACGTTGCCGGGGGTGTGCTGGTCGCGGCCTATACCGTCGTGGAAGTCGTGCTGCTGGCCTGGCTCTTTCACTGGCATCTGCCCAATGCCACGGCCTGGACTTTTCTCTTGCTCGGCGGGCTGGTGTCGGGAGTATATAATCTGCTGATCTGCGACTGGATCGCGGAGAAAGTGTGACGTAAAAATGCCTCAGGCGGGTCAACGTGTCGGGGAATACGTCCTGGATACCAGGATCGGCGGGGGAACCTTCGGCGAGGTCTGGCGTGCCCGCCATCACGTCTGGACCGACCAACTCGTCGCCATCAAAATCCCACTTGATTCCCAATACCTGCGAAACCTCAAAGGCGAGGGGGTGGCGATCCACGGCCTGGTCCATCCCAACATCGTCCGCGCCATCGGCTTCGATCCATACGCGGAGGTGCCTTACCTGACGATGGAATACGTCCCCGGGACAAGTCTGCGTCCGCTCATCCAAAAGAAATCGCTGGCCATTCCCCAGGTGGTTTCCATCATGCGGCAAATACTGGCCGGGTTGAAATACGCACACGATCACAACGTGATCCATCGCGACATCAAGCCGGAGAACGTCCTCATCCACGAACGGGCCTTCACCGAAGGGTTCGACGTTGAAGGAGTCGTCAAGATCACCGATTTCGGATTGGGCAAGGCGGCGAACAATGCGGCGGGGTCGATCGCGTATTCGGCGTCGCTGAACACGGCGGCGGGCCGGGAGATTGCCGGGACGTTGGATTACATGGCCCCCGAGCAGCGTGGCGGCGGCGAGCCGCAGGCCCGGTCCGATCTATATCCCTGCGGCGTGATGTTGTACGAGATGCTGACCGGCGAGCGGCCGGCGGGCACCGAGGTGCCCAGCGATCTGAACGTTTCGGTTCCCAAATATCTGGACGAAGTGTTCCGGAGGAGTTACGCGCGGCTGGACAAGCGATACGCCTCGGCGGGCGAATTTCTGGCGGCGTTACCGCCGGCGGCGAAGGGCGCCGTTCCTCCGCCGCTGCCGCGGTCATCGCCCGTGATGCCGCCGCCCGTGCCGCAGCCGGCCGGGCGATGCCCGCAGTGCCAGAAGCCGGTCGAGACCGGCGACCAATATTGCATGCACTGCGGCGTGCAGCTTGTCGCCGAGGTGCGGCGATGTCCAAAATGCGGAGCGTTTCCCGACCAGACCGACCGGTATTGCATTTTCTGCGGCGAATCGCTTTTGCCGCAGACGGTTTCCGTGTGATGCGTCATGGCACATTTTGCGGTTCACATGTTTCTGTTGGTTGTCCTGCTGGTCGTGGGATGGGCGTTGTTTTTCGCCTGGGTGATCGGGCAGATTTGCCGCGTATTGTGGTTGGGAGTCTCCCGCATGACGGGGCTCGGCAGTCGCAGCCATGCCGCCCAGCTTGGAACGCTGCCATGCAGCCGGTTTCGATGCGGAGCGACGAATCCTCCCCAGGCCAATTTCTGCCGGCGATGCGGTTCGCCCCTGCTGCGGCCGGCGCCGCAGCGGCAGACGGGCCGCCCGGCTGATTCCGAGCGGTGGGCTTCCCGCCCGATCTCATTATGAGCGCTTTCACCCCGACGCAATGGACGCTCGAGCCGCAGGGCCGGCCCGACAATCTTTCCGCGGCCGTCCTGCACAGCCTCAGCCGCCCGATCGCCGGCCGAATGGCCTGGGGGCCGCTGAAAAGTTTTGTCCTCGGCGGGTTGAGCTTCGGAATTCTGCCCCTGATTTCCTGGCCCAGGCGATTTGGAAAATTCGTCGTCGCCGAACAGCAACAACTCTGGCACCTCGTCGAATGGCTGCGCATCCGCACCGGCGACGACGACGCCGCCAAGTTGCGCGATTCCGTCCGCGACACCGGCGCCATCCCCACGCTCCGGCTGGTTCCCCTGGTCATGCTCATCGTCCTGGCGGTGAATTTTCTGCCCTGGCTCAATGTCTCGGGGTTTCATCGCAGCCAGATTCTCGGCGTGACGTATTACGCCCAACCGTGGGTCGGCCATCCGGTCCGGTTCGGCCATTGGTCCCGTCCCTCGATCGAGTGGTTTGGTTTGTACGATGTCTGGGTGATCTGTCTTTCCGTCACGTATTTTTCCCATTGGCTTCACGTCCATCAGCACGTGTCGGAAGTCAACCGGCTTCTGCGGCGCTTGAATCCGATCCTGCTCAGGCAACATCTGCCGCCGATGGCGCGGTATGGCGCGGGGATCGGGTTGCGTCCGTTCTGGCTGGCGGCTGGAATCATCGGCGTCGCCTTCGGCGCATGGTGGGCGATTCCCGCCGCCCTGGCCGGCGCGGTTCACCAGCGATATTGCCTGCGGACCAGCAATCGCATCCGCTCGGAACTGGCCCTGCGCGTCGGCGCGATGCTCCGGGAGCAGCGCCCGGCCATCAACGTTCCCACGCCGAACGGATTCCGCGTCGTTTGCAACAACCGATTGTGCGGGAAATCCCTGCCCGGCGCAGCCGCATTTTGCCCCCGATGCGGATCGAGACTGCCGTCGGTCGATGCGGTGGCGTGATGGGAAATTCGAAACTCGAATCTCGAAACTCGAATCAAATTCGAAATTCGAATGACCAAACAAATCCCCGTTTCGAATCTTGGATTTCGAATTTGATTCGAATTTCGAGTTTCGGATTTCGAATTTCTTCTCCATGACCCTCGTCTACGCTATCCTCTCCATCCTCGGCTGGGCCTGGTGTGCCGTGGCCGCGGTTTATCTCTTGGTCCGGCTCCGACGACAGCAATGAGCGACGCATCCGATCCATCCCGTCATCAGCGGCTCGAGCGCCAATTCATCGCGCACGTGGAACGCCTCCTGAGCGACAATCGCCTGCGCCTCGGAGCCGCCGGGGGCCGCAAATCGGCCGTCACCCTCATCCGTGACGTGCGGTTCGGCGATCGCGGCGTGGAACTCAAACGGCTCATGAGCGAAATGGGCAAACCGGATCGGCAATTGGAATCCCGGATGCCGGTTGGAGCGACCATCGATGTCGGGCTGTCGCGGAAGAAATGGTGGGTGCTGAAATCGCCGGTGGGGCGGTTTCGCGCCGTCTGCCTTTCGCCGTCGCGGGCGCTGATTGCCGGGCAATCGGCCCAGCCGCTGGCCGCGGCGGAACTGGGGCAGGCGCTGGCGGCCACGCCGCCGCCGCTGCCGGGAATTCCCGTCACCCTGGCGATCATGTCCACCTCCGGCTTCACCGCCGATGCCCGCCAGGCCGCCCTCAAGATCAAAGACCGCACGGTTATCCTGGTTTCACCCACGGAAACCGGCGGGTGGACGATAACGGCCCCGCCCGAGGCCGCCGAAATTGCTGAACTGTTCGATCCCGAACTGGACCTTGAAAAGCGGGCCCGCATCCGTTCGGAAATCGACGCCGACCGCGTCGGCCTGCTCTCGGCCGGCATCGCCACCGACAAACTTGCCGCCAAGTTGCAACTTTCACCGCAATTGGTTGAATCTGAGTTAAGATCGTATGCCAAGGAAAACCCCGGCCTGACCGCCAAACGGCTGGACGGGCGGTTGGTCTTGTTCCGGGAAGGTTCCGCGCCCTATTCCAACGGGGCCGCTTCGGGAGGTGCCGATATGCCGTTCATCGATCGCCTGAAAACCCTCTTCGCCCGCAAGGGCGAGGTGGCAAAGAAAATCGCCTTTCTCTCCGAACGGCGCGCCGCCCTGAGCCAGCAACTGGAGCGCGGTTATGAAGACATGGGCGTGATGGAAGGCAGGGAAGCCGAGCTGCGGCAACAATTCAAGGACGCGGCCAGCGACCTTCCCCGCCGGCGCATCACCAGCCAACTCGTTCAGCTTCGCAAGGACGTCGAACGCCGCCAGCAATTATTGTCGGTCCTGAACCAGCAGATCAACGTCGTCAGCACGCACCTGCACAACCTGGAACTTCAGCGGCAGGGCCAGACGGCCAAACTCCCCGACAGCGAGGAGATGGCCGCCGACGCCGCCGCGGCTGAAGAGGTCTTGGCCGAGCTTCAGGCGGGAAGCGAATTGGCGGAATCGGTCGGCCTGACAGCCCACGGCTCAATGAGCGACGAGGAGCAGGCGCTCTACGAGGAATTGCTGAACGAATCCAAAGCGCCGGCAGCGCCGGCGGCAACGCCGACCGCCTCGGCCGCCCAACCGCCGGCCCAAGCCGCCGCGCCTCCGCAGGCCGTCAAGCCGCCGCCCGCCCCTCAGCGCCAGCGCAACGAACCGGAGCCGGGCTGAAAACCATGGCACTCATCGACAAAATCTTCGGCCGAAAGAAAACGCTCAGCCAACTCAACCGCCAGGAACTGCGCAAGGAGGAGATCCTTCTCACCAAAACGCGCGACCGGCTCTTCAAGCGCATCGAGCAGATCAGCACCGACAAACAAAAAATCTTCCAGCAGGGCGCGAGCCAGAAATCGCCGGAGCTTCGCAAGTCCCTGGCCCAGGAATTCGAGATGAAAACCCAGGAGCAGCTCATGGCCGCGCGCGAGCTGACCCTCCGCAGCAAGGAACTCATGACCGTCAGCCGGTTGCGCATGGTCAAGGAGAACAGCGAATCCGGCAAAGCAACCGGGCGGTTGAACCTCACCGACAAGGACGTGGCCAAGATCAGCCAGTGGATCGAGGACGACGCCGTTTCGCAGGATGTTTACCGCGACCGTCTGGACACGCTGCTCGATCTGGGCGGCCAGGCGGACCGCGATTCGCTGGAGTCGGCCGGCCTGACCGGCGCTGGGCAGGAACTGATGAACATCTGGAACGAGATGGACCGTGGGGCGGTGAAGCCCGAGCAGGCGTTCGACGCCGCCGACAAGGCGGTGCGCAAACGCAACGCCGCGCCCGATAAGGAAATGTGAAGGAAGTTGCAAGTGACAAGTGCAAGTTGCAAGCTAAATCCATATTTGCAACTTGCACTTGCAACTTGCACTTGCAACTAATTCTGAAAGAACCACCATGGGCCTATTCAAATCCAAAGACGAGCGGCGAATCGAACGGGAGATGAAAATCCGCGGCGGGATGCGGGCCATCGAGCGGTCCATCCGCCAGCAGGAAAAATTCGCCGAGGACTTCATCCGCAACGCCCAGCAGGCCAAAAGAATAGGCGACAACGGGCAATACCAGTTCATCCGCAGCGCTCTGAAAAAGACCGCGGCCGTCAAGAAGATGCTGGAACGCCAGCTTCTGTCGATCAGAAATGCCATGCTTATTCAGCAGCAGGCCCAGGCCAGCCAGCAGTTCGCCGAGTCGATGGCCCTGATGGCCAAGGAAATCAGCCGGGTTTTCGGCGAATTGGACCTGACCAAAACCCAGGCCGACTGGGAACGCGCCGTCGCCCAGGCCGGCAGCATCGAAGAACGCATGGATTTGTTCCTCGATTCCATGGAGCAATCCGCCACCAGCGGCTCGGCCGTCAGTTCACGCGAGGATTTGGTGACGGACGAGGAGATCGACCGCATGATCGCCACGGACGTGCTGGCGTCCGAAAAGGCGGAACTGGGGAAACTCGATCAGTTGGAATCGGAAATCGCCAAGGAGTTGGGGACGAATAAGCAGAAGGATTGAAAAGGGGGTCATAAGCCTTTTTCATGTTCTCCCGCGAAATCAGGCCGAATTTTCAATTGCACGGAAATGGCTTCTGACCCCTTTTTGGCTGCGCCACAGCCTGTACCGGATTCCGAGAAGGGACTTGCCTCGTGAATCAACTTCTTCAATTAAGCATGGCCGACTGGTCTTTCTTCAAAGGGATACAGGATGCCGGCCATTTCTATCGCTCGCTGCGCGGGTTCGGATACTCCGCGGCCGAGATGGTCGATCCGGACCGGCGGGACATCGCGCTGGCGGCCGGGCTGAAGCTGCTGAATATGACGTGCAGGAACTTTCCCGGCCTGATGAACCACGCGGAGCAGCGCGAGCAGGCGATCGCCGACATGCGAAACGACATTCAAGCCGCGGCCGCTCGGGGGATCGGGCAACTCATTATTCTCAGCGGCAACCGCGGGGGACTCGATGATGCCACCGGCCAGCGTAATTGTATTAGCGCGATCAAGGCCGTGGCCGCCGAGGCGGAAAGGGCGGGCGCGGTCCTCACCCTTGAAGTGTTCAATCGCTACGACCATCCGGATTATCAGGCGGACAACAGCGACTTTGCGTTCAACGTCGTTCGGGCCGTTTCGTCGCCGGCCGTCCGGGTTCTGTATGACCTGTACCACATGCATCGCATGGGTGAGGACGTGGCCACCGTCGTAGCCAGGAACCTGCAATGGATCGCCCATCTGCACGTTGCCGGCAGCCCCAATCGCGATTTCCCCGGCAACAGCCAGGAGATGGATTACCGGCACGCCGTTCGAACGATCCATCAGGCTGGCTATCGCGGATACTGGGGAATGGAATTTTTACCCGCCCGGCCTCCGCTGGAGGAACTGGCCGACGCGGCGAAATTGTTTCAGTCGCTGGCGGGATAGAATGGGCCAATCGACGTTCGACCCCCACCCCAACCCTCCCCCTGAGTACATGGGGAGGGGGGAAGACACCAAAAGCGATCACCCTCCCCCTGAGTACATGGGGAGGGGGAATTCTTTGCTTGCCCATACCTCGCGGTTAAACTCCGCCCACAAAAATCGCGGAGGATAGCGGCATGTCCAAGGGTTCGGTCAACATCTGTCTCATCGGCCAGAAGTTCATGGGCCGGGCGCATAGCAACGCTTATTTGAAAGCCCCGAAATTCTTCGATCTTCCGGTCGAGCCTGTCATGCACACCGTTGCGGCCCAGGATAGGACGCAGCTTGAGGCCTTCGCCAAGAAATGGGGATGGAAGAATCGCTCGACCAATTGGCGCGAGGCTATCGCCAATCCCGAGATTCAGCTCGTGGACATCACGGCCCAGAATCACGTGCACCGCGAGATGGCCCTCGCGGCGCTGGAGGCGGGGAAACACGTCGCTTGCGAGAAGCCGTTGGCGGGGAATCTGGACGATGCCAGGCAGATGCGCGATGCGGCGAAGAAATACAAAAAATCCAAGACCTTCGTCTGGTGGAGTTATCGGCGAACGCCGGCGGTGGCGCTGGCATATCAGTTGGCCCGGGCGGGGAAGATCGGGCGGATCTATCACGTGCGCGGATATTATCTTCAGGATTGGGCTGGGCCGGACGTGCCGCTGATCTGGCGGTTCGACAAGAAAATCGCCGGCAGCGGCAGCCATGGCGATCTGGGGGCGCACGTCATCGACATGGCCCGGTTCATCACCGGCGAAGAGATTTTGGAAATCAACGGCGCGATCACCGAAACCTTCGTCAAGGAGCGGCTGATTCCATCGGTCGGCTCGGCCGGGGGAATCGCCGGCGGCGCCAGGGCCGGGCGCGGAAAAATGGGCAAGGTCGAGGTTGACGATGCGACGCTGTTTCTGTGCCGGTTTTCCGGCGGGGCGGTGGGAAGTTTCGAGGCCACGCGGTTTTCAACGGGGTATCAGAATAAAAATGGCGTCGAAATTCACGGGGAAAAAGGGGCCGTCAGCTTCAATTTCGAGGACATGAACCATTTGCTTTGGTTCGACAACACGGCCTCGGCCAAGTTGAAGGGGTGGACGAAGATCATGGTGACGCACGCCCCGGATCATCCCTACGCCCAGGCCTGGTGGCCCGATGCGCATATCATTGGTTACGAACATACGTTTATCAATCAGGCGGCGGACATCATGATGGACCTGGGCGGCCGGGAGCCGACGATTCCATTGTCGGATTTCGCCGATTCGTACCAGACCCAGCGGGTCTTGGAGGCGGTTTCGGTCAGCGCCGCCGAGCGCCGGCCCGTGACTCTTTCGGAGATTCAGTAGTGGCGTGGGTGACTCTTTGCGATTTGGACGAGTTAAGCGAGGGGTTGGGAAAGCACGTCGATATCGACGGTTATTCCCTGGCGGTTTTTCTCCGCCAGGGCCAGGTTTACGTTTTGGACAGCACCTGCCCGCACGCGGGCCACGACATTTCCGGCGGCGTGATTGAAGACGGCTGCGTCGTCTGCCCGTATCACGGGTGGAACTTTCGCCTGACCGACGGCGAAATGCCGGGTAACATCGGCGCCGCCGTGATGACGTATAAAACCAGGCTTTTTCCGCGGCCGGGGCAAAGCACGCTGGTCCAGGCTGATTTGCCGATGCCGTAGAAATGCATTTTTTGCCACAGATGAAAATCAGATGGACCCAGCCCGGCATGGCCGCAACCAAGAAGGAAAATGCGGATGAACCGCCAAGACGCAAAGACGCCAAGATAAAAACTGCCAACGTCACTCGGTGTCATTTGATCTTGGCGTCTTAGCGTCTTGGCGGTTCAATTTGTTTTTGGGAATAATGTGGTCAGAAAAACAACATGATCAACGTGAGTAGCACAGATGAAGCGCATAAGAGAAGAGCTCGCGCAGAGGCGCAAAGGCGCAGAGAAAAAAACTTTGCGCCTTTGCGCCTCTGCGCGAGACTCTTCTTTCGATTTATCCGTGTGCATCTGATTTTCATCTGTGGCTAAAATTGATTTTATGGATTCGAATCAGATCCAAGATCTCTGTGAGCGCGGACAAGATCAGTTGTCGCGGATGGAATATCTGCCGGCGGAAACGTCGCTGGCGGCGGCGGAGGAACTTGCCTGGACGTCGCGCGACTTCGACGCCCTGGCGAGATTGTATATGCCGCTCCAGGAATCGCGGCGGCAACGGCGGCAACGCTGCGGGGAGGGGACGATTCGCCTGGACTTCCTGGCCAATGGGCCGCACGACAAGCTCGATGGAAGACGTACTGTGGAGGTCATCGGACACGGGCAAATCCTGATTGCCGGATGGGGCTCGATCCAGCCGGGCGTCGAAGCCCGGCGGGCGCAGAGGGAGCGGGGATTGTACGTGGACGTGTTTTTGGCGGCGGTTTATCCGGCGGGAGCGGGCCGGGTGGTGGCGATCGTGCCGGGCGAGGGCGTCGCCCTGCCGACTGCGGAGCCGATGTCCGTGGAGGAGTTGATCCGGCGGTTGCCGGCCCAAAGTATTATGATGTCCGATGCCGAGTTGCCGAAGGGCCCACAACGCGGAACGGCCGAAACGTATGCCTGGGTGATGGCGACGTGGGAACGGCTGCACGCGCCGTTCCTGGCGGCGGCGGAGGCGACGGGCGATCCGATCCGCAGGATCGAAGCCTATCGCCAAACCATTGCCGTGGATTATGCCTGCGAACTGGCGCATCAGAAGATTTCGGATACGGCGCGGAAATTGTGCGCCAAAGGAACGTCATGACGCAGTATTACGGATATGGCTACGGCGGCGGGCGCGGAATCCATCTTCGGCACGTCATCGGGGCGTTGGTGATCCTGTTCGGGATCGTCTCCTATTTCTCGCATGAGTCGGTGAATCCCACGACCGGCGAGAAACAGCACGTGGCCATGACCGCGGACGACGAAATATCGCTGGGCCTGCAATCGGCCCCGCAGATGATCGCGCGGATGGGAGGCGAAGTGCCCGCGTCCGATCCGCGGACGCAGGAGGTGCAGAACGTCGGCCAAAGAGTGGTATCCAGATCGCAGGCGAAAACGAGTCCGTATCAGTACCAGTTTCACCTGCTGAGCGACGAGCAGACGATCAACGCCTTCGCACTTCCGGGCGGTCAGATATTCATCACGCTGGGGCTGTACGAAAAGCTGGCCGACGAGGCGGAATTGGCGGGGGTCCTGGGCCACGAGACGGGCCACGTCGTCGAGCGGCACGTTGCCCAGCAGATCGAGCAGAGCCGGCTCGGGCAGTCGATCGTGCTGGGCACCGGCATCGCCGCCAGCGGGAATCGCAACGGATTGGCCACCTGGGCGATCGCCGATCTGGCCGACCAGATGGTGCAACTGAAATTCAGCCGCAAGGACGAATCCCAGGCCGACCAGCGCGGATTGCAGTTCATGACCGAGGCGGGCTACGACCCGCGGGCGATGATCGACGTCATGACGATTCTCAAGGAGGCAAGCTCCAGCGGCGGCGAGCCGGAGTTTTTGCAAACCCATCCCGATCCGGGGAACCGGATCGACGCCATCGAGAATTGGTTGAAGGAACATCCGTTCCTGGCCGAGCAGTTGTCGCGCGGCGACCGGTTGCCGAAATAGGCGGGGGTATCAGGGCAAGCGTGCCCCCGTGTCCCCTTCAGTTCCCTCCTATTTATGCCCCCGTGATCTCTTGGCGGAAAGGTTCGCCAATAAACTATCTATATTGTCCTTCATTTTTTCATCTCTCGCCCAGCAGATATCCAAGATATTTTCGTTGCTACCCCTAAAAAAAATCTGGCGGGATTCTGCCAAAAAATAAAATCCCCAACCACACGCCAAACACCAGCTTAAGCAACTCAATAAACCACCGTAATCCTGTTGGAAATGGAACCGAAAATCTTGCGTGCTAACTTTCTCATATCCGTACAAATGCAGAGTTTGATGAATCACCCGGATTTGTGCTTCTTCGGGCGGAAATATTTGATAAATCCAAATGATACCGCTGCCGATACGCTCCGGCACGAAGTCCGTCAAAAGCCCCCCCGCAAATGCGGCAGCGGCGTTACCGTCGTTCGCGAATGCTATCTCGTAGCATTCGACAAGTTTATTCGGAATTATTCGATCATTCGAAAGCTTCAGCCAATGGGAATCTGTGATCCAGGAGCTAAGGGCGTCACTGCTCAACAGCTTTAGTGACATTTCGCTAGTCCCAATTGCACGGCGCCCCGCAAGCGGGGCGGCTAAACGTCCAGATTCTTCACTTCCAGCGCATGATCCTCAATGAACTGCCTCCGCCGTTCGACATCTTCACCCATGAGGACGCTGAATAATCGCTCGGCTTCGCCGGCTTCCTCGAGGGTCACGCGGAGCAGGACGCGGCGGCCGGGGTCCAGCGTGGTTTCCCAAAGCTGTTCGCTGTTCATTTCGCCCAGGCCTTTGAAGCGCTTGATCTCGATGCCGACTTTTCCCAGGGACAGGATGGTGGGGAGAATTTGGGCGACGCCGGCGACGTCGTGCAGCTTGTCGTCGCCGGCCAGGGCGTATTTAGTGGGTAGTTTTTCGCCGCTGACGGATTCCTCCTGCGTCAGGTAATAATCGTCGATGGAAAGGCCGAACTGATCGAGCTGGGTGAAGAGCTTGACCATATCCTTGACTTCGTGAAGCTCCTGATTTTTCTGGATCCGCCGGCCGTCGTTGTGGGGCGAGCCGTTGCCGGGGGCCGGGTTGGTTTCGTCGGCATCGACGAGGAGACCCTTTTCGCGGAGGAATTCGTCGCGTTCTTCAAGGTTGTAGAAATAGGATTCCTCGCCTTCGACGACGACCTGATAGAGCGGAAGGCGGCCGTTGCTGTCGCGGCGGGACAGGAATTCCGCGAAATCGATGCCGCGGCGCTGGATGATCTTCACCATTTCCTCGAGCTTGGCGAGGAGATCGACGACGCGGCGCATTTCCTCGCCGGCGACGCGGGAGTGTTGCTTGCCCTCGTCGTCGCGGATGATGAGTTGCGTGCCTTCCAGGCCCATGTCGGTCAGGGCCTTTCGCATCGACCGCTCGTTGAGGACGTATTCGCTCTTTTTTTTGCGGAGGATCTGATAGAGCGGGGGCTGGGCGACGTAAACCCGGCCGGCGCGGATCAGCTCCTGCATGTGCCGGAAGAAGAACGTCAGCAGCAGCGTGCGGATATGGCTGCCGTCGACGTCGGCGTCGGTCATGATGACGACTTTGCCGTAGCGGCGTTTCTCCAGGCTGAAATCTTCGTGGAACCCGCAGCCCAGGGCGCTGATGATCGTGCGGATCGCCTCGTGGGAGAGCATCTTGACGACGTTGGCCTTTTCCACGTTGAGGATTTTGCCGAACAGGGGCAGGATCGCCTGGAGATTGGAATCGCGGCCCTGCTTGGCGCTACCGCCGGCCGAATCGCCTTCGACCAGGAAGACCTCGGTGTCCTCGTTGGATTTGCTCCGGCAATCGGCCAACTTGCCGGGGAGGCCGTTGCCTTCCAGGCTGTTCTTGCGGCGGGTGAGTTCGCGGGCCTTGCGGGCGGCCTCGCGGGCCTCGGCCGCCAGCATTCCCTTTTCAAAAATCGACTTGGCTTCCTTGGGGTTCTCCTCCAGATACGCGCCGAACTTTTCGTTCACCGCCTGCTGCACGAACGATTCGATCTCCAGGTTGAGCAGCTTGTCCTTGGTCTGGCTTTCGAATTGGGGTTCGGGCAGCTTGACGCTGACGATGGCGACCAGCCCCTCGCGCACGTCGTCGCCGCTGGGGCGGATGTCCTTCATCAGGTTCGCCGATTCCGCATAACGGTTGATCGTGCCGGTCAGCGCGGTCCTGAACCCGCTGAGATGCGTGCCGCCGTCGTGGTTGTTGATGTTGTTGGCGAAGGTGAGGATCGTTTCGTTGAATCCGTCGCTGTATTGCATGGCGACTTCGACGATGAGGCGGTTGGGGACGTCCTCCTTCTTGAAATAAATCACGGGATGCAGGGCGATTTTCCCCTCGTTGAGGTTTTGGATGTATTGGACCAGGCCGTTGTCGTACTTGAATTCCTCGCGTTTTCCGATGCGTTCGTCCTCGACGGTGATCCGCAGTCCCTGGTTGAGGAACGCCAGTTCGCGGATGCGGCCGATCAGCATCTCGTATTTGAATTCGATGTCCGGGAAGATTTCCGGATCGGGTTTGAAGGTGACCTTGGTGCCGGTCTTGGAGGATTTTCCGACGACCTTGAGTTCGCCGGCTTTGATGCCGCGGGCGAATTCCATCTGGTGGATTTTCCCGTCGCGGCTGACCTCGATCTCGATCCATTCCGAGAGGAAATTGACGACGGAAGCCCCGACGCCGTGGAGCCCGCCGCTGGTGGCGTAGGGGGAGCCGTCCTTGTGATCGAATTTGCCTCCGGCGCCCAGGGTGGAAAAGACGACTTCCATCGTGGGGATTTTTTCCGTGGGATGGATGCCGACGGGAATCCCCCGGCCGTCGTCGGCGATGGTCGCCGACCCGTCCGCGTTGATCTTCACCAGGATGTTCTTGCAGAACCCCGCCAGGGCCTCGTCGATGGAATTATCGACAATTTCATAGATCAGGTGGTGCAGCCCCTTGGTATTATTTCCTCCGATGTACATGCCCGGACGCGTGCGGACGTGCTCGACGTTGTCGAGCACCTTGATCATGGCTTCGTCGTATTTGCTGTTGGAACGAATCGGAGTTTCGGGTACGTTGTTCTCAGCCATCCATGCGCTCCTGTCAGTCGTAAAAGCAGAGTTCACCCGCCCACGCGCCGGCCGTGTTTTTTGAGGCGCCGGAGGTGAAATGAAACAGCCCCGTTATTATCTCCAATTCCCGCGTGATTACTACGCTGGCGGCGAGAAAAAGGCCGCCCCGAGAGCGCCTCATTTGCCGCAAAGAGTTTCCCCCTCCCCTTGTACTCAGGGGGAGGGTTGGGGTGGGGGTGGAGGGCTTGCTCTTTGCCGTCGAACGTCGATTGGGCCACGAAACCCCCGCCCTGACCCTCCCCCTGAGTACATGGGGAGGGGAGAAAGAGGGATTTGGGGGCAGCGTTATTTGCCTCTATTTGCCCTCTGGCTGAGCCTGGTCAATGCGGCGTCGGCAAAGACTCTCTCTCCGGCCACGCAGCCGGCGTCCGTGGACGACCGGATCGGTCGGCTGATCGACCAGTTGAGGTCGGACAATGCCGACAAGCGGCAATCCGCCGCGACCGATCTGGCCAGAATGGGAGACCTGGCCCGCCCGGCGATCCTGAAACTGACCAAATCGCCCGATCCCGGCCTGCAACAGCAGGCGGCGCAAATCCTCCTGGGCTTGCCATGGTACGTCCCTGACGATCCGGCCATGGTGAAGAAAATGCTTCAGGGGTATGGAACGCCCGACATCGAAACGCGGCGCGAGATCGTGCGCGCACTGGCGGATTTGGCGGAGGTCGATGACGGAACGGGTTTGGGCGCATTGGCCCGGCTGGTCGGCGAAGACCCCAGCCCCGCCGTGCAATGGTCGATCGTCAAATGTCTGCGCGAGCAGGGGCATCTCGACGCCTTCCAGGCTGTCCAGCCGCCCGCGGACGATTCCCGGCTGCTGGCCCTGTGCGGATACGCCCGTCTATCCGGCGATCTGCCGGCTGCCCTGGATGAGCTGCGGCAATCTGCCGAACTCGAATTCGCCAACCCAACCGACGACGAGGGGGAATTCGATTTCGTCATTCGTTTTTTGGCCGGCGCCGATGTCCAGCGGAAGCGGTTCGATCGAGCCGCGGATTGGCGGCGGAAGGAATTCGCCCGGGGAAGCGGTTTGGAGCAAGCGGGCATTTCGGCCCCGCTGCTGGAGTTGTTCGCGTTGCAGGCCGACTTCGGGCCGCTCAAAGGTTTGGAGGATGACGTTCGCCTGGCCGGTGGCGACGTTCAAAAGCCCCCGATCCAGTACGCCCTGGGCAAGGTGTACCGGCGGATGCGGGAACCGGCCAAGGCCGAGGCGGCGCTGCAAGCGGCGTTCGCGGGATCCACCAACCGCCTGGAGCGATATGACGTCGGCAAGTTCCTCTACGACCACGGTTGGGACGACCTGGCCGAGCGTGAATTCAACGCCTATCTGAAACGGGACTTGCCCGATGCCGGGGACGCAATGGACAACCGGCTGGTCGACGCCAACGTGCATTTTTGCCTGGGGGGACTTGCGATGCGGCGCGGCGACGACGAAACCGCCGCCCACGAAAAGGAACAGGCCATGCTCCTCATCGGCGATGTCAAGGACCTGACAATGACAGATGCCCAGGGCCATGAACGGAAGCTTTCCGCCGCCGATTATTCGGCCGTTTGGGCGGACATTTACTGGCGCTATGTGCGCGCCGCCGTTGCCAGGCACGACGAAAAGGAGACCGGACGCCGTCTCGAACAGCTCCTGGAGCTGAAGCCCACCGACGCGGATATCGCCATCGACGTCGTTCCGCTGCTTCGCCAGCGAGGCCGGTCCGTTGACGCCGATCTGTTGTTCAAATGGAGCTATGACCCGGCGAAGGCCGACCTCGACGCGCATCCGGATGACCCGCAAAGATTGAACGAATTGGCGTGGCTTTGCGCCAAGTGCGATCGGAACCTGCCCGAGGCCCGCGTCTGGGCCCAGAAGGCGGTGAAAATGGCGCCCGGGGACGCGGCGATCCTCGATACGCTGGCGGAGGTGAATTTCCATCTCGGCCGGCCGGACGAGGCGGCGCGCATCGAGACGCAGGCGCTGAATCTCCAGCCGGACGATCCGTACATGAAGAAACAACTCGATCGCTATGCCGCGGCGGCGAAGGCGAAGTAAATTCGAAATTCGAAACTCGAATGACGAATCAAATTCGAAGGGCAGAAATTCGAATTTCGAGTTTCGAATTTGATTCGTCATTCGAGTTTCGAATTTCGAATTTCCGCGAAGATGCAAACTCGCCACCGCGGCGTATGATGAAAGCATGTTCCGCCTCACGCGCGAGGTTCGGTTTTGCGTCAATCCGGAAGAGGATGGCCAGCTCGGCCGCCCGCCCACCAACGGGTTTGCCGGATATCCGTCGCTGATCGGGATCGGGCATTTTTTCGCGCTGGAAGTGACGCTGGTGGGCGAGCCGGCGGCGCAGTCGGGGTTCGTTCAGAACATCAAGCTGATCGATCAGACGGTGCGGCAAACCGTGGTGCCGATGGCGGCGGCGTTCGTTCGCCGCGGGCGGCTGGCCGGCGGGGGAATGCTCATCGGCGGAATCTTCGAGCGCCTCAAGGACGCCTGGCCGGGTTCGCAATTGCATCACCTTCGCCTGGCCCTCAGCCCCTTCCTCACGTTGACCCTTTTTGCCCGGGAGTTTCCCATGGTCCGACTCAGCCAGAAATTCGAGTTCTCGGCGTCGCATCGGCTGCACAACCCCGCCCTCAGCGATCAGGAAAACCAGGCGATTTTCGGCAAGTGCAACAACCCGCACGGGCATGGGCATAATTACGTTCTGCAAGTGACCCTCGCCGGCATGCCGGACGCCAACGGGCACCTGACCGACATTCCGCGCTTCGAGCAGGTCGTCGCATCGACGGTCGTCGAGCCGTTCGATCATCGCTATTTGAATTTGGAGATCGCCCGGTTTTCGGATTTGATTCCGACCGTTGAGAACATCGCCATGGTGATCTTTCAAATGCTCAAGCCCAAGATCGAGGCGCTGGGCGTCAAGCTGGCCGGCGTGACGCTGTGGGAGACGAGCAAGACGTGGTGCGAATATATGGAGTGAAAGCCGCTTGCTTTTACGTACGACATTCCGTACGCTTACGGTATGGTGACATTTAACGCCTCGCAAGCCCGTTCCAACCTTTTCCGCCTGATCGCCGGTGCCGCCGATGAGCCTATTCGCATCGCCGGCCGGCGCGGTAACGCCGTGTTGATTTCCGAGGAGGATTGGCAGGCAATCCAGGAAACTCTATACCTCGTGTCCATTCCCGGCATGCGCCAATCCATTCGCAAAGGCCTCAAGACGCCCGTCGCCCGGTGCAAGACGGAGCTAAACTGGTGACCTGGCGACTGGTCTTCACTCCCCAAGCCCAAAAAGATGCCCGAAAACTGAAGGCGTCGGGCCTGAAGCCCAAGGCTGAGCGTCTCCTGGACATCCTTCGTCAGAACCCGTTCCAGACTCCTCCGCCCTACGAAAAGCTTGTGGGCGATCTGGCGGGCGCCTACTCCCGGCGGATCAATATTCAGCACCGGCTTGTGTACCAGGTCTTGAGAAGCGAACACGTGGTGAAGGTGCTGCGCTTGTGGACCCATTACGAATAATAGATGTCTAACGACGAGGATCACCCGATCGCCAGTTCCGCGTCGGCGGTTGTCTCGGCCATCCACCACAACACCATCAGCGGGGCCATGCGGCCGACGAGAATGATCGCGGCGTAGGCGAAAAATAGGCCCTTCTCATCCGGCATCGGCGAGACGGTGAACCCGACGTTGCTCAGCGCGCTGATGGCATTGAACAAAATGCCGTCGGCCGGATTGCTGCCGGAGACGTACGCCAGCAGCATCGCGGCCGCCAAGGCTAGGCCGAGATAGACGGCCAGCCAGACGAAACCGACGGCGAAGGATCGGCCGGGGGCTTGGCCGCTCAGGAGCCGGCGCGTTCCGCGGGCCAGTTCGACCAGCGTCGTGGATTTCAATCCGCTGCCGGTGCCGGCGGGGCTGGCGCCGATCATCATGAGCACGATCACAAACCATCGGGCGGGTTGGGTGAGGTTTGCAATGCCCGCGATCGGCATGCCGCCGGTGCGCGATTCAATCGCCAGCACGGAATCGGAAGGAAGCTGATCTCTCACGCCTGACAGGGTCGGCCAGCCGCGGCCGGCGTGGTTCAGGGCGAGGATCAAAAGCAGTCCGATGACGTACATCCAGGCCGACGAGCCGATGACGGTTTTTGAATGCGCGGAGAATTTGGCCCGGAAAACGACGGCGCACCAGACCTCCATGAGGACCGGCAGCCCCAGCCCGCCGAGGACCGACAGCGGCAAGATGACCGCGTGGACCAGGACGTTGGAAGAGCCGGGCAGATCGCCGAGGTAAAGCCCGCAGTTGCCGAAGGCGCTGGCGGCCAGGAACGCCGCCTGGAACGGTGAGCGGTCGGTTTCCCACAGCAGCGACGCGCCGATCAGCAGGGCCGCGGCCTCGGCGATGAATGCGGCGAAAATCAAGTCGCGATCGGTGAACGGCAGGCGGACGATGCGAATGACCGCCAGGCCGCCGACGATCATGGTGAACAGGCTGCCGCCGACGATCAGGAGCAGGGCGGTCCATTGGCCCAACTCGTTCAATCCACCGACGCCGGGGTCTGTATTGAAGCCGGACAGGGTGGCGGCGTTCATGGCGATGAACATCGCCCGGACGGGGTTTGGATTTCCCGCCGCCGAGCCGAGTTTCCAGATCACCACAACTCCCAGGAGGATCATCAAAAGAAAAGCCGGGAAGAGCCGATTGGAAAGATCGCGGCCCATGCCGCCGCCCAGCGGGATGGGCGCAACCGGCGTCGCCGAAGTAGCGGCAGCGGGTAGATTGGATTTGCGCTTCTTATTGCTGGCCAAGGCGGCTATTTCCCGTAGACCTTCTCCGGCTCAAATATCTTTTTGCCGATGACTTTGAAGTCTTTGGCTTCCTTTTGGTACTCGCGGAAGAAGCAGCTGTAAAAGCCCTCGTGACAGGCCGCACCCACCTGCTCGACCTTGATGAGCAGAACGTCCTGATCGCAATCGACGGCAATGCTCTTGACGTGCTGAACGTGCCCGCTGATCTCGCCCTTTAGCCAGAGCTTATTCCGGCTTCGGCTGAAGAAATGCGTCTTGCCGGTTTGGACGGTTTTTTGCAAGGCATCTCGGTTCATCCAAGCCATCATGAGGACCTGTCCGGTGCCCGCATCCTGCACGATGGCGGGGATTAAGCCGCTAGAATCGAATTTGAGATTGGCCAGTTGCCGGTCCATGGCTGCATTTGTCCGAGGGTGGGGGGGATTTGTCAAATGGGCGGGATTGGGGGGGAAACGGCTGGGCGGGATTTTACACATTTGGCGCTTTTGAGAATTAAGTTATCATATGCTAACTTATAAGACTGTCGCAAGTTGGTCTTGCCAGATATGGTTATCGCTTTTCGACGCGAATTCCGGCTGGGGGCGGCGAAAAAAGCGTCAAATTTTTAAGAATGTTGTGTTCGGGTGAGATTGCGAATGGGCCATCTTCATTGCATTCGCATTCGCATTCTCTTTCCACGCAGTAAAGCTACTTGCTTCCTGTTCGCCGCTGATACGCTCGCAGCTCCTCGGGGCTAATCTGATCGGGCGGTACGAGGAGGTAATGGGCCTCACGGCTGATGCGAACGCCGTCACCCTTGAAATTTGTACGCGAGTTCGCTCCTCACGCGTATTCGGGATAGACCGTCGTATTGTCCGAGACGAGGTGTTCGCCCCGTAGCAGCCCCGACACCCGTGCATGTTCTGGTAGTGCCGAAAGGCGCTCGATGCACTCATCTACTTGGCGGAATGTTATATATTGAACCTTTGGGGCCAATGCTCGGAACGATGGCCGCGCGAGCTGTGATGCCACGCGCTGACGGCTGGCTTCGGGCGCGACCAAGTTCAGGTCGATCAGTACGTTTGGTTGCGCCAACACCAGATCGTTCATGCGAAGCAGACCGCTATAGACCGAAGTTGTCGACTCGATTTCGAATGCTCGCTCGATAACATTGTTGCGGAGCCAGAGCACATCAATGTTCTGAACAATCCGACGGGTATTCTCGTCGAACCCGAAGCGCGGGATTGCGGGAATGGTTTGTGTCGAGAATGCGACTTCTCCGTGGGCAAGGTTGCGGTCGTTTACTGGTACCCATATCTTGCAACCCTCGACGCGCCCCAGCCTGATCAGCCCTGCTTGGATGCGCACGTGCGCACGCGCTGGCTTAGGCGAGGTCGCTGCCTCGTCGGCAGACACCACCACGATGGGCGCAGGCGAGGGAAATGCATCCAGATACTCAGTAACGTCGAGCTTCGGACGCCGCGTCGTCTGCAGGATTAGTGATTCGCCCTCAATGAAGATATCAACACGTCGTGTTGGTGCTTCCGTCAGCATCTCGACAATAATTGATCGAGGAATCACCAGCACCCGGTCGAGTCCACCACATATAAACACCGCATACTCGCCAAGGCTTGCTGGCGGCAATGGCTCTGATGGAGTCAGCAATTCGCGTGGTACTGCATAAAAATACTTGTGGCCGTTCAAAAGCTTGGAGTAGCTTATGGAGCAGAGAAGGGTGCTACCGAAAGTCAGAACGCGTCCACGCCCAAGCTGACGCATAGTTCCAAACTGTCGGGAGAGCTTGGTTACGAGTTGCTCAACGATTATATCGGCACTCATCGCGGTACTTCGCTCCACTCAGCTTCCTCACCGCACACAGCGCATTCCCAACGGTCAATTTCAATGTGCAAGAGCCTGATATAGGTGCCCTCAGCGTCAACGAGTTCCGCTGCATAACTGCTGAACTGCACGAATCGTCCACGATCACCACATCGTTTGCACCTTAATCTTTCACGAGCTATTTGATGCGCTTGCTTCGTATTTTGCATGATATCTTCCTGCTCGCTGCGTGTTCAGCATACCGCAGATGCCGCTGCGGAGCCTAAGGAGATTCGCAACGGGGCCAGCGACCAATCCACCTTTACCTGCGTCGCGAAGAATCCCATTCGATTAGCTTCGATGCCAACGCTGCCGATGCCGTTCTTACGGCATTCGACGACGGTTGTTCCCGTTCCGCAGAATGGGTCGAGCACACGGCAACCGGCCTTCATTCCGAATTCTTCAAGGTAGTGGCGGACAAGATGTGGTGGATAAGAAAGGACAAATCGGAACCACCCATGTGCCGGACGGTCTTCCTCAGCGAGCTTGTTAGAGTCGCCGTTCCTGCCATTACGTCGGCCGCGCAAAGTGATTTGATCGCTATTGAGTACGAGGGTGGTTGCCTTGGCTTCAGTTATCATTTCGGAAAGCACTGTACCGCCAGAGGGTCAATTCCCCAACAGAGGCAGCGTGCCCGAAAGGGATAAGGCGATGCCGCGACCATGGAAGGCCATTGTTCCGCCGGAGCGCATCGAGCGGGGCATCTCGCTGGTTCGAGGGCATCGGGTGTTGCTCAGTCCCGACTTGGGTAAGCTCTACCGTGTGGAGACCCGGGCGCTCGTTCAGGCGGTCAAGCGTAATGTGGAGCGTTTCCCGCGCCATTTCGTGTTTCAGTTGTCGCCGGCGGAGTTGGCGAACTTGAAGTCACAAACCGTGATTTCAGGTTGGGGCGGCGCACTCGGCGGCCACTCGCCTGAGGCTGGTTCATGGGCTAAAGTATGCCCGAGGAGCGGCGGGGAGAGAAAGTGAGAGGACGCAGATGCCCGAAGCGTTGAAATGTCCATCTTGTTCGGCGTCGCTGGTATATCCGATTGGGGGCGGGGCGACGATGCGATGCCCGTATTGCGGGAGCACCGTCGTGCTGTCGGGAAATCCGCAGGCAAACTTCGGCGATGCAAGTATTCCTGAAGCGCTGCGGCCGATGGTGGAAAAGGCGATCGAAATGGCGCGGGCATCGGGGCGGCTTGGGACGCCGGGGAAGATCGAGGCGATGAAATATTATCGCACGTTGACCGGGGCGGGTTTGGCGGATGCGAAGAAGGCGGTGGAAAGTCTGGCGGCTGGAGGGACGGCTGATTTCAGCGGCATTGGTCCGGGATTCAGCCCAGGGGTGGACGCGGCCAAACTCGCCTCGACCGGGGCGAAATTCGGTTGCGGGCTGGCGATGACGATCATTCTGGTGGTGGGGTTTATCGTCGCGAAGGTTGTCTTGTCGATCCATCATCAATTGGCGGCGCAGAATCAATCGTGGGCGCCGAAGATCGTCACCGTGCCGATGCCCGTGATGACGGTGCCCCAGGCCCCGGCCGCGCCGACGTTCGCGCATCAGGTCATGGAATTTGGAAGCGAGGGGATCGGCGTGGGCCGGTTCAAGGATTCGCGCAGCATCGCCATCGACGGGCAGGGGCATATCTACGTCGGGGAGTATTCCGACGGACGGGTGCAGGTCTTCGACTCGGACGGAAAATTTCTCGCCGAATGGTCGATCGGGAAGGGGAAGTACTTGTCAAATCTGGCGGCCAGTCGGGATGGAACGGTGTACGCGGTGGTTTCGGGTCACATTATTCGATACACGGGGGCGACGGGCATGCCGCTGGGGGAAGTGGAATACAGGACCGAGGACAAAGATGAGGAGTACACGGACGCGACCGTCGGGCCGAACGGGAACATTTACACCATCGCGGGCAGTTCGGACATCGTGACGCTTAGCCCGGATGGGAAGATTCAAACGGTCATCAAGGCGGGGGAGAAAGTGGGCGAGGACCTGTCGTTCAGCCGAATCGCGGTGGCTGGGACCGGGGAGATGTATACGTTGAATCAACAAGGGGGCGTTTTCAAATTCGCGTCCGATGGACGGTACGTCAACCGGTTTGGAAGCGGGGTGGAGGCGGGGGCGTTACCGACGCCCGGACATCTCCTTGCACCGCAGAACCTGGCGATCGACGGCGAGGGCCGCATTTATGTCAGCGGCGTTGAGCCGGCGATCCAGGTGTTTAGCGCCGACGGCAGTTATCTCGATTCCATCGGCGGGCAGGAAGTGGTCTTTGGGCTAGCCATCAACGATCACGACGAAATCTTCGCCTGCTTCCGCAACCAGCATTCGGTCAGGAAGTTTGTGCTGGATAAACACTGAGAAACCAGTTCAGGAACCCGGTCCACGTCCTGCTCTTTTCCTCCATTTTTTAACAGTATCGCGTTCCGGGCGGGCAAAGTGGGCTTTTTCCGTATTTTGGAAGTTAATCTACACTTTCGGTCGCAAAAGATGCCGCAACGGTCACTACTTGGCAGCACCATGCGGCCGGAGCGTTCAGCCATGCCCTCAAACGATTCACTTTCGGACGGCAACTGCATCCAACAATGCCTGGACGGCGATAGCGAGGCGTTCCGAACGCTGGTTATGCGCTATCAGAATCCGCTGCTGGCCTTCGCCCGCGGCCGCGTTCCGCATGAGGCGGACGAAGTCGCACAGGAATCGTTCGTCCGCGCGTTCACTCAACTTCGCAGCCTCAAGAACCCGGCCTCGTTATTCCCCTGGCTCATCGGAATCGCCGACCGCGTCATCAAGGAATCGAGACGATCCGACGCCCGCTACCAGTCGGCCATAACGCGCCTGGCGGCGTTACAGCCCGCGGATCGCCGGCCGTCCGGCGAGGGCGACGATCTCGAGTTGGACCGCGCCGTCGCGGGTCTTCCGGAGCCTTATCGTCAGATCGTCCTGCTGCGTTACTACGGGGAGCTTTCCTGCGTGCAAATTGGCGACCGGCTGGACGTTCCCGTGGGCACGGTCACCAAACGACTTTCGCGCGCCTACGCGATGCTTCGCGAGGCGCTGATCCCGCAAACCGCTGCAAGTGAAAGGACCTGCCATGAACTGCACTGAATGCCGCGAGCATCTGGCGGAACTGTTCGAAACGCCGAACGACGGGGTGGTTGTGAGCGAGCACCTGGCGCAATGCCCGGCGTGCCGGGAGGAAGCGGAGCACGCGCGGGCCCTGCATGCGCGGCTCACAAGCCGCGCCGCTCAAGCCGTCGCATCGCCGAACTTCACGGAGGCAACCCTGCGCGCCTGCCGGGACACGCTGCCCTCCGTTAAGAGTTCAGGGTTGAGAACGTGGAATTCGCTGTGGCGCTGGGGCCTGGCCGCCGCCGCCATGGTCGGGATCGTCTTTTTGTTTCTCTACACGCAATCTCCCCGCCAGGCCAGCGCGGAAGATGTTCTGAAAAGCGGTTCCGCCGCGCTTCAGGACATCCACGCTCTGCACATCCAGGCTCGAATGCGTGCCGTCAACACCACCGATAATCCCGGCGCCATCGATCTCACGCAGGACTTCACGCCTATTGAGATATGGACGCGCACGCAGCCGGGAAAGAAAATGGAATGGCGCGTCGAAAAGCCCCAGCGCATCATGGTCATGGACGGCCGCGCCACGTACATCTACATTCCCACCGTTCAACTCGCGGCGGAGATGGGACCCATGTCGCCTAAGCAGAGCGGCGATCTGAATTGGCTGAGCGGGCTGCTTGAGCCGCGCGAAGTTTTGGAGAATGAGCTTAAGAATGCTCAAAGCAACGCCGCCGACGTCAAGCTCACGCAGGAAACCGTGGATGGCCGCGAGTTCTCGGTCGTGACCGTCGAATCCAAAGCGCAGGTGAAATCCGAAGGCGACGAATGGCTGAAAAACAAGCTGATTTGGACCTCCGACACGCGCCGCATCTACCGTTTCGACGCCCAAACCTCGCGCCTTGAAGGCTTGCAAATCTTCGTTCACGCCGAGCCTGGGAATGATGTCCTGGTCTTCGAAACCACGCTCGTTGAATACCCCGACACCCTGGCCGACACGCTGTTTTCCATCGACCTGCCGCAGGGGCTGCAATGGCAGGACATGCGCAAAGCTCCCACCGCGAAAGACATCCCTCCCACCTGCGCCCCCAGTAAAAAACCCGAAGAAGTCGCCCAATCGTTCTTCAAAGCATTATCCACGGGAAACCCCGACGCCGTCCAGCCGTACATGATGATCAAGATGAAATTCCCCGACGAGGTCTTCGCTGCGTTCAAAGACCTGCAGATCGTCTCCATCGGCAAGCCGTTCCATACGAGCGGCACCACCCACGTCTGGTTCGTCCCCTACGAGATCCAATTGTCCAACGGCGAAACGAAGAAGTTCAACCTCAACGTCCGCAACGACAACCAACTCAGGCGCTGGTACGTGGACGGGGGATTCTAAAGGACGGTTCGTCGTCACGGGATGCCGGCATCACTCGGGTCGCAAGCGACGCGGCTAAGCAGGGAGAACCCTTTGCTTAGCCTTTTTCATTGCTTAGACTCTGCGAGCCAACCTGATTGGAGTCATTATGCAAACGGCATCTCGATGTTTCGTCTTCACGGCGATATTGATCTTCGTGGCGAAGGCGATTTCCGCGGCGGATTTGCCAACCACATTGCCGGCCACTGTGCCGACGACCAATCCTTCCAGCATTACCTGGGACCAGGCCAAGGACCACATTGGCCAGAGCGTGACGGTCACGGGTCCGGTGGTCGGCACCCACGATTTCGGCGACGCGGCCGTGCTGAACGTCGGCAAGGACTATCCCAATCCGGACCGCTTCACGGTGTACATCCCGGCCGATAAACGGGCGGGCATGCCGACCGATCTGGATACCGGCAAGACCATCAGCGTCACCGGCATGCTGAAGCTGTACCACGATGTTCCCGAAATCGAAGCCGACGCCGCGCACATTGTCGTTATCGATCAAGGCTCCACGGGTGCCGCGACGCAGCCGTAAAAAAGGGGTCATAAGCCTTTTTCGTAATTGCCGCTAAAAGCAGGCAAAATATTCATGTTGCGATAAAAAGGCTTATGACCCCTTTTTGTGGCCTTGACTTCACACGCGCGCGCCGTAGCATCGACTCTCCCGGAAAGAATTTTTGTTTCGTGATCCAATACAGGAGATTCAAATGGCTAAGAAGACCGTGGCTGACGTGAACGTTCAGGGGAAAAAAGTGCTCATGCGGGTGGATTTCAACGTGCCGATCGAAGGGGGGAAGATCACCGACGACCGGCGGATCGTGCAGGCGTTGCCGACGATCAAGGATGTCGTTGGTCGGGGTGGGCGGCTGATTCTGATGTCGCATCTGGGTCGGCCGAAGGGTGGGCCGGAGGCGAAATATTCATTGAAGCCGACGGCGGAACGGTTGTCGCAATTGCTGGGCAAGCCGGTGAAGTTTGCCGAGGACTGCATCGGGCCGGCGGTGGAGCAGTTGGCCGGCGCGATGAAGGACGGGGACGTGCTGCTGCTGGAGAATTTGCGGTTTCACAAGGAGGAGGAGAAGAACGATCCGAATTTCGCCAGGCAGTTGGCGAAGTTGGGTGACGTGTACGTGAACGATGCGTTCGGGACGGCGCATCGGGAGCACGCCAGCACGTTCGGGGCGGCGCAGGCGATGGCGGGCAAGCCGCGCGTGATCGGGCAGTTGATCCAGAAGGAATTGAAATTCCTAGGCGAGGCGATCGGGAATCCGAAGCATCCATTCGTGGCGATCCTGGGCGGGGCCAAGGTTTCCGACAAGATCAACGTCATCGAGCAGCTCTTGGGCAAGGCGGACGTGTTGCTCATCGGCGGGGCGATGGCCTACACGTTCTTCCTGGCGCAGGGCAAGCAAGTCGGCAAGAGCCTGGTGGAACGGGACAAGGTTGAGCTGGCCAAGGGATTGCTGGCCAAGGCGGGGGGGAAGATCAGGCTGCCGGTGGACAACGTGATTTCAGACAAGATGACGGATGATGCGCAGACGAAGGTGGTGGAGGGGGACATTCCGGCGGAGATGGAGGGTTACGACATCGGCCCGAAGACGCGGGCGTTGTACAAGGCGGAGATCGCCAAGGCCAAGACGATTGTGTGGAACGGTCCGATGGGCGTGTTCGAGAAGAAGCCGTTCGCGGCCGGGACGAAGGCGGTGGCGGAGGCGGTGGCGGAGGCGACGAGCAAGAATGGGGCGGTGACGATCATCGGAGGCGGGGACAGCGCCGCGGCGATCGAGCAAATGGGCTTGTCGAGCAAGGTGAGCCACGTGAGCACGGGCGGCGGGGCGAGCCTGGAATTCTTGGAGAACGGACATTTCTCGACGCTGGATATTTTGGATTAATGGGCGAGAGGCTTGAATGACGAAATCACCTGCCCGCTGAAGCGGGCAGGCCGCTGGCATGACCTCAAATCCTTTTCAATCCTCAAGCCCGCAGATCGCGGCGTCGGTGCTTTCGGCGGATTTCGCCAGGCTCGGCGAAGAGATCGCGGACGTGGATCGGGGCGGGGCGGACTTTCTGCACCTGGACGTTTTGGACGGACATTTCGCCCCTAATATCAGCTTCGGCCCGGCGGTTACGTCGGCAATCCGGGGGGTGACCCGGGCGTTTCTCGACGTTCATCTGATGATCTCCGAGCCGGAGCGGTACGCGCCGGAATTCTTGAAGGCCGGGGCGGATGGCCTGACGTTTCACGTGGAGGCGGTGGCCGATGCGGTGCAGACCGCTCGGCGGCTGAGGCAGATGGGGTGCCGGCACGTGGGGATTACGCTCAACCCGGCGACGGCGGTGGAGGCGATTTACCCGGCGATGGAGGAAGTGGATCACGTGCTGGTGATGAGCGTTGTGCCGGGTTTTTCGGGGCAGAAGTTCATGCCCCAGGTCTTGCCCAAGGTCGAGGCGGTGAAGAAACGGCTAAGAGCGAATCAGCGTCTGGAAATCGACGGGGGAATTCACGAGCAGACGATCCGGCAGGCGCGCCAGGCGGGGGTGGACTGGTTTGTGGTGGCCAGCGCGATCTTCGACCAGAAGGACCGAGCGGCCGCGATCGCGGGGCTGCGGAAACAATTAGGCGGCGGATGATTCCGGAACCTGCTCGATCCGTTCGATCAGGCGAAGCGCGATCACGTCATAGTTGCCAATCGCCTGAGTTCCCTTGGTCAATGGATGAACGATGAGAATTGTGTTCTGCCGGATCCAGGCGGTTTGCGGGTATCGAATGTCGATGGTTTGGCCGCTGGCCAAGTGCAGCCGCAGAGGGACGAATGGCGCCCGCTCGAGTTCCTGAAGAACGTCTTCGCTCGTCATATTCGGATTATACCATTTATCGGCGTGCAAATACTTGCCATTTCTTTACAACCACGGTCCGGCGGTTTATCAGGGGTGTCATGGGTATTGTCGCGGTGTTGATCGAAGCGGGTCCGACGCCGTGGGACGTCGAGGAGCGGCTGGTGGGCAACGCGTCGCTGCCGCTGACGGCGGAGGCGATGGATGCCATAGGTCATCTGTTGAACACGCTGTCCGAGCCGATCGAGGCGGTGTATCGTCCCGCGGCGAACGAAGCGTGCGGGCAGGCGGGGCAGATCATCGCGAAAAAGTACGGGCTTCGGCCGCGCGACAATGCGGATTTGGAGGAGGTGGGGCTGGGCCTGTGGCAGGGTCTTTTTCCGCAGGACGTTCGGCAGCGGTTTCCGACGGTGTACCCGAAATGGGAGGAGCAGCCGTTGCAGGTGACTCCGCCGGATGGCGAGCCGCTGGAGGCGGCCATCCAGCGGGTCGGCGGCGCGGTGAGCCGGATTTTTCGCCGCAGCCGGAGCCGTTGCATCGCGCTGGCGCTCAGGCCGATGGCGTTTCAGATCGCCGCTGGGATTTTGCGGGGCGAGTCGGCGGTGCAGATCGCCGGGCGCTTGCGTCATCGCCAGCCGTTGGAGACGATTGAGATCAATCCGGTTTAGGCGAGTGCCGGGCGGTCGAACCGATTATGTCGCAAGCACCCAACGATCAGGCCACGGTAAAAAAAGACGGCGTCCCGGAAGGGCTGTGGATGCGCTGCCCGGATTGCGGGGCGATGCTGTTCCGCAAAGTGGTTGAAGAGGCGTTTCACGTCTGTCCGGAATGCCAGTACCACTTCCGGATTTCCGCCAGGCAGCGCATCGAGCAACTGGTCGATCCGGGCAGCTTCGAGGAGATGTTCGACGACATCGAGCCGACCGATCCGCTGAAATTCGTGGACAAGAAGGCCTACAAGGACCGGCTGAAATCCGAGCGGGAAGCATCGGGGGAAAAGGACGCGGTGGTCTGCGGCAAGGGATTCATCAAGGGCCGGCCGATCATGATCGCGGTGATGGACCCGACGTTCATGATGGGATCGATGGGGAGCGTGGTGGGGGAGAAGATCACGCTGACGATCGAGGCGGCGTTCAAGCTGAAGGAAACGCTGCCGCTGCTGATCGTGAGCTGCTCGGGCGGGGCGCGGATGCAGGAATCGGCGCTGTCGCTGATGCAGATGGCCAAGACCAGCGCCGCGCTGGCGCGGCTGGACGACGCGGGCGGGCTGTTCATCAGCCTGCTGGCCGACCCAACGACCGGCGGCGTGACCGCCAGTTTCGCGATGCTCGGCGATTTCATCCTCGGCGAACCGAAGGCGTTGGTCGGCTTCGCCGGTCCGCGGACGATCTGGAACACGATCAAGGTGGAACTGCCCCCGGGATTTCAGCGGAGCGAATTTCTTCAGGAGAAGGGGTTCATTGATTTTGTCGTGCATCGCAAGGACCTGCGGAGTGAAATCGCCAGGCTGGTGGATTTCTGCAAGAAATAAATCTGATTTTACACCAGGAGCTGCGAGGCGATTGAGCCCGCGGAATTGGGGATGGGCTGGGAAGAGCCGGGGGCGGCCAGCTTGCTTTCGGCGGAAAAGACGGCGCCGACCATGCGTTCGACGCGGCCGTCGTTGTCGAGGTGCATTCGACCGCGGGTGTTGACCCTGCGGATGCTGCCGTCGGGGCAGATAATTCGGTGGGAAATCTCGAAGTTGCGATGATTACCGCCGCCCCCGACGGACGCCAGGTGGAAGAATTCCCGGTCTTCGGGATGAATGTAGGCAAAAAAGCCCTCGTAAGTGGCGGCGAACTCGGATGGCGAGCGGCCGAAGATTTCGGGAAGGTTGTGAGACTTCCAGAAGGTTCCGGCTTTGACGTTAACGTCCCAGCAGGCGACGCCCGAGGAGTCCAGCGACAATCGGAGCCGCCGGTCAGTTTCCTGAAGCGATTTCTCCGCGCGATTGCGGGCGTAATGCAGGTAACTGATCAGCAGTCCAAGGCAGGTGAACAGCACCAGGCGAACGACGTCTGCCTGGTTGGCGATGCGGAAGGAGTTGTCAGGGGGCAGGAGCCAGGCAACCATCAGCGACGACAACGCCACCGTGAACATCGCGGTCACCAGCCCACCGCGCCACGAGGCGATGGCGATGGCGGCCATAAAAAATGCGAAAGACCCATGCTGCTGAATCGGCCGATCAACGCGGTAGAGAATCTCGGTGGCGCCCCACGCGGCGGCGACGACCGCCAATGACCACGCGAGTTGACTGATTGTTCGCCGGGATTCCTGACGCATGGCGTACACAAAAAACAAAAACTGCGTCCCAACCCCCAAACAAACGGCGGTCGCTCCTCGCCATTGCGAACGTTTTCACGTTCGCTTGACCGAAACATCAATTGTAAAACTTGCCGGGTCGCGTTGCAAGCTAATCCTGATAATCTTTCAATCCTCCAAAACGCGCCGCTTCACAATTCTGGCACCGGGCCCGACAATGACCTGGTCGGCAGGGACGTTGCCGACCACGGTCGCGCGGGCGCCGACGACTGCCCGATCGCCGATGGTCACACCCGGCCCGACGAAGGCATCGGCGGCGATCCAGACTTCCTCGCCGATGACGATCGGCGGCTTAAGCAGCGGAAACCGCCGGGTGGTGTAATCGTGAGTGCCGGCGCACAGGTGAGCGTACTGGCTGATGGTCGTCGCGCGGCCGATGGTGATTTTGCCGAGGGAATAGAGGATCGCGTAATCACCGATGACGACGTTGTCGCCAAGTTCGAGGTTCCAGGGGATTTCGATGAGGGCGGTGGGACGGATGCGGACCCCCTTGCCGAGCCGGGCGCCGAACAGCGTCAGCAGAAGCCGGCGCCAGCCGTACCAGTTGTGAAACGACAGTCGGAACAGCGACGCCCGAACGATCATCCACAGTGCGCGTTTGAAGTTTTCCATGGGATTCCAGGGGCTGGATTGGGTTTTTCGGCGATGGTCGGGGAGGAAAGCGTGGGCCACGGCGGGCGTCGGCGGGGCGGCGGGCGGTTGGGGGGGCGCCGGGGGTTGCCGCGGCGCGGGCGGCTCGACGGCGGGCAATGCCGCCGCCGCCATCTCCGGCTCAGCGGGCATTCCACCCCCCTCGGCAATCGCCAGCCCGCTGATTTCCATCGGCTCGTTTCCTCCCGTCCGGACCAGTTCATTGTATTTTGCACGAATGAACAGTTCGTAGGTGCTGATAAGCAGGCAGAGCGTCAGCCCCGGCCGGCGATCGAGGATTCCGCCGCGGATGAAATACATGTACACGAACCGCAGGAGCCAGGGGAGCGCCAGTTTCGGGGCGATGCAGTATTTGACGTACCGGCGTCGAGCCACGCGGTCGTTGAAAAACCGCCACCATCCGGGCCAGGGTTCGCGGTGCCGGTAGATTTCCATCGCTTCCAGCGTGGAATACCGATTGTGCTTGGCGATGAAATGTTCCAGCCCGCGGCGGTCCTGGTGATGCAGCAGATGGCGCAGATGGCTGGTCGGACCCTGGACGATCATGTGTTCGTGGACGTTGCGCTCCTCATAGCGCGCCCGGCCGCGTTTGAACAGCCGCAGGTTCCATGCGGGAAAATAGGCGCAATGATGAATCTCCCGGCCCATGAAGAGGGTGACGCGGTTGAGAAAGAACCCGGCGTGCGGGACGTTCTGCACGGGCCGGGAAATGACCTGGAGGATTTCCTCCCGGAGTTGGGGGGTGACGGATTCGTCGGCATCGAGAATGAGAATCCAGGGCGATTCGAACGGCAGGTGGTCCAGCGCCCAGTTTTTCTGGCGGGCGTAGCCCTCCCAGGGCTTGTCGACGACCACCGCGCCGAAGCCGGCGGCGATCTGGCGCGTGCGGTCCGTCGAGCCGCTGTCCACCACAAAAACGCGATGGACCCATCCCTGCACGCTTTGCAGCGTATGCGGAAGGTTCAACTCCTCGTTATAGGTCTGAATCAGGACATCGACCATGGGTGCGCCCGTCAGCGTACTCTTATATCGGAAGTAAGGTCATTGGTCATTTGTCATTGGTCATTTGCCATTGGTCATTTGTCATTGGCCAATTCTCTTTACAAATGACCAATGACCAATGACAAATGACATTCATGCGCGTCCTCCACCTGACGGCCGGTTCGGATGCCGGGGGCGTCAGCCGGTATATCTTCGATTTATGCGCCGCGATGCAGGCGGCGGGGCATGAAGTGGCGGTTGCCGGCGAACCGGGGGCTTGGCACGATAGGTTCGTCAAAGCGCCGTGGCCGTGGATCGATTCTCCGCTCAAGGGCGGGCCGTGGACATTGATGCGGGCGGCGCGCGGGCTGAGGAAATATCTGGCCGACCATCCCGTCGACGTGCTCCATTGCCATTACCGCAGGACGACCCTGGTGGCTCGGCGGCTGCAAAGAACCTTCCGCGTACCCGTGCTTTACACGTTGCACTTGTCGCACATTCCGCTCGGCGGGCCGTGGGGATGGCTGAGCAATTTCGGCGATCACGTTCACGCACCGTCCAGCGAAGGGCGGCAATGGCTGATCGACGAGGCGCGGGTGCCGGCCGAACGCATCACGCTCATTCCTCACGGGATTCATGCGGAGCGATTTCCGGTTCCCGATGCGGCTGCCAGGCAGGCGGCGCGGGCGAAACTGGCATTGGCCGAGGAGCACGTCGTCGCGCTCTACCTGGGCCGGTTGGAAGATCCGAAGAACGAATCATGGCTGATTGATCTGGCGGAGAGTTCGCGCCAATCGTTGCCGGGGCTGCGCGTGCTGCTGGCGGGCGAGGGGCCGAACGAAAATGCGGTCAAGGATCAAATCGAGCGGCGGGGAGTCGGGGATCGGGTGCGGATGCTGGGGCCGAGCGAGCCGTTGCCGCTGCTGCACGCGGCCGACGCCCTGCTGTTGCCATCGGCGCGCGAGGGGTTCTCATACGCCTGCGCCGAAGCGATGTGCGCGGGCGTGCCCGTGCTTCGGACGCGAACCAGCGGCACGAAGGAATTGATCGTCGAGGGCACCACCGGCCGGTCGGTGGCCATCGAGCGCCAGGCATTTCTCCGCGCTTCGGTTGAATTTCTGTCGGATAAAGCCGCCCTGCGGCGGATGGGCGACGCGGCGGCCGAGCATATTCGCCGCAATTTCACCTTCGATCGGCAGTTGACCCGGACGGTGGAGATGTATCAAAGCTTGATCGGGTGTGCCCAATTCTTCGGGCGGGCGTAAAGCGCGATGGCGCTGCCTCATTCCCCCTCCCCTGGTACTCCGGGGGAGGGTTGGGGTGGGGGTTCGATTATTTCGAGATGCCGAAGAATTTCCTCGGCTACAGCGTCCGTATCCTTGAGTACGTCATCATCCCAAAACCGCAAGACGCGTACAGTCAATTCGTTGAGTTGCATCGTCCGGTTTCGGTCGTATTCCGCCTGTGAGCGATCGGAATGTTGACTGCCATCGAGTTCAATGGCCAATCGACGAGAAGGGCAGAAGAAATCGACGATATAGCCGCCAAGGCGATGTTGTCGGCGAAACCTGTACCCCGCCAAACCTTTGGAGCGAAGCGCCCGCCACAGTTTGGCTTCAGCGTCAGTAGGCTGACCTCACATACTCCGGGCAAATCTCAAGAGTCGCCTGTCGCGATCGCGGGGGACTTGCATGATGTTGATGTTGCGCGAACCACTCCCGATGGTCAAACCCCCACCCCAGCCCTCCCCCGGAGTACCAGGGGAGGGGGAAAAGTCGGTGACGTTCCACATTTCATTTGCGTAGGAAGGGGCGGATTCCTCCGCTTGATCAGGCTCGCGCGTTATTCATGTACCCTTCACGAAAATCCCAGACAATCTGGGGATGATTCACGCAAGGCGGGGCGGCGGTTTTACGCTGATCGAGCTTCTGGTGGTCATCGGCATCATCGGCGTGCTGCTGGGGATCCTTCTGCCGGCGGCGGAACACGTGCGGCATCAGGGGTACATCGACAAGTGCGCCTCAAATCTCCGGCAGATCGGTTTGGGAATCTCCATGTATTGCAACGAGAATCGGGGGAATTATCCGCGGACGCTGTATGCCGCAGGCGCGCCGCTGACGGAAGGCACGGGGTTCACCGCCGCCGATCCGTTCCAGGCCGGCGGCGTTTCGGCGAACGATC
The DNA here is from genome assembly GCA_050014015.1 of Tepidisphaeraceae bacterium. Lineage (GTDB taxonomy): Bacteria > Planctomycetota > Phycisphaerae > Tepidisphaerales > Tepidisphaeraceae > PALSA-1353. The sequence goes on from JBEKEC010000014.1 coordinate 37,168, forward strand.
TGACCGCGGCGCCGTATCTTTTGCTGCGGGCCGAACATCTGCCCACCGAGATTTTCATCTGTCCATATAACGACGACACGAACTATGAAATCGACCCGGCCGATCCCGCAAAGCACAGCAACTTCACGGATTGGACGAAGAATCTGGCCTACAGTTTTGCCAATCCATATCCCAGCGCCGCGGTGGCGGATGCGGGATACCGGCTGACCAGCCACATGCGCGGCGATTTTCCGGTGGCCGCGGACCTGAATCCCGGCGTCACCGCATACGCAAACGTCACCGTGGCCAAGGTGGATGCGGGGGAGCGCGTCAACGAGCAGGCAAACAGCCGGAACCACGAGCAGGACGGCCAGAACGTCCTGTATGCCGATGGCCACGCTTCGTTCGAGGACACCTGCCTGTGCGGGATCGGGCGGGACAATGTTTACACCAATCAGGCCAACCAGTTCGACAACGTGTCACCATTATCCTCCACGGACAGCATTCTTCTGCCGCACGGGCAATAGGTTTTCAAATCCGCGCGAATGGGGATAATCTTGGGTGAATGAAGAAGCCGGCGATTTTTTTCGATCGTGACAATACGCTGATCGTGAGCGACGGGTATCTGGGCGATCCGGCCCAGGTGAGGCTGATTGCCGGGGCGGCCGATGCCGTGGCGCGGGCGCGGGCGCTGGGGTTTGCGGTGGTCACCATCAGCAACCAATCGGGCGTGGCCCGCGGTCTGTTCGGCGAGGAGGCGGTGGCGGCGGTCAACGAAAAGCTCGATCAACTCCTATGCCGCGAAAATCCCCAGGCGAAAATCGACCGCCACGAATTCTGCCCGTTTCATCCCGAAGCGGTGATCGAGCGATATCGGAAGGACAGTGAGCTAAGAAAGCCGCGGCCGGGCATGATCCTCCGCGCCGCCGAGGCGATGGAGCTGGAGCTGTCGGCGTCCTGGGTTCTGGGGGATTCGCCGCGCGACATCGAGGCCGGCCATGCCGCCGGGTGCCGGACCATCCTGGTCAGTGATTTGTCCCTATCCGCGTCGCCGGCGGCGACGCAGCCGGGCAGCGTCGAGCCGGACGAAACCGTTTCCAACCTGGCAGAGGCCATGGACATCGTTGAAGCGGTCGTCGGGACCGAATCGCTGCATCAGCACTCGGTGCAGCCGGATCGCTCCGCCGCCCAGGTCAGCGAGTTGACCAAGATCGAACATCTGGCCCAGGCGATTCTGGACCAGGTTCGCCGGCAGAACGAACACGTCCCGGAATTTTCCCTGGGCAAAATGCTCGCGGGGATCACTCAGATCCTGGCGATCGCACTGGCGGTGGGGAGCTATTTTTACAAGCCGACAGGCGAGCCGCTGATGCCGATTCTGGTCGCCATTTTCCTGCAAGCGCTGACGATCTCCCTGCTGCTGATGGGGAGGGAGAGATGACCGCCCCACGCGAGAAGAGAAAACGGAAACGAAACGGAAACGGGACAGGTCCAATTACGTTCGCTCACGAATATTGGACCTGTCCCGTTTTTCCGTTCGCAGCATCTCCCACGGTTATATCGCTGATGAAAGGAGCGCGAACGATGATGATGCTGGCAAAGATGAAATCGCTGGCGGCGATCGTGGCTGTTTGTGTGCTTATCTCGGCGTTGGCGGCGGCCGTGACGGTGCCGGCACTCTCGCCCGCGGCGAACAAAGCGGTTATGCAACTGGCCTTGCAGGCTACACCGTTGGCAGATTTGCCAACGCCGACGACCGCCGCCTCTACAGAGCCCGCGGCATCCGGGCGCTCCGATGAAACGGCCCAAGCCGTGGCAGCGTCCGGTGATTGGTCCAGGGCCATTGATACCTATGCGCGGGAGCTTGCCGACATTCCGGTCGCCGGGTATCGCGATAAGAAGGACTTTGCCTGGATCGTAAGCGAATATGAGAATTCCTTCGCGGTTCAGAACAAACCAGTCGACTACGATCCGTTCAGGAAAATTCTGGATCAAAAGCTGAAGGATCATCCCAACGATGCGATCTTCACCTGGCGGCTCCATCGCGCATTATCTGACATTGCCGAAAAGACGCAGGACGTTGCGGCGGAAAAGGCGGAACTGGATGCAGCCATCGCCGCCTATCCCCACGCCATCGAGGGCGATCCGTCCAAACACAGCAGCCTGCAACATCTTTACAATCAATATGCATTGATCGTTGCCCAGAGCGATGTGCCGGCTGCCGAAGATTATATTCGGTTCCGGTTCAAAGCGGACGCCCGTTTTGTCTATTTTTTCACTCCGCCTTGGTTGGAGTTTTTTCAGAAGAACAAGATGCCGGAGGAGTATCTAAAATTGACGAAGGATATTGTGGACCTGTACGACCTGAAGGCGCGCCAGCACCCGACACAGCGGCAATTGCTGCTTCGGTATAAATCCCAGCTCGAAGCGGAGCGGCGGCAAAATCCGTTTTAGCCGTCGAATGCGACTTTTCCCTCATCCACCACGACCTCGACCTCGCGCAGCACCATATAACAGAAATCTGCGCTAATCCTTGTACTTCACGCTGCAACCGTAGGGCTTGGTCTGGGGCGTGGAAACGGGTTTGCCGGACAGAATTTCATCCAGCGCCTGGCGGACGTAATTCACTTTGTCGTTGGACTTTTCGCCCCGCGGATCGTTGTCGATGGCGCCTTGGTAGAGCAGCGTGCCGCCCGTGCCAATGACGTACATCTCGGGCGTGTTGGTGGCATGGTATGCCTTGCCGGTGGCCCCGCTGGAATCGTTCAGTTCGGGATAGGAAATGTTCTGCTGGGCGGCCCATTGCAGGTTGGCTTCATTGGTGTCGAAGTTGCTGGAATTGATCGCCAGCCAGACGACGTTCTTGCTCTGGTATTGGCTGGCGAGGGTCTGCATGGTCTTGGCCTGGTAATGCCGCTGGACGAAGGGGCATTGGGGATTGGTCCATTCCAGGACGACGATCTTGCCGAGGAACTCGTGCAGGCTGACGTTTTTGCCGTTCTGGTCCTGAAGGGTGAAATCCGGGGCCTTGGCGCCGATGCTGGCGCCGGAGTTTTTGGGGTCCTCGGCGAAGGCTCGCGCGATCAGGGCGACGGATACCAGCGCGATGAGCGAGGCTAACGCAGCGTTTCTCCGCATGAGTGGTCTCCTTGAAATTTGGGCCGATTGAGAAGCGTTGTTCCGAGATTCAATGTCAATGATTGTTGGCAGCCTGGGCCGGCAAGGCAACTGAGATATTTATTCCGCGGCGTTTTCCATCCTTGTCGAGGTAGCCGGCAACGGCCTGGAGCATTCCCGGTCCCGGCGTTTTACCGGCCAGAGGCTGTAGCGTAAATCCAATCACCGTCGTGTCCTGCGATGATTTCACGTCGGTTTCGAGGATATTGTAGTCATCCAGGGCTTCGGGGAGAAAATCGACGGGATCGGGGGCCGGATGGGTCCAGGCGATTTCAACGGCAAAGGATCGGGAGGATGGATTTGCGTTGCCGGGGGTTGTGCGGGAATGGACGGCGGCCACTTCGGGGTTGTTGGCCCAGTTCACGGGGAGCTGGCTGATCCAGTCGTCGAACAATTCCCGGTTTGCCGGAGCCGGCGACGTGGATGAGCCGAGCGCCAGGCTGGCCGTGGCTTTGCCGGGGATGCAGACGTCCGAACAGACGAGCCAGGAGACGGCGGCCTGGAACCGGCCCTGAAAATCGGCGGGGAGATTGGGCGGTGGGGTGATCTTAGTCAGGAGCATGACGGAATCTTCGTAGCCGAAGGCGACGATATTGCCAGGCTGAACGAATCGGCGTGGGGTGGGAAACTGCAAGAGTCCGGCGGTGAAACCGTCGGGCAGGGTGAAGGTGACGCGCGTGGGAAGTCCGGCGTCGCCGGGGTTTTTCCAGTAAACGTGCCAGCCTGGATCGATCGACAATCGCACGCCCAGCCAGAATGGTTTGCCCGGTTGGACGGCGGAAACATCGGCGAGAAGTTCGGCGCGAACGTGCGCGGCGGGTGCTTGGGCGGCGGTCAGGCTCGAGACGAGTGCGGCAACACAGAAATAGAGCGCGCGGGTGAACATGGAAATATTGTAGGTGCAACCGCGCAATCTTTCATTCGAATGTTCCGACGCCATGACCGGCCAAGAGGAATCAAACCACGGATTACGCGGATGGGCGCGGATGAATTCTTCTCCTATCCGCGTCTATCCGCGCAATCCGTGGTTCAATTCTCCTTCGAAAGGCAGGTCGGAGTTGTTTTGCGTTTCACTCAGGGCCGGGCGGCGAGCATGACGAGGACTTCGACGTTTCCGCCGGTGCCGCGGATGGGGCTGCGGACGCTGGCCAGCCATCTCCAGCCGGTGGGTTCAGTTTCGGATTTGACGCTCTGCAAAATCTCCTCCACGGCCGCTTCGGGAAGAATCCCCTTGCGAAGCAGGGCCGGATCGGCTTCGTAGTGCGGCTTGACCAAGGTGACGACGATTCCGCCTGGTTTCAGAAGTTGGGCGGCATTGGGGAGAATATGCCGCTGGCGCGTCCAGCCGACGTCGATGGTGACGAGGTCAACCGGCTCGGGCAATCGGACGTGCATGGCGTTGGTACGCTCCATCACCACCACGCGGGGATCGTTGCGGAGCTTCCAATCCAGCACGCCGTAGCCGGTGTCAACGGCATAAACCCTTGCGGCGCCGCGGCGGAGCAGGCAATCGGTGAAACCGCCGGTGCTACAGCCCAGATCGGCGCAGATTTTCCCGGCTGCGTCGATGCCGAAGGCGGTCAGGGCGTGATCGAGTTTGGTTCCGGCGCGCGATACGAATGCCGGAGGATTGTCATCTGTCATTGGTCATTGGCTGTTTGCCGGCGGATAGTTTCAGTCGTTCGCGAATCGTTTTCAAAAGCTGCTCTTCGTGATCGAGGTGGAAGCTGATGGCCAAATCGGCACGGAAGAGCGGGATGGAAATCCTTGCGGCGAATGGTTCCAGCTTGACCCAATCCTTGGCGGTGGTGATCAACATCTCGGCATTGGCGGATGCGGCGGCTTGCACGATCTGGGAAACGTCGGAGGCGGAATAGTCGTGGTGATCGTCGAATTCGTTCGTCCCCGCGCAGGTTCCGCCGCAATTGGCGAGTTGCCGGAAAAAGCCGGCGGGCCTGCCGATTCCGCAGAACGCGAAATATCGCTTTCCCGAAAGATTTTGGATCGGCATGGATTCACCCGACGCCGGGCGAAGGGTCTGGATGACGTGATCGCACTGGAAAATCGGGAGGTCTTGGGTATTGGAGTGAATCGTGGCTGCGATCGCCGCAATCGCGGCGGGATCGACCTCGTTGGCATGAGTGATCAATACCGCATGGGCGCGGCGGATGGCGCTCAGCGGCTCGCGGAGCAAACCGCGCGGGAAGACGCGGCCGAATCCAAACGGCTCGGCGGCGTGAATGAGCGCCAATTCAAAATCGCGCCGAACTCGCCGATGCTGCATTCCATCGTCGAGAATGAACAGCGTCGTCTGGGGACGTTGGGCCAGCGCGGCGGCGGCGCCTCGTCGGCGGTCGGGATCGGCGATGACCGGCACGTTCAGCTCGGCAAGGAGCGCCTGCTCGTCGCTGATTCCATGCGAGGTGGATTTATATCCGCGCAGCAGAATCGCCGGGCGTTGCCCGGCGGCGGCGAGGCGCCGGCAGAGCCATTGAACGATCGGGGTTTTGCCCGTTCCGCCGGTGGTGAGATTGCCGACGCTGATGGTCGGCCTGCCGAGCGGCCGTGCCGTCAGGATTCCGGCATCGTACATCCGATTACGAAGCCGCATCGCCGCGGCGTAGAGCGGCTCGGCGCAGGATGCGGCGGCGCGCAGCATCGTCGCCGAGTTCGTTCGGTCCGAGCCGTCCATCACCTGCCGGAATCGGGATTCGCTCGATTGATTCATGCGGTCCCCTGGCGCAGCCAGGCATCGTCGGCGGCCGTGAAGACGACCGGCGACGGGGAGATTGTCCGGAGATCGAATCGGCCGATCAATTGTCGCGGGTCGTGGATTTCCACGTCAGGGGAGTGAATTCCGCACCAATGGGCAAGAAGGGCGAGCAATCGCGAGCGTTTGACGCCGAGATTTCGATACGTAGCGATGCGGGTATCGCCGTGGCGTTTGGCCAGCCGCCGGCCATCCGTGCCGACCACCAGGGGCAGATGGACGTAGCGCGGAATGCGCTCGGCGAAGCCGAGGGCGTGATAGAGAAGGATTTGGCGGAAGGTGGATTCGAGGAGGTCGCCGCCGCGGACGACGTCGGTGATTCCGGCGGCGAGATCGTCGACGACGACGGCCAGTTGGTAGGCGGCGGCGCCGTCGGATTTAGCGATGACGAAATCGCCGAGGCGGCGAGCCACGTTGAGGGATTGGGGGCCGGCGAAGCGGTCGATGAATTCGACGTCGCGGCCTGACGCGGCGAATCGAATCGCGGGGGGGCGGCCGGATTCGCGGGCGGCCTGCTCTTTGGAAGCGAATCGCCCGCGGCAGACGCCGGGATAGATGGCCGAACCGTCCTCAGCGTGCGGGGCGCTGGAGGCCAAATCGACCTCGCGGCGGCTGCACACGCACGGATACGCCAGCCCGCGCTTCAGCAGCGAGTCGATGGCGGATTGATATTCACCAGTTCGAGTGGACTGATAGATCGGACCCTCGTCCCAATCGAGGCCGAGGAATTGAAGGTCCTGGATCAACCCGAGATCGGCGCCCGGTTTGGTTCGGGGTCCGTCGAGGTCTTCGATGCGGAGGAGGATGCGCCAGTCCAAGCGTCTGGCCAGCAGCCAGTTGACCAGGAACGTTCGGGCGTTTCCCAGATGGAGTGCGCCGGTGGGAGAGGGAGCGAGGCGCGTGCTGTCCATAAAAAAGATTATTGAAACGCGGGGATGGCGTCTTGTCGAGCGGAGTCCATGATGGATTGAATGAACGGTTCGTCTTGGAGGTATTGTTGCTGCGTCAGGTTGGACAAATCAAAATTGCATGGGATGAACTTCTGTCCGTAGGGAACGAATATAGTGATGTTCCATGAAAGGAGTTGAGAGGGTTGGGTGACCGGCGGGGATTGGCCGGGGGGATCGTTCGGCGAGCCAACGTACGTGATCCTCTGGAGGATCTGCATTCCGCTGTTGCCGGTCAACTGCCGAATCTGGATGCGTCCGGGATGTTGCCGGCTCTGATCGAGGGCGCGGTCGATGAATAGCTTCCGGCGATAGTCGTTCATGAAATCGAGCATGGAGACGGCGACGTGCAAATCGCCGCTGGGCGCGGCGCCCTCCAAAAATGCCGGATTTTGCGGCGGCTCCAGCTTCCAGCTTTGCGGCACGGACAGGATGAGGGGAACGCTCAGCAGCGACAGGCTCTTTCGCGGCTCAACGGATACGTCTCGCGTGGTTGGGGCGGAATTAGCCGTCTCGGTGGGATGGGAAGAAGAAGCCGAATCCGATTGGGACCGCTTGTCACATGCGGTGAATTGCAGGCCGATCACGGCCAAGGCTCCGAGGACGGCGCGGCGCATGGACAGTTTGGCCTCCCTTCCATGGACAAACTCATAGGTTAACACGAAACCGGCCTGGTTTCAAGCGTTCCTGGACCCGTCAGCAAGACCCTAAACGTGGACATTTGGCGGCGTGAAGATGGTTGCGATATGAATAATTGTCTTATCCGGCATTTTGTGTATATATAACGTTTCCAATGGCATCGTGGCCGGCCGCGAGGTCTTTCATAGGTGTTGCACTGTAAACGAGTTTCAACATAGGAAAGGGTGATGATCATGAGTCGTCGTTTTCTCGGTCAAGGGTTTAGTATTGCGCAACTTGAGAAACTGCTTGGGAATCGGAGGTCAAAACTGGCGGCGTTGGATCGGCAGCGATCCAAACTTGTGAAGCGGCTGGAGGGGTTGGACGCGAAGATCGCATCCCTGGGCGGGGCGGCGCGATCGCGCGCGGGCCGGGTCCGGAACAAGGTCAGCCTCAATGAAAGCATCCTGGCCGTCTTGAAGCGCAAAGGCGGACCGATGACCGTCGGCGACATTGTCGGCGCCGTGTTGGCCGGCGGATATGCCACCCACAGCGCCAACTTCCGCGGCATCGTCAACCAGTCCCTGATAAAGGACAAGCGTTTCGCCAACTCGGGAACCCGCGGATCGTATCAGCTTAGAAAATAGGATCGCGAAAAACCGGGAACCTTTGCCCTCCGGCGGCGTCTAACGCCGGAGATGGAGGTTTCCATGTGGCGATCACGCTTGACTACTCTTTTCGTTTGGGCGGCGGGCACGTTTGCCTTGGCGCTGGCGTGCGGGATTCCGGCGGTTTCCAACGCGGTGAACGATTCCGGCGCTGCCGGGTGGACGACAAACGTCCTGAACCCCCGGATGAGCATTAATGGGATCGAGTTCACGGTCACCACGACCGATCCAGCCACCCAGCCATCGCAGGGCGCGGCTTCCGATTCCAACCGCGTCATTACGTTTGTGGTGCGCGCGCAGAACCGGACGGATAGCTCGGCGACGGGCAATTTCACGATTCGAATGACTTCGGTTGCGCCGGCAAGCCCGATGGGGCGTGTCATGCCCGTGCCGACGGAAATCTGGAAGGATTCCGGCGCCGTGGTTCTGGATGCCGGGCAATCCAAAACATTCACATTCACCTCCCCGCCGCTTCCGGAAAAGCGCATGTTCACGTTGATCCTTGGGTCCGGCATTCAGTCGATTCCGATGTTGACGCTGTCGCGGCAAAAGAACGGGGCGCTTGCGGTGAGCCAGTGAACGCACGGAGGCGGAGCATCCCGTGGAAGGCTTCGCCTCCGCGGCTGCTGGGGATTTGCATCGGCCTGCTCGCCGCGGCGATCGTTCTGGCGATGACGGACGGGCGCCAAACCCTTGCGATCAGCGGTCCGATCATTTCCGAATGCGACGGCCGGATTCGGTCGATCGCCATCCAATACGTCCGCGGAGCGGACTTCGCCGCGCCGGTTTATCGGCAGTTCCTCGGCGAATTGCCCGCCGACGTCACGGTGTACGCCGTCTGCCCGGACCGGGAATCATTCGAAGAGTTGCAATCTCGATTGGGAAGCGAATCCTCGCGGAAGGCTTCGCCTCCACGGTGGAAGGCTTCGCCTCCACGGTGGAAGGCTTCGCCTCCACGGTGGAAGGCTTCGCCTCCACGGTGGAAGGCTTCGCCTCCACGGCGGCTGAGGGCGATCCTGACGGGTCATCCGATGACCGCCTGGTCGCGCGATCGGTGGATTTCGCTTCGGCCGGGCCGGCACGAATCGGCCGGGACCCTGGTCGCATCGCGCGGCGAATTCGGCGGGCAGATCTGGCCGCAGCGCCAGGGCGATCAGCGAATCGCCGAGGATTTGGCGCGGGCGCTCGGGCGGCCGGCGATACGCAGCGGGTTGTATTTCGACGGGGGGGATTTCCTGGCGGATTCGCGATCCGTGTTCATCGCGCCGGGGGCCATCGCCAGAAACGTCCAACACACCTGCGGCGACGAAAGCGAATTGAGCCAAATCGTGCGGCGGCAACTGGGGCTGAACCCGATCCTGCTGAAGGACGCCCCCGACCATCACGCGGGGATGTTCATGATGGCCGCCGGCGAGGGAAGGGTGGTCGTGTGCGATCCGAAGCTGGCGAAGGGGCTGCTGGCGCCGATGGAATTACCGGGCGGGCCGGATTTTTCGGATTCGACGCAACGCCGGTTCGATTCGGTCGCGGCCGCGTCGGCGGCGGCGGGTTATCGGGTCACGCGAATTCCGTGCGTGCCATCGTGTGATGGCAAGACGTTCATCACGTTCGTGAACGGGATCATCGATCAGCGCGACGGCCGCAGGACGATTTATATGCCGACGTACGAGGGCCAGGCCCGCCTCAACGCCGCGGGGGAGCGGGTGTGGGAGAATCTTGGGTATCGCGTTGTGCCGATCGACGTGACCTCGACGTTCCGCTATTTCGGAACGCTGCATTGCCTGGTGAACGTGATTGAGAAGGATTGAGGGGCGTTTGAAGATGCGACGCCCGCCGGAGTCTTCAACCGGGAAGTCCGCTGTCGTCATATCCGTTGACCTGAAGTCCGTTGGTGGTATTTGGCTCGCGCATGCAAAGGCGCAAGAGCAGCCACCAAATGAGGCCGAGCGCGGCAAACGCCGCCATCGGAAGGCAAGTTGTTCCGAATGGAGCAAGGGCGTGAGATCGGACGGTTGGCGACAATTCTCAATGATATTTGGAAATGACTCATTCCTTCGTCGTCGGCCCGGCCCGCACCCAGGGCGATCGCTTCGCCGGGTCACTCCACCACTGGAGCAAAGCATCCGATTTCACCGTGGCGTTGCCGGACGGACTGACAATCAGCCCGCTGCCGTCATTCATGGCCGCCGTGATGGCGAAGGAAGTCAGCGATGTCCTTATGATGTTGACTAACTGCCCAGTGACATGGGGTGAAACCGTTGCCGTCGGCCGCGTTGATGTCGGCTTTGTTGTTCAAAAGCACTTCAGCCACCTCCTTGTGGCCGTTACAGGCGGCGTAGTGAAGTGGCGTAAAACCCGTATCGTTCTTGGCATCAACATCGGCCTTGTGAGCCAAAAGCACTGCCGCCACCGCAGCATCACCATCCTGCGCGGCCAGGTGCAATGGCGTGTTGCCTGAGTCGGTCTTGGCACTGACATCCGCTCCGGCAGCCAAAAGTAAATTTGCGACCCGATCCTCACCCATGGATGCTGCATCGTGTAGTGGTGTTTTCTGCTGGTTGTCCTTGGCACTGACATCGGCCTTGTGGGCAACCAGCAGTTTCACGATGTCAACCAATCCGTTAAATGCCGCGTCGTGCAGCGGCGTGCGCTTGCTGTCATTGGCGGCATTGACATCGGCGTTATGCGCCAGCAGGAATGCTACGATCTCTTTGTCCCCGAAATCTACCGCAAGGTAGAGAGGTGTCTGGCCTTCCATATCCCTGGCATCGACATCAGCCTGGTTGGCGACCAATAGTTCCACCGTGGCCGTGTCGTGATTTTTGACGGCATTGTGCAGCGGCGTATCCGAGAAGTCGTCCTTGGCGTTCACATCGGCATGTTGGGCGATCAGCGCTTGAGCCACTGCGGCGTCTTTCGCCACGAGCAACGGCGAAATTCCTTCACGGTCCCGGGCATTGACCTCCGCCCCGGCCGCCAGAAGCACTTGGACGACGTCAAGCCGGCCGAGTAACGCGGCCACGTGCAACGGCGTCTTTTTTTGATTGTCGCGTGCGTTGACCTTCGCCTTGTTCGCCAGAAGCGTTTCGACCACCTTCTGGTTCGCCGCGAAGAATAAAGGGGTCTTTCGTGAGCGGTCCAGCGTGTCGACGCTTGCGTTACCCGCCAGCAATAACGTCACGACATCATCGTGGCCCGAGCCAGCCGCCAGGTGCAGCGGGGTAGCTCCACCGAAATCCTTCGCGTTCACGTCTGCCTTGGATGCAATGAGGTATTGCACCACGTCCGCACGTCCATTCTTTGCCGCCAGATGCAGAGGGGTTCTTCCATCTTTTTGACTGCTGATGGAAACCAGGCCGGGATCTTCGTGAATCAGCTTCTGGACCATCTGCAAGTCGCCGTTGTCGGAGGCATCAAAAATCGTCGGCTGCGTAGAGGGCTGGCTCGCGGCCTCGCCAGCACGAGCTACCGTCGCAGACCATTGAAGGGCGACCAGAAGGAGCATTCCCAAAACAATCGTCTTCATGAGATTCATCCTATCGGTATAGAGTTGTAGTGATTCTCGCCGTCCTACCAGCAATTAAACCGCGGAGTCTGGATGATGAAAAGGGATTATCGTCTTCATAGCATAGACACCCACCCGCACCCATGGCGGATTCTCTGCCGGATTAGCGTTTAGCCGGGATTTCCCATATGGACCTCTGCCGACGAACGTCGGCGGCCATTTTGCGTAGGATAGCGGGCGACCACCGGCTCAAGAACAGACTGCCAGTCAACCGGCTGAAAACGGACTGCCTGAATAACGCCGTCATCGTGCGTTGCGTGTTCTGGCCCGTCCGCCAATCTTGCAAGAGTCCTTCTGCTATGGCAGTCAGACCCAGAGCCTCATCCAACTCGCGGTAGGCCAGCAACCCCGCGTCCGACGTAACTTTCGAGCCGTGGAATTCGAGCTTCAGGCTGCCGTCAAAACCAAACCGCAAGGCGTCCTTACCACTTTCACTCATTGGATTCTCCAGATTTTCTGTCTTCGACATCAAGAAAGGCCTGTAATCATGCAGTCACGCGATGCCTCACGGATGCAAATATGATGCCTATCTGGGAAATCCGGGTTCAATCCCTTATCGAGTCTTGGATGCGTTGGAAGCTGTCGATTCGCCATTGCGGGGCGGATTCGTTTTTCACGTCGGGGAAGAAATCCAGCAGGTTTTCGGCGGTCACGCCCCAGAGTCCGAATAGTTTCACGCCGGGCGTGTCGATGACGTAGCCGCCGAAGTCCAGGGGATAGCGCCGGGCGGAGCTGGTGGTGTGGCGGCCCTTGTCGTTGAAGTTGCTGATTTCGCCGATGCGGATGTCGAGGCCCGGCTGGATGGCGGAGATGAGGGTGCTTTTTCCGACGCCGCTGTGTCCGGCCAGGACGGTGGTCTTCCCGGCCAGAGCGGATTTAACCTGTTCGATGCCGGAGCGAGGGGTGGCGCTGATCTGGAAAGTCGTGAAACCGAGCGATTGGTAATGTGCCAGGACATCCTTGGCCGCGACGTGTTCGGCCTGGGATTGGGCGGCAGGCTCGGCGAGGTCGATCTTGTTGAGACAGATCAGCGGCGTCAGGCCGCCGCTTTGCGCCGCCACGATCATCCGGTCGACCAGGCCCCATTTCACGCGCGGGCGAAGCAAGCTGGCGACGATCAGCATTTGCTGGGCGTTGGCGACGATAGGATGCTGGGCATTGCCGACGAAGCCTTCGGCGCGCGTGAGGATGGTTTGCCGGGGTAGGACTTGCTCGATGACGGCCTCTTGCCGGCCGAGTTCATCGCGCTGTTCGGTATCGCGAAAACGGACCTGATCGCCGACGACGATGGACGTTTGGGAAAGTTTGCCGAGGGTCTTGCGCACCGAGCAAAGCCGGGGGCCGGTCGGATGCTCGACCTGGTAATAAAGCGAATAGACCTGCGCGACCTCACCCGTGGGAAGCCGCTCGATGTCGGCGAATTGCTCGCCATCGGCGGAACGGATCAGCGCCGTCTTTTCGATCTTGTCCTGCTGGGCATTTTTGGATCGTTGGCTGAATTTCTGGTGTGATTCGAGGCGTTCGGCTTCGGAGTCGCCTTGGAGATAACGACTGGTGAGGTCTTTTTCCCGGGGAGGTTTTCGCGGTCGTCGGCCCATCAGCGCCGCGTCTTGCGGCGAGAGAATGGTGTCATTTTGTCCGGAAATATCAAGGCTTTTCTGGAAAGTTTGATTGTTGGTTGATGAGGCCTTACAGTCAATGGCTGGAGACCCCCTTGCCGCTATCACTACCATTGCTGGACGAATACGAGAAGAAGGAAAAGTGCGGGCTGTTCGGCATCTGGGGAACGCCGGATGCCGCGCAGATCACCTATCAGGCGTTGTTCGCGCAGCAGCATAGGGGGCAGGAATCGGCGGGGATCGCCGTCAGCGACGGGGCGGAACTGGTGGCGCACGTGGGGATGGGGCTGGTCAGCCAGGTCTTTACGCCGCGGATGCTTCGGGAGGAATTGAAAGGCAAAGCGGCGGTGGGGCACATCCGATATTCGACCACCGGTTCGAGCCAGCTCTGCAATGCCCAGCCGCTGCTGCGGCAGTTTCTCAACGGGCCGGTGGCGGTGGCGCACAACGGCAACCTGATCAATGCCGCCTTGCTGCGGCGGCAATATGAGGAGCATGGGCACATCTTCCAGAGCACGACGGACACGGAAATCATCGTGCATCTTTTGGCCAAGCCGACGCACGTGCAGAAGCAGGACCCGCTGCCTCACGTGTTGAAGCACTTGCAGGGCGCGTTCAGCCTGGTGTTGTTGTTCAAGGACCGGATCGAGGCGTGCCGCGATCCGTGGGGCGTGCGTCCGCTGGTGATCGGAAAGATGAAGGACGGCCAGTGGTGCGTGGCGAGCGAAACGTGCGCCTTCGACTCGATCGGGGCGACGTTCGTGCGGGAAGTGGAACCGGGAGAAATCGTGCGGATCGACGCCAGCGGGTTGCAGTCGCGGACGTTTGAAGCCCCGGCGGCGGAGCAGGCGCACTGCGCCTTCGAGCACGTTTATTTCGCCAATCCCGCGAGCAAAATCTTCGGGCAGACGGTACACCTGGTGCGGCAGCGGCTGGGCCGGCAACTGGCGATCGAGTCGCCGGTCGACGCCGACTACGTCATGCCCATGCCCGACAGCGGCCGCTCGGCGGCGCTGGGGTTCGCCAAGCAATCGCAGATTCCCTTCGAGGAGGGGATCGTCCCCAACCGGTTTGTGGGACGGACGTTCATCCTTCCGAACCAGCGGGCGCGCGACCTGGCGGTGGCGGTGAAGCTGAACATCATCCCCGACGTGGTCAGCGGCAAGCGGATCGTGATCGTGGAGGATTCGGTGGTTCGCGGCACGACAACGCGATCGAAAATGCGCGCCGTCCGGGCCGCGGGCGCCAAGGAGATTCATCTGCGAGTTTCCTGCCCGCCGATCCGTCATCCCTGTTTTTATGGAATCGACTTCCCCACCAAAGAGGAACTGATCGCCCACAACCGCACGGTGGATGAAATCCGCAAATTTCTGGAGGTGGACAGCCTGGCCTATCTGTCGCTCGACGGGCTGCTTTCGTGCATGAATTTGCCCAAGCAACACTATTGCACGGCGTGCTGGAGCGGGAAGTACAAGATTCCGGTGGACCATCCCCAAAGCAAATTCAGCTTCGAGCGGGACCAGTTGCAAATGTTCAACGTATGATGCTACGGGTTGCCCGGGGCTTTGGCGCGGATCAGAGAAATGGGGGGCTGTCCGGGCCGGGGGACGGTGATGAGGGCATCTCCCACGGGCGATACGTTCTGGTCGCGCAGCCAGAGCGAATATCCCCAATCTTCGGGATCGTTCATCATCAGCAGATGACCTGCCGGGGCCCAGAACGGTTCATTCTGCTCGTAAAACATCCGGTCGGACAGAAAGGCCATGATCCGGGCGAGCTTGGCCGGGCAGAGGATCACGTCGTCCGGCAGGGTCTTGCTCGGGATTTGCGCCGCCATTTGCGCAACCGCCTGGTACTTCCCGTTCTGGTAAGTTTCCAGAAACGGACGGGAACGCTGATGAATGATCGTGCCCGCCACCATCACCACGTTGGGGAGCGTGCCGAGGGCCAGCAGAAGCACAAATACCGGATTGGCGATTCTGCGTGGAAGGCGCAGGTTGATGGATCGAATCAGGTTCCACCATCCCAGCACGATGAGCGGGAGGATCGGTAACAGGTATCGGTCGTCGGAAACGGTCAGGATGACCGTCGCCAGCGATGCGATGACCCAAAGGCCCCAGAATGCGCGTTTGGCGAAAAGCGCCACGGCGGCTGCCATCGAAATCGCGCCGAACACCGCATTGAGCCACCCCCATACCCCCGACCCCAGGCGCATTCCGAAGACGGCTTTGGCGACAAGCGGATTGAAAAGTCTGCCCAGGTTGAAGAGTGCCGCGGCCTTCAATTCCTGGGAATGCGTGAGTTGGTGGATGGCATATTGCTCGTATCCGCCCAGGCCATTACCGCCGTTTCGGCGCGGATCGAAAATGAGGAATATTCCCAGCAGGGCGGCACAGATTGCGATCGCACCGCCGGCCTTCCAATTCCTACGAACCACCGCGGCGAACGCCAGCGCGGCAATCCACGCGGCCAGCAGCGCGATCATGGTCGGGCGAGTAGTGATGGCAATCGCCAGGCCGCCAACCAGCAACGCCCAATCCCACCAGCGCGCCCGCCTGGCGCTGGTTGAGCCAAACACCCCCTCGTGCCCGGCGAGAACGGCTGTGATGCCGGCCAGGAACGGCATTTCGGTCAGAATCTCGAAGCTGTAATGGTAGAACTGGCTGGAGATGGCGACGCCGAGCGCGATCGCCACGGCCGTCGGCCGGTCGTATGCCAGGAGCACCAGTCGATAAACCAGCGCAAGCGATGCCAGGGCGCAGAGCCACACAAATGCGTCGGCGGCGAAGATGAAATGAGCGGGGAAGAGGTGATAGAGCCCCGCAAGGGCGACGGGAAGGCCGGGATAAACCGTGTCGTGGGGGATACCGCCGAACGTGTAGCCGCGGCCTCGCGCCAGGTTGCGCGCCAGGTTCAGATAGAGTCCGCCATCCGGCTCGATGAGCCATTGGCCGTTGAATCCAAGAAGATAGACGGCGACGACGGCGGCCAAGACGTAACCTCGCCACCGGTCCAGGACGTTGAGCAGCCCAAGACACAGCGGCCGGCGCGCCGGGCCGCCAGCGGTCGGGAGGGAATTGGCGCGGTTGGATTCAGCCCCGCTGATTTCCCCCACAGCCACAGTTCTGAGATGAATTGCGGGAAATGCCATTCAGTTGATTCCAGTATAGCGGATGCTGTTTGCCCGTGAAGGCCGCGAGGGTACTGTTTCACGCCAATGGACAGTTTGCCGCAATCGCCGAAACGTCCCTTTGCCGCGGTATTGGCCGGATTCCTCGGTTGGTCACTCGACGCCTTCGATTTCTTCCTGGTGGTGATGACCCTCACCGCCATCGGGAAGGAATTCCATAAGACCGACCGGGAAATGGCTTTGGCGGTGACCCTGACGCTGGCGTTCCGGCCGGTGGGGGCGCTGATCTTCGGCCTCCTGGCGGACCGCTACGGCCGGCGCGCCCCGCTCATGATCGACCTGGTGTTCTATTCCATCATCGAAGTCCTGTCCGGACTGGCGCCGAATTACCAGACGTTTCTGATCCTGCGGGCCCTGTTCGGCATCGGCATGGGCGGGGAATGGGGCGTGGGGGCGTCCCTTACCATGGAAAAAGTCCCCGCCAGATTCCGCGGGTTGCTTTCAGGAATCTTGCAGGAAGGTTACGCCTTCGGATTCCTCCTGGCGGCGATCGCCTATCAATTGGTCTTTCCCCGTTGGGGATGGCGGCCGCTGTTTTTCATCGGCGGCCTTCCCGCCCTCCTGGCCATCTTCGTCCGAATGGCCGTCAAGGAATCCGAAGTCTGGCAGAAAAATAAAGCCGATTCGTGGAAAAATCTCGGCCGGGGACTTCTCACCCATTGGCCCATCTTCCTCTACCTCGTCGCCCTGATGACGATGATGAATCTTTCGTCCCACGGAACTCAGGACCTGTACCCCACGTTCCTTCAGCGTTATCGCGGGTTCGGGGTGAGTCAAAAATCCAATCTTGCCGCCATCTCCATGGTCGGGGCGATCATCGGCGGAATCTTCTTCGGCCAAATCTCCGACCGCATCGGCCGCCGCAACGCGATGATGCTGGCGTTCGCCGGCGCGCTGCTGGCCATCCCGATGTGGGCGCTTCCGTCGGGGATCGCCAAACTGGCAGCCGGGGCATTCGTTTTGCAATTCATGGTCCAGGGCGCCTGGGGCGTGATTCCCGCTCACATCAGCGAATTGGCCCCCGATTCGATCCGCGGCTCGATGCCGGGCTTCGCCTACCAATGCGGAAATCTGATGGCCAGCTACATCGTGCAACTGGAAGCCGGCTTCGCCGAGCGATGGAACTACGCGACGGTGATGTCCATCTCGGCGGCGACGATTTTTTTGTTGGCGATTTTCGTGACCGCCGCCGGCCGCGAAAAACGCGGCCAGGAATTCGGCGGGGCATAGATGCATTCTCGGCTGCGTTCCAGTTCTCGTCCCTCGGCCGAGCAAATTGTTTGGAATCCAAAAACAACGGCCGTAAAATGCCCTCGGACAATTTCGGCTGGCGGGCTTGGGGACACCCAGCGCCTGCCGCCTGGGCATCATCATTCGAAGGGAAGGTCAAATCATGTGCTCGACTAAAACGAAAATTGCCGCAACGTTCCTGGCCATGGTCGTTCTCGCGGTCGTCGGAACGCACACTATCGTCACCCAGGCGGATAGCATGCGGCCCGTTTTGCAACCCGCATCTGGGTCCCCGCGCGCGCTTGCAAGGACTGTCACGGTCCAATCCCTGCCGCCGGTCGTGGTCAAGGCCGAGCCGCAATCGGGGCTCACGGATGTCGATCCCTCCATCACCGAACTCCGCGTCACTTTCAGCAAGCCGATGATGGATGGCGATTGGGCTTGGGCGCAGATTTCCGATGACACCTATCCAAAGACCACTGGAAGGCCGCGATTCCTCGACGACCACAAAACCTGCGTCCTGCCCGTCAAGCTCGAATCCGGAAAAACCTACGTCATTTGGCTCAACTTGCCCCCATACGACTCTTTTCAGGACCTCGACGGCCACCGGGCCGTCCGCTACCTGCTTGCATTCCAAACCAAGTAGTGTGATTCAACACGGAGACTTACAGAGACTTAAACGGAGGCGCAGCTAATTTTTTTATAGCTGCGTGCTGGTTTACGTCCGGTTCACATCCTGCCACAAAAGATGGCCACTCCCACACCTTCGGCCAAATTGATTTCTCCACGTGTGCCTGGGGCGGATTGTGTATGATGCCCGCATGCTCGTGCTCGATCTGATCGAACAACATCGTGAACAAATTACCTCGCTATGCCGGCAATATGGCGTCAAGCGACTGGAACTTTTTGGGTCGGCCGCCCGCGGAGATTTTGACGCTGCCAATAGCGATCTGGATTTCTTCGTCGATTTCTTGAGCGATGACTGGCATGGAGCGGCGGATCGGTGGTTTGGTCTACAGGAAGGCCTTGAGCGGCTATTTGCCTGCAAAGTCGATCTGGTAAGCATTCCCGACGCTACGAATCCCTATTTCCTGCAAGTGGCAAACCGGCACAAGATCCAGCTCTATGCAGCTTGAAACGCGAAAGCCTTTGCTGGATTCAAAGGGGTCGGGAGTCTTTACCGTAAAAGACTCCCGACCCCTTTGACTAATTCGGCGCGGATTTCCCAGGGAGCAAGCTCCCTGGGCTTTGATTGAGAATAGACCCGTCACGTCGCGGGCCGATGCGATTGCAGCGATACCACGCACGCGGCCATGATGCTGATCCACAGGATGGCGGCGACGGCGAGGATGGATGCGTGGGGATCGGCCGGGCGGATTTGGCTGGCCAACGCGCCGCAGCCGGGGCCGAGGATGCAGCCTACGCCGATCAACGCCTCGTGGTATGCGTTCTGCGCGGTGCTGCCGTCGCTGAGGACCATTCCGAAATAGAGGCTGGCTGAATAGATGAGTCCCATGGCTGCGCCCAGGACCAGTTGCCACAGGATCATCGCCAGGACGGAGGGGATCAGGGTGACGCCGAGGAATGCGGCCAGGAGGATGACGGCGGCCGCCAGCAGGGCGCGGGGACGGGTGTGCCACCAGCTGGTTGCGCCGAGAAAAACGAAGCAGAGCCATCGCGCGATCATCCAGACGCCGGCCAGCAGGGTTCGGACTTCCGGGTGTGCGGATTGGATGACGGGCAGCGTGGGCATGATCGCGCCCAGGGCGTAGATGACGGCGAACGTCGCCGGCAGGACGATGCGCGACAGGCGCTTGGCCAGCTTGCGAAGCGGGATCAGTTCCGGGTGGGGAAGAAGCTGGGCATGGGCGCGGTCCGGTTGGGGATGAATCCGAAGGAGAAGAGCGCATCCGGCCAGGTGAGCCGCCGCCGTGGCCAGGAAGATTCCCTGCGGGAATCGGGCGATGAGGACTCCGCAAGCCGCGACGGTCATGGCGCCCGTGCCGGACCAGACCAGGTTGTAGATCGAGATGCGGCGGGAGAGTTCCGCGGGCGTCGTGCCGACGGAGATGAGGCTTTCCATCAGCGGCCACTGGGCGGCGCTGAGCATCGTATATCCGAGCAGAAGGATGACCAGGACCTGGGGAATGGCAAAGCACGCCGCAGCCAGTGCCACGATCACCATGCCGATTTCGAGCAGGCGCAGAAGTTTTTGCCGATCGATCCGATGGGACAGGGGATTCGCCGCCAGGGCGCCGATGACATAGGCCATTCCCTCCGCCGAGGAGAGCAGCAGATTCTTGCGCGCTCCCCAGCCGAAGCGTTTGTGCATGTAAAAGAAGATTCCATACATCAGCAGGTTGCCGCCGACGGAGGCCAGGCCTTCCAGGGTGAAGATCCTGGCCAGGAATCGCCTGGGCACGAGGCGGATCGCGGGTTTTAAGGCAAAGACATCCGACAGCGGCAGCTCCAGGGCAGACCAGGTCGGCACATTAGCGGATATTGGCGTGGGAAAAAATGGCGGCCCGCGCGATCCTGCGGGGCCGGGCCGACGTACATAAGGATCAGCAGGTCTTTCAAAGGTCTCGAACGCATTGAAGTAAAAACTCGGGTGTCTCCGGAGGAGAAAGATCGAGTGGAGAGGATGCGGTGCGCGCGGGCCGCACGGACCGCGCGTGCAAGGGAGGGTCAGGCCCCTCCGGCTTTGCCGGGACGAATGCGCCCCGGCATTTGCCGCGCGCGGGGGCGATAACCTGCAAATTGTTGTTGCACGAGGGGAGCGTGAGCCGTCTAATATTGGCCTTTGGGTCCGGCAAAAACGGCGATGGCAACATTGGGCGCGGGGTCGCGGGCGATGTTGTCAGTTGCGGGCGTTCTTGGCCGATAACACCGTCGCCGACGTATCGCCGAACGCCCAGAGGATTTGTTCTATGCAGACTGTTGTTCACGTCACGCATGAGGCCATCCAGAAAATTGGTGGAATCGGCGCAGTGTTACAGGGATTACTGACCAGCCGGACGTATCTCGACAAAGTTCCGCGGAACATTCTGGTCGGACCGTTCTGGCCGAGCGACGACATTGCCGAGCATCGGCTGGGTCCGCAGGGCGAGGTGTTGTACAGCAGCCTGGATCACCTGTACCGCTCGCCGCTGGCCAGCCGGTTCCGCGAGATCGAGCAGGAGTTCGACGTTGCGATCGTGTATGGCCGGCGCAAATTCGCGGACAAGGAGACGGGGATTGCCAGCACGCCGGAAACCCTGCTCATCGACGTCGCCCGCTTCGACGCGCAGAAGATCAACGTGTTCAAATACGACTTGTGGAAGACGTTTGGGATCGAAAGCGCCAAGTACGAGAGCAACTGGGATTTCGAGCAGTACATGCGGCTGGCCAGGCCGGCGATCGCGGCGCTTCACGCGTTGGGCGTGGGCAGCGAGATCGAGCCGGGCGTGATCCTGAGCCATGAGTACATGGGGATGCCCACGGCGCTGGCGGCGATTTTGGAGGGCGAGGGCAGCAATTTCCGCACGATCTTTTATGCCCACGAGATCGCCCCGATGCGCCGCATCGTCGAGCAGGCTCCCGGCCACGACACGATGTTCTATAACGTCATGCGTTCGGCGATGAGCCAGGGGCATTTTCTCGAAGACGTCTTCGGCGATCAGAGCGGGTATTACAGGCACGCGTTGGTGAAGGCGGCGCGGTTCTGCGACGGGATCTTCGCCGTCGGGGACTACGTGCTGAAGGAAATCCGCTTCCTCGGCCCGGATTTTGTCCACGTGGACAGCCAGCTTGCCTACAATGGCGCCCCGTGTTGGAAGATCAGCGTGCAGGAGCGCATGGCCAGCCGGCAGAAGTTACGCGCCTATTGCAATTCGCTCCTGGGATACGATCCGGACTACGTTTTCTCGCACGTCACGCGGCTGGTTCCCAGCAAGGGCCTGTGGCGCGACCTGCGGGTCCTGGAACACGTCGAGCAAATTCTTCGTTCCCGCGACGAAAGCGCCGTGCTGTTCACGCTGAGCACGGAGGTCCCGTCGCGCCGCGGCGACGACATCCGGAAAATGGAACAACATTACCACTGGCCGGTCGTGCATCGCGAAGGTTTGCCCGATCTTTCCAGCGGGGAAGCGGCTTACTACCAGGGCGTGCAGGAATTCAACGCGCGGTCGCGGAACGTCAAGGTGGTTTTCATCAATCAGTTCGGTTTCGAGCAGAAAGCCTGCGGCCTGCGCATGCCCGTGGACATGGAATTCATGGACCTCCGCAAAGGCTCCGATGCGGAATTCGGTCAGAGCATTTATGAGCCGTTCGGCATCGCCCAGGTGGAACCGATCAGTTTCGGCGGCATCTGCGTCTTCAGCAGCGTCTGCGGTTGCGCCGGGTTTGTGGACAAAGCCGCGGGCGGCAAGCCGTCCCCGAACGTCATCGTCGCCGATTACACCGATTTACCCACCAAGGGGCTCAGGCCCGAGCAATTGCTGGCCATCGGCCAGCCGCAGCGGGATGAGGTGGAGCACGCGGTTTCCGGCGTGGTGGCGCGGGAGCTGGTGGAGCGGCTTCCCCGCAATCCGAAGGAATTCGATGAATTCATCGATCGCGGGCACGCCCTGGCCAGCAAGATGAGTTGGGACGTGGTGGCCCGGGACTACGTGCTTCCGGGCATTCAGCGGGCCAGCCGGGCCCAAAGATTGAAACAAATCGCATAAATCCTGTCCCAACCCTCGCCCCGGCGGACATAATCCATTGGCGGTGGTGGAAGGGTGCGCGACACATTTTGCAAGCCCTCTTCTTCCCCTCCCCTGGTACTCCGGGGAAGGGTCAGGGTGGGGGTTTCGTGAGCCAATCGGTGTTCGACCCCCACCCCAACCCTCCCCCTGAGTACAAGGGGAGGGGGAAATTCCTTGCAGCGCGTGACACGCACCGGTAGTGCAAAAAAAGCGCGCCGATCCGCAACAAAGACCGGCCAGTCACGTCATATATACCTGACGCTTGCTGCGCGCTGGATGGCGCTTTATTCTGCTTCAAGTGAGCGTGGTGAAATAACGGGTCGGCGTCAAGCGAGGATTGGGGTTTGCTGATGATCAGCGGCGGGCAGGAGCGGTCCACGGGATCGAAGCGCGACAGGGCCGTTCGGCTTTTGGGGTGGGCGTTCGTCATCGCGGTCCTCACTTTTTACGGCTGGCGGATGGTGGGGATCGGCCTGGATTGGCGGCAGAGCTTCTGGGTCTATTGGGCTCCGCAACATTCGCAGGCGGATATCGACAACGCCATGAAATACGGGGACATGGTGCTGCGCGAGGCCGAGACCGTGGCCGACGCGGATGAGGCGCAAAAGTCGCAAGCCCAGCGAGATGCCGAACAGAGACTGATCGGCGCCGGCGATCGCCCGGCGACGATCGCGAGGCCCGGACCAGGACTCTTCGATTCACCCTTCAACGCGCAAAACTTTCGACGGCGATGGCAGCGCCTGCGGCCCCTCTACAGCCAGATCGCCCGCGGATGGGTGCAGACCTATGAGCGCCTGTGCAAAGAGGCGCCGGATGGGGATTATGATTTGGATTATCCCCCGATGCGGCTGATGGTGATGACGCTGTGGACGTGGCACGTGGAGTCGTGTTATCCGGGAGTGACGAGATTTCCACACTCTCCGCAGAGGGTGTTCGATCCCGACAGGAATCAAACGGTCATCGCGTCGATGGACGTGGCCCAGCCCGTGCTGAAGTTCAACGCGGCCTGCGAGGGAACCACGGCGATTTCGATATTCGTATTGGTTTGGCTGTGGATGGAGCGCAAGCGTCCGACCGATTTGACGGCGGTAGCGGAAGGCTCCTGGCGTCAGCGCTGGGGCGATCCGATGCTTTTGGCGCCGGTGGTTCTTTTCGCCATCGCCACGTTTCTCAGGCCGAACCTGAGCTGGCAGATTTCCCTGCCGTCGCCGGACAACGGCGAGGTCTCCCCGATCGACGTTCGCGTCGCCAGCGTCGGTTGGTGGACGCTGCTGCTGCTGAGATATTTGTCCGCGGTCTGCCTGGCGAGATTTTTGCCCCGCCCGTTCAGGGCGCCGATGTGCGCCCTGGTGGCGGCGACCCTGGCGTGGCTCAATCCCGCGTCGATTCTCGATTCCTTCGGCTGGATGCAATGGGATAGCTGGCTTCCGCCGTTCTTCCTTCTGGCGGCGATTCTGGCGACGCTCGACGCCTGGGTCGCCGCAGGATTGGTCCTGGGCGTTGGCTGCATGTTCAAAGGCCAATTGCTTTTCGTCACCCCCGTGTTGCTTCTGTGTCCGCTGCTGGCGGGGTGGCCGGGACGATTCATGCGAATCGCCGTCGGCACGGCGGCCGGAGCGGGATTGATCCTCTGGCCGTGGCTGGTCACCAACGGCCAGGCCGAGAAATGGATTTTCTTCGCCGTTTCCACGGCGGCGTTTTTTTGCGTGCTCTCCGCCTTCCGAGGATTTTTATGGCGCCAAGGCCGCGAGGGATGGAAGCAGCTTTCCACCGGCTGGGACCCGTTGCTCAGACAGGCAACGCTTGCCGGCGCCGCCTTATTGGTCGTCGGGGTGGTTTATCTCCTGTTGCTGCTGGTCACCCATCACGGCACGCCGCTGCCCTCGGCCCTGCTCGCCCTGGGCATTGTGCTGGTCCCCTGGTTCCTGAGCCGCCGGCTGATCGGCGCCTGGCTGCTGCTGGCATTCGCCGCCTCGATGTGGCTCGTCTATTTCCAGGTGGGCGGCAGTTCATCCTGGTGGGATGTCGGCTTTCTCTATGGCACGCAAAAACACGGCGTCATGCAACTCGGCGCCGCCAGCCTGAGCAATCTCTCCTCGATCCTTCACGAGCGATACGACTGGCAGTTGCACGATGTCGTGACCACCTTCAAACGGCCGATCTTCGGAATGACGGAGCTGGACGTTCAATCGTTCTGCGCCGTCATTTTCATCGTGACGGTCCTGCTGTGCACGGTGGCGGCGGCGGTGCACATGCGGCGAAAAGACCCCAGGTTCTTGATCGCGCTGGTCGCGCCCTGGGTGCTTTTCACCACCCTGCTCACCCAAATGACCGCCCGATACACGCTCTTGCCGGCCGTCGTGGGATCTCTCCTCATCGGCGTCTCCGCGGAAATGAGCCTGCTGCCGTTTCTTCAGACCGTGCTGGCCTGCGTCATGCTGGGCAATCAGATGCTGGATGTAAATTCGAGCGGCGCGCCGGTGGCGCTCTCGATCACGCATCCGACTTATCCGGACCTGGGCTGGTTGATGGTTCTCTTGGCCGCCGTGTTTCTATGCAGCGCATTGATGCCGTCGTGGCGCTGGCGGCGGGCAGTGGAGGTGGTGTGACGTGACGGGCGAAACCGCTGAAATCCACGACCTGGAGCAAAGCCCGGCGGAGGCGCCGCCCACGGCCACGACTGCGGACGCGCCGCCTCGGCCGGCGCCGCGCCGCGCGCTCAAATCGCTCCGCCGCTGGGCCAAAGCGCTGACGTGGGTGATGGTGGCGATTTTCCTGGTCGGGGGAGGAACCTGGGCCTTTGGCGTGGGGATGAATCTCCGCCGCGATATCTGGCAATCCACCCGCACCATTCGCTTCAAGGAAGACGTTTCGCGGGGGTTTGAATTCGGCAGCGGGGCGATCCGCTTTGCTGAAGCCCAGGCGCATCTGGAGCCTTTCGCCGATGCGCTGGCCGATCAGTCCGCCATGATCCTGGCTCGCGCCGGCCGTCCCGAGTTGCTCGGGCACAAGAGCCGGACGTTTCGCCGCCTGACTCTCGGCGAATTGGTGAGCGGCGTTGTCGGATACATGGATTCCGTCGTCCAGGGCGGCGGGGAATACGACATGGATTATCCCCCGCTTCGGCTGGGAGTCATGACTTGGTGGGTGCGCAACGTGCAACGCGCCCGGCCCGACATGGACGCCTTTCCCCAGCAGCGCACCGAGGACAGCTCGCTCGGCCAGGACGAAGACGTGGCCGAGCCGCTGCTCAAGCTCAACGCCTATAGCGCCGCGGCGGCGTCGGTGGCGATGTTTCTCCTGGTCTGGCTCTGGGTGCATCGCAGCTTCCAGCCGGTCAAGCCGCTGGCGATCGCGCGCTGGTGGAGGAAATGGCGGGGCTTGCCCGCGCCGCCGAAGGCCGACGTTCCGCGGATACCGCGCGGCGGCTGGACCGTGCCGCACGGAATTTTCGCGTTCATGCTCGCCGCGGGAGGGTTCTGGTATGCCTACGCAACGCTGGTGCACGTGCCCCATCGGCCCGCGCCGGTCGTTGCGGTTGACCAGGTTCAGCCCGGCGACGGCGCCGCCGTCATCACCGCCACCCTCAATTCCCAAAACCAGGATACGCAATGGCACGTCGATTTCGGACCCAGCCAAACCTATGGCCAATCCTCTGGAGCTCAGTCCATTGACACTTCGCTTGACGATCAGCAAATCACGGCCCGGATTCAGCCGCTGGCCAACGGCCAGACCGTCCATTTCCGCATCTCGGCGACCAGCGCCGCCGGGACGACCAACAGCGATGATTTCTCTTTTGTGAACCAAGGCGCGCCCATCGCCGTGCAAAACGCTCCGCTGGGCGGAATCGACTGGCCGACCTGGACGGTCTGGCTCCGCTTGCTGGCGCTGTTCATCGTGATGGTCGTCAGCGCCCAAATGCTTCCGCCGATTCATCGCGGCTGGGCATGCGGCGCCGTTGCGGCGATGCTCATCTGGTTCAATCCCCTCCTCCTGTTGGATTCACACGCCTGGCCGCAATGGGACGTCTGGATTCTTCCCTTCTTTATCGCAGCCGCCCTGATGGCGTCGCTGAATTGGTGGATGTTGGCCGGCGCGCTCCTGGGCGTCGGCTGCATGTTCAAAGGCCAGCTCCTGCTGGGCGGGCCGATCTTGATCCTTTGGCCGTTGTTCGAGGGGCGGTTGGGCGCATTTGCGCGGATCGTCATCGGATTCCTCATTGGCGCCGAGATGATCACCTGGCCGTGGATCGTCAACTCGCCGGAGGGGCTGAAATGGATCGAAACCGCGATGATCGCCGCGGGGTTGATCCTGATCGTCTCGCTGATGCGATCGGCGCTTGGGCGAAGCTTCCGGGAATGGGTGATCGCGCCGGTGCTGGGCCGGCGGGGGGATTCCGCGGTTTTGCTGCCCGCTGAATCCGAACCATCTCCCGCAATGCCGCTGATTCTGGCATCCACCGCATTGGCCGCGCTGGTGGTCGCCACGGCGCTTGTTTTCCACGGGATGGTGGCGCGGCAAGCGTCGCTGCCGGCCGGAACGCTGGGATTATTCCTACTGCTGGTCCTCTTGCCGCCGTGGATCTTGCCGCGGCGAGCGTTGGGCTTCTGGCTCGCCGGCGCGTTCGCGGCGGCCGTCTGGATCTCATCTTTTGCGTTCAACGGAAGCTATTCGTGGGCAACGCTCGGCTTCGCTTACGGGTCGGTCAAGCACGATCAGATGCAGATGGGCGTGCGTGTTTTCTCCAACCTGCCGTCGCTGCTCGCCCAGTGCTATCAATGGGACATCCACGACCAGATGGCGACGTTTCGGCTTTCATTCACGATGCCCGGCCCGTGGCGGCTTGGCGCGCTGTCGGTTCCCTCCGTCGCCTGGGCATGGTCCACCGACCTGGACGTGAAAACCACCATGGCCGTCCTGTACGCGGTTTGCCTGTTGATCGCCTCGGCCGCCGCGGCGCTGCACAGCCGCCGCAACGACCGCCGGTTCCTCGTCACTCTCGTCGTGCCCTGGATTGTTTTTCCCATCATCATGTGCCAGATGGGAGGCCGGTATCCGATCTGGGCATCGGCGATCTCGGCGGGGATGGTGGCGGTGTCGCTGGAGTTGTCCCTGTTGCACGTCGTGCTGGCGGCGATCTCCTTTGCCACAGTCGCAAAACAACTGCTGAATTACGATCCGTCGCGTTGGCCGCAGCTCCACTCGCTCATGACGCCGACGCATCCCGGCATCGCCTGGCTCCTACTGCTGCTGACGGCGATCTTTTTGGTGGCGGCCGTTGTGCCGAGCAGAACCCCCGCAAAGCGGGGGGCTAACGGAGATGAATCGACGTCGTCTGCCATCCGTTAGCCCCCCGCTTTGCGGGGGTCTGCGGGATCGCACTTTTACTTTTCCCCCCTCCCGCCGTACCTTCCGGGCATGAACGTCAAGCTTTTGGATTTGCAGGCCCAATATGTGCCGATTCGCGAAGAGATTCGCCGCACGCTGGATGAGGTGTTCGATCAGCAGTCCCTGGTGCTGGGCCCGAACGTCGAGAAATTCGAGAAGAACCTGGCGGCGTATTGCGGAACGAAGCACGCCATCGGCGTCAGCAGCGGCAGCGACGCGCTGTTGTGCTCGCTCATGGCCATCGGCATCAAGGCGGGCGACGAGGTCATCTGCCCGACGTTCACCTTCTTCGCCACCGCCGGCGCCATCGCACGATTGGGCGCAAAAATAGTTTTCGCGGACATCGATCCGGCGACGTTCAACGTCGATCCGGAAAAGCTCGCCGCGAAAATCACTCCGCAAACCCGCGCCCTCATTCCCGTCGATCTGTTCGGGCAATTGGCGAATCTCGACGCGGTCAACGAGATCGCCCAAAAATACGATCTGAAGGTGATCGAAGATGCCGCCCAGGCCATCGGCGCTCGCCGGCACGGCAAGCGGGCGTGTTCGACCGTCTTCGCGGGGTGCCTGAGCTTCTATCCGACGAAGAACCTGGGCGCCTTCGGCGATGCCGGGGCGATCTGCACCAATGACGACTCCTTCGCCGAAATCTGCCGCTTGCTCCGCGTCCACGGGTCGGGACATCAATATCACCACAAATACCTGGGCGGGATGTTCCGCCTCGCCGCCGTCCAGGCCGCCGTCCTGAACGTCAAATTGAAATACCTGGAAGCCTGGCACGAAGGCCGCCGCCGCAACGCGGCGCTTTACGACAGTCTGCTGGCCGGCAGCAAAGTCGTCACCCCGAAGATCGAGGCGGGCAATTGGAGCATTTACAACCAATACGTCGTGCGAATCCCCGACCGCGATCGCGTCAAAAAGACGCTCCAGGAAAAAGGGATCGGCTCGGCGATTTATTATCCGCTGCCCCTGCATTTGCAGGAATGTTTCGCCAATCTCGGCTACCGCGCCGGCGATTTCCCCGTCAGCGAGCGCGCCTGCAACGAAGTGCTGGCATTGCCCATCTACCCCGAATTGCCCCAAGAGCATATCCGCTACGTCGCCCGGGAACTGCTGGCGGCCGTCGGCTGAAAAATCCCCGCAAATCCGCTTGGATTTGCCGTACTCGGCAATTCCGCTGCTTCCCTACAATGAATGACGATGACCGACAGCCAATCATGGCCGCGTCATTTCAAGCCCTACACCCTGACGCACCTTTGCGTGGTGCTGGCGTTCGCGCTGTTGGTGGCGGCGATCGTGGCGATGCGGCGGTCCGACGAGGTCGCCGACGTCCAGCCGCGCCGCCGTCTGTTCGACAAAACCATCGGATGGTTCGCCCTGGCCACCGCATGTTTCGTGGAGGCCGCCACCCTCTGGCCCGCACGCTTTGACTACCGCACCTCTTTGCCTCTGTACACCTGCAACCTCGGCATGTTCATGGCGCCCGGAGCGTTATTGCTTCGTTGGCGGTCGTTGCGGGCGATGACCTATTTCTGGGGTCTGGGCCTTTCCTCGTTGAGTTTCATCTATCCCGATCTTTATTTCGGACCGGCGAATTTCCAGTTCTGGGTTTTCTGGGCCGGTCATGCCGCGATCATCGGCCCGGCGATCTATGACATTTCCGCCCGCGGTTTCCGGCCGCACTGGGGCGATTGGCTCTTCGCCGTGAAATGCTCAATCGTCTACCTGGCCGTCATCTTCCCCATCGACGCGATTTTTCATCTCAATTACGGCTACGTCGGCGAATCCTATAAAGGGCAGAGCTCCCCCATGGACATGCTTGGCCCCTGGCCATGGCGCGTGCCCATCGTATTTCTCGCCGCGATGGTCATTATGCTCTTGCTGGTTCTGCCGTGGATGATGGGTCGAAGGCAGTTTACACAGGGCCTCACTGCCGCCGCCGATCCCGCTGGAACTCCCCTGAATGCCCACGTCCCATAAGGGCCATCCACCCGGAATCGAAGGGTAATCCGCCTGGTTGCCGATAGAACAATGGACGGCGTGAGTAATCTGCCCCCCCCAACGGTCGCACTGGAACAGGCGCTTCTAAGCCGCCTCAGCGATACGCAAAAACAATTGGACGCGCTGCGCGAGCAACTCACCGAATCACAACGCCTGGCCACCATCGGCACCATTGCCGCCGTCATCGCTCACGAATTCAATAACCTGCTCACTCCCATCGTCAGCTATTCCAACTTCGCCCTGAAAAGCGCCCAGGGGCCAACCCCGGACATGGAACTGATCTGCAAGGCCCTGTCCAAGGCGTTCGCCAGTGCGGAGAAGGCCGGCAAAATCTGCACGGCCATGCTGGCGCTGGCACGCGGGGAATCCTCCTCCGGCAAGGTGGCCGTGCAGACCCTGGTGGATGAATCGCTGGCCGTGCTGGCCCGCGATCCGCAAAAAGACGGCATCGCGCTTCGGGTTCAGATTTCAGGCGACCTGTGGGTTCTGGGCGACAGCGTCCAACTGGAACAGGTGCTGCTCAATCTGCTGATCAACGCCCGCCAAGCCATGCTGGGCAAGGGCGGATCGCTGACCCTCAAAGCCGCCGCCGCGGAAGAAAATGAAATC
Source organism: Tepidisphaeraceae bacterium (assembly GCA_050014015.1). GTDB lineage: Bacteria > Planctomycetota > Phycisphaerae > Tepidisphaerales > Tepidisphaeraceae > PALSA-1353. The sequence goes on from JBEKEC010000014.1 coordinate 67,656, forward strand.
CGAATTCAGGTGATCGACACCGGCCCGGGGATTCCGGAGAATCTTCTCCCGAAAATTTTCCAGCCGTTCTTCACGACCAAGGGGACGGCCCCCAAGGACGAGTCCCGCGGCACCGGCCTGGGTTTGGCGATCTGCAAAGACATCGTCGAGCACCACAAGGGCCGGATCACGGTCGAAAGCCAGGTGGGGCGGGGAACGACTTTCAGCATCTACCTCCCGGCCGCGGCCGGCTAAAGCAATTTCACTTGTACTGTAACGTTTCACGTCCCCACAAAGCCCGATGTACATCCGGGGCTGTCGTCCAGCCGCTACAGCAAAGTTAAAGATGCTCCAGCAATCCGGCTTGTTTCCTCCCTTTTGAGATGGCCCCTCATTCCGACCCCTGCGGATAAGGCTGTATGTGAGCGGATATGGATGGATGCCGCGGTGCGGACTAAGGTTATAGCGAAATCCGCGGTGAAAATTGACGAAAAGATGGATGGCCCCTTTTCTGCGTCCTGGCCCCTTTTCTGCGTCCACTGGTGATCGACAATGCCGGACCTGGGCCGTCGGCGGGGATAAATCCGCCGTTCCCGATTTGCTTATTCTACTGACTGGCGACGTGGTACAATACTTTTATGACAAAAACCAAAGCCGAAGACTTCCGGGTGCCCAACGCGGCGGAGGCGATGCGAAAGACATGAGAGGCCATCAAACGCGCATTCGCAATGCCGAAGGAGAGAATTAACGCGATGCTGGCGAAGGCAAGGGCGCGAAAGGAAAGGCGGAAAAAATGCCAGAAACGGAAACCCGCCATTGTGCTAACTGTGGCAGTGCCATCGGCAATCTAGAAACGCCACGCGTCTACAAAAACCATGCGGTTTGTGCCGACTGTTACCAAAAGCTGAATAGACGATTCGGCGGGGCGCTCGACATGCACAATCCCGTCCACGTCCTCATCGTTGTCGTAATTGCGGCGGCTACCGTGCCACCACTTTTGGGAGCACTCTGGTATTTCATTCGGGCTTTAATGGCACAATGAATTCATCGGCCTTCTCCACTGAATTTGTCGTCCGATTTGTCAAGTATATTGTTGCCCAAATTAGGACCTGCCCGTGGCTCGGTTTCCGGGAGGAAACGCCACACAAGTGCGGCGGCTGGGGTAGAATGGGTGGCGTGACTAAAGGCGGTGCCGTATGACTTGGGAAGATCGCATTGAGTTGAAGCCGCAAGTGCTATGCGGAAAACCGGTGGTGAAGGGGACGCGCATCAGCGTCGAACACGTGATTAAGCTTTTGGCGGACGGATGGAGCGAAGCGGACGTTTTGCGAAGCTACCCGCATTTGACAGTGGAGGACGTGAAGGCCTGCTTGGCCTACGCGGGGGACATGCTCGCTAATGAACGGCTGTTTCCTGTGGTCTCGTGAGGGAGAATGCTGCGACTACTTGCCAACGAGAATGTGCCGGGTCCGGCCATCGAAGCGATGCGGGGGGCCGGGCACGACGTGGTTTGGGTTTTCGAGGGTTTGCGCGGGCTGGATGATCCGGCGATTTTGAAGCGGGCGCAAGCCGAGGGGCGGATCCTCATCACCTTCGACAAGGATTTTGGCGAACTCGTGTACCGAGCTGGAGCGGACGCGTCGGCGGGTGTGGTGCTGCTTCGTATCACGACGCGCTCGCCAAAGGAGGCGGCAGATCGAATTCTCCGCGAATTGACCGCACATGGGAATGAATTGCCGGGGCATTTTACCGTTGTCGGGGACAAAGGGGTGCGCGTCGTCAGGCTGCCACGATTAGACCGAGGCGCATGAACGGGCGTAACCGGGTCGGCAAGAAAGAGGGATGGCACCGCGGATTGCGCAGATGGGCGCGGATAAGAGATGAATTCATCCGCGCGATCCGCGGTTTGATTTTCATTTCTGGTTTGCCCCCATTCGCCTACCCGCCACATTTTATCGGACTTTCTCACGTTTTGGTCCCGCCCTGGCCGATAGCAGGGGGTCAGGAGACGTTGTATGCCCGTTACCGTCGATGATTCGCCGCTGCGCGCCGAGGAATTGGGGCTCAGGACGGTGGGGCAGGTGCTGGCCCATTTGCAGCGTGAAAAACGGCTTGTGGTGCACGTGCTGATCGACGGGCTGGAGCCGGACCTGCGGCGGCTGGGGGACGTGCGCAAATCGCCGCTGAAGGACCATCACGTTTTCATCGAAACCGCTGATCCACGCGAAATGGCGATGGACGTACTCAAGCAGGTTGAATCCCAGCTTGGCGAGGCCGACCGAATCAAAAACGAGGCGGCCAAGCTGCTCCAGAGCAATCAGAACGTCCGGGCCATGGAAAAGCTGTCGGGCTGTCTGACCACCTGGCAGCATGCGCAGGAATCGCTCCTGAGCACGGCCCGATTGCTGAAGATCGACCTGGATCAAATCCTCATCGCCGGGCGCCCCCTGACGGAATTGATCGCGCAGTTTGCCGAGCAATTGAAACTGATCCGCTCGTCGCTGGAAAACCGCGATTTCGTGACCCTCGGCGACGTGCTGATTTACGAAACAGAGCAAACCAGCGCCCAATGGCGATTGGCGCTGGAAGAACTGAGGCGGATGATCGCCGCGATGCCCGGCCTGGCGGGTTGAATCCGCCGGCTTACCGCGATTTCGCCTCAGCTTCCCGCGGCAACCCTCGCCGAAGCCCACGGATATCCTGCAAAAATTCCTTCCGCAAGACGTACCGCGCCAGCGTGCCGCAGGCGAAGCAGATGATGAACGTTTCGCACGTTCCCGGCTCGATGAGCCGGCGGCTGACCCACCAGGCCGACAAGATGGCGACGATCCACTCCGCCGTCGAGATCACCGCGAAATCCAGCCAGGGAGTCTGACGCGGAAGAAACTCCCGCTGCGTGCGGACGTATCGGAGGTGAAAAGCAGCCGTCATCATCAGAGCCGGCAAATAGGCGATGGCGATGGACTCAATCGGTCCCCGCCCGGCGAAGATCAGCGCCAGATACGCCCCCAGCCCCACCAGCCAGCTTGCCCCGGTTGAGATGAGGAATTTCAACATGGGCGATGCGCGCGGGAAGGTGAAGTCATACAGCCGGCTCAGATGTTCCAAGTATCGGAACTGTTGTTTCAGGGAGAGTTTGGACTGGCCCTTGACCCGCATGCCGAAATGGATGGGGATTTCGCGGACTTTTTTCACCCGGCACTTGCAGATAAGTTCCAGGGCGATTTTGTAGCCGAGGGGGGTGAGGTTCTGGGCGCCAGCGTAGGTTTCGCGCTTCATCGCGAAAAACCCGGACATGGGATCGGTGGTTTTCCCCGCAAAGGGCCGCGCCAGGAGCGTGGCGAATTGCGAATTGATTTTGCGGAAGATTCCCCAATCGGCCTCGGTGCTTCCGCCGGGCACGTATCGGGAGCCCAGTGCGAAATCCGCCTCGCCGCTACGCAACGGCGCCAATAGTTCCGGCAGTTTCTCGGGGGGATGTTGCAGGTCGGCATCCATCACGCACAGGTATTTCCCCCGTGCGGCCGCCATCCCGTGCAGGACCGCCCCGCTCAGCCCGTTGGCCGGCTGGGTGCGCACCAGCAGCTTCAGGGGATATTGCCTGGCCAGCTCCGCGCAGACGGCCGGCGTCGCGTCGGCGCTGTTGTCGTCCACGATCAGCACTTCGAAATCCACTCCCGCCAGGGCCGCGCTAATACGCTGCAAAAGCGCCGGAAGGTTCTCCGATTCGTTGATCGTCGGCACGATCACGGAGACCTCCGGCAAACGCGCGGCACTGGCGCCGGCATCGGCGGGGCTTTGATTCGGATTCTCTTCCATGTGCTATTGCATCTTGGGCAGATAAACCAGATTTCGGCCTTCCGTGGCCTTCAGTTCATATCGCGTCCTCATGAGGATCAGAAACTGGGGCCACGGATCGGTCGGCGTCGGCATCGTATTATGGGTCAGCTCGCCAGTCACGATCACCGCACGGAAACGCTGATGGGCAAGATCGTCCCGCAGCTTATCGCCGATACTGGGGTGTTTCAGGTCGATCACGCTGAACAGGAAGCAATCCAGCACGTACGGCCGCTCGCCGGCGAGTATCGGCAGCATGGGATTCTCGGCAAACAGCGGGCCGCGCACGGGCGAAGCGGCGGCGTCCGCCAGGCAGGCGTTCATCGTGGCGCGAGGATGGTGCTGCCGGATGTAGTCCACGTCGTTGAGGCAGGAGTGGGCCGCATGCAGCGAGATGGCGGCGATCACCAGCAGGACGAACCGGGCGATCCAACCGGCGTGGAGGGCTTGCCCTCCACTCTGGCACGCCACCGCCAACACCACCAGCGACGCCAGATGCAGGTCCATCAGGTGATTCATGTCGGTTCCCCGCGAGCCGAAGATCGCCAGCGTTCCCAGCGTGCTGTATCCCAGCAGAATGGTCGGAAGGCTCCTCCAGTTTCGCCGCGTCAGGAGCATCACCAGCGCGGCGATCCAGAATCCACCGACGACTCGATCCCGGCTGAAGATCGCCGGGAAGAAATACAGCGGCGCCTGGGCGAGGCGTCTGAGGCCCCCGCCGGCGGCGGCGGAGGCGGCGAAAACCCCCATCGCCCGCCCGCCGCTGGCCCACTGCACCGCCAGCGCCGCGGCGATCACTCCGATGCAGAACACGCCCACCAGCCGGGCGGCGATTTTCATTTCTCCCCGCAGCAGCAGCCAGGTGACGACCGTGGCGATTCCAAACAGGCTGGTGACCTTCGAAGCCGCGGCCAGGGCGAAGCACGTCCCGGCGAGCAAAATCGCCGGCCATCGGCGCGATTCCGCTTTTTGTTGGCGTTCGGCCAGGGTTCGTGACACGTTCTGCAAACCCTCTTCTTCCCCTCCCCTGGTACTCCGGGGGAGGGTCAGGGTGGGGGTTTCGTGGGCCGATCGACATTCGACGGTGGAGGGCAAGCCCTCCGCCCCCACCCCAGCCCTCCCCCTGAGTACAAGGGGAGGGGGAAATTCTTTGCCGCAAGTGTCGCGCATCCGTTCGGCCAGGGGCAGCGCCGCGATCAATCCCCACACGTCCAGCGCCGCCGCCAGCAGGTCCGCCTTGATCGACAGGATTCCCGATCGCACGGAAAACGCCGCCAGGAAGAAACTGGTCAATGCGATGGCGAATGAGGCGGGGACTTTCAGCCGCCGCATGAGCTGGTAGATTCCCGCAAGCGCCGCGGCAGCCGTGACCACGCCGATCAGAAATCCGCTGTCGACCGGGGCCATCCCCGCCTTCAGCAGCCCCGCGTGCAGCACCACGTGGAGCGGCCCGTAGCGCGTTCCGCCGTATCCGATGTCGGAGACGATCGGGCGGTAGAGGATGCCGTTTTTCGCATCCAGGGCGATGGCGGTCCAGATTCCGCCCTCATCTTCCACGTCGCCGTAGTTTCGCCAGGAGACGACCTGCCGGAAGGCACAGCCCGTCGCGAGCAGCCCCGACGCCGCCAACAGCAGCGCCAGAATCGGTCGGGTGAGATTGGAAACCCCTGTCGAGCTCATCGGGAATTATGATACTCCCATATCGGTGCAAGCCGATGGCGGGTTTGACAATAATTGCTGCTCGATCACGCGTCAGGGCTGTTTGGGCAAATAGACCCAATACTCGCCATGGTGGCCGATCAATTCGTAATTCCGCTGCAACAGGTCGATGAATCCCGGCCCGAAATCTCCGGCGTTTCCGGAACGGGTCGCGTCCCACGGCGGGCCGCTGAGAATCACCGCTCGGAAATTCCGGCGCGACAAATCATCCCAGAATCGGTCGGCAATCTGCGGATCGCGCATCCGCACCGCGCGAAACATAAACGAGTCGAGCATGTAAGGACGCCGGCCTTGCAGGATCGGCAGGATGGGGTTCTCCGAAAGCAACGGCCCGGTCGCCCTTGAGCGGTCCGCATCGGCAAGGGCGGACATCATCGTGCCACGCCGGTTCTCGCGCAGGATGCTCACCGTCTTGAACCCGCTGGCAACGGCCCAGATCAGGACGATCGCCGTCGCGGCCAGGGCCGCATATCGGCCCCACGCGCGGCACGACCAAAGGCCCGTCGCGATCACCACCACGGCCGCCGCCTGCAAATCGACCAGGTGATTGCAATTGGTTCCCGGCGATCCGTAAATCGCCGCCGTGCCCAGCGTCGTCACGGCGAACAGGATCGCGGGCAACGACGTCCATTGCCGCCCGATAACGATCAACCCGGCCGCCAGCAACCAGAAACAGACGAATACCCGGTCGTTGTGAATCGCATCGGAAACCATTCGATGCGGGCCATTGAGGAGCTGGCTCAAACCGCCGCCGCCGGCGGCGCAGAGTTTGAAAATGCCGTAGGCCCGATCGTCGCTGGCCCATTGCGTCGCCATCGCCGCCGCGGCGATTCCGATCAACCAAACCGCGCCGAGCAGAACCGCGTTGCGCCAGTCCTTGCGCCCAATCAGCCACAACGCCGCGGCGGCGATTCCGAAAATGCTTGTGAGCTTCGTCGCCATCGCCAGGACGAAACAGATCGCGGCGGCGACGAGCAATATTTTCCCCCTCTCCCTGTACTCAGGGGGAGGGTTGGGGTGGGGGTCTTCTGCGCCCTTGTTCTTGCACGCCTCCTTAGTGTTATGCCGTTGCGTTGCGGCAACCGCCGCCAGTCCCCACAGGTTCAGCCCCGCCGGCAGCAGATCGCCTTTCAGGCCGGCGGCGGTGGTGCTATAGCAGTATGCCGCCAGCACAAATCCGGCGAACGCCGCCGCGGGCAGCGCCGCGATCTCTAGTTGCCGCAGCAGCGCGTAGACGCCGCCGATCACGCCCAGGATGCCGATCAAATCCAGCAGATATCCACCGGCCACCGGGCCCATTCCCATTCGCATCAGCGCCGCCTGCAGGACGATGTGCAGTGGCGCGTATCGCGAGCCGCCATAACCGATCTCCGATTCGATCGGCCGGTACAGAATCCCCTCGCGTGCATCCAGCGCCGCGGCGGTCCAGACGCCGGCCGTGGGGTCGACGTGGTGATAAGTCTTCCACGCCGCCACCATGCGAATCCCAAACGCCAGGCACAGCAATCCCGCGGCACACAACATGAGCCGGGCAAGTCTTCGATCGAAGGGTGGGGATTCAACGTTCATGCCTGCCCCGCACGCGCGGCCGCGCCGTCGATAACAACTCCCAGCGCATCGGCGACGCTGCACTCAACCGATAACGGGATCGCCAAATCGTGCCGATCCATTCGGATTAGCGTAGCAGGCGGGGAAAAGCATGACAAAGCCCGGCCGCACTTTCGATTCTGCCGTGATAGACTCAAGCCGCCTATGACCATTCCCTCGAGAATGCTCTCGCTCTTGCGCGACCCTTTGGGCCTTGAGCCGCTGGAACTTGACGGGGATCACCTCGTCAACAGGGCGAGCCAACGACGCTATCCAATTATCGAATCCATACCTGTGTTGCTCGACCCGGCCGATCTCGGTCCGCAGAATCGCAAGTTCCAGGGAATGTATGACTGGATGTCCTATGGTTATGACGTCTTCCAGAAAGTGGGCGACCTGTTTTATCTCGGCAAGCTCGCCCAATTGCGTCGGCAACTGGCGGTCAGGCTCTGCCTCAAACCCGGGCATCGGCTGTTATACACGTCGATAGGAACCGGCGTGGACCTGCCCTTTTTCGCCGAACAAGTATCCCTGGAACGGATCGAACTGGTTGGCTTGGATCTGTCCATGGGAATGCTCCGGCGCTGCAAAAGGAGAGTCCGTCCCTATCCAGAGACCAGCTTGCTTGTGCAAGCCAACGCCGAGCGGCTGCCCTTGGCCGACCGGTCGTTCGATATCGTATTGCACGTGGGCGGCATCAATTTCTTCGACCAGCCCGCATTGGCCGTCAAGGAAATGCTCCGTGTCGCCAAACCTGGAGCACTGATTCTGATCGCGGATGAAACAAAGCTCGTGGTGCAGAAGAATTATCAGCTCAGTCCATTCACGCGGTCGTACTTCAAGGATGCCCCCACGAATTTTACTCCTCGAGACTGGGTTCCCGGCGGGGTCAGTGATCCGACCTACGAAGAGGTTTGGGGCGGGAAAGGGTATATCCTGACGTTCAAGGTCCCGGCTTAAAATAAAGGGGACATTCAAGATTATGGAATAAAGCAGAAACCATGAATGTCCCCTTTACGCCTTCTGGGTTCTAGGCGGCAAGGGAGGTCTCTTTCCAGATTCCAGCATGAATGCGGCCGCGGTGACTGCCAGCGATCTTGCCTCGGCGATGCACTGCTCCACGGTGTCCCCGGTTCCCAAAGTGTCCATCTCCACGCACTGGCCCACGTACCGATCGTCCTCACGCCAGAAGGCGAAACGATACTCGTCCACCGCGCGCCTGGCTTTGGATAAAATCTTCTTGTCGAAAGGGCGGTCATTCACAACGTTTCTGTGCCTGCTTGACATTGGGGTTTCAGCGGCGAAAGACCCCGGCCAGCTTTCGGGCAGCCGAGTCGAGTTGTGTTCGGTCCGGCTTATTGAAGTAGTGGTCGCCAAATTTGAGGCCGAAACCGTCGCCCCGGAAACGCGGGAATACGTGCAGATGCACGTGTGGAATTTCCTGCATAGCCGCTTCACCGTCGGCAAGGAATAGATTGACTCCCTCACACCGCAGGTCGGTTTGTCGCAGAGCTTCGCTCATGCGCTGGGCCATCCGGAATACGTGCATTCCCACGTCTTCCGGCATGTCTCGAAGGTGAGCCACGTGCTGATTGGGTACGACCAGCACGTGGCCCGGGTTGACAGGCTGAGTATCCATAAAGCACGTACGTAATTCGTCGCGATGGACAATACTGGCGGGCAGCTCACCGCTCACAATCTGACAAAAATGCATTTGGACATATATCCAAGTTTAGCCTGTGCCGGAGGGATTTGAAGCATCGGAGTGACAAGGCGCGAGTTGAACTTTTCGCGGCTGGTTGCTCAGAAATACGGGTTGTCGAACAGGTGGGTTGTCGAACCCTATTTAGAAAGAAGTTGAACGCGTAAAATTGATGATCGTAACTTTCGCCGATGCCGTATGAAGGCCATCCTTGAATTGAGAATCGCACGTGCCAACGACGCCGACGCGCCGGCGATACGGCGGTTGCATCGCGCCTTGTGCCTTGAGGAGCGCCAAGCGGGTTACGCCGATCACTGCGATGACAACTGGATCGAGTCCACGGAAGGCGCTCTCTATCTCAATCGCCGCCTCGCCGGTGATGGTCTTGCCCTGATTGCCAAGGTGCGCACACAGACCGCCGGCTACCTCTTAGCGGGATTCCGCCAGTCGGACGACAAGCAGGCAGCCGGACTCGAAAGCCTGTACGTTGTCTCCGATTTTCGCCGTCAGGGTGTGGCGTTTGCAATGGTTAAAGAATTCCTCCAGTGGTTTTGCGAGTCGGACGCTGCGCACGCGTCTGTCGCCGTAGCGGCAGGGAACGGGGCGGCGGCCGCACTATATCGTAAAGCCGGTTTTTCCGAACAGAGAGCAATAGAGCAGGGGCGCACACTGATCCTGACCCGACGGCGAAATATGGGGTAAACGCTCTCTGATTCAAATCGCGCCCGACCGCATCGTTCGGGCATTTAGCTGAACGAAATTTCGGAGCGAGGGAATTCGAACCCGGATTAAGTAGCAACGACGGGGTGACGCGAAGAGGCAGGTCGCCCCAGAGGTGTGCCGGAGAAGGAAGTTCAAACGCGGGTCAATAAGACGGAGTCCGTCGCATGCTCATTTTTGCAAACCGACTTTATCCGCTATAACCTCTTCCGCCGTTCTCGCAGGAACAATTTCGCATGAGCATTCTGGTCAACTCCAAAACACGGGTCATTTGTCAGGGGATCACCGGCTCGGCCGGGGCGTTCCATACCAAGGGATGTCTGGATTACGGCACGAAAATGGTTGGCGGGGTCACTCCCGGCAAGGGCGGGACGAGGGATGCCAACGGGTTGCCGGTGTTTGACACGGTTCGGCAGGCCGTGGAAGCAACGGGGGCGGATGCGACGATGATTTTCGTTCCGCCGCCGTTCGCGGCCGATGCCATCATGGAGGCGGCCGATGCGGGGATCGCGGTCATCGTGGCCATCACCGAGGGAATTCCCGTGCTGGACATGATTCGGGTGAAGGCGTTTTTGAAGGACAAGCCGAACAGTCGCCTCATCGGTCCGAACTGTCCCGGCATCATCACGGCGGGGGAGTGCAAGATCGGCATCATGCCGGGCTATATCCACACCGCGCCGAAAGACGCCAAAAGCGGCAAGAAGGTGGGGATCATCAGCCGCAGCGGCACGCTGACCTATGAAGCGGTATGGCAATGCAGCACGCGCGGGATCGGGCAGACCACGGGCGTCGGCATCGGCGGCGATCCGGTCAAGGGTTTGAATTTCATCGAGCTTCTCGATTTGTTTGCCAAGGACGCCCAGACGGACGGGATCGTTATGATCGGGGAGATCGGCGGGACGGACGAGGAAGCCGCGGCCGCGTTCGTCAAGCAGAACGTCAAAAAGCCGGTGGTGGCCTTCATCGCGGGCCGGACGGCCCCGCCCGGGCGCCGGATGGGCCACGCCGGCGCGATCATCAGCGGCGGCGAAGGCACGGCGGAGTCGAAGATCGCGGCGCTGAAGGCGGCGGGGATCGCAGTGGCCGATAGCCCCGCGACGATTGGGCAGACGATGGCCAAGGCGATTGGTTTGTAAAACTCGAAATCCGAAATCCGAATGACGAATCAAGCCCGAAATCCGAATGACCGAATGAAGACCGTTTCGTCATTCTGGTTTCGGATTTGATTCGTCATTCGGATTTCGGGCTTGGGGTTTCCGCGCAGCGGCTTGATTCGTCATTCGGATTTCGGATTTCGGATTTACCAACCATGTCCTCCGACGATCATCTCAATTCCACGCGCATCCGTCAGATGGCGGCGTTGCGGCGGGCGGCGATCCGGTCGCGGTCGTATTGCGTGATCGCCCTGGTCGGCTGCGTCGTCGGCGCGGCCCAATGCGTCTTCGAGGGCGTTCGCCGCTGGCCGACCCCGGCCAAGTTCCGGGGGATTCTGGTTTGCGGGCTGTTCCTGTTGAGCGCGGCGGCGCTGATGGTTTTGGGGGCATTTTTCCTCCGGCTGGCGCGGCGGTTTCATCGCCAGGCGAAACAATCGGCGATTTTGCCGCCCGAAGTTCCCCCGGATTTTTCCAAGCTTCAGAATGGCAGCCAGATCGTTAAAAATCTGGAAGAAATGTAATGTTAGCTTCCCGGCGAAGGCTGGGTAGCCGGCGGCTTGGCCGCCAGCTCGGAGAAATGCGGGCCAAGTTGAAGTTGCTCCGCCGCGGTCAGAACCTTGGCCAATTCATCGTGCGCTTTGACGAAGAGATCGTTCATGGTCTGGCGGGCGGCGGCGTAGCGATTGCCGTCAACGTCCATGTCGGGAAGCTTTTCCACTGCGGATTCGGCCTCGCGGATAATCGGGTCGCAGGCGCGCCTCACCTCCCGCGGGAGATTCAACTCGGCCAGCGCCTGGCGAAGCAGGCCGAGTTGGCTGCGGGCTTCGCCACGCAGCGAGCGGAGCTTTTCTTCAAGCAACTCGCTCTGCCGCGGACCGATCAGGGTCAAAAGCCGGTCGCGGGCATCGCGCAGGTTTTGGGGGATGGCGACGATGGTTTTTGCGGCGGGCATGCGGCCGGCCTGAACGTCGCGCATGAGCCGTTCCAACTCGCCCGAGGCGGAATCGAGGATCTGGTTGGCCTGTCGCCTGCACGCGGGGTCGAGGGACAGATCGTCCAGGGTGCGGCGAATCATCGCCAGGCGTAAACGCAATTCTTTGCCGATGGAGAGGTACGTCGGCGCCAGGGCCGCCGGGGCGGGCGGGTCATCCGGCGCCGTCGCCGGCGCGGCGGGGGCCGCGGCGGCGGCGAAAATCGCCAGTCCAATCGCAAACAGGACGATCCAGGTTTTCATGACGTAAGGGTCCATGACACATTCTGCAAGCCGTCTTCTTCCCCTCCCCATGTACTCAGGGGGAGGGCTAGGGTGGGGGTTTCGTGGGCCGATCGACATTCGACCCCCACCCCAACCCTCCCCCTGAGTACATGGGGAGGGGGAAATTCTTTGTGACAAGTCACGCACACCCAGGACGGAATAAATCCCACAAACCTTTACCTTATCCGCAAAATTCTCGATTACAATCCTCCACCGGCCATGACCTCGATTGAGCTGCGTCACATCGGCAAGCGTTTCGGCTCGACGGTTGCGCTGGAGGACGTCAATCTTCAGATCGCACCGGGCGAGCTGCTGTTTCTGCTCGGTCCCAGCGGATGCGGCAAGAGCACTCTTTTGCGGATCATCGCCGGATTGCTCGAGCCGAGCGGCGGAAGCATCCTGTTCGACGACAGCGACGTGACCCGCCTGGGCACGGAACAGCGAAACGCCGTGATGTGTTTTCAGAACTACGCCCTGTGGCCGCACATGACGGTGCGGCAAAACGTGGGGTTTGGGCTGAGCGTGCGGGGCGGCCCATCGGATGGGCAGTCGGCCCGCGTCGCGGAGGCGCTGCGCCTGGTGCAGCTCGAAGCCTACGCCGACCGAAAGCCCAACGCCCTGTCCGGCGGACAGCAGCAGCGCGCGGCGCTGGCCCGCGCGCTGGTCGTGGCGCCCAAATGTCTGCTCCTCGACGAGCCGCTTTCAAATCTCGACGCCAAGCTGCGCCTTGAAATGCGCGGAGAAATCCGCCGGATTTGCAAATCCGCCGGATACACCACGATCTACGTCACCCACGATCAGAAAGAGGCGCTGTCGATCGCCGATCGAATCGTGTTGCTGAAAGACGGCCGGATCGTTCAGATCGGCTCGCCGGCCGAGCTTTATTTCCATCCGAAAATCGCTTTCGTCGCCGATTTCGTCGGTCAGACGAATCTTCTGAATGGAACCATCGAGGAAGTTCTTTCCGACGGCGTGAGCGTGGGCACGGAAGTGGGGACGATTCACGCCGCGGGCCACGCGGCCAAGGGCCGCCAGTCCGTTGTGGTGAGCATTCGTCCGGAGCGAATCCGCATTTTGAGCCTCGCCGCCGCCCGATCTCCCGCGGCAAATCATCTGGCCGGAAAGGTGATTGAAACGATTTTCCTCGGCGAGGTTTCGGAGCATTGGGTCCAAATCAACGGTCATCGGCTGAAGGCAAGCTGCTCTGGGCCGATGCTTCAGGCGTCCGGCGACGTGGTGCTCGAGATCGACGCGGCGGATTGCGTGGTACTTCCGGAATAGTCTTTGATGCGCCGATACGGACTCATCCTGTTGTTTGTCGTATTGCTGGTTGCTCCGCTGGCGGTGCACGCGATGAAGCACACCTCCGTTGGCGGGGGCGAGTCGAGCGGGCTGCGGCTGGTGATCATCACGCCGCACGGCCAGGAAATCCGCAATGAATTCCGCTGGGCGTTCGCGGACTGGCACAGGCAGAAATACGGCCAGCCGGTCGAACTGGAGTTTCGCACGCCGGGCGGCACCACCGATATTCGCCGCCAACTCGACACCATCTATCGCGCCATCCGCGATACCCACGGCGGAGCGCTTCCACCGGAAGATCAGGTGGACACCGGCATCGACATGGTCTGGGGCGGCGGGGATTACGAATTCAATTCCAAGCTGAAACCGCTGGGAATTCTGCATCCGCAGGATTTGGATGCTCGGTTGCTGGCCGAGGTCTTTCCGCAGCCCGCGCTGGCGGGGGTGAAGCTGTACGACCAGGAGAGGGACAAATCCGGCCGCTTGCTGCCCCCGAAATGGGTGGGCGTTTGCCTGAGCAGTTTCGGGATCATCTACAACCCCGACCTGTATCGCGCGCTGAACCTTTCTCCCCCGCGCACGTGGAGCGACCTTACCGACCCCCGGCTTTTCGCCAGCCTGTCCCTGGCCGATCCCACGCACAGCGGGTCGGCCGGCGTGGCGTACATGATCGTCATTCAGCGCGCCATGGCCGACGCCGAAACGGAATTCCTCTCTCGTCCCGCCAACGCAGGCAAGCCGCCGGCGCAACTGAAATCCACCCCGCAATATCAGGCCGCCCTGGATGAGGGATGGAAGCGCGGGATGCGCGAACTCGTCCTGATCGCGGCGAATGCGCGATACTTCAGCGATTCATCGGCGCAGCCGCCCAACGACGTTGCCGGGGGCGACGCGGCGGCGGGGATGGCGATCGACTTCTACGGCCGCGTGACCGAGCAGACCGTCGGCGCGGATCGGGAAACGTTCATCGCCCCGCGCGCCGCCACCGCCATCACCCCCGACCCCATCGCCATTCTCTACGGCACCCATGGCCGGCAACTGACGCTGGCCAATCATTTCATCGAATTTCTTCTCAGCCCCCAGGGGCAAAGGTTGTGGATTCTCAAACCCGGCCAGCCCGGCGGCCCGCGCGTGCTGGCGCTGCGCCGCTCGCCCATTCGCCGCAGCGTTTATGCCGATCGCGCCGGTTGGGCCGATGATTTGAACTATTTCGAAAGCGCCAGCGGATTCAATCAGCGTGCGGAATGGCTGGGGACCTTTTCGGAACTCCCGCAAATCTGGGCCGCCGCGTGGATCGACGTGCGCGACGATCTTCAGGACGCCTGCCGGCGAATCCTCCTCGTTCCCGATCCAACCCGCCGGGCTCAATTGCTCGCCGAGCTTTCGGACATTCCCGTCAGCCGAGCGGATGTGACCCATGAAATTGACCAGGGCCGGAGGATCGCCGCCGACCCATCGCAGGATCCGGACGTATGGAAGGCCCGCCAACGGCTGAACTGGGCGCGGCGATTCGCCGAGCACTATCATCGCGTCGCCGAAGAAGCGGCGGGGAAGTGATGCAAGTTCAAAAGATGGATTACCGTGAAGACATTTACCGTGAAAACATTTACCGCGATGGAGCGAAGCAGCGAAGTTACGCGAAGGAATACCATAAATTTATTCTTCGCGTCCCTTCGCTCCTTCGCGTCTTGTATGTTCAAGAATACCAAGAGACGTTCTACTATGCCTCGTCGTGTTCGCGTGACGACGAGCGCAGCGAGGAGTCATGCGAACACGACGATCGGCCCAAAACCGATCGC
>JBEKEC010000015.1:0-82644 GCA_050014015.1 Tepidisphaeraceae bacterium
AGATTACCGCGAAGGCGCGAAGGACGCGAAGTTGCGCGAAGTCAGATTTGTATTCCTTCGCGCAACTTCGTTGATATCTCCTCAAATCTTGTTTTTTCGACAAGATTTTTGCGCGGCGATGCGTAACTCCAGCGATATCCAATTCTTCTACTTCGCGAAACTTCGCGCTCTTCGCGCCTTCGCGGTGGTCTTTTTTGGTTGCGGCCGAAGGCTGCGCTGTGCGTCCTTCGCGTCTTCGCGGTGAAGTGTTTTCAAAGATGCCCAACAAAAAAGGCACGGGGAAACTCGTAAGTTTCTCCGTGCCGGGGGCGTCCCTGGGTGGGTCATCACGGCGTGTAAGCCGCTTCGCCCTCGATGGGGCCAAGCCCTTGCAGCGTCGCCGAGATGGTGATCTTCGCTTGGCCATTGCCTTCAATCTTTGGTACTCCGCCGGAGTACGGGCAAAGACCCCCTCACGTAAATGTCATCTTGCCCAGCGACACCTTGGCGCCGCCGCGCGAGATGAAAACCTCCGGAGGTTTGGATCGATCGAAATTAACGGCGGTATATTCCTCGCCGGCCTTTCCTTTCACGTGGATTGAGGTCGGTTGGATGCCGATTTGGTCGGCCACCGGCGTATTGACGGTGAACTCCAGATGGAGTGAGCCGCCCAATTGGACGGTCTGGGTCTGGTCGGTCGCAACCTCCACCGCCGGGAGCGAACCCGGCGCCACCAGAGCAACCAAAGCGCCGGTTTTCTTGGAAAACACACCGCCATAGAGCAGCTTGTATTGGCCGGGGATCACCACCATGGAATCGGAGGATGAGCCGCCGGCTTCGCTCACCAAATTCATCTGCCCGTTGCTGTTGGCCAGGGCCACCACCATGGCCCAATCGGAGGAGGGGCTGACGACGGACAGCTTGCCTACGGCGCCATGGTAAGAGGAATACTGCAGCGCCGTGCCATCTTCGGCGAGGCTGTCGATCTGGTAAATCGACCGGCCGGTGGAAAAGAACTCGGACAGCGGGGCAAAGACGTCGATGGGGGTATCGGCGCAGGCGACGCGGAAGGAATCGTCCGCCAGAGTGTAGCGGCCATCGAGGTTGTCGTCATAAAACATGACGGTCTGGCCGTCGATCTGGCATTGGACGGTCCCGCCGCCGCGCACCATCAGAAACCCGCATTCCGGGGAACTATACCCGTAGGGGAAGGCCAGGAAATATTTCTGTGCGCTGGGGATGGGCAGGGCGATGGTGGCAAGTCCGACGCCGTTTTTATGCAAGAGGGTTTGGCCGCTATCGCCTTTGACGATGAAGCCATCGTCCGTCGAGACAATCACCACCTTTTGCCCGGCGATTGTCAGGCCATATTCCTTGACCACGGGGTTGAACTGCACTTCCAGCCTGGGTACGAGGAAATCATCGGCAATCTGGGGTTTAGCGACGGCGACATCGGACTTGGAGACCACGGCGGCGCCGGAGTCCAACGGCACGGATTTGAGAGGCGCCGAGACGCTTTCGCCTGGCGGGCCGGCACGCGCCGCCAAGGCGCCCGCCAGCACGAGCAACATGGCTCGGGCAGTCCATCGAACAGTCCCTTGCATAAGACACCATCCTTTCGTACGGCTTGAGCCGTTACGCATTGTCTGGTTTTCACGGAGCATTCAACGCTTCCTGCACCGCGGTCCTGATCCCCGGGCCGCGCAGACCCGTTGCGATCACCTTGCCATCGGGGCCGATCAGGACCACCGCCGGCAGCGAATGCCCGCCCAACATTTCGGCAACCGACTGGGCCGTCGGTTCGTCCAGGCTGGCCTGCATCCACGGCATCGCGTGCTGTTGGACGAACTGCGTTACGGCTTGCACCGAGTCGCCGGCGCCAAGGCCGATCATGACGAATTTCTTGTCCTGCCCGAACGCCGCGAAGACGTCATTGAGAGCGGCCAGGCGCGTGTCGCTCAGTGGGGTCCAGGTCGCCCACAAATCCACGAGCACGAATGCGCCGCGATGATCGGCCAATTTGAAAGTTTTTCCATCCAGCGTTTTCGCGTCAAAGGAAATCGCCGGGGCTTCGGCCGCGCCGGCCGGGGGGTTGGATAGGGCAAGCTTAAGTTGGCCAAGATCCATCGGATCATCGCTGGGGCCGGATACCGTGACCTCACGCTGGATCATGGCGTAAATCTGGGCCGAGCCACCGGCATCGGGAGTTTGCACCTGGTAGATTGTCAATTGGTATTTGCCCGGCCGCACGTCGTCGGTGCGGAAGGAGCCGTCGGCGGCAATGGAGAGCATCAGCGGCTGACTGGTCTGGTTCGTGCTCTGCTCGTAAGCATTTAGTGCGGTCTGGTACGCCTGTCCATCGGAGGTGCTCAGCCACTGGCTCATCCACGCTTGCTTCAGTTGGGGCGATATTTTTGGGTCGGCCATGGTCTGCCGCAATCTCTTGCCGGCGGCCAATAGCTCGGCGGGGGGTGGGGACGTCGTGCGCTGGCCCGCAAGATAGCCTCGACATTCCCAGGCGGGCTTGGCGCTCTCGGGCTTCACAACGCGCCCGATGATTGAGCGGCCTTTCCCCTCAAGCGGGGCGGGAACTGGCTGAGCCGGCCGTGTGGTGAGCGATTCACCCGCCGATGCCGCCGGCGCGGTCGTCGGCGCGTCCGCCATCGCCGCTCGCCACATAAACGCCACAGCCGCCAGAAAAATCACGACAGGCAAAGTCTTAATCACCAGTTGCCTCCATTGGTCTCAAATCTTCCGCGACTTTCTTGCGGCAATGCGCGCGGCCAATCACCGCGCCAAGTTGGCCTGGCCGCTTACAGTGCCGAACCCGTTAATGGCGGCGACAATCGTAACCCTGGCGCCGCCGGATTTATCAGTCAGAAGCTCTTGGGGTACTCCGCCGGAGTACGGGCAAGGTCGGCCCCCCCCTCACGCAAACTTCATTCGCTCCAGAGAAATTTGTTTGCCGCCGATCGACATGACCACCTGCGGCTCGAACGTCCTGTCGTATTGCCACCCGACGCATTCTCCGCCATTCTTGCCCAGCAGGCGGATCGAGCCCGGATCGATCGTGACCTTGCCATGGTAGAGGTAAGCCGTGAAATCCAGGTGATACGGCCCGCGCGGCGTCGGATCGGCCATTTGGAGGGTCGCACCCGCCGCCAATATCCCCAGGCCTGCCGCCAAGGCACAGATCAAAGCCCATTTGGACATGCGACGCCTCCTTACTTATAGACGTCGACGATGCAATAAGTTTCACGCGGGGGGCAGGGGAAGTCAACAATGAGGTTAGCCGCAATACCGTTTAACGACCGGAGCAGCTTTTTCCCGTTAGCCCCCGGCTTTGCCGGGGTTTTCCGTGATGAGCGCAGCGCAACCCATGTTGAGCGAAAAGGCCGATCCATTTTCGCTCAAACCCCGGCAAAGCCGGGGGCTAACGGAAAGAGGGTGCGACCAGATATCCTTCGGGGATTACGAAGAATTTGTAGCCGCCGACATCGCTGAAGAATAGGCGTGGGCGGTTGGCGGTCAGCCATTGCTGCCATCGCTGGGGCGTGTTCAGCGAGAGGCCGGTGTATCGCTGCAACGCCTGTTGGGCAGCGTCGGCGTACGGCGGTTGGCCCAGCAAATTCACGAGTTTGTCCAGCATCTCGACCTTGCGGTTTGACGTGATGCCCAAATCCTGCAACTGCTTGTCGATGATGAACTGGCCCTGGCCATCGCAGTAAACCAATTCGATCTGCTGGAGATACAACGCGGCCAAGTCCTTGGCCTTGTCGGCGTACTGCTTGGCCAGGTCGGACCCGACGATGCGGGCGCCGAACTGCGGATCGTTAAACCGGTCCATTATTCCGATCAGGTACACGGCATAAGTCCGATCCGAAGATTGCACGTGGATCAATGGCCTCTTGCCGTCGAACTTGTGAACGTAAACGATGCAGTTGAGGAAGAAGGCCTTGCCCGCGTCGGTCATCTGGGCCGGGGGGGAGGAGAATCCCCATTGGAGGAAGTTGCCGTGGCGGCTGACGCCTGCCGAGCCGGGCGGCTTGCCCGGGGCGTAGCCGACGGTGAGGATTTCGGCGTCCGGCGAGTCGCCGAAGCCATATCCCATCGACACCACCGAACCATAGTCCTTGCCCGAATTCTGGACGCGCCAAACGGTCAACTGATCCGGCAGGTCTTTGCCGCCGGGATATTCACGTTGCTGGTCCGGCGTGGGCCATTTCTCCAACTTGGGCTGGACCTTGAACGGTGTGCGGAATACTTCGTGCTGGGACGGCTCACCCTGAGCCGCATCGCTCATGCAGTTTCACATGTAACCGGTTTTGAGCCGCAACTGATTGCAGATGAGGCCTCCGACCACGCCGATGGTTACGGTGGGGCGGGAATAATTGCCGGGCAGGGCGGGGCGCGGGCCATGCTGCATCACGTCGATGGCTTCGCCGTCGTAATCCAAAAGCACCACGTCGCCCTTGGCGGCTTGCGAGCCGTCGAACTTGGCCAGGTCGCCGCTGTCGACATGCGTGAAGTGGGAGTTTAAGAATTGAAGAAAGTCCGCTTCGCGGGCTGAACCAGGATGGCCGGCGTAGAAAATGGATAGATTCAGTTTCTGATCGGTTTGGCCACGTGCGCCGGCGGATGGCATGAGCAGCGACATCAGGCACGCGGCCAAAGGCCAAAGAGCGATGGATTTCACGTAGCCTCCACGAACGGACAGAACATGCTTCTATCGCCGAGTCATCGGCGAGTCAACGCGAGGGTTGGCGGCGGTAGGGGGTTTGGTCTGACAATCGACGTTCGACCCCCACCCCAGCCCTCCCCCTGAGTACATGGGGAGGGGGAAAGAGGCGGTGAGCGTCAATTAATTGTTTGGCCAGATGTCAAACGGAGGCGGCATCCGCCAGTGAAAGTCCGGCCGGGAAGCAGGTGGATCTCATCAGAAGACAGCAGACTGGTGCTGAAATCATAGGGGGGTGAAATGAAGGAACTGAGGAACAACACGGTTTGATCTTTGCCGTGATGCGCCCGGACGTGCAGAGGCTGATCGCCGGCAAGCGCGGCGAGGCCGAAAACGCCGGAGCCCGTCATCGAAACCCAGCGGGCATCGCGCTTGGTGCAGGCGAAGGAGACGTCATCGGCCTTGACCGAGCCATCGGCCTGTCCGATGTAGCCCGGAGGATACTCCGTCCAGAGACCTTGGCGCGACCAGGTCATCCGATCCAGCGCCGAAGAAAGCGGAAGCTTGATGCCGAGTTCCCAGGCATTGGCTCGTCGCGCGGTCCATTTCAAGCTCCATGCCAGGTCCGCCTGAGCGTCGGGATGAACTAGCAGAGTGTAGGTGAACTGGCCGCGCGGCTGAGAATCACCGGCCATCAACACGTTGCTCGTGACGGAGACTTCAACGGAATCGCCGCTGGACTTGGTCGAAACGACGGCGTCTTTCAGCAGCGGCGGCTGGCGACTGGCGATGAAATCCCTGGCGTCATGTTCGCCGTGGGTGACACGGGCTTCGCCGAGATTGAGAACGGGGCCGCCCACCAGAACCGGATGGTCCGCGGGTCCCCAGGATTGAATCGCGCCTGTCTGCTCGTCGAGGACCAGAAGCGAGGCTGCCGTGGTGATTTGAAGATGGTGATCCTTCTCCTGGAAAGTGACGGGGCTGCCCGCGGCCAGCGAGGGCGGCGCGGGAGGTTGGAATCCCTTCACGCGGAGCCGGGCGGCGTAAATGCTGCGGCCGTCGGGGTGAATGAATTCGATCCGTAACGTGTCCATGCCCGCCGTCGCGGGAAACGCCGCGCTGACGGAAGAGCGCGGCGGACAGGCGATATGCGTTTCGCCCGAGGCCAATTCTCTTTCCCCGCCGAGCGCCTGCCATTTGCAGGTCAGCTCGGACAAATCGGTGAACGAGTATCGGTTTTCCAGCGGCACGGCGTAGCTTCCGCCGGCGGGATCAATTTCGCGCGCGGACGTCGTCACCGGGCTGTAGGCCATCTTGGCCTGCCAATATTCCGGCTTGGGGTTGCGATAGCCATCGACGATTCCCTTGTTGTTATTGTTTCGCAGGCCGGCGCCCCGGTCGGGATTTTTGTCGGCGATTCCCTGATCCTGCCATTCCCAGATGAACGACCCGACGATGGAGTCCGTCTTCCACACGACGTTCCAGTTGGCCACGAGCGCGTTTCCCCAGAAATCGTCAATGCCGTAATCGTAATCTTCCGCTTCCGTGATGTAGAAGATGTGAGGCTGTTCCGTGAAGATGGCTGGGATGGTCTGGCGGTCTCTTTCGGTCGCAATGCGCCTGACTGTCGCAATGGAAGGGTAGTGGTAGTCGGCAAAGTCAAGCTGGCGATTGTTCCAGGGTCCGCACTGGGAGATAAACGCCGGGCGCGTGGGGTCGTGGGCCTTCATGAATTCAAACCCCGCAAGATTGTCGGGGCCGTAGCCGCTCTCGTTGCCCATGCTCCAGGCGAGGACGCAAGGGCGATTCTTATCGCGGGCCAGGGTTTCGCTGGAGCGCTGGAGGAAAGCGTCTTTGTACGCGGGATTATGGACGTCCCACCAGCAACCGGGCACTTCATCCAGCACGTAAAACCCCTTCTCCTCGCACAGCTCCAGGAAGCGCGCCGCATGGTTGTAATGGCTGGTGCGGACGGCGTTGATGTTGGCGGCCTTCATCAATTTGACGTCGGTTTGCCAGCAATCTTCGGTCAGGGCATGACCGAACGCGGCCCATTCCTCATGCCGGCAGGTTCCGGTGCATTTGATCGGTACGCCGTTCCAGAGCACGACGCCGTTTCGGATTTCAATCTTGCGGAAGCCAAACCGCTCCTGGACGTGTTCAACCGCCGCGCCGTTGGCATCCAGGGCGAGCACGACGTAATAGAGGTTGGGCTTCTCGGCCGACCAGAGCTTGGGCGAGACGACCGGCGCCGTGATATGAAGCGTCGCGTTGCCCTTGGCATCCAGGTTCGTGCCGAGAGAAAAATTGACATTCGGCACCGGTTCGCCCGCGAAATCGAAGAGCGACCCGGTCACCTTTACCGCGGCATTCGGGCTGCCGGTCAATTGCACGGCCAGGTTCAAAATCGCGTCGCGGTAGTCCCGGTCCAGATCGGTGACGACGGTGACGTCGCTCACATGAGTTGGCGGCACGGCGGCCAGGTAGGTTTCGCGGTTGATCCCGCCCAGGTCCCAGAAGTCTCCCTTGTCCAGGACGGCGGTGGGCGTCGTCTTGGCTACGCGCAGAGCGAGCAGATTTCTCTGGCCCGGCTTGATCGCATCGGTCACGTCGATGTCGAAGGCGGTGAACCCGCTTTCGTGGTAGCCGACGCGGGCGCCGTTGATAAAAATCTCCGCGCCGTTGTTGACGCCGTCGAAGTGCCAAATGATCCGCCGGCCCGCGAAGGATGGCGGCACGTCAATCCATCGACGGTATAAGCCGACGGTGGAGTCGGGGCCGCCGTACGTGGGCCGGGAGAATCCCTCCATCTCCCAGTTACCGGGGACGGGGAGGGTTGACCAACCGGCGTCATTAAAATCGGGCCGGGCGAAGGCGTCCAAATCGGCGGCCTTGAGCCGCGTTGCCGGGGGGGCCGCCCATTCCGTTTCTACATTGCCGTTCTTAAGGAAGATGTGTACTCGGCGGATGCTGGCCCACCACTGATTCTGGCCCGACGTGCCCAGGACGGTGATCCGCATCCATCTAACTTGCGTGGCCGGGAGGGCAATATCGCCGCCGCCGCTTTGGCCGGCGGAACGATCGGCAAGCATCGACCAGGTCTTCCGATCGGTGCTGCCTTCGATCTTGAATTGATAGGGGGCGTCATCCGATTCCCAGCGAATGTTGATGCGATGCAGCGAATGCGCCGCGCCCAGGTCGACCGACCACCATTGGGGAAATGATCCGTCGGCGGCGCACCAGCGGCTATCCGAGTCGAGAAGCGGTTCCTGCGGATCGTGGTCCGCCTCCTCGCTGGAGGCGTCGGCGGAGCCGGAGAAGTGATCGCCCCGCTGAAATCCGGCGATCGTCTCCCGGCCGCGCGTCAGTTGGAATCCCCACGTTCCGGTCAGAGGCAGAACCCGTGGGTTGTCCACGCGAATTTTTTCGACCGGCGTCGGCGTATCGCCGACCAGCGGCGTCGGAACCGCCGACGCGGCGGAACCCATCAACGTGAGCGAGAGAAAGGTGAAAATTACACGCGTTCGAATATTGTATTTGA
Organism: Tepidisphaeraceae bacterium; assembly: GCA_050014015.1. Classification (GTDB taxonomy): domain Bacteria; phylum Planctomycetota; class Phycisphaerae; order Tepidisphaerales; family Tepidisphaeraceae; genus PALSA-1353. The sequence goes on from JBEKEC010000015.1 coordinate 8,199, forward strand.
GCATAAGCGGTTGTGCTTGGTGGGATGAGTTTACCGGAAGCATGGAGCAAAGCGAAATGCTCCGCCTTATCTGCGCCGGCGGCGCAGAATTCCCAATCCCGCCATCACGATCATTCCGGCGCTCGCCGGTTCGGGGACATTTGCCAAGCTGATGCCGTTGGCGGCGGCGAAGGCGTCCAACGCGGCGATGTCGCCGGTCGACACGGCCGCGCCGCTGGCGCTTTGGTTGAAGTTGGCGGCCAGGTCGGTGAAGTCGGCGGCGTTGACCAGGCCATCGTAGTTGAAATCGCCCTGGTCCCAGCCGGTGACCGGCTGGTTGAAGTTGGCGGCCAGGATGGTGAAGTCGGCGGCGTTGACCAGGCCGTCCAAATTGGCGTCGCCCAGCAGGGTGTACATCACTTCGATTTGGCCGGAGGACAGGCCGGCGACCACACCGTCAGCCCCGTCGGCATAGCCGATACCGTAGGACAGGCCATTGGTCTTCGTTTGTGCCGCCGAGGAGATGATGCCCGGGCCGTTCCAGTTGCCGCCGTTGTAGCCGGATTTGATGTAGCCGGCGATGGTCGTGATCGGATCGGCTCCGCTGCCGTATTTAATGGTGATCAGATTGTTGGTGATGTCCAGCGTCGAACCGCTATTCAGGCTCAGCGACGCCAGCGTGCTGAGGCCCGTGTTTTCGGCAAGTTGAACCACCGCCGGACCGGAAGAGGTGCTGCCGATCGTCAGATTGCCGTTGCCGGAGATGGGTCCGGCAACGGAATTGGCATTGAGGTAGAGAGAGCCATTATCCACGATCTTGCCGGAGCCGGTGTAAGCGCCGTAGATGGTGCCGCTGGCGCCGGCGTCGACGGTAAGAGTCCCGCTGTTGCTAACGGCTCCGTAAAACACATTGAAGCCGGTGCCGGAGAGATGAACGAGCCCGCCGGAGTTGTTGGTCACCGAGCCGAAAACGCTTGATTCTCCCGATAAGGCCAGGGTGGAACTATTGGTAAGCCCGCCTGTTTCGATGATGCCCGAGCCGGTGATCTGGCCCGTGTTGTTGAGGGTTTGGCCATTATTGCTGAACGTGCCTCCGCTCAGCGCGATAATCCCCGAACTTCCGGTACTGAAGTTTTCGAACAGCCCATCCGCGCCGGTGGGGACAAGGATCGTGCCGCTGTTGAACACCGCCCCCGTACACGTCAACACCCCGCCGCTGGGCTGGATCGTCCCGGAATTGTTGATGCCCGCTGTGATCGTGCCGGCGCCGATAATTTGTCCAGTTGCGGAGTTGGTGAATGCCTGGCCCGAGCCCGCGGTAATGGAACTGCCCGGCAACATCTGAATCAGGCCGTTGATCGACCGCGAGGTGTTTCCAAGGTAAAGATCGCCTCCCGCCTGAATAGCCACCGTGGCCGGGTTGAACGTTCCCTGCAGATATTCGTACAACCCGCCGATATTCAAGACCGGTACGGTAAGATTACTGCTAACGCCTGTCTGCAAGATAACCCCGCTGGAGGCAACCGTGATGTTGCTGCTGGAGATCGTTCCGATCTGATAGTTGAATTGCCCCGCGATGGTGACCACCGGCGCGGAAATGCTCCCGCCGCCCAAGGCCATGAAAGCGCCGTTGGCAATGGTCAGGGCACTGGATGCGGCGCCGCCGCCGGTCAAAATGTCCAAACTCTCCCCGGAGTTCAGGATGAACGCATTCCCCGCAATGCCTCCTCCGGAATTCACGGTAATCGTGCCCAGCGAGTGCGTTCCGGTCGCGTAATTTAGTACGCCGTTTAGAACCAACGAGGTCGTGGTAATCGAACCGCCGTTGAGCTGAACGACAGAACCGGAGTTGATCGTCGTGGTATTGCCGACGACCAGGGCCATTGACGTGGCGATGTTCAGAGCGACGCCGCTGACCCCCAAGCTGATGGACGTCGGGCCGACGGTGGGGTCAGTGAAGCTGTCCGTGCCGCTGGTCCAGGAACTGGGGTCGAAGAAAACTTGGATACGGTTATTGAATGTGTCGGCCACGTAGACCATTCCCGACGGCGCGACCGCCACGCCTTCGGGATAGTCGAATTGCGTATTGCTGGAGCCGATGCTGCCCGTGGTGCCGATCGTGCTTTGATAGACCCCGGAGGAATTGAAGACTTGGATTCGATCGTTTTCGGCATCCGCGACGTAGACGGTACCCGTGGGGCCGATCGCCACGTCGAAAGGATTGTCGAACTGCGTATTGCTGGAGCCGGAGCTCCCCGTAGTGCCGATCGTGCTTTGATAGGTGCCTGAAGAATTGAAGACCTGGATTCGCTGGTTGTTGTAATCCGCGACGTAGAGGGTACCCGTGGGGCCGACCCCCACGCCGGTGGGAAAGGAAAACTGCGTGTTGCTGGGGCCGGAGCTGCCCGTGGTGCCGATCGTGCTTTGATAGACCCCAGAGGAATTGAAGACCTGGATTCGCTGGTTGTCGGTATCCGCGACGTAGACGGTACCCGTGGGGCCGACCGCCACGCCGTTGGGCTCCTGGAACTGCGTATTGCTGGAGCCGTAACTGCCCGTGGTGCCGATCGTGCTTTGATAGACCCCGGAGGAATTGAAGACCTGGATTCGCTCGTTGTTGTAATCCGCGACGTAGATGGTACCCGTGGGGCCGACCCCCACGCCGCTGGGTAAGGAAAACTGCGTATTGCTGGAGCCGGAGCTGCCCGTAGTGCCGATCGTACTTTGATAGACCCCGGAGGAATTGAAGACCTGGATTCGCTGGTTGTTGGAATCTGCCACGTAGACGGCACCCGTGGGGCCGACCGCCACGTCGAAGGGTTGGTTGAGTTGCGTGTTGCCCGTGCCTTGACTTCCCCCCACGAACGTGTTCATAAATGTGATCTGGGCGCCCGCGATTGCAGGGATCAAATTCACCCCCGCCGCGGCTGCCAGGAGCAAATGCGATTGGCTACGTTTCGGCAGGTTTGACGAAATCATCTCTTCTCTCCTATTGACTTGGAAAAGTTGTCCGCACGATTTGCAGTCGCGGCTGCCGTCAATCCAGTGGTCTTGGGCCTTCGCGGCCGTCGTCCAGGCAGCGAACGCGAAAGCTATCGCGGCCAGCGAATGGTACTGCCTCCCTTGGGCCACACCATCCACCGGGCCCCTCCCAATGATGCCTCGGATTTGCCTCGGATGGTCGTTTCCTCAATCTAGCAAGAGTTCGCAGCAACGCTATCTAGAAATCCGCAAGATCGGCCAATTAAGCGCGCTCGCGATTCCGGGGCACTGTATTCCCCGGATCGGCGGTTGCCACGGGCGCGATACACAAAGTGGGTTATCTTGAATGAATTACGTCTCGCGTTCGCCACCGATCCGGGAGCCATTGCGCGATCTAGCTCATCGGCGTGGCCGGCAGGTTCGCAAGCAGTTGAGTCAGATATCGTTGCGGATCGATGTCGTGCCGGCGGTACATGAAGTTCTCGGATCGGACTGTCGCGATAGTCGTCGACGCCTTCGATTGAGGATGCCGAGTCCAGCCAGGGCCAGCAATCCCCTTGATGCCGGCTCCGGAACATTAGCGAAGGTCGGCAATGGCAATCCATTCGCTACGGCAAATGCGTCGAGCGCCGCGACGTCGCCGGCCGACACGCCAGGGCCGCTGGCACTCTGGTTGAAGTTGGCGGCTAGGTCGGTGAAGTCGGCGGCGTTGACCAGGCCGTCGTAGTTGAAGTCGCCCTGATCCCAGCCGGTGACCGGCTGGTTGAAGTTCGCCGCCAGGATGGTGAAGTCGGCGGCGTTGACCAGGCCGTCCAGATTGGCGTCGCCGAGAAGCGTGTACTTCACTTCGATTTGGCCGGAGGATAGGCCGGAGACCTTGCCATCTTTGCCGTCGGCATAGCCGACGCCGTAAGACAGGCCATTGGTCTTGGTTTGTGCCGCGGTGGAAATGATGCCGGGGCCGTTCCAGTGGCCACCGTTATAGCCGGATTTGATATAGCCGGCGATGGTGGAAATGGGATCAGAGCCGCTGCCATAGTCAATGACCAATGAGCCGTTGACATTGACGATGCCACCATTGTTGATTAACAGACCGCCGATGGTGCTCGTTCCGCCATTGAAGTTTGCCGTCCCGCCACTGTAAATTTCCAACGTGCCGGTGATTTTCAGTTGGCCCGAATTGACGGTTAACGTTCCCGTGCCGCCGGTGGAGGAGCCGGAGCCGCCGACGTACGCGTTGCCGGTGACGGTGGCGGCTCCGCCGCCAAGCGTATAGGTCCCGGTCGAGCCGCTAAACGCAGCGATGAAAAGAGAGTTGCCGCCAGTGATTGTGTTTGTGCCACCGGTCTGGTTGAAAGTTCCTAGGCTGCTGTAGCCGACATATTCACCGCCATTGTCCGAGAGTGTGCCGGCGCCGCTCAGTGCGTATGTCCCGTTCGAGCCGCTAAACCCGCCGACAAGGAGTGAGCTGCCGCTCGTGAGGGTGTTTGTGCCGCCGCTCTGGTTGAAGGTTCCCGTGCTTTCGTAGCCGACGTATTCACCGCCGCCGACCGAGAGCGTGCCGGCGCCGCCCAGTGCGTAGGTTCCGTTCGATCCGGTAAACATACCAATGAGCAGGGAGAAAGCACCGGAAATCGTGTTGGTGCCGCCGGTCTGCGTGAAGGCGCCGGTGCTGTTATAGCCGACGTATTCACCGCCGATGCCGCTACCGCTATCCGAGACTGACCCGGAAGCGCTCAGCGCGTAATTCCCGGTCGAACCAGAATTCTGGCCGATGAGGAGGGAGTTACCGCCGGCAATTGTGTTTGTACCGCCGGATTGGTTGAAGTTTCCTATACCGTTGTAGCCCACGTATTCATTGCCGGTGTTGGAGAGAGAGCCGGTGCTGCTGAGCGTATACGTGCCGGAACTGCCGGTCTGGTAGCCGAGGTAGAAAACGCCGGTGGCCGTGTTGGTGCCGCCGGTCTGCGTGAAGGTTCCGCTGCCGTTGTAGCCGATGGTTTCACCGGCGGCGCCGGCGGCAGCCGTCACCGAGAGGGCGCCGGTGCCGCTGAGGGTATAGGCGCCGGAACCGCCGGTCTGGTAGCCGAGGTCCAAACCGCCAACAACCGTGTTGCTGCCTCCGCTCTGGTTGAAGATTCCCGTGCCGGAGACGCCCACCAGTTCGTTTCCAGCCGTGACGGAGAGCGAGCCCGTGCCGCCAAGCAGGTACATGCCGGTCGAACCGCTCTGCTCGCCTAGGCCGAGGCCGACTTGGCCGTTGATCGTGTTGTTTCCGCCGCTTTGGTTGAAGGTTGCGACTCCTCTGTTACCCACTTGCTCGAAGGCGCTGACCGTCAGGTTGTTGGCCGACATGGAGAACTGGGTCGTCGCGGCGCCGGTCGCGTTGGTGAGGTCGATGGAAAGGGAATAAAGTGTGGCCGCCGGGCCGGTGTAGTCGTAGGTGATGTTTCGATTCACGCCGTCGCTGAACGCGAGGTAAACGGCATCGCCCGCCGCCGGCACGATGCCGGGATTCCAACTGCCCGCCGCGCTCCAGTTGCCGCTTGCGGCGCGAATGACGATCTGGGTGGTGACGGCATGGAACCCGATCACGTCCAAGGCGGCGACGTCAACGGGGGAGAAGTCATTTTCCACGCCGGTTGGAGAGAAGGCATTGAAGGAATCGTCGCTCTCGCCGGCCCAGTCCTGGAGGTCGCCGAGAGGGTTGGAGTTGTAGTCCAGGAGATCGGTGGCGCCGCCGTCGACGGAGAAATAGACGCCTGTGTCGCTCTTGTTGAGGCTTCGCACGCTGGGGGCCGTGTAGCGGAAAAGATCGTAAGCGGCGTAAGACGTCGGAGAGAGTCCCTCGAATCGGCCCATGTCCTCGGTGATTTCGTGTTCGGCCAGGCCGATGAAATCGCGTTCCCCGGCTACGGCGCGATTGTTGGGATCGAAGGAGTAGGTTGCGGCCGTGGTGCTGAAGGTGAAAACACCGTCAATTCCCGGCGCGTTGGCGGCGATGAGACCGAGGGCTTTCTGTTGCGAGGTGGAGAGAAGAAAATTGCCCCCGCCGGTTGGATCGGGAGAAGCAGGCAAGGTCGCGAAGGCGGCCGTCTGGAAGGAGCTATTGGCGCTGGCGATCAGGTGGCTGCGGACAGTGGCATACGAAAAGCCGCCAGAGCTCGAGGCGCTGCTTTCGCCGACGAAACTCGGATCGGATGATGCGACAACGTTAATGTTGATGGTGATGTTGTCGCTGAAGAGATTCTCGATCTGCTGGGCGGCGTAGCTGGTTGCGTCTTCCACGGAGTTGGCATCCGTAAGACTGGTGACGCTTGAGTCATAAGACAGATTTATGGTCAGGCCGGGCGCCGGGGCATCAAAAGCAACACCGAGTCCGGCGGCCAGAGCGCAATTGCGCAACAGAGCTCGTTGTCGAGCGGAGCGACGGCGATTCATTTTCCTGGGCACGCTTTTCTCCCCGGCATCCAAAGGAGGATTCAATTCTCAAAGAACCGGCTTCAGAAGGCAAGCAAATTCTGATTGAACTATACCAAAGTTTGATTTGATGCCGGCGAATCGTCGCGGCGGGCCGGCTTGCGCGCAAAGACGTACGCGCGCCGGCTCTGGTATTCGACGTCCGGATAGGGATCGCGTTCGATCAACCGCTCGATTTGAAACCCGGCGGATCGCAAGGAGGCGGTCACCTGTTCCACCGTGAAATAATAGAAATCCACGCAGACCTTCGTTTCCCACCACTCGTCTAAATGGGTCATCGAATCGCCGATGTGAAAGCTGAGCAGGAGGAGGCCGCCGTGCTTGAGGAGGCGGAACATTTCGCGCGAGACGGTTGGAAGGTCGCCGGGCGGGAAATTTACGATGGCGTAAAACGCGGCGATGCCGGCCCAGGAATCGTCCGGCAGGGTCATCGCCAGCATGTTCTGCTGATGGAATTCGATGCCGGGATTGAGCCGGCGGCCCTGCTCGATCATGGCGGCGGACAGGTCGACGCCGCAGACTTCGATTCCGCAATCGTGAAGATATCGGGCGACCTGGCCCGGTCCGCAGCCGAGATCGCAGGCCAGCCCCTTGCCACGGACGTCGGCGGCGAATTGATCCAAAAGCTGCCGGTCCAGCGGCTTGTATCGCAATTCGTCATAAATGCGGCGAACATACTCTTGGGCCACAAGGTCGTAGGACTTTTGTACGTCGCCGATTTTTTGCTCGGACATGGCGGCTACCCGGTCGAAGACGCGGACAAATCGGTGAGATCGTCCCAGCCGGAGGCGATTTTCTCAAGACTTTCGACCCCCACCCCAACCCTCCCCCTGAGTACATGGGGAGGGGGAAATTCTTTGGCTTGCCTAGAGGACCGATGATGTCGAGAATCTCGGGTCCAATGAAATACTTCTGGAAGTTGAGCTTCCTTGCGCTTGGATACATCCTGGTGAGCGGCCCGGTTTTCGCGCAGAGGTTCCCCCGAGTGTATCGCGATCACGTTGAGGCGCATTGGTTCGGCGCCAGCGAGGACTTTTGGTATCGCAACGAACTGCCCGGCCGCGAGCAGGAGTTTGTGCGAGTGAACGCCGAGTCGGGAACTCGCCTGCCGGCGTTCGACCACGCGCGCGCCGCCGCCGAATTATCCCGGATAACGGGTAAGCCGTACACCGCACTAAATTTGCCGATCAACTCCATCGAGTTTTCCGATGATGGGAAAACCGTTCGACTAAACGGCACGGACCGGGCCTGGACCTTGGACTTGGCGTCATACGGGATTACGGACGCGGCCGGTAAAGGCGCGCCAACATCACTGGCGCCCGATCTTCAGCCGCATCCATCGGCAAATTCAACTCAGCCAACCAGCATAACCTTCATCAATCAAACATCGGTTGACGCACAGCTTTTCTGGATCGATCCGGGCGGCTCGCGCGTTTCCTACGGCGTAGTGGCGGCGGGCAAGAGCCGGCTTCTCGATACTTATGTCGGACACGTCTGGATTGCCACCGAACCCACCGGTCGATTGCTCGGCGTCTACGAAGCTGGAAATGATCCCGCTGACGCGATCATTACTTCAGAAGTTCGGCCACGCCGACGACCGCCACCTCCGGCAACAGACCGTTCCCGCTATTCTCCCGATGGGAAATGGGAAGCGTTTGTCCGGGACAACAACCTCTGGCTGCGCGATCGCGCGACGAAAAAAGAAACGCCAATGAGCCACGAAGGCTCCGCCGACGATACCTATCACGCCGATGTCAGCCGCGAGCGAGGCGTCGAAATGCAGTACACCAGGCGGGAAGAACCGCCGGACAGAGCGGAGGTTTTCTGGTCGCCCGATTCCCGGCACGTCGTCGCCATTCGCACGCATCGGGTGCCGGAGCGTCTGGTTTATCTGGTGGAATCTTCACCCGCCGATCAGGTGCAGCCCAAATTGCTTTCTTATCCCTATCTCAAAGCGGGCGATCCAATCCCCACGCAAATTCCGCATCTGTTCGACGTGGAGGCTCGGCGGGAAATTCCTATTGACGCATCGCTCTATTCGACGCCATGGGATATCAGCGACGTGCGATGGAGCCCCGATTCCTCGCGGTTTACATTCCTCTACGTTCAGCGCGGTTATCAGAACGAACGGATCATCTCGGTAAACGCGAAGGACGGTCAGCCCACGGCAATCGTCGATGAACGAAGCAAAACATTCATCGATTACGCGGACAAACAGTATGCCGATTACCTGGACGACACGCACGAAATCATTTGGATGTCCGAGCGCGATGGGTGGAACCACCTTTACTTGTACGATGCGCTAACGGGCCAGGTGAAAAACCAGATCACCCGAGGGCCATGGGTGGTGCGCGGCGTGGATCTGGTGGACAGGCAAAAGCGGCAGGTTTGGTTCCACGCCGGCGGAATTTACCCGGATCAGAATCCCTATTACGTGCACTATTGCCGGATCAACTTTGATGGAACCGGATTGGTCCTGCTGACCCAAGGCAACGGAACGCATTCAATCAAGTTTTCGCCGGACCGTCAGTATTTCATCGACACCTATTCCCAGATTGATGTCCCGCCGGTGAGCGAGCTTCGCCGAGCCAGCGATGGGACACTCGTATGCAGCCTCGAAACCGCCGACATTACCGAGTTGAAGGCATCAAATTGGCAAGCTCCCATCAGATTCTCGGCCAAAGGGCGAGATGGAACGACCGACATATTCGGCGTCATTTACCGTCCGGCCAACTGGGATCCGCAAAAGAAATATCCGGTCATCGAAGACGTTTATGCCGGCCCCCAGGATTCGTTTACGCCCATCGCGTTTTCGAGCCGTCCCCGCGACCGCTCCTACACCGACCTGGGATTCGTTGTCGTGCAGGCGGACGGCATGGGGACCTCGAACCGATCCAAGGCCTTTCACGATGTGTGTTGGAAAAACCTCGGCGACGGCGGGTTCCCGGACCGAATTCTGTGGATGAAAGCCGCCGCGGCAAAATTCCCCTGGATGGACATCACCCGGGTGGGCATCTTCGGAACGTCCGCCGGTGGACAAGACGCGCTGCGCGCTCTGGAAGCCTACGGGGATTTCTACAAGGCCGCCGTCGCCGACTGTGGATGCTACGATAACCGCATGGACAAAATCTGGTGGAGCGAACTTTGGATGGGTTGGCCCGTGGGACCGGAATACGCGGAACAATCCGGCGTGAACAATGCCGCCAAGCTCCAGGGCAAACTGCTGCTGATCGGATGCGAATTGGATCACAACGTCGATCCCGCCACGACCATGCAGGTGGTCAACGCGCTGGTCAAGGCAAACAAGACGTTCGAACTGCTGGTGGTTCCCGGCGCCGGCCACGGCGGCGACGGATCCTACGGAAGCCGGCGAAAAGAGGAATTCTTTGTGCGTAATCTGTTGGACGCGCAGCCGCGGCATTCACAATGAACGCGGTAATTGGATAATCGGACAAGGCCATGAAAAACGTCGCGGATCGAGAATCGTCGCTCGGCTGTCAAAAGGATTTTTCCGCCGATGAATTGGCCGACCGTCGAACCCGGCTGATGCGTCTCATGGGCGGGGGCATCGCCGTCGTGGCGGCCGCCACCGAAGTTCAGGGGTTCGATCCGTTCCGTCAAACCAACGATTTCTACTATCTCACCGGGGTGGAAGTGCCGCACGCCTATCTCCTGATGGATGCGGCCAAAGGCATCAGCACGCTCTACCTTCCGCCTCGCGACGAGCAGCGGGAGAAAACCGACGGACCCTGCCTGTCAGTTGAAGATGCCGGATTCGTCGGGGCGAAAACGGCCATCGAGCAAGTCCGGCCGATTTCCCAATTGACCGGCGATCTCAAAGATTTGCCGCTCACCTGGCTCATCCGATCGCCGGGGGAAGGCTATCGCCAATGCCAGGATACCCTTCGCCATTACCTGAAAGCCATCCATGAGGATCCGCTCGATGGGCGCGGTTCGCGCGAGCTGCAACTCATGCTGCGGCTCGCGCAGTTGTCGCCGGCCGCGGAATTTCGCGATCTGTCGCCGTTGATTCATCGCCAGCGGCTGATCAAAAGCCCGGCGGAAATCGAGGTGATCCGCAAATCCAGCCGGCTGTCGGCGCTGGCGTGCGAAGAGTCCATGAAGTCAACGCGCCCCGGCGTTTACGAATTTCAGCTTGGCGCCGGGGCCGACTACCTTTTCCAAATCAACGGCGCCCAGGGCGCGGGTTACCGCCCCATCATCGCAACGGGCGGAAACATCTGGATGATGCACTACTGGCGAAACAATACCCAACTCCGGAACGGTGATTGGGTCCTGTTTGATTACGCACCCGATTTCAATAACTACACGTCGGACATAGGGCGAATGTGGCCGGTCAGCGGCAAGTTTTCCGCCCGGCAGCGGGAACTCTACGGCTTCGTGCTGGAACACCACAAGACGCTTCTTTCTCTCATTCGCCCGGGGCGCACGAAAGACGAGGTGCTTGCCGAGGCGGCCGAGAAAATGCGGCCGATCGTCGAGCGATGGGATTGGTCAAAGCCGAACTACAAGGCCGGCGCTTTGAAACTGCTGGCGAGCAAACGCCCCCTGTCACATGGCGTTGGAATGGCCGTGCACGAAGCGGCTCAATGGGCGGATCGCGCCATGGAACCGGGATTAGTCTTTGCCGTCGATCCTGAACTGGTCATACCCGAGGAGGAATTGTACGTACGCGTTGAAGACTGCATCGTTGTCACCGCAACGGGAATCGAAAATTTGACAGCATCGTGTCCATCGGAAATCGCCGACATTGAACGAATTGTGGGACAGGTTGGAATGCTGCAACAGTTTCCCCAGGTTATGGTAAACCCCGGAAGGTGAGACACCATGCAGACCCAATTGACAACTCATACGACGATATTGGCCACCGCGCTTTTGTGGATATGGCAGGGCGCCGCATCGGCCGCGCCAATTCAAATCGACTTAAGCGGCAAGGGAACCGTTTCTAAAACCATCGAGTTGAAGGACCTCGAACCGGCATTGCCATCCGACTGGTCCGGCTATGAGTTTCTCGTGATGGAATTCAAATGTTCCTCCCCCCAGCGGTTTGAGCTTGGCCTGAAAATGCCCGACCGTATCATCCACAAAAACATGCACGCATTCGCCGGGGCGCTGGTTCGAGCGACGATTCCGTTGAAATATTTTTATGCGCAGCCTTCCGAGGGGTATGACCTGGCCTCTCTTTATAACAAGTTGGCGGGTTCGTATTGGATCAACATCGACGGCGGGGGGTATCAGCCGCTGAAGGACGTGAGCGCCATCGTGTTCACGATCCACAATCCGGTGGGGAACGTGACGCTGGATATTCGGTCAATTCGGTTGGCCACCCAGTCGCCGGGGGATGCCGTGCTCGATCCGAAAGTTTTGGTGGACGAATTTGGCCAGTGGATTCCCGCCGATTGGCCGGGCAAGGCACATTCGTTAGACGATCTTAAAGCCGCCTGGGCTGATGAAGAAGCTTCGCTGGGCAAAGACCCGCTGCCGGACCGGGATGAATACGGCGGATTCGCAAGCACCCAGGCGAAGGCCACTGGTTTTTTCAGGGTCGAACAGATCGACGGGCGCTGGTGGTTTGTCGATCCGAAAGGGCATTACTTTTTTTCGAACGGCGTAAACGGGATCGGCATAGCGATGCCCACTAAGGTGGCCGGGCGCGAAGCCATTTTCGAGGCCATGCCGCCGAAGGAATTATTCGCGGTCATCGCCCAGCGCGCCCCCACAACCCGCCGATCAATGGAGGGTTTCGCGTCGTTTTACACGTGGAATCTCATTCGCCGCTACGGAACGGACAATTGGCAGGAAAAGTGGGCAACCCTCACGGCCCGCCGAATGGCGGATTGGGGAATCAACACGTTCTATGGCCCCAATCCCCAGTTGCAGGCCGCCGAGCCCCGCCAACCCTATGTCCTGACGGCGCGCAATTGGCAGACCGGCCCGGCCGTGCTGGGAATGCCCGATGTTTATGCCGACGATTTCGAGCAGCGCGTGGACAGTGCCGCGGCGCGCACCTGCGATGCTCACAAGGATGATCCGTATCTGCTCGGCTATTTCATCGGCAACGAACCGCCCTGGCCCGGACAGGAAACCCAATTGGCAGATCAGATTCTGGCCGGCCCCCGAACCGGAATTCAGCGCGAGCTGAAATCCTGGCTGAAAGATCACGGCGATACCGCCCAGAGCCGCCGGGACTTTACCCTCCACGCCTTTGAGCGGTATCTGACCGTCATCGTCGCCGCCATGAAAAGACACGACCCCAATCATCTCAATTTGGGAATCCGTTTCGGCGGCAATCCACCCGATGCGGTCGTGAGTCTGGCGCGGCTGTTTGATGTCGACAGCCACAATATCTACGAGGCCGTCCCAAGTCCTCGCCGATTGCAGCGCTATTATGAATTGACCGGCCGTCCTATTCTCATCGGCGAATTTCACGTTGGAGTCCCAGGACGCGGAATGGCCGCCGGATTGGTCCAGGCCGTTTCAGAAGAGCAGCGCGCGGCGATGTACAGCGCCTACGTCGAGAGCGCGGCATCCAGCCCCAACGTGATCGGCACACACTGGTTTCAATGGATTGACGAGCCGGTTTCAGGCCGCTTTGACGGCGAAAACTATAACATCGGCGTAGTTGACGTCACCGACCGACCGTACCCGGAACTGACGGCCGCGATGAGGAAAACACACGCAAAGCTGCTCTCGCTGAGAATGGGAAAATAGCGGGCGATGTGCTTTAGGCTTAAAACCCAAAGAACGCGAACGCTGTCGTAAGAACGGCCGGAGGACCGGCTGGCTCAATTTCGAAAGTGAGCCGGCCGGTCCTCCGGCCGATTCTTATTGCCGGGATCTTTGGGCATACCTATTCGGGGTCGTGGTTACGAAACCGCCGCGAAGACTCCGAGGGGATGCGGGCTTTTGCCTAGTCAGGAATAGGAGAATCCACCCATTCACGGTTGCTTCGCCGAATTATAGCGTTGAGCATTGAGACAAAGGGCATCGGGAAGCCTCGATGTCGAACCCTGACGCCGTGAAGGAGACCGTTATGCCGATGCCTGGGTTGCGGGCGGCGACGTGGTTTCTGCCGCATGCCGCGTTGGGTGATTTGGTGAGTCTGCTGCGCAAGCAGGATTTCACCGTGATCGCCCCGACGGTTCGCGACGGGGTCATTTCATACGCTCCGATCACCTGGGCGGGGGAAATCGCTCAAGGACTGATCGACCAGCAGGATGGCGGTTCGTATCGGTTGGCGGAAGGGGAGCCCGAGCTTTATTTCCAATACGTCGTCGGTGCGGATGGTCCCAAGCGTCACCTGTTTCCCCCCGTGCAGAGGCTCTGTCAGATTCATTTTGAGGGCGACGGATTCGTGAATGATGCCGAACCGCCACGTGCGCCGAAGCTGGCGTTCATTGGCGTGCGGCCGTGTGACCTTGCGGCGATGCGCGTGCAGGATCGAGTTTTTTCCAACGATCATGAGGCGGGATCAAAGTCTCGGACGGAAACGTTCTACACGGAGGCGCGGCGGCAGATGATGACGATCGCCATCAACTGCACGCGCCCGTCCGGCACCTGCTTCTGCGACTCGATGGACACAGGTCCGCAAGCCCGGGAGGGCTTCGATCTGGCGATGACGGAATTGCGCGGGGGGTTCGTGGTGACGGTGGGTTCCACGCAGGGCGCCAAGCTGCTGCAAGCGCTGCCGTCGCGCCCCGCATCGCCAGCGGAACTCGAATTGGCCGAGCTGAAATTGGCGCGAGCCAGAGAGCACATGGGCCGGCATCTGAACACGGTCGGGCTGAAGGACTTGCTGAGCCGCTCGCTCGAGCACGCACAGTGGGATGACGTTGCCAAGCGATGCCTCTCCTGCGGGAACTGCACGATGGTGTGCCCCACGTGCTTCTGTTCGACCGTGACGGATTCTTCGACGCTGGCGCAGGCCACGATGACGCGCACGCGCCATTGGGAATCGTGCTTCACGCATCAATTCAGCTACACCACCGCCGGCCCGGTGCGTAACACGATTCGCGGGCGGTATCGGCATTGGTTCAGGCACAAGCTCTGCACGTGGTTCGATCAGTTTGGGTGCTCGGGGTGCGTGGGGTGCGGGAGGTGCATCACCTGGTGTCCGGTGGGGATCGACATCACGGCCGAAGCCCGGCATATCCAGACATCACAGCCGCCAAAGGAAACCGCGGCCGCAACCAGGGAGGAACGATCATGAGCCAGACCGCGCAGAGCGTTGGGTGGCCGGCGGCGGGCGACGGAGGATCCGCCTGGATTCCAATCCCCGCGCGAATTGTTTCCATCAAAGACGAAAACTTCAACACTAAAACGTTCACGTTGGAGTTCACGGACGAGCGGCTGCGCTGGGGTTACCGCTTTGCGCCGGGGCAGTTCAACATGGTGTACGTGCCGCACGTGGGAGAAGCGGCCATCTCCATCTCCTCCGATCCGGCGCAGTCACAACAAATGGGGCATACGATTCGATTGGTGGGGATGGTCACGCGAGCCATGGGGCGGATGAAAGTCGGAGACATCGTGGGCCTTCGCGGTCCATACGGCAAGGGCTGGCCCATGGAACGGCTGGAAGGGCACGACGTGGTGATCATGGCCGGAGGCATCGGGCTTGCGCCTCTGCGACCGGTGCTCTATTGGCTGCTGCAACACCGCAAGCGCTGCGGACGCGTGGTGTTGTTCTACGGATGCCGTTTCCCGGAGGACCGATTGTTCGCCGACGAGCTGCAAGCGTGGGAGACGGGCGGCGCGCTCGACGTCCTGGTCACGGTGGACAATGCCACGTCGGGTTGGGCCGGGCCGGTCGGTGTGGTCACGAAGCTTCTGCAGCGCGTCAAGGTGACCGGCGAGCGGACGATCGTGCTGGTTTGCGGGCCGCGAATCCTCAACCGGGTGGCGGCGTGGAATTTTCTGCAACTGCACGTGCCGGCCCCGCAGGTGTACGTGAGCCTTGAGCGGAATATGAACTGCGGGTTCGGGCGATGCGGTCATTGCCAGTACGATTCCAAGTTCGTCTGCGTCGATGGGCCGGTCTTTTGTTTCGCCGATATCGCGCACGTTTTTGCCAAGGAGGAGGTGTGACATGCCGGCTCCCTCGATCACGCCGCCGCCGCCGAACGTAATTCCGCGGCTGGCCGTATACAAATTCTCGTCCTGCGACGGTTGCCAGCTCTCGCTGCTGAATCTGGAGGAACATCTGCTGGCGATCGTGTCGGCGGTGGAAGTGGCATATTTTCTGGAAGCGCGGCGGCGCGTGCTGCCGCCGCCCTATGACCTGGGACTGGTGGAGGGTTCCATCTCGACGCCCGAGGAGGAGAACCGCATTCGCCAGGCGCGGAGGGACTGCAAGTTTCTCGTCGCCATCGGAGCGTGCGCAACGTCCGGCGGAATCCAGGCGCTCCGCAACTGGGCCAATCTCGCCGATTATGTCTCGACCGTCTACCCCTCGCCGCAATACATCCACTCGCTGGAGACCGCGACCCCGATTGCATCCCACGTTTTCGTCGACTACGAACTGCGGGGCTGTCCGGTGAATCCCGAGCATCTGCTGGAATTGATTTCCGCGCTGCTGGTGGGGCGAAAGCCCAACATCCCGACCCATTCGTTGTGCGTGGAGTGCAAGCAGCGCGGCTACCCGTGCGTGATGGTCTCCGCCGGCCAGCCATGCCTGGGTCCCGTTACGCAGGTGGGATGCGGGGCGCTTTGTCCAGGCTGCAACCGGGGTTGCTATGGCTGTTTCGGCCCGATGGAGCAACCCAACATGCCGGCGATGGCGCGCCAATTTGAGGCGCTGGGCCTGTCTCCCGGCGACATCAAGCGCCGGTTCCGATCTTTCAACGGATATCTTGAGCCGTTCAAGCAAATGGGTGACCGTTATGAGCAAATCGAGCAACTCGAAGACCAACGAGGATAAGCCGCACGTGCGCTCGATTGCGGTCGGGGCGCTGGCGCGCGTCGAGGGAGAAGGCGCGCTGCGCCTGGAAATGGAGAACGACCAGTGCGTCCAGGCGCGACTGGACATTTATGAGCCCCCTCGCTTTTTCGAGGCGCTGCTGCGCGGGCGGGATTTCAGGGAAGTTCCCGACATCGCCGCCCGAATCTGCGGCATCTGCCCCGTCGCCTACCAGATGGGCGCATGCCACGCCATGGAGCGGGCGCTGGGCGTGTTTGACGACGTCGATCCGCCCATTCGAGCGCTGCGCAACCTCGCTTACTGCGGCGAGTGGATTGAAAGCCACGTTCTGCACATGTTCATGCTTCATCTCCCGGATTTTTTGGGCTACGAATCGGTGATTTCGATGACCGCCGATCACGGCCCGATCGTCAAACGGGCGTTGAGTCTCAAGAAACTCGGCAACGACATCGTGGCATTGGTAGGGGGCCGGGCGGTGCATCCGGTGGGAATATGCGTCGGCGGCTTTTATCGCGCGCCGGTGCCCGAAGCTGCCGCCGCTCTCGTGCCGCGACTGAAGCAGGCTGCGGAAGACATGGCGGAACTCACCATTTTTCTGGCCGAGAAACTGACGTACCCGCAACTGGAACGAGACTACGAATTCGTCGCGCTATGCCCCGAGGACGAGTATCCAATGAACCTGGGGCGCATCCAATCGAACAAGGGCTTGGACGTCGATCAGGAGGAATTCGGCAACGCGATCGAGGAAAAACAAGTCGAGCATTCCACGGCCCTGCACGCGGCGATCAAAGGACGAGGACCCTATGTCGTTGGCCCGCTGGCGCGGCTGAACCTGAACCATGGGAAACTCCATCCGCGCGCCGCCGAATTGCTCCCGGGCGTTTGCCGCGCCGTGCGGAAGGAATTGCCGTGGAATAACAACTTTCTGTCGCTACCGGCTCGGGCGCTGGAGACGGTTCATGCTTTGGCCGTGGCCCACGACATCCTGGCGCATTATGCGCCGCCGGCACGCAGCGCCATCGCGATCAGTCCCCGTGCCGGGGGGGGCGGTCATGGAACCGAAGCCCCCCGCGGCATCTGCTGGCATCACTATCGCATCAGCGACGAAGGAATCGTGCTGGCGGCGAGGATCGTGCCGCCAACGTCTCAAAATCAGTCCTCGATCGAACAGGATTTGCGCGCTCTTGCCCCTTCGCTTGCAGCGCTCGGTGACGAAGAGGCGGCGCTGCGCTGCGAACACCTGATCCGCAACTATGACCCGTGCATTTCCTGCTCGGTGCACTTTCTCAAGTTCTCTCGTTGCCAGGTCCAATCGGTGGGCCGCTAGCGGGAAATCCGGAGCGACAATGGGTGAAATACGACCCATTTTGATGGCGGCGTGCGGAAATCCGGATGCGTCGGATGACGCCTTCGGCCCACTGGTGGCACAACGCCTGGCGCACACTGCGCGTCCGGAACTGGAGATTGTGGATTTGGCCCTCAATCCGGCCGATCTGTTGCATTGCCTTGAAGATCGTCGCGCGCTCCTGGTGGTCGATGCGGCGATGGTTCCCGGCGTGATGCCCGGGCGGCTGCTTGATCTGGACTATCGTTCCGATGCCCGGCCCTTGTTGCTTTGCGAGCGCGCGACCTCCACGCATGGGCTGGGGCTGTCGGCTCAACTGGCGATGGCTGAAGCGCTGGGTTGGCTGCCGCCTAACGTTCGTCTGATTGTCGCGACCATTCAGGACGCCAGGATGGGGCCGCCAATTTCATCCGCGATGCCTTCCATTGTATCCGAAGCGGTCCGGACGATTCTGGAGTGGGTCGCGCGCTGGCGCTCGGAATTCGACGCCGCGGAAGTTACCCCGGATTATTCTAAATCGCACCGGAAGAGAGAGTAAACCATGTTGAGCACAAAGGTTGTTGATGTTTGGTCGGCGCCGGTTCCGAATCGGCCAGGCGGACTATTGGAAAAGCTCGAAGGTCTGGCCAAGGCCGGCGCCGATCTGGAGATCCTCGATGCCCGCCGATCGCACCAGAACCCGGATCAGGGCGTGACGTTCCTCGCTCCGCTGACCAGCGAGTCGCAGATCCGCGCCGCCAAGCAATTGGGATTTGAGCGCAGCGGCCAGGTGCACTTGCGCGTTTCCTGTCCGGACGAGCCAGGGAAGGGATACCTCATCATTCGGGCGATCAGTGCGCAAGGCATCAATCTCGCCGGCGTCGTCGCGAGCGGCATCCGCGACGAACTGATTATGTATCTGGCGTTTGATACCGCCGCCGATGCCGAGCGCGCAAAGCAAGTGCTGGATCGTATGCCTTGAGCGGCACTGCTTCAGCCCAACGAATCATTCCCCATGTCCGGACGCCGGTCGCGTGGCGGCAGGCGAGGCATCGGAGTCTTCGTCGTAAAAACTCTGCCCGGTCGCGGACTGGCCTTCGTGAATCTGCGCCTCGCGGAATTGCAAATAGGCGTTGCGCGTGAATAAGTACGGATCGATCGAGGCGGCGTTGCGGAAGCGCACCACGCTGTCGAAGCGCGATCGCAGGTCAACGATATTGACGACGTAGAGCGGAATGGATATCTGGATCGGCAGATACAACCAGGTTGTGGGGTTGGCCGCATACTTCATCGCAATCCCCGGCGCGTCACGCACAGTAGAGGGCCCAAGCAGCGGCAAGACCAGGTACGGCCCCGGCCCTGCGCCCCATTTGCCCAAGGTGATCCCCAAGTCATTCTCGTGTGCGGGCAGACCCCAATGGCTCGCCACGTCAAATATGCCGCCGATGCCGATGGTGCTGTCGGCGGCCATGCGCCCGAAATCGCCGAGGCCCTGGCCCCATTTCGCCTGCAGAAAATCGTTGCAGACGACGTTGAAGTAGATCAGGTTGTCGAATCCATTGCCGATGCCGGTGCGAATGGGCTTGGGGATCACTTTGACGTACACGTCCGCCATCGGCTTGAGCGCCACGCGGTCCAGAGCGTCGTTGAACCTGTAAATGAGCCGATTGGTCTTCTCAAATGGATCGGCATTGTGCGGCCCGGAGGCGCATCCGCCGCAGACGCTCACGGCCACGGCGGTAAACACGATCGCCGCCATCCGCCACTTGGTTGGAATGAACGTCGAATCCTTCCTCGCCTGATTTGGGGGATGAAGGTCACTTTCCATTGGCGGCATTCTTTTCGTGGGCGGCATTCTTATCGCGCAACAGCTTGAGCAACTGGTCGATGCCGCCGTTGGCCATGACTTCCTGGAATTGCGAACGGAAATTCGCCACGAGACTGACGCCGTCGATGGTGAAGTCAATCACCTTCCACTGTTTGTCCTGGGTGCGGAGCCGGTAATCCACCTTCGCCACTTCCTGGTCCGGTTTGTCGTCCTTGGTGCCGGTGATGCGGGTCAGCACGGTGCAATCGCCGTCCTGTTCCAGCCGGTCGCCGACGACTTTGACGTCCTCATCCGTGTAGCTGTCGGTCGTGGCGCCGTAGGTGTTGGTGACGAGCTGCTTGAATTCCTGCTGGTACTGCGTTCGCTGGGCGTCGGTCAGACCGCGCCAGTATCGACCGAGGCTCAATCGCGCCATCACGTCGAAATTCATGTTTTGGTAGGCGATCTGCTTGACCTTCTCGCGCTTCTCGTCGACGGACAAGTTGTGATCGCGCAGGATCGCCAGTACGTCGTGGGTGACTTGATCCATCACCTGGCGCGCCGTCGGCGGGGAGGGCGCGTCATTCTGATCGGCCGCGCGCACCGCCGAAACGCCGCTGATAGTGCAGGCCAGCATCGCCAGCACCACCTTAATCGCCGTTGCGTGCATGCTCTTTTCCATCCTTTCTCCTGTCGCCGCCGGCTACGGCGTCTGCACCGGTGCAGTCGTGGCGGCGCCGGTACCGTGGTCGGCAGCCTTCCCTTTGGTTGTTCCGTAAAGCAACTGGCCGATCAAGCGTTCGAGCACGATCGCTGATTCGGTGAATGCGATGCGATCGCCCGATTTGAGGAGCTTTTCATCGCCGCCCGGCTGCAATTCAATGTACCGATCGCCGAGCACGCCGGCGGTGACGATGGACGCGGACGTATCGGTCGGCAGCTTGAGCGTTGGATCGAGGTCCATCTCCACCCGGGCGCGGAAATCATCCTGCAGTGCGATCGTGGCGACTTCTCCCACGCGCACTCCGGCAATGACGACGGGCGCGCGGACGGCCAATTCGCCCGTTTCGTCAAACGCGGCCGACAGCTTCAGCCCGGTGGGGCCGTGCCAACTGAAACCGCCGATGCTGATCGACAGGTAGGCGATGGCGGCGATGCCCGCCAGAACAAACAGCCCGACGAAAAAGTCCCGCAAAGGAGAACGATCCATGATTCAAATTCCCCATAGTGCAGTGATAACGTAATCGGTCAAGAGCACGGTGACCGAACTGATGACGACGCTGGCGGTGGTGGCCGCGCTCACGCCTTCGGCAGTCGGAGCGCTGGTGTAACCGCGATACGTCGCGATCAATCCCAGCAGCAGGCCAAAGACCGCGCTCTTGAGCATGCAACACTCGATATCGTTGTGAAAATTTACCGCCGACCGCAGGCTCGACATGTAGCTGCCCGGATCGCCCGCCAAGAGGCCGACGCCCACCAGGTATCCACCGTACAGCCCGCAGGCGATGAACAGCGCCGTCAGCAGCGGCGTCACGACCAGCATCGCCGCCGCCTTGGGCTTGATCACCAGGCTGACCGGATCAATCGACAGCATCCGCAAGCCATTGAGTTGTTCCGTGACCACCATGGCGCCGATCTCCGCGGCCGTCGCCGAGCCGGCCCGGCCCGCCACGAGCAGCGCCGTGAGCACCGGTCCCAATTCGCGGATGAGGCTCAGCCCGACCACCGCCCCGAGCGAGCGCTGCGCCCCGAAGCGCACCAGCGTGTGATGCCCCTGCAATCCCAGCACCATGCCGACGGCCAGGCCGCAGACGCAAATGATGAGCAGCGACCGCACACCCAGCTTGTAAAGCTCGCGGGCGAAAGCCGCAAATCGCACCGGCGGCGTCAGCGCCGATCGGGCAATGTCGGCAGTAAACGCCGCGAGGCTCCCCAGTCCCTGCACGAACCGGACCGCCTTGTAGCCGACGTGTGAAACAGGATTGGCCATCAAGCCTTCCCTTGCGGTTGCAGGCGCTCCAGCCCGTCGCGGAAAAATTCCGCCGCCTCGGTGTCGTCACTCCTCCGCATTTCCGCCGGCGAACCTTCCCATACCCGCGCTCCCAGAAGCAGCAGAACATGGTCCGCCATTCGCATCGTGGAGGGAATATCATGCGACACCACGATCAAGGTCATTCCAAACTGCCGGTTGATCTGCACCAGCAGCGTTTCCAGGCGTCGAATGGAGATCGGATCCAGCCCCGAAAACGGTTCATCGCATAGCAGGACGTCCGGCTTACGGATAATCGCGCGCGCCAGCGCCACCCGGCGCAGCATTCCACCGGAAAGCTCGCCCGGGAGCAAGCCGTCGGCATCGCTGACGCCCACCGCGTTCAGGATGTCGTGCACCGCGCCCGCGATTTCCCGCTCGCTTTGCCGGCGCTGCTCGCGCAGCGGCAGGGCGACGTTATCAAAAACGGAATACGAATCCAGCAGTGCCCCGCCCTGAAACACCATCCCCAGCTTGCGGCGGAGCAGATTCAACCCGCGGTGCGAAAGTCGGCCGACATCCTGCCGATGGACGATTACCGCTCCAGCTTGGGGCCGGACGAGCCCGCCGATGAGGCGAAGGATCGTGCTTTTGCCTGAACCGCTGCCGCCGAGGACGACGGAGATGCGACCGGGCGGAAACCCGCAGGAGAGCGAATCAAATACGCACCGGTTTTCGTAAACCATGCGGACCCGATCAAGGGAGATGTAATCGTCGGCCGGAATCAATGGGCAATACAGGGCGCGAACCTGTGACCTCCAGCGTGGAATCGGAATTCTCATCCATACGTCAAAGCTCAAAATCCCTCGAATTTTCCGATAGCTTATCGTCGCCCGATGGTATTGCAAGGATGAGCAAGAAGTGTGCGGTTGCGGGGGCGCCCAAAGTCTCGGGAGCCGAAGACCGGCCGGAGGACCGGCCGGCTCATTTTCGAAATTGAGCCAGCCGGTCCTCCGGCCGATGCTTATTTCCCGGATATTTGGGCACACCCCCGGCTGCTTTATTTGGGTTGCGGCCGATCGACGCCGAAGATCAGGTTGGCGGTGGCCCATTGCTGGGAGATGACGGCTCGCGGAACTCCTCGGGAGACCTGGCTGGCGAGTTCGCCGCCGTGCAGAACGTCCCGCATCAGATCGAAGACCGCGTTATCCTCGCCGCCGACGCCGCGCGTGCCGGCGACGTTTGCCGCGCCGGTTTGCGGCGGCACCGCCAGCGGGGCAAGGTCGAGAGGCTGGTCCGTCGCCAGGATCTTCAGAACCGACATTTCCGCTTCGCCGGGCTTAAGCCGCGAAGGGTCGTCGATCGTCGCATCAAAGCTGACATCCCGAGTCTTTCCCGCCTCGAGCGGCCTGGGGTCCTCGCCCACCGGCGGATACAGAATCTGCAAGTTTCCCGTTTGATCCAGCGTCAGCAGAGTCACGTACAATTTGGCGTCTTGCGACTTGTTGGTCAGGCGAATGGCGAATCGCTGGCCTTCGGAGAGCCTGCGAACCCCGTTCTCGCTTCGCGCGGCGATGTCGGGGGTCACGACCTCCGCCTTGAGCAGATCGTTGTCTTCATGATCCAGCGTCATCATCCGCTGAATGCGAGCGGCATACAGGAGATTCGTTGCCACGAGTTCCGTATCGTCGGCCGAGCGGCATTGGATCGGCGGGCGAAGCGTCGGGACCTGGGCGTCGGGCTTGTCCATCGGCGGCAGGGCGGTGGGGGAATACAGCTTGACGGTTTTGCTCGCGGCGTCGTACCGCAGCACGGCGGAGCAATTGTCCATTTTGCCGCTCAACTGGATCTGATGGTTGTGATCCAATTCGTGAAGTTTGGCCTGAAGATAGTCCGGCACGTCGCCTTCGGTGGCCAGGACAAAGTCGGTAACGCTAACGGTGTTCAGCGCTGCGGGCGAACCGGGCCCGACGACCGCGCCGTTTTCCAACTGCACTTCGCATGTGGATGGATCGACGGAGGTGGCGTGGCCTGCGGCAATCGGATTGCGGCGGGCCGCCAAATCGTCGAGGCTCTTGTAGAACGTGAATCCCGAACCCGGTGAGACGCCCAGCAGGCTTCCCATCGAGAGCCGGACGATCCCATTGTTGATGATGCTTCCGGCGACGATGTCGGCGTGGGCGGGGGGAAATCCGCCGCGGAAAAACCGTTCATCGGTTTTGCCGTAGGCGGCGTGAAACTCGGGCGTCTGCTGCGTTTCGCCCGGCCATCGGGCGGCGAATTCCGCCGCCACCTTGCCCGCCAATTCCTGATAGGTCGTTTCCTCACCCACGTTGGCCAGGAGATGACGCATGACCAGCGACAATCTCCCGCAGGGCCGTCCATGGTCGTCCTCGGTTTCGTAGGCGCATTGCCGGTCTCCGCACGCCGAATAAAACACGAATCCCGGCAGAGGCCCGAAGGAATTGGCGGAAGCTTTCAACTGCGACGGGGATTGATGCGACGAAAATTGCGGAAACAAAACGTCCTGCGGGCCGAGCCGGCTTTCATAGCCGCCGCGCGCGGCAGGCAGCGTCCGCACTCGAAACGCCGGCACGTCGCGATAAACGCTTCCCGAATGGCAGGAGTCCGAGATGATCATGACCTGCGCGCCGAGCTTCGCCAGTTCAGTGTGCACCTGCTGAAGCTCGTAACCGCGGATGTCACGAGTGCCGGCAAAATCGCTGTCGGCCGCCACCCACGATGAATCGAGCGAGTTCGGATCCTCTTCCTTCGGCAGCCGTTTCAGCCGGCAGCCGTGCCCGGCGTAGGTGATAACCACGGTGATCGGCTCCGAGGTCTTTGTCTTCGCCAGTTTCACCTGCTCGACCAATTCGCCCAATACCCGGCCGATGCCCTGGCGGGTCGCCTGGCCATCGGTGACCACGGCATATCGCGCAACCCCGAGCCGGACGAACGCCTCCTTCATTCCCATGGCGTCGGCGACGCAGCCATAAAGCTGGTTTGCCGCAGGCAGTTTGGAATAGTGATCGATCCCGATGAACACGCCGAATTTGTCGTACGGAAGCGAATCGCTCTTGGGAAAGTCGATGCGGATTCCGTCCGCCCGGACGATGCCGGCCAAACCAATCAATAACGTGAAAATGAGGCCCACACGAATGAATGGGCTTGTCTTGCATCTATTGGGCTGCTTCAGCATATTGTTCCCCTTACTCATCCTGTGGAACTGCTTGCAAAAGGGATCGGGATTTACTCCAGCAGGAACTTGATGATAGCCGCCGTCAGGGTCCAAGTGCCAGGGGCTGCCGTTATTCGGCAGCTAGACCGGGCCGTCCGGCGCCTCCTAAGGCGCTCCAAGCATCATGTCCTGCCATTCCTTGGAAACCTTATCTTCAACGTTCTGTTGGTACTCGTAGGCTTGGCGGCCCGCGTCCGAGATTTGATCGCTGACCTGAGAGATATATCGCGAGAGCTGGCCCTGCTGGGCGATGGCGTTGGCCATGTTCTGTATCATCATTTGCCGGACCTGAGAGCAGGCGTTGACCCATTTCAATTGCGCCTTGGCCGACGCGATGATCCTCGTCAGGATCGGCATGCTCTGATCCATCGATCCGCGCGGAGCGGCGAAGGAGACAACGTTGGCCAACCAGAAGACAACATTCCCTGGGAGCGGATAGGAGGTTATGGCGCAATACATATCCTCATCGACGCCTTGGCCATTGAGGTCGTATTGGAAGCGCACCTTCACCGCCTCGGCGCTGGGCTGAATTCCCTCGCTTCCGCTGGCGCTATCAAGGTAAATCTTGGCAAATTTCGGAGCGTCCTCGACGCTGACGACCCGGGCGTGTGCCAGTTGTTTTCGATACAGGGGAATGACAAATCGCTTGATATAGTCCGCCGGCTTGGCAAAGATGCGAATTTCGTGGCCCATGTAAATGTTGCCTTCGGCGAACTGTTGAGCAATCAAATCGGCGGCTCCCTCAATCCCGCTGACCATCTGTAAGCGCGCTTCGCGAATGCCGGCGACATAAGAACCCTCGGGATATACCAGCAATCCCGGCAGACCGCTGGGCGCATGAGCGAGGACCGTCGGCGAAACCATCGTCCACGGATCCTGATTCCAGTGGACTCCTCCCTCAAAATGCCAGCCCTCCGGCACAAGCAACGTGTAGGCCGGCCAGTTGTTGACCATCGGGTCTTCAATGACGGCCGGCTTCAAAGTGATTCCGCCGCCGCCCAGATCGCGCGAGGCTTCCTCCCGACCGGGGCTTTGCGGCTCGGATCGCTGAAGCCAGTCTTCGCCAACGCCGCGCGGCGCGTCCTGCCGTGTGAGCACAAACGACTTGTCCCCCGCGTGAAGCGTTAATTGGTCTCCGTCAAGCGTGGCGGTGAACGGAAAATCCCTTCCCTGGCTGTTGACGCTGCCCTCCAGTTGCCCGGCCACGATATGGGCCGAGAGTGAGAACGTCTGATCGTTCCTGACCATGCTGCCGCTGATGCTTCCGTCGGCATTGGCAACGAGCACCACGGTCATTCCCTCACATTTGAAAACTCCGGCGAAGCCGTCTCTTGGGGCGGGGGTGACGGGAGCCGGGGTGGCCACCGGCGGGGGGGTGTTTCCCGGCGGGGCGATGTTTCCCGGCGGTGTCACGACGGCGACGGTCACTTTCGCGAGCGCCGCTTCCGGATCGAGCTTGCCGTAACCCCACTCGCCGTTGGGAACCGCGCCGGTGACCGCCAAATCATGATCCGCCGTATCGCGGAGGATTTGTTTGATCTGGTTCTCCGTGAGGTTCGGGTTTTTCTCGAGCATCAGCGCGATGACGCCGGCGGTATACGGGCAGGAGGCGCTGGTTCCGGCCCAGGCAAGGTGCTTGCCGTCCCGGGTGATCGACGCCGAGCCGCCCTCTTTCGACATGACACTCCCGACGGCCATGGCGGAGACGGTGTATTGCCCCGGAGCGGCGATGTCCGGCTTGACCGCGCCATCGCGGCGAAACCCTTCGTTTGAGTAGGCCGATATCTTCCCAATTTCGATCTGATCGCAGTAGGTGGTGCCTCCATCGGCGTTGTCCCATTGGTTCCGGAAATCGTACGATCCGACCGTAATCACGTCATCGGCATCACCCGGAGATCCGACCACCATCTGATGGTCTCCGCCGAGTCCAAAGCTGCCGTTATCGACTTCAGGCAAGTACAGGTCGTAAACCCCGTGTGATACTTTCTCCGAATTGCCCGCGGCCAGGACCAGGTATTGCCCCGGGGGGAGTTCGATGACCAATGCGTCAGTACCACTCGGCAGGGGACTTAAGGAAATCTTATTGTCGTGTCTCAGCGATTTAATGGTGGCTTGATCGGCCGGGGCGAGATTGTCCGATGCGAAAAGCTGCAAACCGTCGCCGCCCGTTCCGCCTTGAGCGGATTTACACAGGTCCAGCCAGACATGTTTCTTGTCCGATCCCACGAGAAATTTATCCAACCCGATGAGGCGCAAATTCCAATCGTCGCGCGAGTCGAAAAGCGCCGCGAGAATGGTTTGTTTCTTGACGAAAAGCTCGACCGGCGCGCCGAATCCGCCGTTCAGTTCACCCTTTCGGGCGGGACCATAACGGCCGCGGGCGTGCATGACGTTCTGCCCTTCGTTGCCGGCCGCAGCGCAGATCGCCACACCGGGCAGCTCGCCGCCGTTGACGATCTGGTTGAAGCCATGTTCTTGCTCTCCCGTGCCGTCGTGGGGCGTGTCGTGGCCGCCATAGCTCAGGCTGATCACGCAGGGTTCGTGGAGTTGCGAGGCGATCTGGGTGATCCAGTAGGCGCCCTGCACTCCGTCCGAGCCGTCATTTTCGAGATTTTGGGGATCGTCCACGTACGAATTTACAATGACGAGGTCGGCATCCGGCGCAACGCCCAAGCCGTTGCCGGCGGCTGTGCCGGCGCATGCCGTGCCATGACCAAAGCTGTCGGTCCTGGGGATTTTGATCTGCCCCTTGATGGCTGCGTTGATCTGGGCATTGGTGTAGACCGTGCCCAGGGGCTTGCCGGTGTCGTCCGCGAGGACCGGCGGGGCCGATCCGACCTTGTGATTGGATTGCTCCCAGGTGTTATCAAAGATGTCCCAGAGATAGAGGATGCGAGAGGTCCCGTCGGGATTCATGAAATCCTGATGCCGCCAGTCGATGCCGGTATCGACGATCCCGACGACCACGCCCTTGCCGGTCAGACCTTGATGGTCGAACTTCACGGCATCGCCGGTGCCGCCGCCGCCGCCCAAATCACGGGCGGTTTCCCCGCCAGGCGAAGTTTGCAGTTGCGGTTTTGGGGGCTTGGGGATGCAGCCGCTGGGCATCGGCGCGACGGACCTGACTCCTGCGACATCCGCCACCTGATTCAAGTCCCGGGCGTGCACCGCCGCATAAATCGTGTCGCCCAGATGCATTTGGATGGTGGCGCCGGCGGCGGCGATCGCCTTGACATCCGCGTCGGGGGTGATGCGGATGGCAACTTCAAAGACGTCCGTCGTCCCTGGGGCCGGATAGCCCACTTCATCCGGAGGGGGAAGCTGGCTGGCACCCTCCTCCGAAGGTGACAAATCGCGCGAGACCTCGGATGCCGACGCCAGTCTCTGGAGCGACGGCGCCAACTTCGACGGCGGCCCCAAGTCGCGGCTGGTGTCGGAAAGACTGATGCCCGGACCGGATGGAATCGTTTGGCTGGGATTGCTATTGCCGGAACATCCGGCAGCGACTCCCGCCAAAAAACCCACGCCGATTGCCGCCGATCGCTTCCAAAATCCATGGCAAATGCGAGTCATAGGCTTCCTCTCGTGTTGATGTTCCATCGTCCCTGCCGCTCAATTCCATCATTGGAACGGATTCCCGCCACCGCCGCCTCCGCCGCCTTGCCCGCCGCCGGAGGGGGCGAAGAACGCCTTGAAAATAGGCTCGGCCTGCTTCAAGTTGGAGAAGTAGCCCTTGAGATTCGCTCCCAAAATCTGCGGCGTCACGCCGACGTTGTCGAACGGCTGCTGCAACAGCAACGTGTGGTTCTGGCCCAGCACAAAAAAGGTGATCCCCATTTGCTCGTTGGCGGAAAGCAGATCAATCAGCGATTGCGAGCTGGGCGCCCCATTTTTATCGATCTGGCACAGCACGCAGGTGATCCAGATCACGCTCTGGTCTTTTGATAACGAGACGTCGATGGGAAAGGTCCAATCCATCCCGTCGTCGGTCTTCGCTTTGACCTTCATCTCGTAATACGTCTTGTCATCCTCGGGAGTCAGACCCATCTTCTGTAGCGTGGCCCCCAGGGCCGCGTAAGTCAGCGGCTGGCCGCTTCCGGTATCGCCTCCGTTGAGGTCCAGGTCGCGCGCCGAGGACTTGGTATTAAGCACGTCCTCCGGCTGCGCATTGGCCAGATCGCGCGCATTGTTCGCGCTGGCGGTGGAACCCGGCTGGGCCGGCGGTTCAATCGAGCGCGGGTTTGCCGGCAGCGAAACCGGCGCGGCGGCGGCGGGCTTTTCTCCGCTCGAACATCCCACCGACAAGGCAACCAGCGACGAGGCGACCGTAGCCACAAACATCGCACGTAAAGATACGTTGGTGCATTTCATGATTTCCCTTTCAAAAACGGATGGCCTTTGCGAATTTCCATTGCGAACGTCACGTTAAATTATTGGAACGGATTGCCGCCTCCGCCGCCTTGCCCGCCGCTGGGGTTGCCGAAGAACGGCTTAAAAAGAGGCTCGCTCAGCTTCAGGCAGGTGAAGAAGCTTTTGAGACTTGCTCCCAAAATCTGCGGGGTGATGCCGATGTTGGGGATAGGCTCCTGCAAAAACAACGAGTGGTCTTGACTGAGGGCAAAGTTGGAGGTTGCCAATAGGTTATTGGCTTCAAGGAGATTGATCAGCGATTCCGCGCTGGGAGACCCATTTTTATCGATCGGGCATAGATTGCAATTGATCCATACCACGCCCTGGTCCTTCGATAATGAAGCGTCTATTATAAATGTCCACTCGGCCCCGTCCGCTGTCGTCGCTTTGACCTTCATCGCCCAAAACGGATTTTTATCCTCGGGGGTCAAGCCGAGTTTCTGAAGCGCCGCTCCAAGGGTCTCATAGGTCAGCGGTTGGCCGCCTTGGGCCTCGCCTCCGTTGATATCCCGCTCCTGCGCCGGCTTGAAATCCAACACGTCCTCAGGCTGCGCGTTGGCCAGATCGCGCGCATTGTTCACGCTGGCGGTGGAATCCGGCTGGGCGGGCGCCTCCAACGAGCGCGGGCTTTGGGGGAGCGAAAGAGGCGAAGTCGCGATGGCGCTATTCCGGCCGGCGCTGCCGCTGGAGCATCCCGCGGACAAGGCAAACAATGACGATGCGACCGTGACCACAAACAGTGCACGTAAAGACACGCTAGTGCGATTCATGATTGCCCTTTCATAAACGGATTGCCTTTGCGAATTTCCATTGCGAACGTCACGGTTCAATCATTGGAACGGACCGCCGCCACCGTTTGGGTTCGCGCTGAAGAATCCCCTGTAGAGCGGTTCGCTGGCCTTCAGTAAACGGAAGAACTCCTTGAGGCTTTCTCCCAGGACGCTTGGCGACACGCCGACGTTGGGCACGGACTGCTGCAACAGCAACTCGCGGTCGCTTCGCAGGAGGAAGAAGCAGGTGCCCATTATGCTGTTGGCGGTCAGCAGGTCCATCATCGACTGCGCGCTGGGCGCCGCATTCTTGTCCACCTGGCCAAACATGCAGTTGATCCAGATGACGTTCTGGCCCTTGGACAATGAAACGTTGATCGGGAAGGTCCAATCCATCCCGTCGTCGGTGGTCGCCTTGACCTTCATCTCCCAGTACGTCTTGTCGTCCTCGGGGGTCAAACCGATTTTCTGTAGCGCGGCCCCCAGGGCCTGATAGGTCAGCGGTTGGCCGGCCTGCGCATCGCCTCCGTTGAGGCCCACGTCGCGCTCCGACGGCTTGGAATTAAGCACCTCCTCCGGCTGCGCATTGGCCAGATCGCGCGCATTGTTCGCGCTGGCGGTCGAACCCGCTTGGTCCGGTGCCTCAACCGACCGCGGATTTTCCAGCAGCGAAACAGACGCCGGCGCGATTGGTTTTTCCCCGCTGGAGCATCCCGCGGAAAAGGCAAATAATGACGATGCGACCGTAACCACAAAGATGGCGCGCAAAGATAAGTTAGTGCGATTCATGATTGCCCTTTCAAAAATGAATGGCCTTTGCGAATTTCCATTGCGAACGTCACGTTCAAATCATTGGAACGGATTGCCGCCGCCGGGGTTACCGCCGCCGGGGTTGCCGCCGCCGGGGTTGCCACCGCCGGGATTTCCGCCGCCGGTGTTGCCGCCTTGGCCGCCTTGCTGCATCCAGCCGCCCCAGAGCGGTTGCGTCTTGTGCACGGTTTCGAAGACGTAGGAGATCGCCTGTTTCAGGAGGTCCTGATTGACGTTGGTATTGGCGATCCCCAGAAGCAGGAACAGCTTTGTGTCCACGATGCCGAAGGATGCCGGGCAAATGCTGCTGTTGGCCGCCAGAAGTTTCAAGAGCGCATCCTGGGACGCCCATCCCTGCGGGTCGACGTTGAACATCGGAACGACCATATAGATGGCCTTCCCGTCCTGGCTCAAGCTGACGCCGAACGGATAGGTGAGACCCGATTCATCCTTGATGCTGTAAAGATAGACGTTGTTGTTCAGTTGGGGATTGCCGCCAATGCTCTGAAGCATTTGCCCCAGTGTTTCCATTGTCAGCGTGCCGCCGCCGGCGGCGGGCTGGCCGTTATCGCCAAAATCAAACCCGCGAGCCGCCGCACCGCCGGTTAGCGAGTGCTCGTTGACAGCGGTCGCATCGCCGCCGGCCGAGATTGACCGCGAGGTCAAAACTCCAAGTCCACGCACGGAACTGGCGGACGGCGGAATAGTGTTCGCCGGCACCTGAGCCGTGGAAGGCCCGGAATTGCTGGCGCAACCGACTGCGCCGGCCATCAGTATTGACGCAGCCGTTGCTAAAAAGTTCCCACAAAGCCGCGAACGCGATTGACGCATAAAATGCCTCCAGGCTTTAGATTTGCCTAAAAAGAAATATAGCGCTGAACAAGCCGCCCCGATTTGCAATACATCATGCGGCAAGGCTAATTGCGTTGCAGGAAAATAGCAAGATTCGCCGCCGCGATAGACGCTCCGCGTTCCAATCCGACCAAATAATCCCACGCGAATTTCCTTGAAGTGGCCAGATAACCCAGAGAATCATTTGTCAACAAGCTGCGGTCGCCGATGGCGAGGTTCCAGTTCGATCGTGAGCGACGCGGGATGCCAACTGGGCTTGAACGTGAACGCAATCTATACTGATGCACGGATACCTATGGGCTCTTGGACGATGTTGAATCGCCGGGCAATTTTGGACTCAACCGCGAGCGCGATCCGGAGGATTCCGCTGCTGTTCCAGGCGGCTCTCTCGATCGCGCTGCTCGGCGCAGTCGGCGTCATCGCGTCGGCATCTGAATCGGCAACCGCTCCATCTAGCCAGGTATCCAGCGATCGCGACGCCGCCCTCGCCCAGGCCCGCGCCCATTGGGCTTCCGCTCTTGGCGCCTGGAACAGCGGACAGCTCGATCGCGCCCTTTCCGAGGGACAGGCGACGCTCGACGCATACCAAAAAGTTTACGGCGACCGCGACGATCCCGACGTCGCCCGGACTTTGTCCGGCGTGGCAGTCTGCCTACTGCGCCTGGATCGAGCCGATGAAGCGCTGCCCAAATTCCACGCGGTGATGGAGATGTACCAACGGCTATACAAAGACCAGGACCGGGACGAGTTGGGAATCGCAACGGGCAACGTCGGTTGGTGCCTTCATTGCCTGGATCGCGACCAGGAGGCTTTGCAATATTGTCGGACCGGCCTGGAAATTCAGCAGCGCGTTCATAAGGGCAAGGACGATCCGAGCGTGGTCGTGGGATTGCAGGACCTGGCAATCTGCCTGCAAGACCTCGAACGCTATCAAGAGGCGTTGAAACCGTACCGGGATGCTTTCGAAATGCATCGCCGCCTCTGCGGCGGCCAGGATCGGTTGGAATTGGCGCAGAGCGAAGACCGCGTCGCTTTATGCCTGAAGCAACTCGGCCGCAGCGCCGAAGGTTTGCCGCTCTATCAGGCGGAATTGGAAATGCGGCAGCGGATTTACAAGGGCCAGGATCATGCGGACGTCGCTCAGACCGAGGAGAACGTGGCCGGTTGCCTGGACGACCTGGGCCGCAGCGACGAAGCCCTGCCGATGTA
This sequence comes from Tepidisphaeraceae bacterium, assembly GCA_050014015.1. GTDB lineage: Bacteria > Planctomycetota > Phycisphaerae > Tepidisphaerales > Tepidisphaeraceae > PALSA-1353. The sequence continues at coordinate 40,966 of JBEKEC010000015.1, forward strand.
TCGGGCCGTGCTGCAAATGAGGCGGAGAATCTTCGGCGGGCGCGATGCCCCGGACCTCGCCGGCAGCCTAAATGATCTGGCTTCTTGTCTTGATTACCTGGGTCGCAGCGCTGAAGCCTTGCCAATGTACGAGGCCGCTCTGGACATGGAAAAGCGGCTGTGTAACGGCGTCGATGATTCGGATTTGGCGACCGACATGAGCAACGTTGCCCAATGCATCGGCGGTCTTGGCCGCGAGGCCGAAGCGCTGCCGATGTTTCAAGCCGCTTTGCAAATGCGGTCGCGGCTCTCGGAGGGTAAGGATGACACGGACGTTGCGGAGAGCTTGGATAGCGTGGCCGGTTGCCTCGATGCGCTTGGCCGCAGCGCCGATGCGTTGCCGATGCATTGGGCCGCGTTGCAAATGCGGGGCCGCATCTATAAGGGTCAGAATCACCCGGACCTCGCCGAGAGCTTCAATAACGTGGGCGATTGTCTTGGCTGTCTGGGTCGTGCCGGGGCGGCTTTGCCGATGTATCAAGCCGCTCTGGATATGCGGCGCCACATCTATGGCGATCAGGACCACCCGGATCTTGCGGCGAGCATGACCGATGTCGCTTTTGAGCTGGCTGTTCTGGGCCGCGCAGGCGAGGCGCTGCCGCTGGCCCGAGCCAGCGTTCAGATGGCCGAACGGCTCAAAAGTCCCGCTCTGTTCCGGTATAGCAGCGTCCTGGGGAGCCTGCTGCTTTATACGGGCGATCCCGCCGGAGCGGCCAAAGCCTTCGAGGAATCAATCGACGCGCTCGAACAAGCCAGAGCCGCGCTGGGCGGCGACGATCAGGATCGCATGGGATTCATGAGCGCCAATCAAGGCTGGGACCCTTTCTGCGGAATGGTCCGGGCAGAACTGGCCCTGAAGCACGCGGATTCCGCCGCCGAATACCTGGATCGCGGAAGAGCCAAGAGTTTGCTGGACATCCTCGAGCGCGGCGAGCGCCTTACCGACGGCGATTTGCTCGACCCGATCGAGAAGAAGGCCGCGCTCTCCAACGACACGCAGGAATTGCAGCAAATCCAGGAGGCCAGGACCGCCGTGACCGTCGCCGAGAATCAGGTCCGGCAACTGACGTCGCAGATCAATCACGCCCGCGCTCTCAACAGCGATGAGGGGCTGGCTGAAATCAAACAACTGCTGCCGAAACTAAACCTGGCGTGCCAACAATATGCCGATGCCCACCGCCGCAAATTCAACCTCGCTGGCCGAACGACCTTCACCGAAGCCACCACTTCGGTCCAGATTCAGTCCCTCTTGCAGCCGCACCAGCACCTGCTTATGTACTCGATCACCGCGTATGATGCGGTGGTGCTGGTCGTCGGGCCTTCCGGAGAGCCGATCGCCGGCGCGTATCTGACTCAACCGGATGGAAAGACCCGGCTATCGGGCTGGGCGCTGAGTCAGTTGATTGGCAGCTATCGGCGTGACGTAGTGCGGCATGGAATCGATTCGGTCCGCGGGGTCAGGCTGGCCCAGACGGATGCGGCCACGCGACCCCAGGACGACATGGCGGCCGACGGCTACCAACTTTTCCGCCAATTGATCCCCGACCAGGTATGGAGCGAGATAAAAGATGACCAGCTCGTTTACGTGGTGCCCGACGCGGCGATGAGCGGGCTGCCTCTCGAAATGCTCATCGTGCAGAAACCGCAAGGTCCGCGGGCCAAGAATAATGTCTATTGGCTCGACAAGGGCCCGCTGCTTTGTTACGGCCCTTCGGCGGCGGCGCTGTTGGAACTTCGTCGTCAGGAGCCGGATCGCGGCCAGAAAAGTTACGTTCATCAGGCGGTATTGCTGGGCGATCCGATATTGCAGCGCAATGCGGCCGACCAGCAGCGCCTGCCGCCGCCGCAGTCCGGCGCGGTGGTCACCGGCATCCAGCCCGGATCGAGCGCCGAGGCGATCGGCCTTCGCAACGGCGCGGTCGTTGTCGCGTACGGATTGATCAGCGTGGTCTCCAAGGACCAATTTGACGAAGCCGTGGACAAGCTCGAATTGCTGCACTTTCATGGAAAGCTCGATCAGACGCCCAAGCTGAAATTCTGGCTCGACGGGCAAATGCTGGAACGCGAGCTGCCGCTGGACGCCGCTCCCGGCGTTAAATTGACGGACATGACGCCGGAATTGGCGGCGCGGTTGACGCCGCATCAGGACCAGCAAGCGCCGGCGCCAGTGGCGGCGGCCATGCGAGACGCCAGCCTGACCCGCTACAGCGCATTGACGCCGCTTCCCGGGACGCGACAGGAGGTGAAGGGGATATATCAAGTGTTGACCGGACAACCCTATGTGCAACGGTCGGACGACCCGGTGGTGGTGCTGCTGGGTGAGGATGCGACCGGCCAGCGCCTGGCCGACGCGGCCAAAGGCGCGCGATATCTTCATCTGGCGACCCACGGGCTGGTGGAACCGGGCCAGAATGCGATCTACAGCAGCGTTGTCTTGAGCCAACCGGCGGTGATGACGCCGCAGGACACGGGGTTGCTTACGCTCCAGGATTTGTTCGACCACTGGTGGGGCAGGCTGGCGGGAACGGAGTTGGTCGTGCTTAGCGCCTGCGACTCCGAAGGCCTCGACGAGCGGGGGAGCAACACGATGGGCGGCGAGGGCGTCTTCGGATTGCCATGGGGATTCATGTACGCCGGAAGCCCCGCCGTGGTTGCCAGCTTGTGGGAAGTTCAGGACGCCAGCACCGCTGAACTCATGCAGAAATTTTACCGGGACATGCAATCATCGTCCGGAGCCAACAAGCTCACGGCGTTCACCGCGGCCCGCAAACAACTGAAGCAGGATTACCCCGAGCCGTTCTTCTGGGCGCCGTTTATTTATCTGGGCGATCCGAACTGAATGGTCCAAAGATCGCGAATTGAAAAGAGGAAAGCGATGAGTAAACTGCGCGCCGCCGGACGTAAACGAGATTGGCGCGGCTACCGCTCGTAACGCAGAGGGATCTGCACGAAACGGTTCGGATCGTTTGCCGCGTTGTTCATTCCGTTCACAATCCCGCTGGCGTTGAATAAATCGACGCTCCCCATCTGGCCGGTTTGGGTGTCGTAGACGTCGCGGACTCCCAGGACGTACTCGATATAGTCGGAACTGGAATCGTGCGTCGCCTTTTCCTGGGCCGCGATCTGCTGCTCGTGATCCGCAAATTGCTGGGCCTGCTGATCTTGCCAGGCGGCGTGGTTCCTCTGCATTGCCGCGAACTGCTCGCGGCCCTGTTCCCGGGTCGCCTCGCCTGCGGCAGCGGTCTCCTTGGAGACCACAGTCATGTCCACTTTAACGCTGGCCATGACGGCGCTCATTTTGGGCAGATCCTTATCGAAGGTCGCATCCAGAGCGTTCATATAACAACCAGTGAGTAGCCAGACCTCTCCAGGCACGGTGTTACCGGTCCACAAAGTGTTCAGCTGGCGGTAGTGCGTGGCCGTCTGGCCGTCGTGAACTGTGGTGGCAATGTAAACGGTTCCGGAATTTGCATTCGGATGGTTCGGATCTGGTTTGGCCGGAAAATCCACGATGACCTTGTCTATCGAGGTGTACGGGAGACCGGCGCGTTGGTTGGCGCCTGCCATGACGGGAGTAAAGACTTTAATAAGGTCGTCGACCCCGTCGCAATATCTGCAATACCGCAACGGCAGGTGCTGCTTGATGGAGTTGATGTTGGGGTCCGGCTCGTACGGCGGCGGGGGCTGGGGCGGGTCGCCGGGAGCCAGGATGTTGGGATGCTGCCTGTGCATCTCCACCATTTGGTTGTAATTCTGCAGATCTCTCTGGTACCGCGACATCTGCATGTCATAAATTTGTCTGCGCATTCTTTCGTTACGACAGTCGGGGTCATAGATCTCCTGGATGGCGCACCATATCACGGTCTGGCCGGCGGGTCCTTTGACGAATATCCCGTTAGAGGCGCTTTGCGTGTTCGTCGTCCATCCATCGGGTAGATCAACGCTGCCGCTGCCGTCGGGGAACGTGTGGGTCGTCATCTTGAGCGGCACAGGCATGAAGCTCATGAGCGTCGCCAAGTCGTCCTTCGATGCGTCGGGCGCTGCGAGGATGACGGTCGCCGAGCCGCCGTTTGGCGCGGTGCCGCAGAAGATCAATCCTTGAACGTCCTGGCCTTTGAGCTTGGCATTGAGCGTTGCTCCGCCTTTGTTTCTGCCTTGGGCGTTGGCGAATGCTCCGGTGAGAGTGGGTTTGCCATCGAACACTTTCCCCAACTCGTCGGCGGTCAGAATGATGGCCGCCTCGAGCGTCTGGCCGGCGGGAAGTTTCAGGAAGAGGGTCTGGCCCTTCGGTATGGAGCCGAGGACGCTGAAGTCGCCGAACTGCGCTCCGCCGGATTGGGGGGCGGCGCCCGTCGGAGCCGCAGGCGGTTGCGTCGGAGCCGCAGGGGGCTGGGCCGTTGCCCGGGCCAGCGTATAGGTTCGACCGCCCGTAACGAAGGTCAGCCGATCGCCGTCCAGCGTCGCCGTGAAGGGATATTCGCCGCCATTCGACGTGAAAGTCCCCGCCAATCCTTGCCCGGCGACGCTCGCCTTGGCCGGGAATTTACTATCGCCCAGCGCAATCGTCCCGACGTAGGCCCCGCCGGATTCGGACAATTCCACTGTGACCTTGCCATCGGAAAAGCTGCCGGCGAATGAGGGCGAGTCCGGCTTGAGAGTATCAGCGGCGGCAGGCGGTGGACTGGCCGCACGGGCGTCCATGGATTTCTTCTCGTTTAGCTCCGGGTCGACGAGTTTGACGGTCGTCAATGTTCCCGAAACCGGCTTGGCGACCGTGATCGCCAGGTCATGGAAGAACTTTTGCGTCGCGGGATCGTCCGCTTTTTCAGGCTTGATCACAAAGCTGATGGTGACGGCGTCACCCTTCTTGTCCAGCAGTACGGTGGCACCATCGGTGTTGCTGCCGAAAAATTCCGCATCCTTCAGTGCCTTGGCCAGCGCATCGGCATCGGCGCGGGTGGCGTCATGGTAGTACATGATGCTGTCTTTGCCGTATGGCACCACGTGCGGCGAATCGATCAGATCAGCGTCCATGGATTTCTTCTCGTTCAGCTCCGGGTCGACGAGTCTGACGGTCGTCAATGTTCCCGAAACCGGCTTGGCGACTATGATCGCCAGGTTATGGAAGAACTTTTGCGCAGCGGGATCGTCCGCCTTCTCAGGCTTGACCACAAAGCTGATGGTGATGGCGTCGCCCTTCTTGTCCAGCAGCACCGTGAAGCCATCGGCATCGTCGCTGCCGCCGAAAAATTCCGCATCCTGTAGTGCCTTGGCCAGTGCATCGGCGTCAGCGCGGGAGGCGTCGTGGTAGTATTTGATGTCGTCTTTACCGTATGACACATCGTGACCGCCGCCGCCAAAGATTTGGTACAGGCCGCTGATGATGGCAATGAATCCCGCCAGACCTACGACAAGCCGCGCCCAGACCGGCATCTTTCGTTTCCCGGGCGCGGGAGCGGGCTGGTTTCCGGCGGGCGGAGTTGGAATACCCTCTTGCATGGTTTGCCTCAAGGTAAAGGACTAGTTGACCGGATGTCGCTCGTCGCGAAGGGGGATTTGGACGTAGCGGTTGGGATCGTTGGCTGACTTGTTCAGGGAGTTGACGATGCCGTTGACGTTGCTGAGATCGACTTGGCCGCGCTCGCCGGTTTGCGTGTCGATGACGGTGCGATATCCGCCGGCGTATTCAATCCAATCGTCGGCGTTGCGGCTCCTCTGGTTTTCCTCCTCAGCCACCTGCTGCTGGTGTTCCTCGAACTCCTTCATCCGCTCCACGCGCTGTCTCTCCTGATCCTTCAACCTTTCGTCAAATGCAATTTGGTTGGCCCTCAAGCGAGCCTCAAATCGCTCCTCATCGACTTTGAAATAAGCGTCCCAATTGATCTTGAGGGAGCGGGCCATGGCCTGCATGGTGATGAGGTCCTTATCAAACGTATCCTGGGGTGCGGTCATGTTCCCCATGGGGGAGAGTGTCCATTGGTCGGGCATATACTGACCGGGGGGGTTGGAACTCCACGTGCATCTGGCCCGGAAGTGCTTGGGGATGCCGTCCACGTTCTTGGTCGTGTCGTATTCGAGAAGTTGTGTTATCCAGTGGGGCTCCGCCGGCGGAAGCGATTTGACGGAAGTGATGCGGTCGATGGAGACCACTTCCAGGTTATGCGCGGCCTTAAACGCGTTCCACTGTGGCATGACCACCGGCAGCGCCCGGTCAGGGGCGCTAAACGGGGCGACGACGGGGAACAGGACATTCATGGGAATAGGCGGGGGCGGCTGCCTTCCCATTCTTTGATAACTGTCCTCCAATTGTCTGCGCTGTTCCTGAGCTTGGCGAATCCGGGGCGAATCTGGTTTCACAACATTGATCCACCAAAGGCCGGCAGCGCCCATGCTCTGGTCGGCGGGGCCTGTGACGTAGAGGGGATCGCACACCGAACCGCTCTTGAGCGTCCAGCCGTCGGCGATGCCGACCGAGCCGGTGCCATCCGGAAAATCAAACCGCGTCAGCGGGACCGTCGGGGCGGGCGGCTTGACAGCGGCTGTGGCGGCGGCGTTGAGTTTGGCCCAGTCGGTCGGCGTGGCGCTGGCGAGACAGCACGTCACGCTGATCTTGGCTTCGTTGTCGCCGAGTTTGCAGGTGATCAGGCCCACGATGGGCTGGCCGGCCAGGGTTGCGGTGAACGACGCGCCGCCGGATTGATGGTCCCTGGTATCTTCGAACGCGCCCTGGACGACGAGGTTACCGCCGAAGAATGCCCTTAGATCGGGCAGGGTCGCCTCGAGGGCAGCCGTGACGGTGGTGAGTCCGGGCTTTTTGGTAACCCAAGCTTTTCCGGAGTCGGTGGCGGCGGCGATGCCATATCCCGCGGGGGCGCCAGACGAGGCTGGGGGAGAATCGGGCGGCTGCGGGTTTGGATTCGGCGGGTTGGCCGGTGGGGGATTACCGAGTGGGTTGGGGGCGTTGCGGCTTAACTGGTACGTGCTCTTGCCGCTCGTGAACGTGAGGTTATCGCCGGCCACACTGATGCTGAAGGGATAATCGTGCCCGTTGCTGGTGAAGGTGCCGGCCAACTGGCCGGAGTTGGCTTGGGCCTTGAACGGAAAGACCTGCTGACCGAGATGGATCGAACCGGTGTAGGACCCGCCTTGGGCGACGATCTCGATGGAAAGGTTTGGCCCCGTGAAGTCACCGGGAAAGGGGTCATCAGCCAGCGCTCGAAACGGCAATGCCAGCGATACCAGACACCACGCTAAGAGGGGAAGAATTTTGCGGGGCACGCGCTCTCCTTTAACTGCCGCCTATAGGGTCGAGATGAGAAACCGCACTGGAAACCCAAGGTTCATTGCTTCGGACGAGATTACACAAGATAAGCGTAGTTGGCCTGAGCCATGTTTGGTTCTGGACTTCCCCACCACTGCCGCGAATGGGAGATACGCCAAAGCTAACGCCCAGTCGGATGGCTGTCAACAATTTGATCGTGGCTCAGTTTCACAGTTTCACAGGGTGCACCCAAAGATCCGGGAAAAGACCATCGGCCGGAGGACCGGCCGGCTCAATTTCGAAAATGAGCCGGCCGGTCCTCCGACCGGTCTTCGGCAGCCGGAAAATTGGGCACCCCAGTTTCCCTTTTCACTCTGCGAACTTACAAGCCCGAATGCTGAGTGACGGTTTTCTCGCGATTGCTGAGGCTGCGCAGACGATTTACGGCGGCGACGTAGGCGAGAGCGCTGGCTTCGAGAACGTCGGTGCTCAGGCCGCGGCCGCGGATTTTGCGGCCGCTGTGCTCCAGCTCCACGTGGGCTTCGCCCAGCGCTTCCTTGCCTTTGGTTACCGAGCGGATACGGTAATCGGTCAATGCCATCTTGATTCCGGTCAGTCGCTGGATGGCGGAATAGATGGCATCGACGGGGCCGTCGCCGACGCTGGCGTCCTGAACCGTTTGGCCGTTGGTGTCGCGCAGAGTCACCGTTGCGGTGGGGATGGTGTTGCTGCCTGCCGTGACCTGCAATCCCACCAGTTCCCACAGTCCGTCTTTCAATTCCAATTGTTCATCGACCAACGCTTCGAGGTCCTCGTCGAAGACTTCCTTTTTCTTGTCGGCCAGCGCCTTGAATTTCTCGAAAGCGGATTCGAGTTGTTCATCCGTCAGTTTGTAGCCGAGGAAATTCACCCGCTCGCGGAAAGCGTGCCGGCCGGAATGTTTGCCCAGGACCAGGGAAGTCTCGGGGATTCCGATCGTGGCCGGGTCCATGATTTCGTAAGTCTCGCGCTTTTTCAGGATGCCGTCCTGGTGAATTCCGGCTTCGTGGGCGAAGGCGTTTTCGCCGACGATCGCCTTGTTGCGCTGCACGACCAGGCCGGTGAGGGTGCTGACCATCCGGCTGGCGGAATAGATCTTGGTTGCGTCGATGCGTGTGTCGATCTTGAAATGGTCTTTGCGTGTGCGGAGGGTCATGACGATCTCCTCCATGGCCGCATTGCCGGCGCGCTCGCCGATGCCGTTGATCGTGCACTCGGCCTGCCGGGCGCCGTTTTCGATCGCCGCCAGGGAATTGGCGACGGCCAACCCCAAGTCGTCGTGGCAATGGCAGGAGAGAATGACGTTCCTCTGCATCAGGATCGGCAGCTTGGAAAACAGATGGGAGAAGATCTCGCCGTAGGTTCCGGGCGTGGCGTAGCCGACGGTATCGGGGAGATTCACCGTCGTCGCGCCGGCCTCGACGGCGGCGTGGACGATCTCCTCCAGGAAATCCAATTCCGTGCGGCTGGCGTCCTCGGGCGAAAACTCGACGTCGTCCGTGTACTGCCTAGCCTGTTTCACCGATTCCACGCTGATCTGGATGATCTGCTCCTTTCCCTTCTTGAGCTTGTGCTCGCGATGGATTTTGCTGGTGGCGCAGAAGACGTGAATGCGCTTGCGGGCGGCGGGACGCACGGCTTCTCCGGCGCGATCGATGTCCGCCGGCACGCAACGCGCCAGGCCGCAAACAACGCTGTTGCCGATCTCCGAGGCGATGGCGTGAACGGCTTCGAAGTCGCCGTTGGAGCTGATGGGGAATCCCGCCTCGATGATGTCGACGCCCATGGATTCAAGGAGCTTGGCGATCTCGAGCTTTTCGGGCCGGGTGAGGGTCGCGCCGGGCGATTGCTCGCCGTCACGCAGGGTGGTGTCAAAAACTCGCACGATATCCATGGTTTCCATGGCTCAACTCCTTGATACAAATACAATCGAACAAACCAACAAAAAAACCCCACGATTTTTGATCGCAGGGCCTTGAAATCACGCTGATATATCAGGCGTCCTACGATCGCGCGCAAGCAAGGCCCGGAAGGGCCAGGGCAAGTCGAGTCGAAAGGAGGATCGCCGAATGCATAGACATACTATTAGACCACTGGAGAGCGGAAATGTCAAGAATGGCGCGAGGATTTTTCTGGGCCAATCCAACCAGGACTACCAATTCCTGTAATTCTTGGCGAGCGACGGCGACAATGAATTTATAGCGAGCGCTTGCGGAGGCTTGATGGATGAATTTGACAGGGTGGTTACGCAACACGGTCCGGCCGTGTGGCAGACGATCTGCCGGCTTCTGAAAAACCGGGAGGATGCGGCCGATTGTTTTCAGGAGACATTCGTTCAGTACGTCCAATTCGCAGGCAAAACAAACGTCGATTATCCGTTGGCGTTGCTCAAGCGCATCGCCACACGGCGGGCGATTGATTGGATTCGCAAAAGATCGACGGCTCGCCGGAAACAAGTGCCGCTCGACGAGCAGTATCCCAGCCTGGAAGGGGACGCATGGAATGGACTGGCGGCAGAGGAGTTTGCCGAGAGTCTGCTCGATGCGCTGCAAGACATTCCCGCGGACCAGGCGACCGTGTTTTGCATGACGCAGTTGGAACAGATGGATCCCGGCCAGGTGGCAGCGGCGATGGGAATCGACGCGCGGCACGTGGCGGTTTTGCTCCACCGGGCGCGTGCGAAACTTCAGGGCCGGCTTGCGAAACATTTGCCGACCATTCGGAGACGATCATGAACATCAGCGAAAAAAGCGGGGATGGCGACATTCTGGAAATCGCGACCTGGCATCTGCGCGATTCGCCGGCCATTGCCGGGCCTTCGGCGGAATTAATTGATCGAACGGTCGCCGCGATGCGTCAATCGCCACAGCACAAACGGCCATGGACGACGATTTCATTGATGGCGGCTTCCGTGCTCCTGGCGATCGGCGTCGCCGGCTGGCTGCTCTTCCGAGGCAGCGGAGAGATCGCCTTTGCGGATGTCATGCGCCAGGTTATGCAGACGAAGTCCTTTCAGGCGAGGATCATTCAGGAGGCCAATGGCCATGAGCCCCCAAAATCGGCCCGGCTTTCCGTTAAAGGGTCTCACGGACGATTTGATACGGATGATGGATTGATCATCATCGCCGACAGCGACTCCGGTTATTCGATCACCCTGGATACCAAGGCCCACTTGGCGTGTCGTGCTTTCGGGCCGCTCGTTGGCAATTGCGATATTTACGCGGAACTGCGGGAAATCGCCTCGCAGGTTCCCAAGTCGATCGGAAAAAAAGAATTCAACGGCCGAATGCTAAATGGCTTTTCCGGGACGGTCACCTTCGTGAAGGAGCATGCTTTTGCGACCGTTTGGGTTGATCCACAAACCAAACTGCCGGCGCGAATCGAATTGAGTCAAAAGCCCGATAGACAGCCGGAGAGTGTGATCGACGACCTGAAATTTGACGTTCCGCTGGACGATTCGCTGTTCGATATGAGCGTGCCGAAGGGATATGAACTGCGCTCCTCGTTGTTAATCCGAGCCGCGTCGGTGAGATCCACCACTATTACGGGGAGGGGTTCGACGGCTTCGACCATGCCTACGATTGAAATTCCGCTGCCAAACACACCCGCGCCTGCTCCCACGGCCCAGGAATTGCAAAACCTGGTGCTCAAGCCGGGCATCGGAATCGGCGAACTGAAACTCGGTGATAAGAAGGAACAGATCGAAGCGGTCCTCGGTCAGCCGCAAGGCGCCATGCGGGAAGGACCGGCGGAGCTGTTGGAATATTCCGGAAAGGGCTTGATTCTCGTGGTAAATGCAAAATCCGGGCTACAGATGATTATGGCCCAGGGACCGAGCACCTCCAGCAAATCTCGTATGCGGCCCTTCGCGGGTACGACTGACAAATTGGTCCGTATCGGATCAACGCTATCTGAAATCGAGATGGCTTACGGAAAGGATTACACGGTGGTCGAAATGCGCGTAGAGAACCATCCGGAGGTGCACGATATCCAGTTGCTTTACCAGCAGTTGGGTCTGATGGCAATAATCAACAAGCAGACGAATCGATGCGATGAGTTGATCGTCGTGCCGCCTCCTTTCGTAGCCGGGCCATCGACCCAGCCATCACCGTGACGATGGCGTCGCGAGTTCGGCGGTGGGTTGCAAGCCTTCGGTTGGATGAACAATAGGCCCGACGTATTTGCGGACGATTAACAGGGATGTCGCGGCTTCGCGGGCGATGCGCTCGGGGCGGAAGCCGAAAAGCTGGGATTGCATCCCCCATTGCTCTTCGACGCCGATGACCAACAGGTCGAATTCGCTGGCGGAGCGGATCACGGCATCGACGGGGGATTCGTCTTCAATGACCTGGAAATGGACGGGGGTTGGCTGGGTGGGATCGGCGAACGTCCTGTCCACCAGGGAGCGGGCGTGGAGGACGGCGTCGGTTTCGGATCGGCGGGGGGGAATGACGTGCAAAACGGTCAGCGAGGCGCAGGCGTTGCGGGCGATTCGGCCGGCCAGATCGAGAGCCAACAGGTCGTGCTTGCCGCCAAGGTAGGGGACCAGGACGGTCCTGATTTCGTGCGTGGAAGGCTCCGCCTCCACGTCGATGCCGTGATCGACGAAGACGGCGACGTCGTTATCGCTGGCGGTCATGACGCGGTGGACGGTGCCGCCAAGGATCGCCTGTCCGAAGACGGGCTTGTGGAAGCCCATGAGAATGAGATCGGCGGCGCGGAGGCGGGCGATGCGAGCGATGTCGCTGGGAATGTCACGGCTGACGAAGGCGATGGGTTCGGCGGGAATGTCCAATTCGCGGGCGGCGGTGAGGAGCGGTTCGAGCGCCTCGGTGGGCTGACCGGAGGCATCGGACATGCGGACGGAATAGGGGTCGCGGTCGGCAAGACGCGCCAGGTGAAGGGCGATGATTCGGCGACCGGTCTCGACGGCGGGCGAGAGGAAGGCGGCCATTCTGGCCAGCGGTCCGCCGCTGGCGGGGAAGGAGATGGGAATGAGCACGGTGAAGATTCTTTTGCCGGCTTTCTCGCGCGCGGCAGCGGCTTCGGATTCGACGACTGCCTTCGGATAAAACCACTGAAGCATCGGGGTGGTCAGGGCGGTGGTGACGATGGCCATGATGACCATCATGGCGAAGACGGCCTCGGTGATGACGCCGAGATCGCGGCCGATGTTGAGGATGACCAGTTCCATCAGCCCGCGGGTATTCATGAGGATTCCGATGGCGGAGGCTTCGCGCCAGGAGAGTCCGCAGGCGCGGGCGGCGACGGCGGAACCGCCGAATTTCCCGGCGCTGGCGGCCAGAATTATCAAGCCGGTGTAGAACCAAAGCGACGCGTGATCGAGCAGGCCGATTTGAGTGCGCAGGCCGGTGTATGCGAAGAAAATAGGCAGCAGAAAGACGACCGTGTAATCTTCGAGCTTTTCGGTGAGTGTTTGGACGAAAGCGGTGCCCTTGGGCATGATAGTGCCCATCAGGAATGCGCCGAAGAGGGCGTGGATGCCGATCCATTGGGTCACGAACGACGATGCCAGGACCAGGATGAGGATGACGGCCAGGAGATTTTGGCTGAGTGAGCCGCGGCGTTCGAAGACGAGTTCAAGGCGGCGGAGGAAGGGGCGGACGAGGAGGAACATGAGGAGGATGTAAACAACGGCCTTGGCGGCGGTGAGGAGCGCGGGTCCGACGCCGGTGGCGCGGGCGGCGGCAATGACGAACGCCAGGACGCACCAGGCGGTGACGTCATTGACGGCGGCACAGGTGATGGCGATGGCGCCGACCTGGGTCTTGTGGAGGTTTCGCTCGGTGAGGATTCTGGCCAGGACGGGGAATGCGGTGACGCTCATGGCCGCGCCCATGAATAGGGCAACGGAGGTCATTCGTATGGCCGGGACGCTATGGAAGAGCTGGGGATAGAGAAACACGGCCAGAGCGGCTCCGGCGAGAAAGGGAGCGATTATGCTGGCATTGCTGATGACGATGGCGGCATGGCCGCGGTTGCGGAGGAGCTTGGGGTCCAGTTCAAGACCGATGAGGAAGAGGAAGAAGATCACTCCGACCTGGCTGAGGGCGTTGAGATATTGAATGCTGTGCTCGGGGAAAACGCCTCGGAAGGCGGCGGGCAAGAGCCAGCCGAAGAGGCTTGGGCCCAGCATGACGCCGGCGATCATTTCGCCCATGACCTGGGGCTGTCGCAAGCGGACGAAGAGGAAGCCCATAATCCGGCTGAGGCCAAGGATCAGGCCGATCTGTACAACCAGTAAGAGGATGAAATCCGAGGCTGGCATCAGATGGCGGCGGCGGGCTCCTGAGAATCCAAAAACAGGCTAACAAAGCTCGGGCGACTGGGATACCAGAATTCCATCCCAAATTGAATCTTTCGTGGTGCGCGGTTTGCTCGTATTTGGACCGTGAAGGCGTTGGGTATAATCGGCCTGAAGGAGCCGGCCGATGGAATACCGCCTGATCGAGAAGCAGATCGTGTACAAGGGGAAGAAAGTGCACCTTGAAGTGGATCGGCTGGAAGATGAGGTGACGGGTCGGGAATTCACCCGGGAGATCGTGGTTCATCCCGGCGCTGTGGTGGTGTTGCCGGTGATGAATGACGGTCGGGTTTTGATGATCCGCAACCACCGGTATTCAGTGCGTCAGGTATTGATCGAATTGCCGGCCGGGACGCTGGAAAAGGGGGAGGACCCTATGAACTGCGCAGGCCGGGAACTGTTGGAAGAGACGGGGTACCTGGCGGGCCGGCTGAAGCGGATCGGGGCTTTTTTTTCGTCCCCGGGGATTCTGACCGAGAAGTTGTATGCCTTCGCGGCCTACGATCTGGAAAAGAAGGTGGCGGCGTTGGAGGAGGGCGAGGAGATCGAGATCATGCCGGTGCTTTTCGACGATGCGCTGAAGATGATAGACACCGCCGAGATCATGGACGGCAAGACCATCGCGACGCTGCTGATGTATGAAAGGTTCCACCGCGCCCGGACGTGAAGGACCCACGTATGGCCTGGGATGAGCGACCTCATTACCGCGATCGTAGCGGGGCTTCGACGAATCCACTTCTGTGGCTGGTGAACGGCTCGGTACGAATCGTCAGCGCGCTGGGCGTTGAAGTGCGCGCGCATTCGTCGCTGATCGTTTTTATCCTGGCGATATTGCTGCTGGACTGGAACTATCGGTTCCCGGTGCGCGTTTTCAGCATGGCGCTGTGGACGCTGCTGGTGATGGTGCACGAGTATTCGCATTGCCTGACGGCGCGGCGGCTGGGCGGAGACGGGGATGAGGCGTTGCTTTGGCCGGCGGGGGGGTTGACGCCGGCCCAGCCGCCGCAGCGCGCGGGCGCGACGTTCCTGACCGCGGCGGCGGGACCGATGTTGAACCTTCTGTTGTGCGTGGCTTCGGCCATCGCGGTTTACGAACTGACGCCGACGGGAGGGATTCATAGGGCATCGTCCGGCACGGGGCACGTGATGGTTTCGCTCAATCCGTTCCATGGCCCATCGCCGGATGTTTCCTGGTCTGATCCGGCGTTTTACTGCGGGTGGATGTTTCTGATCAACTACCGGCTGTTGCTTTTGAATCTGTTGCCGATCTTCCCGCTGGACGGCGGGCGAATGTTGCAGGCGATGCTGTCGCCGATAGTGGGTAACTTCCAGTCGACGCTGATCGAGGCGAACGTGGGCATGGTGGGGGCCGTGGTCGTGGGACTGGTGGCGCTGGCGCTTCAGGGATGGTTTCTGGCGGCATGCATGGCGTTCTGCTGCTATGAGTCCTATCAGCGGAGGCTGGCGCTTCAGGAAGCCGGTGACGAGGATTGGCGGGAATCGGTTGATTTTAGCGGCAGCTTGTTCGCGGAGGAGAGGCCGCGGCGTCGCCGGCTGAGCCGGCGCGTGATCCGCAGGGCGCGTAAGATCGCCATGGGGGAGAAAGCGGCGCGGGACCGGATCGATGCCATCCTGGCGAAGGTCTCGGCGCGGGGGATGGCGTCGCTGACGTGGCTGGAGCGCCGGACGCTTCGCAAAGCCACCGAGCAACACCGGCGAAGCGAGACGGAAATCTCGCGGATTCAATAAAACATCCGTATGCTCGCTGTGGCCTTTTGGATACAGATTACCGCGAAGGCGCGAAGAGCGCGAAGTTGCGCGAAGGAATCGCATGTGGATTGACATAAAGCTATTCTTCGCGTTCCTTCGCGTCCTTCGCGCCTTCGCGGTTCATCTTCTAGGGCCGGCCCGGACATGAGCGTTATCTATCTGGACAACAATGCCACGACGCGCCCGGATGCCGCGGTCGTGGAGGCGATGCACCCGTATTTCAACGAGTATTACGGCAACGCCTCGAGCGTGCATCGGTTTGGACAGCTGGCGCGAAAGGCAATCGATGATGCGCGGGCATCGGTGGCGGAATTGATCGGCGCCCGGGATTCGGAATTGATCTTCACCGGATCGGGCACCGAATCGGTGAACACGGCGATCCGCGGGCTGCTGGCCGCGCGGGCGCCGCGGCGGCGAATTGTCACCAGCGCGGTCGAGCACTCGGCGACCCATGAGCTTTGCCGGCAACTGGCCGGCGAGGGTTTCGAAATCTGCACGATCGACGTGGACCAATGGGGGCGGCTGAACCTGGACGCGCTGGCGGCGGCGATCGGGGACCAAACCGCGTTGGTCACGCTCATGTGGGCGAACAACGAGACGGGAGTGATTTTTCCCATCCCCTCCATCGGCGAAATGTGCAAGAAGGCCGGCGTACCGCTCCACGTGGACGGGACGCAGGCCGTGGGCAAGATCGAAGTGGACGTGGCGAAGTCGCACGTCGATGCGATGAGCTTCGCCGCCCACAAGTTCCATGGGCCCAAGGGCGTCGCGGCGCTGTTCGCACGGCGGGGATTGCGGATTCGCCCGCTGCTGATCGGCGGTCCGCAAGAGCGCGGCCGGCGCGGGGGGACGGAAAACGTGCCGGGGATCGTCGGCATGGGAAAGGCCGCGGAATTGGCCAAACGGCATTTGCCTGATATGCAGCGCGTCACGAATCTTCGCGATCGGCTGGAGCGGGGGATTCTCAAGAGCATCGCGGATACCTCGGTCAATGGAGACGTCGAGCATCGGTTGCCGAACACGTCGAACATTTCGTTTGCGCAACTGGAGGCGGAGGCGATTCTGCTGCTGCTGAGCGAGCGCGACCTGAGCGCCAGCGCCGGCGCCGCATGCAGCAGCGGCAGCCTGGAGCCGTCACACGTTCTGAAGGCGATGAAGATCGAGCCGCGCCTGGCTCATGGAGCGATCCGGTTCAGCCTGTCGCGAATGACGACTGAAGAGGAGATTTCGCGCTCGCTGGAGATTCTCCAGGCCGTGATCGCCCGGCTGCGGAAGGTCATGCCTGTAGGATAGGACGGTGGGCAAACGCCTTCCCCAGCGCAACAAAGTTCAGGGAGTATTTTCTGTGGGGAGAAGCATTTTGTTTGCGGTGCTTGGGGAGAGAGCGAAATGCCAAATGTCCGGGCTCTGCGGCCGCAGGCGCGCGGGGCGTTGGGGCATGGGGTTGGCCGCCGCGTTCCCGATTATGATATTGCCATGTTGGCCAAATGGCGGCTGGCGGTGACGTGCGTGGCGGTGGTGCTGTTCATCGGAACGGCATTGCTTTGGCTTCGCAGTTACTTCTATAACGATACATTTGGATATGCATTCAAGCAGAACGGCCTGATGGGGTGGTCATACGGCGGCGAAATGCATATCCAATTTGAGACTTACAATCTGCCGCGTCGCGTAATGCCTACGGGATTCGTGTCGAGCCACCCGCGCATTTCGTTTTCTGGGTGGATGGGCCGGGGTGTTTTGGAGTCGATCTTTGAATTTCGATTCACGAATCACGTTGTTTCGTTTCCGGCGGGCCGGGGATTCCCTGCCGGCATGGTACACGTGAGGGCGGTGTCGGTTCCGATGTGGAGCTTGCTGGCGCTTTGGGCGACGTTGCCGCTGTACGTCTTTTTCTGCGGGCGCCGGAAAGTCCGCTGGGGCCTGCGGAAGGACGTGCGGTGGATCAACCTGCGGCTTGGGCGCCAGATCACGCGATTCGCCATCTTTTCCGCCATCGGAGCGGCAACCGGAGCCATGACCGCATCGCTCGACATTGCGTTGGGCCTCTGGCGGGCACAGTGGGAGTGGATGCTGGCCCTGTTCATTCTTCTTCCCGTGGTGAGCTTCACAATTGTATTGACTCGCCGCCGAATTCAGTGGTATCGCGCGCTTCTGTGGATGTCGCTGGAAATCGGCGGGTGCGTCAGTTTCTACGCCGCCACGATTCAGTGGGTGTGGCGTGTTTTCGGGGGTTATCGGATTTACGAGCCGGTTTTGACGACCGAGGCGCTGATCATCGGGTTTGCGTGCTTCGCTTGCGGGGCCATTCTGCTGCTCTTTTTTCAAGCCAGGCCGGAGCCGATCAAGCCGGGGCCATATTGCCCGCAATGCGGGTATTGTTTGATTGGAACGCCGAGACAAATTTGCCCGGAGTGCGGCAGGGCGTTCACACTCGAGGAATTGGGCATCGGGCCGGAAGCGCTGGTGCCGCCGGGGAGTCGAGTCGAGTGAGTAGAAACGTGCCGACTGAAGTCGGCAGGCCGCGAATTCAATAATCGGCAAAAGTTTTGCGGCAGAATGAACGCTACGACCGGCTGAGATATTCGCCGTTTTCCGTGTTGATCTTGATCTTTTCGCCGATCACGATAAATCCCGGCACGCGCGTGGTCAGGCCGGTCTCGAGCTTGGCTTCCTTGAGTTGATTCGTGGCGGTTGAACCCTTGATGACCGGCGGAGTATCCACCACTTCCAAATCCACCGCGGCCGGCAGGGTGTATGAAACGACCTTGCCGTCGTGGAAAAGGGCGACGAGCTGCGTGTTGGGCTTGAGATAGAGAATGTCGTCGCCGAAAACGAGCTTGGGAATGGTCGTCTGATCGTAGGTTTCCAGGTCCATGACGATGTGGCCGTCGTTGTCGCTGTAGAGATATTCCACCTGGCGGCTGTCGAGCGTGGTGGTCTCGATGTCGTCGGTGGCTCCGACGCGCTTGTCCATGATCGTGCCTTTGGAGACGTCGCGCAGTTTGAACTGAACCTTGGCGCGAAGATTGCCGGGGGTGTTATGGTCGGCGTTGGTAACGACAAACAGCTTGCCGTCGATGATGACGGCCTGTCCGCGACGAATATCACTTGCACGCATGAAGCATCCTTTTCAAAGCAGCAATTATAGTGTTTTTCCCATTGAGGGGGTGAGAAATTTAACCGCGGGTCCGCCGTGCGTCAAACGGAGTCGCTCCGCCACATCTGCCTGTAGGCGGCCTCCACGTTGGCGGCAAATCGGTGGGCATCCATCAGCGGCGAGCGAGCCATGCGATCCCGCAACGTTTTGCGAAGCTCAGTCCGGCGCTCGAAATTATTGGCAGTTTCTGCGGCAATGGCGACGAACCGGTCATCGTCATCGGCCGTGAATTCTGGCATATTCAGATTCGACAGGATGCTAAGCCCGGCCCGTCCGGGCGCGGTTGAACCGACCCGCGTGAGGACCGGCACTCCCATCCACAGCGCGTCGCACGTCGTGGTAATTCCGTTGTACACCAGCGGATCGAGACAGATGTCGATGCGGTCGTACATCCGGAGATATTCGCCGCGACGGCAATGGCGCGTGAATTCGATTCGAAGCGGATCGATGCCGGCCGAGGCCAAGGTTTCGGCGATTTGGCGTCGCTGGTTTTCCGATTCCACCAGAAGCAGCAGCCGGGAATCGCACACGCGCGACAAAACTTTGGCCCAAAGCGCCAGGGTGGGGCGGTTCAGCTTGCAGGGATTGTTCAGCGAAGCGAACGTCACGGGCGCGCGCGGTTTCGCCGCGGCGGGTGGAACGTCTCCCAACGGATGATAGCAGCACCAGCAATCGGGCAAGCGCACCGATTTCTCGGAATAATACCGATCGCTTTCGCCGGGCGGATCGATCCAGGAATCGGTCAGGCGGTAATCCATCGAGTCCAACCCCGTTCCGCCGGGATATGCCAGCCACGTCACCTGCACCGGCGCGGGCTTGAGCGCGAACATCGGCAGGCGATTGAACGCCATGTGCATCGTCAGATCGACCAGGATGTCGATGCCATCGCTGCGCACCCTGGCGGCAAGCTGCTCATCCGTCAGTTCGCGCACGTCGTGCCAGACGTCCGCACAGGATTTGAGCAGTTCGGTCGCCTTATCCGGCCGGCGAACGCTGGCGTAACAATGCACCTGGAAATTCTTCCGGTCATGCGATTCGAGCAGCGGAAGCACGAAGAAGCACTCGGCATGCCCGTAAAAGTCCGGCGAAACGTATCCGATCCGCAGCCGCCGTTTGGGCGAACGATCGCCGGCACGTTCGACAACATTGGCTTGGCCGTGCCTGAGATTCCATTGGCGCAGCTCGTGAAAAGCGGCATCTCGACCATAATCAGGATGGAAATGCAGCTTGTAGCAAAGGCTGCTGTGGATCTGGGCATTACCGGGATCCATCGCCACGGCCTTGCGGCAGAGGTCCACGGCCTCCTCTATCCTTCCGGAATCCTTCAATACGTTTGACAGATTGTTCAGCGTTGGGGCCTGATGCGGATTGGTGGCAAGAATCCCGCGGAAAAGCTCCGCGGCCTCGTCGAGCCGTCCGGACTGCTGGCAGTGCAGCGCCTTCTCCAGCAATTGCGGAAATTGCAACGGATCAGTCATGATGCCTGGAGCGGGCTATTACACCATCGCTGCCACATCTGGCGATACGCCGATTCCATCTTCCGGGCAAACCCGGGGCCGTCCATCATCGGCGACTGGGTCATTCTTTGGCGCAGCGTGGAGCGGAGCTGAGCCAGACGGGGTGGATCGCCGGCCAGTTGCGTGACGATCTGGACGTACTGCTCTTGGGTGCGCGCGATCAATTCGGTCAGTCCGACGGTTGAGAGGATGCTGACCCCCGCGCGTCCGGCGGCGGTTTGCCCGGTGAGAGTGACGACCGGCACGCCCATCCACAGCGCATCGCAGGTGGTGGTGATTCCGTTGTACGGCAGCGGATCGAGGCCAATGTCGATGGAGTCGTATAGACGCAGATAATCATTGCGCTGTGTTCGGGGGACAAATTCAATTCGCTCGGGCGCGACGCCGCCACGGTGCAAAATCGACCGGATTCGATTTTTGTCCATCTCGCTGAAGGATTGCATCAGGAGCCTGGAATCGGGGACGCCGCTGAGGATTCGCGCCCAAAGCGCGAGGATGGCGTCATTGTTTTTGCAGGGGTTGTTGATCGAGCCGAATCGGATTGGGCCATCGGTTCGCGGCGGGGCCGGGGGCAGATCGCACATGGGATCGTAACAACACCAGCAATCGGGCAATCGCCAGGACTGCTCGCGATAATACGCCGCCGGGCTTTCGAGGGGGTCCATGAAGGCGTCGGTGATGCGATAGTCCATCGCATCCAAGCCGGTGCCACCGGGATAGGCAAGCCAGGCGATCTGGACCGGCGCGGGCTTGCGCGCGAACACGAGCATCCGGTTGTGTGCCATGTGCATGGCCAGGTCGATCAGGACGTCGATGCGGTCGCGGCGGATTTGCTCGGCCAGGTCGGCATCCCGCGACCCCAGCACGTCGTGCCAGCTATCCGCCGCCGACTTCAGGCGTCTGGTGAATTGATCCGGGCGGACGACGCTGGCGTAACAGTGAATCTCAAACTGCTGCCGATCATGGTTCTCCAGGAGGGGCGCAACGAAAAACGATTCCGCCTGCGAATAAAAATAGGCAGACACGTAGCCCACGCGCAGCTTGCGGTCCGGCGAGCGGTCATTGTCATGCGGCCGGATGGAGGCCTTGAGCGGCGTGGCGTGAATCTCGTTCCATCTGCGCTGCTCGCGGAAGAGGGATTCATCGTCATATCCGGGATGGAATTGCAGCGTATAGACCAGGTTGCTATGAATGCCCGGCTCCGACGGTCCCAGCGCCAGCGCGCGTCCATAACATGCGACGGTGTCCCGCACGTTTCCACAGTCCTTGTACGCATTGCCGAGATTGTTCGTGGCATCGGCCATGCTCGGGCGGATGGCAAGACATTTCCGATAGGTCGCGACCGCTTCGTCGAGTTGTCCGTCGTCTTTGAGGGCGATGCCCAGATTATTAAAGGCTTCGGGCAAATCGGGCGCGAGCTGGATCGCCCTGCGAAGGACCTGGATTGCCTCGGCGCGCTGGCCGAGCAAGCGGAGGGCGGAGCCGAGGTTGGACATCGCGGCGGCAAAATCCGGGCGCAGGCTGAGCGCTTGACGGTACTGGGCGACCGCTTCGGGCAGCCGGACCCGCGCCGCCAGAACGCCGCCAAGGTTGTTGTGCGCATCGGCCATCTTCGGCTGAATCTCCAGGGCGCGGCGGAGATGGGTCTCGGCGGCGTCGAGGCGGCCGGCGCGGTGCAGCGCGCAACCGAGGTTCTGATGGGCCTGGGCAAATTGCGGGTTGATCGCGATCGCGTTGCGATACTCCGCGATCGCCTGCTCCACCTGGCCCCTCAGCAGCAGAAGGTTCGCCAGATCGTAATGCGCCTGTCGATGCTGCGGATTGAGCTGCACCGCCCGGTGATGAGCCGCCACCGCTTCATCCTGCCGCCCCATGCGGGCCAAAATCAGGCCGAGGCTCTGATGAAAGTCCGCATGATTCGGATTGACGGCGATTGCCCGACGAATCAGTTCCACGGCATTTTGGGGCCGGCCGGACTGATTTTCGATGATTCCCAGGAGATGCAAAGCGTCGGGATGGTTCGGCTGCTCGGCAAGGATTTGCCGGTAAACCGCCTCGGCGTCGCGTGTGCGCCCGGCCTGATGGTGTCCGAAGCCGGTTTGTAATTTTTGCTCAACACTCATATCATGCATTCCCTCGCCAAACGACGGAAGGAGCAATTTTCGATGTTCCGACAAACCGACCGCCCGCGGGCAATCTGCTGGGCATCGCTCATGCTGCTGATCGTCTCCGCCACGGCCAGGTTAGCGCCGGCGGACCAGATCGTACTAAAAAACGGCGACCGCATCACCGGCACGATCCAATCCGCCGACAGCGGTAAGCTTATCATCCTGTCTCCGATCGCCGGCACAATCACGGTCGCACTGTCGGACGTGAAGACGTTCTCGACGGACGGTCCGATCAAGATCGTCCTGGACGACGGCACGGTGATCAACCAGGCGGTCACGCCCGGCGCGGATGGTGCGGTTGAGACCTCCGCCAACGGGCCTCTGGCGGTACAATCGGTGTCCATTGGCAAGATCGACAAGATCAATCCTCCGCCGATCGCGTGGACGGGTTCGGTCGGAGTCACCGGCTCGCTGGCTCAGGGCGATACCTATAGCGAGCAGTTTGGCATCAATGCGCACCTGGTCCGGCGGGGCGAGATCGATCGGATCGAAGCGAAGGCGGAATATCTCTTCGGGAAGCAGAAGGTCAACGGGGTCACCAGCACGTCGACCGACCAATGGTATTTTGAGCCCTCGTACAACTATTTCGTGAACAAAGATCTCTTTGTGCTCGGCGACGTGCGCGTTGAGAAAAATCGCATCGAACATCTCGATATTCGCGTGACGCCGAACGTGGGCGTTGGATGGCAAATCGTCGAAACGCCGGATTTCAACGCCGATGTCCAGGGCGGCCTGGCGTGGGTTTACGAAGACTACACCAATATCGGAACACCGGACGAGAACGTTTCCCTTCGACTGGCTTACCACGTGGACAAGACCTTCTGGGCCCCCACGCTGAAAGTGTTCAGCGACTGCGCGTATTACCCCTCGGTCCAGAACGTCAGCGATTATCTCATCCTGTTTGACGCCGGCTTGAGGTTGGCGCTCACGAAGACGATGTATTCCGAGCTGAAGACGGAAGTGGATTACGATTCGCATCCCGCGCCGAATAGTCATCGCACCCAGACGCAGATAATCCTTGGCGTCGGTTGGACGTTCTGACAGGAGTCATGCCGCGAATTCAGAAGGTATTGGCCGGCGCCGGCGTGGCGTCGCGGCGGAGCGTCGAGCGGATGATCCGCGAAGGCCGGGTCGCGCTCAACGGCAAGATCGTTCAGGACCTTCCCATCCTCGTCGATCCCGAGGTGGATAGCGTCCAGGTGGACGGCGAACCCGTTGACATATCCTCCGACCGGGGCGGGCCGCGGCTCTATATCCTTTTGAACAAGCCCAAGCACGTTTACAGCACCAACGTTGCCCAGGGCGAGCAAACGCTGGCGATCGACTTGCTCCCGCCAAATCTCCCCGGCCGCGTATTTCCCGTCGGCCGGCTGGACGCCGATTCGAAAGGCCTGCTCCTGCTGACCAACGACGGCGAGATGACCAACCGCCTGACGCATCCGCGTTACGGCGTGCCCAAAACGTACCGCGCCGTCGTCGACGGCTATATCGATCCGCGAAAGATGCAAGCCCTATCCAAGTCCATCTGGCTCAGCGATGGAAGCTCGGCATTGGGGCCGAAAACGAAAAGCAAAACTAAAACGGTCCACAGCCACCTGAAGGTCGTCAAGCGATCGCGGGACATGACGGTTCTGGACATCACAATCCGCGAAGGACGCAGCCGGCAGATTCGCCGGATATTGATGAAGTTCGGGCACAAGGTCCGCGACCTGACGCGCATTGCCATGGGTCCGCTGACATTGCAGGGCCTGTCGCCGGGGCAATTCCGGCATCTCACGAACAGGGAAGTCAGCCAACTTCGCGCGCTGACCCAGCGAGAAGTTTAGCTGCGTACGGCGCTGGCAGGCACGACTTCCATGCCGGACGACAAAAGCTCAAATTACCCAGGTTTAAGAACTCGTAAACAGTTCACGTTACCTTCAGTTCTCTCATGGCCAGTATCCTTGCGGATCTAGCCAGAGCGTGCGACACCAGCCAATAGCCGCAAGAGCTAGTAATGCTGTGCTCAATAAGAGTGCGAGAGAACTAAGAATTGATCGGCGAGATGTATACCAATTCTGTCGGGCCTGCCGAAGTTCCCATAGCGCAAACACCATTGCTAGAATCGCGGGAAGACAAAAGATGACAATTCTGACGGAATCGGCAACGATTCTCTTTGGATCGCCTCGTTCGTGGTCAGGCATTGATAGAGCCAGCAAGATGAAATATGGCAGTTGCAGGGCCATGAGCCAAATTGACACCGGCCTGAATCGCTTTCGTCGTTCGGCGGGTTTGGGAACGGCATAGGCCAGCACCGCGCGTTTTGCCACGGGGATTTTGTCGCCGGGGGATGGAGTCGACTCTCCCATTTTCAGTCGACTAGCTTACCACGTTTTATCCGACGGAATAATTCCGCTACCACTTGATCGCCTGCGGCACGAATCGTTTGTATCTGCTCTTGGGGGAAAACTGGAGACCGAGTTCTTCCACGCGATGGCGATAGGCGAGATATTCCGGGCCGCTGGGGCGTGGGAAGCCTTGTAAGCCGATCACCTGGTAAAAATCCGGACGCCAGCCTTTGACTCCGCGCTCGATCGTGCAGGCGATCCCGTTTTGGTTGAGGAAATCGCGGGCTTCCTCGGCTGTCTTCTCCTCAAAATAGCTCTGCATCAACACGTAATGCATGTTGACGACGCGCCGGCCGGGCTGAGCGAGGTTTGCGGCCACGGTGTCGCTGGCCGGAATTGCATCCGAGGTGGTTTCGGGCGACGGCACGGCCGGGAGGGATTGGCGGGGCCGGTCGGTGTTGATGGCGAGAACGGATGGATGGGCCGGTCCGGCGCGGAGGGCCTGCTCGATGGTTGAGGCTTGATCGGGCGGGCGGATCCAATGCCGCGCCAACATCATTCCGCCGATCACGACCAAAGCCGCCGCCGCGCCGGGCACGAAGCCGTTGGTGCGAATCATCCAAATGCGGAGGTCGCGTGCGGCGCTGGCGAGGCGCGCGCCTGCGGCGCGGCGCGCGGATTTCACTTGCGACACCAATGCGGAAAATGATTGGCCGATCTTCGCCGTGGAGTCGGACCAAGTTTCGGGGTCGGAATGGTGTTTTCGCCAGAGACCGACGGCCTTTTCAGCCATCTGCGGCGAGAAATCCGCCGCCGGCTCTTTTCGAACCTCCGGCGTTTTGGGTCCGAATCGCTTGTCCTTTTGAATAACTTCAAACAGCGCGACCGCGCGTTTACCCTTGGCCATCCTTGACCGTCCTTTCCAATCCAATTGTGGACATGAAATTACGATCGGAAGGTCTTTAGGTCAAGGTCTTCCGATGGATATTGCATCAAACAAATGCGATATCGCCGATGCGGTGCTTTGTCAGGCCGTAGAGATAGAGATCGGCATAGGGCATTCGGCCGTCCCAGGAGTGCCAGAGAATCAAGCGCTGGCGGTCGGAAGTGACGGCCGCGACGGCATCGGCCGCGGCGGCGGCGATACGCAGGCCTTGATATGGGCTGGAGTACTGGGTCAACAGTTCATCGTCCGGCCCGAGACAAATGATGGGTCCATCTTCCGTCGCCAGCAGGAGCCGGGCATCGCCGAGCCACGGCAAAACCGTCGCGGCATTGATCCGGCCGGCGCGGCGTTGTTGGCAGTCCAGCTTCAATTCGTCCGCGTTCCAGGAACAGATTTGGCCATCGGCGTGCGCGGTGAGGATGCGGGTCGGCTGGGGATAAATCGCGACGATGTCGGCATCGGCCAGAGGGGCGAGCGGGGCCAGGGCGCCGTCTTGGGAGGCCGCGAACAATTGCCGGCCGCTGCTGAGGATCAGGCGATTGGCATCGAATCGGACCAGGTTCCTCGGGGCGAATCCGGCGATCTTCGATGACCCGGGTCGAACGGCAGACCGCGGCTTGTCGAGCTGATCCAGGTTCCAGCAAACCAGACCGGCTTCGCCATGCGCGGCCCAGATGCAATCGCCGAGAATGACGGCGGCGTTGAAGCCGAGTTGGCTGGTCGTTTCCGGATCGCGGTATTGAGCGGCATCGGCGGGCGATGCGGGATTCACGCGCAGGACGCCCGCGCGACAGCCGAGGAGCAGTCCGCCGGTGCCGTCAGAGCGGACGCTGCGAAGCGGTCCGAGGTCCTGGGGGACATCCAAAATTTCCGGGCGGGTCGATTCGCCGCTGTCGATCTGCACGAGGTTGTTTCCCGCGACCGCCCAGAGCTTGGCCCCCGCGTGCTTTTCCGCCGACGCCAAAACGGCGGCGCGGAAAACGTCCGCCTGATCGGCGACAGTGATGCGGCTCAGGACCTGGCCGGGCGACAGTTGCGGCGCGGCGGCGCGGATCGCTTCGAATTCCCCGAACAACTCCGCCGAACGGCGGAGATGATTCACCTGATCGGCGGCGCGGCGCTGGGCGGATTGTCGCTGCATCTCTTCAAACCGCTGGCGCTGGAGGGTCGGACAATCCAGATCGACCTGGGCCGGCGGAAGTATTTCGATGCCGCAGCAGAAGGCGACGGCGCTGGCAGACTGCATCAACGCGGTGGTTAATGCTTGTTTACCCTCGTCCGCAAGCAGAGTTTGGGCATCGACGCCGCGGGCATGTTTTCGCGCGGCCGCTGAAATCGCTTGCGCGAAATGGGCGACGACATCAGCCAAGGTGACAACGGACCGGGAGCCAAGCAGGGCCTCGTCGAGCATCTTCAATTCATTCGGCTCAGGCAAAGCGCGGGCGCTGCTGGTGAAAGTTCCGCGCGCCAGATGCCCATCGGAGGTAGTAAGCTCGGTCAAGTCCCACTTCAAGCGGATTGCGCCGGGGCGGATTTGTATCCCAGTTTCGGCGCGGCGGGCGAATTCGGAATCGTGGAGCATGGCTTGATTTTATGAGACCCCGCGGCGGAAGGGAAATCGGAAACGGTGCACAAGTGCGGCCGCTCGGAATGCTTGACGGCGGCGTCGCGTGCCGATGAGATGAAAGCGATGGCGGAATTGACTACGACGGCGAAACCACCGATTTGGCGGGGGACGCCGCTGGTTTTGGCGCTTCTGTGCGGGTTGGCGGCGTACAGCAACAGTTTTCGGGGGCCGTTTATTTTTGATGACATCGATGCCATCCGTAACAACCCGCGGTCGGATGCGCCGACGACCCTTTCGGGCCGGCCGGTGTTGCGGGTTAGCTTTGCCGTGGATCGCGCAATCGGCGGGTTGCGCGTCGAGGCTTATCATGCGACAAATCTGCTGATTCATCTGGCCGGGGGCGCGGTTTTGTTCGGGATTGTGCGCCGGAACCTTCAGCGGAGGGAGTTCTGGGGAGATCGATTTCAAAACTCGGCGCCTTGGCTGGCCGGGGCGGTCGCGGCGGTCTGGCTGGTGCATCCACTGAATACCGAGGCGGTCAGCTACATCGTCCAGAGGGCCGAATCATTGGCAGGGCTATTTTATCTGCTGGTGATTTACTGTTTGATCCGGGATTGGAAGCTGGCGGCGATTGCCGCGTGTCTGCTAGGAATGGGAACGAAGGAGACGGTGGCCACCGCGCCGCTGGTGGCGCTGGTTTACGATCGCACGTTTATTTCCCGCTCATTCGCAACGGCGTGGAAAACGCGCTGGCCGCTCTATCTCGGCCTGGCGGTGACATGGGTGATTCCGCTCGGGGTGATTGCCTCCGGAGCGAGGGGTTTGTCGGTGGGGAACGTCCCGCCGGTGGATTATGTGTTGACGCAGCTTGGCGTGATGGCGCATTACGTTGCGCTTGAAGTTTGGCCGGGCCGCCTGGTGCTGGATTACTACGATTGGCCGATTGCGCACGGTTGGTCGCAAGTCGGCGTTGGCGGGAGAGTGGTGGCGCTGTCGATATTATTCTTTGCCGTTGCGCTGTGGTGGAAGCCGTGGCTGGGATTTCTGGGGGCGTGGTTCTTCATCATCCTGGCGCCGTCGTCGAGCGTGGTCCCGGTTTTCACCGAGATTGCGGCGGAGCACCGGATGTATTTGCCGTCGATGGCGCTGGTGGTTTTGGCGGTGGTGGGGGGGTGGATCATGTTATCGCGCGGCGTGGGCGGAGGCGAAGCCTGCCGCGCGGGGGCGTGGGTTGCGGGCCTGCTCGTCACGGTAGTGGTGGGGCTGCTGGCGACGCGCACGTTTCTGCGCAATGCGGAGTATGAGAATCCGGAATTGATCTGGTCGGACAACGTCGCGCTTCGCCCGCTGAATCCGCGGGCCCATTTCAATCTCGGCTTCACGCGGATGGAGATGGGCCGGCCGGCCCAGGCCGTGGGGGAATTCCGAAAGGCGTTGGAACTTGAGCCGGATTATTACGCCGCCGCCAGTGCGCTGGGACATGCATTGATCGAATCGGGCGATCCGGTTGCCGCGGAGGATTTTTATACTCGCGAGATGGCGAGGCTGCCGGCGTTTTGGCAAGAGGCGCACCTGGAGCGTGGGCGGCTGCGCACGGCGCGTGGTGACAGCGCCGGCGCCCAGGCGGATTTCCAGGCGGTTAGGCATCCAAGCGAGCCATCGCAATGAACCAAGCGGAATCCAATGTTGGCCGCGCCCGGTGGATGGCGCCATTGCTGGTGATCTGCATCGGAGCGATCGCCTATTCCAACAGCCTGGAAGGTCCGTTCATTTTCGACGATAGGGCTGCGATCGTGCTGAACCCGCAGATTTGTAGCTTGAATCCGTTCAAATTCGCTTCGCCTGGACCAACGTCCATCGCCAGCCGGCCGTTGGTGATCTTCAGCTTTGAGGCAAATTATGCCATCGGCAGGCTGACGGTCCAGGGGTATCACCTGACCAATCTGCTGATTCATCTGAGCGCGGCAATGCTGCTTTACGGAATCGTTCGCCGAACGCTCTTGCGAAAGGAGATTTGGGGGGGCCGCTTTGGCGATTCGGCGAACTGGCTGGCGGCCATGGTCGCGGCGGTGTGGGTGGCGCATCCACTGGATACGCAATCCGTGACGTACATCGTGCAGAGGTCCGAAGCATTGGCAGGACTGTTTCTGCTGGCATCGGTCTATTGCGTGATGCGGTCAGCCGGCGGCGGCAAATATTGGGGAATCATGGCCGTTATCGCTTGCGCGCTGGGGATGGCCAGTAAAGAGATTGCCGTCGTTGCCCCGTTGCTGGCTGTTCTTTACGACCGCACATTTCTGGCGGGAACATTCAGACAGGCAATGAAGGCTCGATGGAAGATTTATATCGGCATGGCCGGGACATGGGTGGTCCTGATTGTGTCGCTTCACATGGGTCACGGCGAAGGGCTGGCTGGGTTCGATCAGGGCATTTCTCCAATCGAATGGACGCGAACGGAGTTGAATGTGATCGCTCGTTATCTTCGGCTGGCGTTCTGGCCGACGGACCTGACATTGGATTACTACGATTGGCCGATGGCGCGGCACTGGGCGGATGTTTCATGGCAGGGCTGGGGGGTGCTGGCGCTGGCGATCGGCTCGCTGGCGGCGGTGAGATACAAGCCATGGCTCGGCTTTCTGGGCGCGTGGTTTTTTCTGATCCTGGCGCCAACGTCGAGCATCCTGCCGATCAAACAGGAAGCGGCGGCGGAGCAGCGGATGTATTTGCCGCTGGCGGCGCTGGCGTGTCTGGTGGTTGTGTGCGGATGGGGGATGGTTGGCCGGCGGCGACCGGTGCGTTGGGCGGCGGGGATCGCGGGTTGCATTCTGATCGTGGTGCTGGTCAGGCTGACCATGGGCCGGAACGATCAGTATGCGACGTCCCTGGATATTTGGACGGACACGGTCGCCAAGCGTCCGGACAACACGCGGGCACGGGTCAACCTGGGCGAGGCGTGGGCGCAGGCGAGCCTTGATTTTCCACGAGGATCGGTCGAGTCAATGGCGGCAACAAGCCAAGCGTTAAAGGAATTCCAGACGGTGCTGGCGATGGAACCGCGCGTGAGCGAGGCGGTCTTCGCCATCGGCCAGTCGCTGGAGCGATTGGGCAATCCGATGGCGGCCGAGCAACTGTACACCGAGGCCCTGCCCAAATATCCGGACGTCGCGGCGGATCTTCTCGTGGAACGAGGGACTCTTCGGGCGCGGCGGGAGGATTGGAATGATGCGAAGGATGATTTCGTGGCAGCAATCAAGGCCAATCCCGGGGACGTGGAGGCCCACTATTTCCTGGGAGTTTTATATCAGCAGCAGGGGGACTGGGCGGATGCCAAGATCGAACTGGAAAAAACGGTCGGGATTTCGCCGAAGTATAAGGATGCGGCCGAGCGGCTGCGGAAGGTGAATGGAATGTTTTGAATTCCCTGCGACAGGCCGCGAATTCAGTGGACGGGGTTAACCGCGTTGACTTGGGCGTCGGTGTTGCTGCCGGCGGCGGCTTTGATCTGGGCCATGACGGCCCTGACCTGTGCGGGATCGTGCTCGGCGTGGAATGAGCCTTCGAGAATCGAAGGCCCCAGCGGGTCGACCAATTGGCCGCGATGGCACGTTTCTTTCATCCAAGCCTTGCGGATGGTCACGGAAGCGCCGCTGGAAGAATCGTCGAGTTCAACCAGTCCCGATCCGCAGTATTCAATCACGCCCGCCCGATTGGCCTCATCACAGATGAAGCACCAGTGGATCGAGGCATTGGTGTTGGCGGGGTGATCGGCCTTGACGCCGCTCATCGGCGTCCAGAAGACGCGGATGTGCACGAGTTGTCGGGGCATGAGGCAACCGTCGAGACGCTGCGGCTGAGATGGATTGTCCTGCACCAGGACAATGTCGGCATCACCGGCATCGTTGCGGTCGAGATACGCCCGGGTAAAAGCTTGGGAAAACTCATGCTTCTGGTCGAGGCTGAGCAGGTGCAAATTGCCCTGGTCGGAGGAGCATCCGCCGAGAATCACCGCGGCCAGGATTGGCAGAATGGACCGGAGGAGAAAGCGAAACCCAGACTGGTCAATGGATAGGGGTTGCAACCGCGGATCCTCCGTTACGCCAATCCAAGCAATCCAAGGGCATCGCGTTCGACGATTCCGCGAAGAGATTCTCGCGGTACAACCGGGAGATTGGTTCCCTGAGCGAGCTGGTTAATGCTGTAAAGCGCCTCGATGCACTCGGTGATGGAAGTGAAGGGGAAGTCGCTTCCAAAGAGCAATTTTTCAATGACTTGCGACTCGTGCGCGGCCACCAGGGCGTTGTACGCCTGCCAGGGGCGCGACAAAAGCCCGCTGACATCGGCATAGACGTTGGTGTGTTTGCCGAGGAGGCAGATGGTTTCCTCAAGCCAGGGCTGGCCCAACTGGGCGAAGATGATTCGCAGCGTTGGAAAGGTGCGGGCGACCTCGTCAAATAGATTGGGCCGGGCGAATTCCAGCTTGCTTTGCTCGGTGAACTGGCCGACGGGGTGAACCAGGATGGGCATGGCAAGCTTTTCGGCTTCGGCATAGAGCCGCATGGCGCGGGTGTCGCAGGGATGAAAGTCCTGATTGGCGGGGGAAAGGGTGATGCCACGAAGGAGCAGGTGATCGCGCGCGGCCCGCAGTTCGTCCAGGGCGGACCGCTCGGTGGGATCGATCCCGGCGAATCCGATCAGCTTCTGGGGAAACCGGTTGACATATTCGGCGACGTAGGAATTGGGGATTTCCGCCTGGAGGTATTTGCTCTTGAACCCCAGAACGATGGATTTATCAACGACGGCCGATTCGGCCCAATGGTGATCGGGGTCAGCGGCGGGGACGGTTCGCCATTGGGATTTGCCCGATGGCGAAAAACGGAGGGACCGCTTGGCCCCCGCGCGGGGAGCCTCGCCCAAATCAAGCTGCCCAAGCTGATCCGGGGATTGCCAAATATGTGTGTGACAATCAACAATCATGCGTGCCTGCAATCCGATAGTCTAAAGGTATGCGATGAGCACGTCAAAGCACAAAGCGTACGAGATCGGCTACCGGCAACACGGAGAGTCTCCATTTACCTAATTTATTCGGACGTTGCGGGGATTTGGCTGGAATCAAAACCGTAAGTCACGATAGGACACGGAAATGCGTTGGAGGCTGGCATCGGCAACCCCCTGCAATTACATGGGTTGACGAGTCTTTTGCGTTGGGCTACTGTTTAGGCGAAGGAGGCTATTCATGCCATTTACACTTCCGCCGCTGCCGTTCCCGTCCAACGCCCTTGAGCCGCATATTGACAAGATTACGATGGAAATCCATCACGGAAAGCACCATGCGGCATACGTAAATAATCTGAACAAAGCCCTGGAACAGGCCCCGCAGCTCGGCGACAAATCGCTGGAAGAGCTGTTGGCGGGGAACTTGGCGATCGTTCCCGAGGGGATCAAGACCCCCGTCAGGAACAACGCCGGGGGGCATCACAACCATACGCTGTTCTGGGAAATCCTGAATCCCGCCGGCAAGCCGGGTGCGACGCCCGTCGGGCAACTGGCAACCGCAATCAACAACACGTTCGGTTCCCTGGAGCAGTTCAAGGAGAAATTCGCTGCTGCGGCGACCGGGAGATTCGGCTCAGGCTGGGCGTGGCTGATCAAAAAGGCCGGGAAGCTGGAGATCATCTCGACCGCCAACCAGGACAGCCCGATCATGGACGGGGCTTATCCGGTGATTGGCCTGGACGTTTGGGAGCACGCATATTACCTGAAGTATCAGAATCGCCGCCCGGACTACATCGCGGCGTGGTGGAACGTCCTGAACTGGAAGACGGCCGACGAGCGGTTCGGGAAGAGGAAATAGATCGGTAGCGAAAGCTCGAAGAATTCAGCGTGAATGCCCCACGGCAGCGCCGTGGGCGTTCTCATTTTAGGGGGCGATTACTGGTTTACGCGCCAAGGGGTGGAGAAACCTGGCTGGCCGGAGGGGAAGAAATTCACGTTGAAGCCGCTGATGTTATTGATCCCGTCGTGGTAAGCCGAGACGGAGAGGGCAAACACGTCAAACCGGCGAGTGAGGGATATAGAGGTAACGGCGGCGCGGCCGGGTCCGAAATTCAGGGACTCCGAGAGGCTCATCGCATATTTGGCGGTGAGGTTGTAGCTGGCGTTGAAAGTGAACACCTGCGACTGAAGGGCCTGAATGTAGGCGTCGCCGATGTAATAGCTGAGCCGCGAGCCGCGGTTGATGGCCAGGCCGGCCTCGGCGATGGCGGTTTCGTGGGTGTCGAGATTCCACTGGATGTCGGAGAGGAAGGCGGTGTCATCGGCGATGTGCCAGGTGAGATCGGCACTGAGGGCCTGGCGCGGGACGGAGGTTTCCGGCTCCGACGGGAAGAACAGGCCGCGGAATGAGACGGGGTTAAGCAGAGCCGGCGGCGGCTGGTGGGCATAAAAGTCGCCCTCGAGATCGAGGTCCAGGAAATCGACGCTTTGCCATCGGCCCGGCCCGCCGCGCATCGTTTCCCAATGTTGATGCAGGGTGATCGTGGCGCCGGTGATGTCGGTGATGGCGTCGACGTTGGGATCGAAGTCGTACAGCTTATTCTGGTCAACGGTGGTGCCCGAAGTAAAAAGGTTGATCTCCGGCTGGATGACGTGGCGGATGCGATGGAGGTCGAGGAGATCGGAATCGATCGAATCGTCGATGCGCCAAAAGCTGGTGGTCAACCTCAATCCCGCGCCTTCGTACAGACGGGTCTGGCCGCCGCTCTCGGGGCTGGTGGAGTAGGCGGTGACGCGGCCCATGACGTAAGGGACGAATTTGAATTGACCGGCCGAAAACGGCCAATCGACTTCCTGCCGGGTATCGCCGCGATAGACGAAATCGTTGGCCAGGCCGGTCAATCCCTCGGATGGTAGGCCGGGGGAAAGCCCCGAGGGAAAACCCTGCTGTTGCAGGGAGAAATTGCTTTGGTCGAATTTCAGGGCCGAGGCGCTGTTGTTGCTGTAAAGGGTGAGATGATCGTCGGCGAAGCTGTCGCCGATGCGCTGGTAGGTGATTTCGGGGAGTCGTGCGACGTCGAATTGCTCCTGCTGGCGGTCGGCGTTGGTGATGAAGGGGGTGGTATCGGTTTCAGCGAGGAAGGTCAAAACCTCGGTGTCCCGTTGCCGCTTGGCGTAGAACTCGGCGTCGTACGGCATGCCGCTGTCGAATTCGTTTTGATAATATTCCTCGAGAAACGTGGGATCGGACAGGTAGCCGACGCGCACCTGGACCTGCCAGTCGTCGGGGAGGAAATGTTGGTGTTGCCAGAGAAACCGACCGCGGAGTTCGGTGGGGGGATCAACGTTATTTCGGCTGCCTCCCAACTGGTCGACGCCCTTGTCGTTCATCATGAAGGATTTGAAGTCACCCTGGAAATCCCAGGGTTGGGCCGAGTCGGTGATGAATCCGCCCTTGTACGTGCCGTCGATCCCGCCGCCGAATCCCCGATCCGAGAGGTAATTGAGCGGAAAGGAAATGTCCAAATCCTTGGGCGGTTCCTGGCCGAGCGTTTCAAACAATCCCCAGTCGGTAGTTACAGTGAAGCCGTAGCGGCTGGAATTGCCGGATGAAAAATTGCGGAGGGGAAGCGGATTGTCGTTGAAAGTGCCCCAGATTCCCGGCCAATAGAAAACGGGAATGCCGAACACCCAGCCGGTGTCGTTGTGGCTGACGATGTCAAAGTTGTGCTTGTCCTCGGGCTCCTGATGGATATAGGCGTACGTGGTGCGAATGCTGAAGGTGGGAACGGCGAAGTAGCTGGTGGTGAACTGGGCGTGCCGGGCGGCAAACTCACCGTGGGCGATCTGTTTCATCACCTGGGCGCGCACGGTAAAGGGAATCTTTGATTCCGGATCAACGGCATGGAAAACGACGCCGGTGAGGATCGCCTGCTGGGTCTGGAAATCGTAATAAACCCGGTCGGCGGTGAGGCGCTGCTCGGGGTCCTTCGACGCGGCGGGGATGAAGTCCACGCGGACATCGCCTTCCAGGTAGGCGGCCGTGAAATGGTGGCCCGAATCGGCTGGAGAGCTGGTGGCGCCGCCGGCCGGCTCGTCGGTGAACATCACGACGTCTTTGGCGGAGAACTCGATGAAATCACCGTTGTCGAAGGATTCGGTGAAGGAGAATCCACCGCTTACTTCCCAGGCGCGAGTACCGTCATCGGCGTGAATCTCCTGAACGAGCGGGATAATCCCCAAGCGGATGTACCCGGCTTTGCTCGAGGTGGTGGTAGTTGTCGGCGGGGGATTTGGATTTTGCTTGGCCGGCGCGACGTCCAGCATTTGACTGGCAAGGCGAATGGATTGGGCCTGCAAATACAGGGGCGATTGCGAAAGGTCCTGGGAGCGATTGGCGGCGGCGGTCAGTTGAACCGTGCCGCGCACGATGGTGTCGATCATCAGGGTCGGTCCGGAGCGGGTGAGATGATTTTCGCTGGCGGCGAGGGAGGCATTGCCGATGAGAACGATGTCCAGGGTCTGTTCGCGCAGCAAACCGCCGGGCGTGGGGGTGAGCCAGATGACGGCCTGGTCGGCTTGGCATTTCTCCTCATCCAGGGTGATCGTGACCGGGCCGCGGAGCTGGATGACGTTGGTATCGCCCGCAAACCAGGTGGAGGCAGAGGAGGCCTGGACGAGGAGTTTTTCGCTGTAGGCGGCGAATTGGGCGCGAGCGGACGATGCGGCAATGAGGATAAGGAAGGCGATCAGAATCCAGCCGAGGCCGGCCCTCATCCAATGCACTGACAGGCTCCTTCCCGATTCGGCCAACGAACTTCCCGAGCGGTCGGCGGCATTATAGAAGTGAGGCAAGGAGCGTCAAACTGATCTGGGTGCTATAATCCGAGGCGGTGGATTCGACCGCAGGGAAGGCTTTGCCTCGGGATGCGAAGCGTCAAGGAGCGTTTATGAAGTGGTGGACCGCGATATTTCTATCGGGGATTCTGGGCGCATGGGCGGGACTGGGTGCGGCATACGCGGCATTCGTTCCAGCAACGGCGCCGTCGGCGCAGTCCGATTCCGGCCCGGCGACCCGCCCGGCCAACAAGTTCCCCACCCCCGCTGAGTTGATGGCCAAAATCCAGGCCGCGCAGAAGAAGGACAATCCCGACGACTCGCCGAAGGTCGCCTTTTTCGATCTCTCCCAGCCGGTTATGGAGAAGCCGGCCGATTTCAATCTGTTTGCCCAGGACCGGGTGGGCGTGACGCTGCGCGTGCTGATCGACCGGCTGGAGAAAGCCCGGAAGGACAAGGACGTCCGCGCCGTGCTGATCCGACTTGAAGAAGGAACGATGAACCTCTCCCAGGCGATGGAATTGCGCGATGAGCTGAAGCTTCTGCGGCAGGAGAACAAGCGGACGTTCGTATATGCCGACTCGTACGATACCACCAGCTACATCGGCGCCAGCGCGGCGTCCGACGTCTGCATGCTTGAAGGGGGCGAGATCATGATCCCCGGCGTGGGTTTCGAGACGATGTTCGCCAAGGGGCTTTTGGACAAGATCGGGGTGAAGGCGGATTTCGTGCAGATCGGCGAATACAAAGGCGCCGACGAGGAATACACGCGAACCGAAGCCAGCGAGGAACTCAAGGGCGAGCTGAATAAGCTGGCGGATTCGCTGTACGGGCAGATCGTGGGCACCATCAGCACAAGCCGGAATTTGCCGTTTGATAAGGTGAAGAACCTCGTGGATGACTCGTTGATTCCGGGATTGCAAGCCAAGAGCAGCGGGCTGGTGGATCATCTGGTGGATGCCGGGGGAATGCGCGATTTGATGGGGCAGACATTGGGCAAGAAAGTGGACCTGGTCATGGATTACGGCCAGGAACAGCGCGACGACGTGGATTTGTCCAGCCCGTTCGCGTTTTTCGCGCTGTTGGCGCGCAAACCGGTGGAATCGACGCGGCCGGGCATCGCGGTCATCTATGCCGAGGGCGTAATCGTGGATGGCACCAGCGAGTCGGGAATTTTCAGCCAATCCGGAAACGTGGGGTCCGACACGCTGCGGGAAGCGCTGCGCGAGGTGGAGAAGGACGCCAAAATCAAAGCGGTGGTGATCCGGATCGACTCACCGGGCGGCAGCGCGCTGGCTAGCGAGGCGATGTGGCAGGCGGCCCGCCGGGTCGCCAAGATCAAACCCGTCGTCATCTCGGTCGGCTCGATGGCCGCCAGCGGGGGGTATTACCTCGCCTCGTCCGGCGATTACATCTTCGCCGATCCCACCGCCATCGTCGGCTCCATCGGCGTCGTCGGCGGGAAGTTCGTCCTGACCGATCTGTTTACCAAGCTCGGGCTCAACACCCAGTCGTTCGTTCGCGGTAAGAACGCGGACCTGTTCAGCTCTGAGACCGAATGGGACGATCGCCAGCGCCAGCAGGTGACCCAATGGATGAAGCTGACCTACGACCAATTCACCGCGCGGGTGATGACCACCCGGCAGGGAAAGATCAAGGACATCGATTCGGTTGCGCGCGGCCGGATCTTCTCCGCCAACCAGGCCAAAGATCTTGGCATGGTGGACCGCATCGGCGGGATTCAGGACACCATCGCGTACGCCGCCAAGCAGGTCAATCTCAATTCAGGCGAATACGATGTCCGGGTGCTTCCGGCGCCGCGAACGCTGTCGGACCTTCTCAACGGCAATGACGGCGATGATGGTTCTTCGACCCGTTTTCCGGCGGCGATGTCGTTGGAAGCGCAGGGCGTGTTTTCGCTGCTGGGGCCATCCATGCGGCAGGCGCTCGGAACGGAACTGAGCGAATTGAAGCTTTTGCAGAACAAGCCAGTCATTCTCGCCTCGCCGGTGGTGTTCGTGGTTAGATGAAAGCAAACCGTACGGCGAGCAAGCTCGCCGGCTACACGGGGAAGTTGACCGGCCTCCGGGGTTTGCGTTTTCGGGTGTGAGGTTTATCCTTGCCGCTGAACCAATCGCTTTAGGTGAAGGATATGCCAGATGTTGGGGTTCGGTAAGCGCGACGGCGCCAAAGGCGACGGCGCCGAAGGCGTGGCGCGCGTGAGCGCCAGACTGTGCACGGATCGCTTCAACGGCAAATATCCGCTCGTCGGGCTTTACGATTGCAGCCAGCGCAAGGTGTGGGTGGCCAAGCCGTTGAGCGGCCAGGCGATCCGCATTTCCCACGCGGCGCTGATTACGGGCGTGGATAATGCCACGTCCACGGTTTGGAAAGACCGCTTCCTGTGCTTCTGGTTTTACACTCCCCGTACCGGGGAGGGATACATCCACGGCTATCCGATCGACTGGGAGGAAGCTCATCTGCTGGTGCGGATCGACCGGCAATGGGATTACGACCGCCAGCGAATGATCCCTCCGGAATTGCAGGACCAAATCGACGAGAACCTCGAGCGGCAGGTCCGCCACAGCGAGCGAATCTGGGAATTCTTCAAACGCTTCTCCGGGGCGTACCCGATGAACCTGCATCTCATCGGCCAACGGGCCACCGATTCGCAGTTTTACGTGAAGCGCCACGAGGTGCAGGGGAAGTGACCGCGGTTTCGCTCAGATCGGCCCCCCAAATGGTGAAGATATGCCGAGTAAACGCTCTGGTTCACCTTTACCGCCGGGGCAAAATAGCCGAATATAGTGGTGCAGATTCTCTATCTATTGGAAGGCAAGAGAACCATGGACTTTGCGACCCCCAATATAAAGACGTTTCAGGTGTTTCCCGAGGTTCCGGCCCCATTGCAGCCGTTGTTGGAAATGGCCAATAACCTGTGGTGGGTATGGCATCCGGATGCGTTGGAGCTATTCCGGCGGCTGGACCGCGATCTGTGGGAGGAGGTTTACCACAATCCGGTGAAACTGCTGGGGATAATCGACCAGAAGAAGCTGGCCCATGCCGCGGCCAACGATGGATACCTCGCTCAGCTTGCGCGGGTGTACGAGGCATTCAAAGGGCATCTGAAGGAAACGGGGTGGTTCGGCAGGACGCATGCCGGCCTAGCGGAGGGGAAAAGTCCGATGCTGGTCGCGTATTTTTCGGCGGAGTTCGGGCTGCACGAGTCGCTGCCGATCTATTCCGGCGGGCTGGGCGTGCTGGCGGGCGACCACCTCAAAAGCGCCAGCGAGATCGGGCTTCCCCTGGTTGCGGTTGGACTGCTCTACCGCAACGGGTATTTCCAGCAGTATCTTTCTGCCGACGGCTGGCAGCAGGAAGCGTATCCCGAACTGGATTTCTACAATTTGCCGATCGAGCCGATGAAGTACGCCGATGGCTCACCGGTGCAGGTGCGCGTCGATCTGCCGGAGAACTCGGTGTTCTGCAAGGTATGGCGGACCAACGTGGGGCGGGTGCCGCTGTATTTGCTGGACACCAATCTTAGCGAGAATTCACCGGCGGACCGAGACATAACCAGCCGGCTCTACGGGGGCGGGCCGGAGATGCGCATCAAGCAGGAGATCGTGCTGGGCATCGGCGGAGTGCGGGCGCTGGAGGCGCTCAACATCCAGCCGACGGTCTTCCACATGAACGAAGGGCACAGCGCCTTCCTGGCTCTGGAGCGAATCCGCGTGCTGTTGGACAACAGTCCCCTGACGTTCGATCAGGCGCGGCAATACGTGATGGCGACGAACGTGTTCACAACCCA
This sequence comes from Tepidisphaeraceae bacterium, assembly GCA_050014015.1. Lineage (GTDB taxonomy): Bacteria > Planctomycetota > Phycisphaerae > Tepidisphaerales > Tepidisphaeraceae > PALSA-1353. Next base: position 80,722 of record JBEKEC010000015.1, read on the forward strand.
CACGCCGGTTCCCGCCGGCATCGACACGTTCGCGCCGGACATGATGGTCAAGCACTTCAAGAATTATTTTCCGAGGCTCAAGCTCGACGAGGAAGGATTCCTGGCCCTGGGCCGCGAGGACGTCACCAGCAAGAAGCAGGGATTCTCCATGGCGGTGTTGGCGATACGGCTGGCGGACAGCGTTAACGGCGTGAGCGCGCTGCACGGCGACGTGAGCCGGAAGATGTGGCACAACCTCTGGCCGCAGGTTCCGCCCGATGAGGTGCCCATCCAGCACATCACCAACGGGATCCACGTTCGATCCTGGCTTGCCCCGGAAATCAGCTACGTTCTGGATCGATATCTCAGCAGCAGATGGGAGACCAACCCGACGGATCAGTCGGTGTGGGAAGGCGTCACGCAGATTCCGGATGAGGAACTGTGGCGCTGCCACGAGCGTTGCCGGGAGAAACTGGTAAGTTGGACGCGGATGGTGCTGAAGGATCAGCTTGGTCGGCGCGGCGCTTCGTTCGACGACATGGCGACGGCCGACGAAGTTCTGGACCCCGAGGCGTTGACGATCGGCTTCGCCCGCCGATTCGCAAGCTACAAGCGCGGAGCGTTGCTGCTTCGCGACCCGGCGCGGCTGCAGCGGCTCCTGGAGGACGTCAAACGCCCGATTCAATTCGTCTTCGCGGGCAAGGCCCATCCGGCCGACCAGGAGGGCAAGGAATTGATCAAAGCGCTGGTGAACTTTGCCCGCAATCCGGCGGTGCGCCGGCGCTTCGTGTTCCTGGAAAATTACGACATCAACATCGCCCGGACATTGGTACAGGGCGTGGACGTGTGGCTCAACACGCCGCGCCGCGGAATGGAAGCCAGCGGAACCAGCGGCATGAAGGCGGCGGCGAACGGCATCCTCAATTGCTCCATTCTGGACGGCTGGTGGGTGGAAGGGCATGCCCCGGACGTTGGCTGGGCCATCGGCCGCGGCGAGGGCTATACCGACGGGAACGTCCAGGACCAGATCGAAAGCCAGGCGCTGTACGACATCCTGGAAAAGCACATCATCCCGATGTTCTACAAGCGGAACGTGGACAACATTCCGCGCGAATGGATCGGGCGGATGAAGACGTGCATGCGGAAGCTGGCGCCGGTGTTCAGCACCAATCGAATGGTGCGCGAGTATGCCGAGAAATTTTACGTTCCCTCCGATGCGCGCGGCCGAAACCTTGCCGCCAACAGCCTGGAGCGATCCATCGCCCTGGCCAAGGCCAAAGAGGTGCTGCGGTCGCGCTGGGGCGGGGTGAAAATCGTGGGCGTACACGTGGCGGGCAACGGGCATTACCGGGTCGGTGAGGACATGCAGGTCGAAGCGCTGATCGATCTTCCGGACATCGATCCGCGTGAAATCGCCGTCGAGTTGTACGCGGGCCCGATCAGCGCCACGGGGCAGATCGGCACGGCCAAGGTTTTGCGAATGGACCATTCCAAGCAGATCGGCGGACCGCGGCACGTTTTCAGCGGGAAGATCGAATGCCGGGTCAGCGGCCGGCAGGGATTCGCGGTGCGGGTCGTTCCTGGTAACCCGGACTTAGCCACGCCGTTCGAGCCTGGGTTGATTGCGTGGAATTGAACGCTTTCATAAAAGAGTTACCGCGAAGAAGCGAAGGAGCGAAGTTGCGCGAAGATCAAGGGGATGCGGTATTTGTCTTGCCGGAATTAATGACGCGCTTTAGACCGTCCTTGATTAGGGGGACGTTGAAGTTCACCAGAAAACCTAAGGAGTGACCGCTTAGTTTCAGGTAAGTGAATAGTTGGGCCGGGTCTGAGCCATCAAAGTAGGTGGGTTCTTACGCCGCCAGAGGGCGTTGACTCCAAAATTCCTCCCATTGGTCGTTGAGCCATGCGGAACGCAGCGACAAAACGGATTGCGCGCCGGAT
>JBEKEC010000016.1:0-102910 GCA_050014015.1 Tepidisphaeraceae bacterium
GCACATCCTGTGCTGCCGTGGTAATATCCATAAGCCCTTCCTTGGGTTAGACGGTTGCGAAACGGAACAACCATTCAAACCCCAAGGCAGGGCTTTTTCACCTACAATCTTGGCTCAGACCCATTTCCACATTTCCGGATCGATTTGCCGCTGTTCTTCGATGGCTCTGTCAAATTCTGGGTCTTCAACCGATGTGCCAATGAGGAAATCGAGGTTGCGAAACTTCGATGGCGCCTGCTCGATGCCCATGCCGTGCGACAGCGCTTCCAGCGCGACCTGGTTCAAATTTTTCCCTCCAGTTTGGCCCTTCGGCGCAGCGCGGCATCCAGCGCCGGAGGGATTTTCCGCAGTGTGTATTGCATGTTTACATTTTATGCAATGAGTGCAGGCACGCCACTCGGCCTGCGACCGTGCCCAGTCCTGTCGTCGAGCGACAGGGAAACTCGAAATAGACTTGCCGCCTCCAAGCCGGATAATATGAAAACCTCATTAGGCGCCGACTGCGGCGGTCGCTACCGGTGGCGAATTGGCGCTGTACGCCGCCGAAAATGGGAAGCCGGGGGATGGAAAGGGCAACTTGGAATGGCTGGGCTCATCAATCGCTTGCAAACGACCGACAGCGTATCGCAATTTGAAATTGCCGCCAGGCAGCGATTCGAGGAGGCGTCGCTTTTGTATTTCGGTCGCCGGTCGTATTCGGCGATCTATCTTTACGGATACGCTGTGGAGATGTGGCTCAAGGCCGCCTATTTTCATAACGAAGGGATAATAGCGGGTCTAAATGATCCCCTAACCCAGCGGGATCGGGATCGCGCATGGAAGCAACGGAAAGCGTCCGGAGCGCCAAATCGCTATGCCACCCAGCATGATATCGAGATTTGGGCATACCTGCTGATTTATATCCGCCGGACCGCTAGAATCTATCCGCCCTATAATCCGTTGGTTGAAAGCACCCTGCAAAATTATGGTGCGACCATGCGCAATCATTGGAGTGTCGAGATGCGCTATCAGCATTTGGAGGCTATTCAGCCGGCGGAAATTGACGCGGTTCGAAACATTGCGGAATGGTTCTCTTCCAATTATCTTTCGTTATGAGGAGCCGACATGCCCGTATTTAGCCATCAAGGTCTCCCGGCGATAAATCACGACGATTTGGTTAATGCATTGGCCAGTGAGTTGTCGGGCGTACCGGTGTCGCCGCCGCAACCGCAAATCTATGAAGATGAAATTTCACAAACACGCACCTTGCATGTGTTGGTGATCTGGGATCGTTGGGAAGGAGTGCCTGCAAGCGCTCGCGGCCCGATCATTTACGACGCCTATGAGAAATCTGATTCCGCAAAAATGCTGCGTCTCAAATTTGCCTTCGGCTTCACGTACGACGAAGCTGTCGCGGGTGGATACCTGCCCTATAAGGTGGAATCGACAATCCGAGCAAGTGATCGTATCGACCACAATGCGGCCATTAAAGAGATGATTGCATTGGGCGCGCGGCAAACCGGAACTGGCGTCGAACTGCGGTTTCCTTACCGAACGCTTGCCGACCAGGCTCTAGATCGGCTCGAAGCGAAATTCGGCCAGGGATATTTCGCCCTTGTGCAAGAGGTAGGGTCCGTCGGGCACTGGGCACGCGCATAGCGAAATTGCGAAAAACTCATTAATCGAACGTTTATTACCCTGGCTCCACCGGAATTTATTCCTTCACCTCATACTCGGCGTCGATGACGTCTTCGTCTTTCTTGGCGCCGGGGGTGGTTCCGCGGTCGGCGCCGGCTTCGGGAGCGGGGCCGGGGCCCGGGCCGGCGGGGCCTTTGGCGGCGGCCGCCTTGTATACTTCCTCGCCCAGCTTCAGGCTCGCCTGCTGGAGGGCCTCCATCGTCTTCTTGATGCGATCGCCGTCGTCGCTCTTGATGGCGTCCTTCAGGTTGTTCAGGGCGCTTTCGATGTTCCCGCGAACGTCGGCGGAAACCTTGTCGCCGTACTCGCGAAGCGATTTCTCGGTTTCGTAGGCGAAGGCCTCGGCCCGGTTCTTGATGTCGATGGTCTCGCGGCGTTTTTTGTCTTCGGCGGCGTGCTGCTCGGCGTCGCGCTTCATCTTCTCGATCTCCTCCTTGCTCAGTCCACCGGCGTTTTGAACCGTGATCTTGTTTTCCTTGCCGGTGGCCTTGTCCTTGGCGGAAACGGAGAGGATTCCGTTGACGTCGATGTTGAATGTGACTTCGACCTGGGGGACGCCGCGCGGCGCCGGGGGGATGCCCTCGAGGTTGAAAGTTCCCAGCAGGCGGTTGTCGCGGGCGAATTCGCGTTCGCCCTGGAGGACATTGATGGTGACGGCGTTTTGGTTGTCGGCGGCGGTGGAGAAGACCTCGGCCTTGCTGGTGGGGATGGTGGTGTTTCGGGGGATGAGGACGGTCATCACGCCGCCGAGGGTTTCCACGCCGAGTGAAAGGGGCGTGGCGTCGAGGACGAGGATGTCCTTGACCTCACCGGTGGCGATTGCGCCCTGAATGGCCGCGCCCACGGCAACGACCTCGTCGGGGTTCACGCTCTTGTTGGGTTCCTTGCCGTTGAACAACTCCTTGACGAGGCGCTGCACCATGGGCACGCGCGTCGAACCGCCGACCAGGACAACCTCGTCGATCTGCGCTGGCGGCAGCTTGGCGTCGCTGAGCGCATCCAGGACGGGCTTGCGGCACTTTTCAACCAGGGGCCCGATCAGCTGCTCGAGCTTGGAGCGCGTGAGGGAAATCTGCAGGTGTTTTGGCCCGTTCTGATCGGCGGTGATGAAGGGCAGATTCACCGTGGTTTCCATCGCGCCGGAAAGCTCGATCTTGGCCTTCTCGGCGGCTTCCTTGAGCCGCTGCAACGCCATGGGGTCTTTGCGCAGATCGATTCCTTCGGTGCGTTTGAACTCGTCGGCGAGAAAGTTGATGAGGACTTGGTCGAAATCGTCGCCGCCGAGATGGGTGTCGCCGTTGATGCTAAGCACCTCGAAGACACCCTCGCCGACGTCCAGAACGGAAACGTCGAACGTACCGCCGCCGAGGTCGAACACGCAGATTTTTTCGTTCTTTTTTTTGTCCAGGCCGTAGGCGAGCGCCGCGGCGGTGGGTTCGGGCAGGACGCGAAGGACCTTGAGTCCGGCGATTTCACCGGCGTCCTTGGTGGCCTTGCGCTGGGCGTCATTGAAATACGCCGGAACGGTAATGACCGCTTCGGTCACCTTTTCGCCGAGATAATCCTCCGCGGTCTTTTTGAGATCGCCGAGGATCATGGCGCTGATGGCCTCGGGGGTGTATTTCTTGCCGCGGATTTCGACCTGCACCAACTCCTCCGGGGCGCCCATGATGGTGTAGGGCACCATCTTTTCCTCGGAGCCGACCTCGCTGTGCCGCCGGCCCATGAATCGCTTGATGCTGAAGACCGTGTTCTTGGGATTGGTGACTTGCTGATGCTTGGCATTCTGGCCAACGATGCGCTCGCCCTTGTCGGTGAAGGCGACGACCGACGGAGTCAGCCGGCTGCCTTGGGCGTTGATCAGGACTTTAGGCTGATCGCCCTCCATGATGGCGACGACGCTGTTGGTGGTGCCCAAATCGATGCCGATAATTTTTGCCATGAAATACGCTCCTTAAATACGGTCGCAAACCACTGATGAATGGCAAAGTTCGTGCCAAGGGGAAGCGGGGATCGCTATGGTGTAAGTATTTGCCGAAAAAAAGGTTATGGTGTAGTGCGGGTTTGCTCATCCGCGGGCGATGCCAATCCGGATGCCAAATCGACAGTCGGCGAGCGAGTCCTGCCGTTTCGGCAATGGTTCAGATTCGCCGGCGGCGAGCAAGAAAACCAAGGCCGGCAATGGAGATCAACGCCATCGACGCCGGTTCGGGAACCTGCGCAACTGGCGTAATCAGCACGGCGGAGGAGCCATCGTCGTAAAACACGCCGACGCCGATGTAGTTGTCGTCGCTGACGGAGTTTTTGTAAAAGTCGCTTTCCTGAGCCAGGTCGCTGAGCGTAAAGCCGTAAACCGGGGAGGAACTGGGAGTGCCGTTGAGGTCGGCTGGTTGCCCGGTTTCCAGGAGAACGGTGGGGCTGGAACCGGCATCCGCGGGCGTCCATTCGAGCAAGGCCTGTTCATCGGAGGAGAGCGAGGCGTCATAAACCTCGGCGTTAAAAATGATGGTGCCGGCGTTGTTGACCTCGGGGACCCAAACGGAGCCCCCGAATTGTAGGCCGATGATCGGCAGGGGCGTGCCGTCGGAAAGGGCGACCTTGGTATAAGACGGAGCAGTGACATCGGTGTTCACGGCGGCAATGACGGAGGCGATGGGACTGACGGCGGTGGCGTCGGCGTATTGAACGGTGTCGTTCGCGTCGCTCGTTCCATCGGGCACGAACAGGGCGATTTTACCTTGAGGCGACAATTCTCCCAGCGCGCTCTTTCCGGAGCCGGGGGTTATGGACGTGGTGGAATTGGCCAGGATAGGCTGGGGCGCGCCGCCGTTTTTGCTGAGTACGACATTCTGGGTAAAGCCGCCGCCGGTCCCCTGCCCGAGCATCAGAGCCGCGCTAAAGCTGCCGGTGCTGGTGTATCCCATCACCATCGAGGCGCCCGATGACGCGGGAGCGAGCGCTCCGGAGATCAGGGTTTGGCTGGCGCCGGAGAGCTTGTACACGCCTTGGCCGCCGGCAGCGCTCAATTGCGCCACGGCTGTTGGGGTGGTGAGGCTCGGAACCTCGTTACCCAGGCCGTCTCGAAAAGTCGCATTGGCAAGAGTGGGCGGATTCGCGGGCGTAAACACTTGCGAGGTGGAAGCGGCGTTTCCGCGAACCAGGACTCCCGGGGTCGAAGACGTATTGGCGGGAAACAATGCCTGGCCGCCGGCGTCGACTTGGAGCGAAATCGTTCCATCCGGATTGATAACCGAGTTGGCTCCGGAGAACGAATAGCTTCCCGTCCCATCGAACGCCACATTGGACAAGGTGGGAACGCCGCCGGCGATGTCGAGTTGAACGATGCCGTAACCGCCAGCGCCGCCGTTGGCGGCGGAGGCCTGGGCGGCGAAGAAAAGTCGCGCGCCGGTTGCGGAATTCTGAGCCAGGGCAAGGTTATCAAAAGTAGAGAATTGCGGGTTCGCCAACAGATTAACCGTAGGCGTGTTGGTTTCGGCGACGGCTTGGCTGTTAAATAGTTGGGTGTTGGCAATCGGCGTCGAGTAAACGATGATAGGATTGCCATCGTCGAGCAGGGCGTTGGTGAAGACATCGCCGCCAGTGCCGACGACGACCTGAATAGGGCCAATGATCTGGTTGCCTCCGAAAGAATCGGTTGAATCGAAGACGGTGGTAAACGGAACGTTCGGCGAAGCCATGGCCGAAGCCGAAACCGCCAGCACGCCAGCAAGCATCCATGTAGTGCGCATTTTTCTTCCCTCCAGACGGGCCAATGAGGATCGAAGTGGTTATCTTACTGGCCGGCAAACTAATTTTCAATGAATAACTAGCGATAAATGCGCTAATAATGGCCGCGATGTCGCAAAAGCGGAAAGGCTAATTTTTGAAGCGGATTCTGCAATTTGAATAAGCTTGTGTGAATCGAAGCGAGAGATTATTTTTTTCAAAGTTGGAGTCGGTATAAGCGGTTGCGCATTTCCTAGAATTGTGCGGCGTCCGCCATGGGGCAATAGCTGTGTAAGGGCGCCTCTGGCATCTGTGGAGTGCGGGCGGGCGGACGGCCGTTAACAGGATTCTCGGTTGCCAGGCAGGGCTTGATGTACCAGGCGAAACAGCGCGTCGGAGAATACGTGCTAGATGAGCTTGTGGGCCAGACCGCCTACGCGGAGGAATGGCGCGCGCACCATCACGTATGGTCGGACCAACAGGCGGTGGTGAAAATCCCCACGGACCCGCAATACGTCAACAATCTTCGGCAGGAGGGAATTCGGGTCCATCGGTTGGTTCATCCGAACATCCTTTGTCCGTTGGGGTTCGATCCGACGGCGCAGCCGCCTTATCTCATCACGGAATACATCCAGAGCGAAACGCTGCGGGCGTGGATCGATGCCCGGCGGTTGACCGTGGGGCAATCGGTGAACGTGCTGCGGCAGGTTCTGGAAGCCTTGCAGTTTGGCCACGAGCGCCAAGTGGTGCACGGCGACGTCAAGCCGGAAAACATTCTGCTGGACACGTCGGCGGCGTCGAGTGATTTTGCGTCGGTCGGGTCGGTCAAAATGACGGACTTCGGGGTGGGGATAGCAGCGGCGGCGACGGTGACGCGGGATGCCGCGGCCAAGGCGCAGCCGCAGGGCGGCTCCCTGGCGTACGTCGCCCCCGAGCAGCGCGAGGGCGCTGCGCCGGACGTCAAATCGGATATCTACGCGGTCGGCGTGGTGATGTTCGAGATGCTGACCGGCGAGCGGCCGAGCGGCGCGGAATTGCCCAGCGAATTGAACTCCCAGGTCCCAAGCTGGCTGGACGACATTTTCAAGAAATCGTACGCGCGGCGCGACCGGCGATTTGAATCGGCAAGAGCGTTTCTCGACGCGCTGTCGAGGCAGGGCGTATCGGCTGCGCCTCCCGCGCCGGCGGCCGCGCCGGAGGCGGGGCTGCGATTTCGCCAGGAGGGCCAGAGCCCGCCGCCTGGGCCGGTCTCTCAGGAGCCGGAAATCAGCGGTGAAATTGCCTTCGCCCCGGAGGATGGCGGGCCGGCGAGAAATGCGCCGGCGCCAAGCGCCGGGACCGATGAAGGCGCCGAGGATTCGGAAGCAATCTCGTTGCTGGGGGATGGCGAGCCGGCGCCGGCGGCCCCGGCGCTGCCGGCCGATGAGGAACAACTCGAAGAGCAACAGGAGGCAGGCGCCGATACCGCGGCGACGGCCGAGGACCAGACCGGCGGCGAGCCGGTGCTCCCGGTGATTCCGCGCGTCCCATCTCCGGCGGACCTGGATGCGCTGTTCGACGAGCTGAATAAAAAGCAGGTGCGGACGCCCGAGGAGTTGCGAGCGGCGCTGAAGGGATATTTTGAAATCCGCGACCTGGATCAGGGTGAATCGGCCAATATCCGGCTGCGGCTGATGAAGTGGGCCAACGCCCTGGCCGGCGGGAACGCGGAGTTGGAGGACCATATCAAGCTGATCAACGCCGCGGCCAGGCCGTTGTACGTCGTGAAGCTGTTGTTGCGTTCGACGCGCGGGGACGAACCGGAGCGATCGCAGGCGATGGAGCACCTGATCGGGGAGCAGGCGGGTTCGGCGCTGAGGTCTGGGGATTACCGGTTGATCGGGCATTTTTCCTCGACGGCGTTGAACGAGAAGCTGCTGGAAGCGATCTCCAGCACGCCGCTGCGGACCGCGGTGATGAATTTGACGCGCGAGGCCCGGCGCGAATTCTTCGGCCGGATTCAGCGCCAGGACCTGCTCATCTTCCGCGCCAACATCATCACGGCGGCGTACCGGTTCGATCGGCGTAAATATCGCGCGTTCATGGTGGGCAACGCGCTGAGCGTGGTGTCGGCGGGCGAGCCGTTTACCAAGATCCGCCAGGAGCCGACGAAGCGGGCGGCAACGCTTCTCAATGGGGAACAGCTTCAACAGGGGATGAAGGAACTGCGCCGGGCCCTGGACGATCCGCAATGGGAAACCAAGGCCAATGCGATTCTGACGGCCTGGCGCGGGAAACTGGCGGCGGCCTACGTCGTCGAGGCGAAGCAGATATTTAACCACTACGGTTGGCTGGAGAGCCTGCAATACTCGGCCAAGGCCGGGCAGCTTGTCCCGGGCCAGGAAGATGCGCTGGCACACGCGGCATTGGTCCGCAAGCGCATGGGCCAGCTTCAGCTTCTGCCGGGAACGTTCATCGCCGTCGTGCTCGTGGGCCTGGCGATCACGTGGGCGTTTCAAATGGTATCGCCGCCGCAACCCAAGCTCCTGCTCATGCAGACCGTGCAATCGCCGCTGTTTGCCGCGGGGGTGGCGGCATGGATCGCGACGCTTTGGTCCAAAGCGGTTTTGAAAGCGCGGATGGCGCGCACGGATTTCGCCTTCTATCAGGCGGCGGTGTTCCCGCTGCTGGTGGCGCTGGCGATCGCCTTCGTCAAATATCCCAACCCGACCCGGGACGCGATTTGCGGCGGGCTGCTGATCGCGGTCATCGTCGCGGACGTGATGATCTTCAAAAAACTTCGCAGGCATCTGCTGCGTCGCACGGACGATCAAGGTCTGATCGGCGACGGAATGACCGTGCTGAACCGGATCGAAACTTATCTCGGCGAGGACTGGGAGAGATTGCGGCCGCACTATCTCGAATTGGGTCCGCTCTACAGTTTCACCTCGGTGCAGGCGGCCCAGGCGTCGATGGGGGAACTGTTCGAGGCGCCGGAGGAGGGTTCCAGCGACGATACGGTGGACGGCTCGCTCACGGGCACGTGGACGCCCCAACCATCGCCGGACCTGGAGACCGGCAATCCGGAAGTGGATCGGCTGGTCGGGCAGATGAACGCGAGGATTTCGGCGAATCTGCGGACGCTGGCGCCGGCGGCGCGAATGCTTCTGACCATTTTCGGCGAATATTCCAAGGCGGTCTCCAACCACCAGCTTGGGATGATGCAGACCAATGCCGCCAAGATCGAGCAGAAGGGGAAGGACCTTGCGGGCCGGCTGTTGGATTTTGAGCGGCTTTGCCGCTCGCCGTTGACGCTCAACGCGGGGGAGAACGAGGAATTGATCCAACAGGCGGCCGATCGCCTGGCGCGGCGCGGCGAAGACCCGGACATCAGGTTGCTGAAGTCCCTGGCGGATCGGGCGAAGGAATTCCGCGAGGACCAGAGCCGGGCCGCGACGGACCTGGCGGCGCTGGCGCCGCAGGTGGAAGCGGCCATCGAGCGGTTGAAAAAAGGATGAATCGCCAAGTTTGAATCCGCCCGGCGGGCCGCATAGGCTTGCTTGAATGAGCAGTGTTGTTGAAAAGGCGGTGAACCCACCGCCGGGGGTAAATCCGCCGCCGGCGAATCTCACCGCGGCGGCCGCCGCGGCACTGGCGCCGGCGAAATCGAACGAATACAACCGGCTGAATCTCGATTTCCACAAGCCGATCCCACGTCCGAAGGTCAAGGGCCTGGTCATTGACGCTCACACGCATTTGATCGCGGCCCGGCATGCGAAAGTGTGGTTCAATACCGCGGCGCATTACGGCATCGACGCGTTCGTCACCATGTCGCCGCTGGAGGAAGCGCTGGGAATCCAGCGCGACTGGCCGGGGAGAATCCAGTTTATCACCATACCCGCATGGCAGAATCCGTCGGTGGATGATTGGCTGCGGCGGCTGGAGATGTTTTACAACCTGGGAAGCCGGATCGTTAAATTCCACATGGCGCCCGGGACGATGGCGGCGCGGAAAATCCGGCTGGACTCGCCGGCGCTGCGGCCGGTGCTGAAAGAGGCGGCGGCGCGGGGGATGATCCTGATGAGCCACGTCGGCGATCCGGATACCTGGTATTCGGGCAAATATTCCGATGCCGCGAAATACGGCGCCCGGCAGGAACATTACGCGATGTGGGAGGGCGTGCTGGAAGAATACCGGGACCATCCATGGCTCGGAGCGCACATGGGCGGAAACCCCGAAAATCTGGCCCGGCTTCAGGGTCTGCTGGACCGCTTTCCCAATCTCTATCTGGACAACAGCGCCACGCGCTGGATGGTTCGCGAGCTGAGCGCTCAGCGGGATGCGGCGCGGGATTTCATGATCCGCAATGCCGACCGCATTTTGTTCGGCACCGACCAGGTGAGCGGGGACGACCGCGGGTTCGATTTTCTCGCCAGCCGGATCTGGTGCCATCGGAAGCTTTGGGAAACGGCGTACAACGGCCCCAGCCCGGTTTTCGATCCGGATTTGAAGGAAGACGAGCAACCGGTGCTGCGCGGGCTGGCGCTGCCGGACGAGGTCATTCAGAAGCTCTATCACGATAACGTGGTGAAGCTGCTGGACCGCGTGGGGGTGAAATTTGGGGAGCGTGGTCATCATAATGCTACGGTTGCAGGTTGAGCATTGGCGCCGTGGTGACAAAACCCCCGTTTTCGATGTCGCGGCGCGGGGTTTTGTCACCGTTACCGGCGGGGGCACTTGAAATTTTCGGCGGTCGGCCATTTTGCCGCTATTTGCCAAGAAATTGAAACCGCGGATTTCGCCGATAACACGGGAAAAAATGGATGAGTTCATTCTTTCTATCCGCGTCAATCCGTGTCATCCGTGGTTAGTCTGAGTTTTCTCGCTGTAACGGTCTCCATAAAACTACGGTTGCATATTTGGCCTTGGGGTGGTGTCGACAAAACCCCCGTTTTCGACAGCGCCACGCGGGGTTTTGTCTACGTTGACGCGAGGACCCACTTGAAAAAGCATCGGTCGGCCATTTTGTCGGTGTCGGCAATCACCGCATACGGGGCAGCATCACGGACGTTGGATCGACGACAAAAAATGTGGTGCCCTCTATCTCTATAGCCGGGAGGTGAAGATATTGTGCGTGTTTTTGGTTTGGTTGTGGGAAAAAATAAAAAAATTACGGAAGTATGTACTTGACTCAAGGCTTGACTCAGGTATAATAATTACATGGACACCAAAGAAATCAACCCGAAAAAGCGGCCCGAACTCGAACAATCCGAGATTATCGAACAACTGCCAAAAGCCTGTTGCGATGAACTTGCCGCCGTTGAATTTATTGAGGCCCGGCGCTGGGGCGACACACCCAGTTGTCCGAAATGCGGCTGTTTCCGTGTCTACAAGATGTCGGACGGCGAGACGGGCAAACGCAACGCCCGGTTTCTCTGGCGCTGCCGGGATTGCCACAAAATGTACACAGCCCGCACCGGCACTGTGTTCGAGGAAAGCCTTATCCCGCTTCGGCATTGGTGCTATGCGTTCTGGCGGGTGTCCACGTCAAAGAAAGGTGTTGCCGCGCTGGAAATCATGCGGCAATGCCAACTCAGCTACAAGTCGGCGCTGTTTATGATGCACCGCGTCCGATTCGCCTTGGCTCCGAAACCCGGCACACCAGCCAAGTTCAAGGGGACGGTAGAAGTCGATGAGACATATTGCGGCGGCAAGCCGCGCCCCGGTACTGGCCCGCACAAGCGCGGACGCGGGACGAAGAAAACCCCGGTACTCGGAATCGTCCAGCGCGATGGCGACGTGCATCGCCGCGTTATTACCGACGTGTCCGCGAATACGTTGCAACGGGCCGTCCGGCAAATGGTCGATGAAAAATCGCGGATCATTACCGACGAAAACCCGTCTTACCTTGGCCTCGATCAAGACTTCTCTGGCGGACACGAAACCGTCAATCACTCGCAAGGCGAATACGCCTATGACGACATTCACACCAACACCGCCGAAAGCTCATTCGCTTTGGTCAAGCGCGGCCTGATGGGCATCTACCACGCGGTCAGCAAGAAGCACCTGCACCGATACCTTGCTGAGTTCGATTTTCGATGGAACGTCCGCAAGATGAATGATGGGGATCGCACCGTTTTGGCAATTCAATCTTCACAGGGGAAGCGACTGATGTACCGTCCAACCCTCAAGGCGAGTTGATCGCGTGGGCCAGGGCGCATAAGATGCCATAGCCAGCGGCGGGAAACGACCCCGCGTCACCCAGTCCCAAACCGGGCGTTCTGCAATTGAACTACGCTGGCGTATGGACCTAGCGGTCGGACGGTCCGCCTTTCAACGATTAGACCGTCCGACCGATTTCTGCCCGCGCCGCCGTCAACGATCCGTGATTGGCGGGGCGCTACAAATCTTCTGGTCATAAACACCTCCGATTCGTTACCGAAAACATGATCGTTGGAGTCGTCAGGCAAATGGAGTTATCAGACCACTTGAGAGTTGTAGAAGTTGAGAATTAAGGCGTGAGACGAATAAAAATTGTGGTCAGAAAACCCAATAAAGTATTGACTGGGGGTTTTCTGACCAGATCGCGGAGTTTCCTGACTTTATTGATCCGCCAACCAAGTCTGAAACTTTTTGATGGTTTTCGGAGTGATTCTTAGGCTGGGGTGCGTCGCGTTCCATCTATTACAAAAGACTTGCGCCTTGTCCGGACACTGATCCCATTCTTTTAGGCACTGGCGACGTAACTTGGCGGCATCGGCCGACACTCGCGGGCGTCCACCCTCGGAATGAACCTTTTGGGGAACAATAGATATCGCGGATGGTTCTTGGGCGGTAATTGTTTGATTGAGCAGAAAGGAGAACTCGGGCCCAAATTCGTGAATTGGTCTTTCATGGGAGCTTCGCTCTGCTACTGCGGTGTGGATGCACTCGTGTAGATTGAGAAGTAGGACTTTAACGGGATTTCCTTCAAAGAATATGGCCAGTTGCTTTTTGTCGCTCCCGGGTGCCGGGTCTGACTCCAAATCTGATGTCTCCACGTAGGCTGGTAGTGGACTGGCGAGTAATCTCTTTACGATCTCGGTTACATCATGCGGTTTCGCGGTTGCCCCTAGGCCCCACCATGCCGACAAAATCTGCGATGTGTTTATTTCGATGTGCCCCTCCGGTTGCGCGGATGCAATGGCTTCCTTGCCTTCCTTGCGTCTCGCATTGCCCGGAGTTGTTCTCGTTGCGATTCCCGGCAGGTTTGGTGATTTCCAGCAGAGGGTTAATACGAGCGCCCGCGCCTCTCTCGGATGTTCCGCCTCTCGCTTTAGATATGCCGCCCATCCTTCACCGATCGCGGTAAGCCTTGCCTGTGCTAGGTCAAGCAGAAACGGCTCGCTTTTGAGGATTACCGAGTCGTTAGGAAGCGCCTTTATATAATTTCCCCGAACGTGATAATGCTCGATTCGCTTTTTGCCATCGTTATCCGTGAACTCTACTCTGGTGATTCCTTCTACCGCGCCTTTTTCTGTGAGGTAACGAAACGCGGTCCACTCCGCATCAGTCAACTCGCGCTCGATAGGTTGAAAATGCGGAGTTAGACTTCTCAAAAACTGAAGGGAAGCCAATACGGAAGGATTGTTTTGCCAGTGTGGATCGCCCCAATTAGGCTCTTCGGACTCCGACATGCTCCATCCATCTACCGGGCCGATCCGGGCGCGGCATCGGATGGATGGTCACGACGCCGCGCCCGAGAACGTGCAGCCGGGTAATTAATCCGGCTTCCCGATGCCGCCATTTTAACGTGGCGGCGCGAAGTCTGGTATAATGTCCCGCATGGCAAAGAAGCCCGCAAAAGTAGAGGCCCGACGCGGCCCAAAGCCAGCAACATTGCCGCCATTCAACGGTACGTTTGAACAGGCCATCGACACGGCCTTGGCAAAACAGCGCCCGGCGAAGGGTTGGCCGAAGCTGGACGCCCGCAAGGCGAAGTGACCGGCTCGCCGATTCCCGCAATTTCAAGATAGCCAGTACCCCATTGATTCAGGTACACACTTCCGAAAAATTATTAGATGTAACCCCGGGAGGCTGGTGCAAAAATCCTCGGATAGCTGACCCCATTCTCTTTAGCATCACTTCATCGCAGCCGGTGACCAAGAAGAGCCGACCAAGGTCACCAAAAACGGTCCAACGCTAATCCGGCATCTTGCACGATCCAGAAGTTCGCGATTGACGACAATCGTGTCTCGCAATGCGATGGCCCCTGCGGCAATGAACCGCACCATAAGTTGCGTTAATTAATACAATTTAACTTGATAATACGTTGAAGCGTTATATCTTTGAAGTGGCGGTTTTCCATGTCATTTTAGTACGCTTGCCACCGGGCCGCGAAATGCTTTGCGCCAGCCCTCATCATTGGCTCGACCGATTTGCGATCACGAAAGGATCGAGCCCCTAAGGCACACCTAATTTGGGAGGTAATTTATGCGACCAGCCAAGAAAAATCTCTCGAAGGTTTTGTCAACCATTTCGGTGGCCGCGGCCGCGACGATAGCCGCCAAGTCGGCGCAGGCTCAGATAATGATCGCGCCGTTCTACGCTCAGGCCCAGAGCGGGAGCGCCGCCAATTTAACCAACGGAGTCTTTATCGAAAACTCGGCAAAGAACTTTGGCACAGCCACATTTGAAAGCATCTCGAACACCGCTCCCACGACGATCAACGTGCCGGTGGGTGATTACCTGTTTATGGCGATGGATGCCGTCGTAACGGGCAATCCCAATCCGGATGGCGGCAAGTTTACCGGTGCCACGAACGGCGATCCGGGTGCGACTCAACCGTCGAACATGGGGTTTTCCGGCATAAGCATTCAGGTTGAATCGACAGATACAAACGGAGCGAACCTTCAACCGGTGCGTGGTGGTCAGATAAATGGTAGCCCTAGTTACTCGACTGGCTTTGGGTACTCCAGCACGGCCACCGTCAACACAACTGTTGGCGATAACACTACTGGCCGCAATGTTCCGGCTTGGGCAGTAACGAGCCCTGGTGACGTGGAGGGTGGCAACGTCGGCGCACGTATCCCTATCGGCGGCAGTAACTCCACGCCGGACACGGGCACGGCTGCCGGCGCGAACGAGATTGGGCAATTCGGCGGCACGAGCGCAACTTATGCCCAAGCAACTCCCGTGTTCACCGGCCTTCAGTACCAGCGCACTGGCATGGGCACCGTAACGTTGGCACCTCAAATTGTCGCGGAGGATACGGCATATTGGAGTCTTGTCTCAGCCGGCGGTCCGTATATCCCCTCGGTGTATGCGTCAAACGTGGCGACCGCTAATCAGATTGGGAATCTCCCGGTGTTGGTCATCCAGACGACCGGCCTAACGGGTCACGCGATTGTCTCGCTGACCGCTGGGGACGCTCCGGCGTCTGGCTATGGTTCACAAGTCGGCAGCACGCTGGCGGTTGTCGGTGGCAATGCCAGCTATGTGGGGACCCAGACCAGCTTCACTGCGGTTGCGACGGGTTCCGTGGAAGTTGATCCCTGGAACCCGGCGTCCGACACCGAAGTGTTCGCCGTCGATGTTTCGAGCGGTTCCGTTGCTGCTTTGGTGGCTGCAATCAACTCCGGAGATGCGAATGTTCCAGCGTCAGAGGTTGTGGCCAGCACTTCCAGCCCTTCGCCCGATCCGAACTGGAGCCAGTACAACCTGTTCCTGACGTTCTCAGGTACTGCGCTTCCGGGTACGGCCACGGATACCCTCGGGATTGATCTGAGCAGCACGAACGACCCATTGTTGAGCGGCTACACGTTCAGTGCAGTGGCGATCGTTCCTGAGCCGATGAGCGTGGGTCTTCTGATGCTCGGCGGCGTGGGTCTCATGGCCCGCCGTAATCGTCGCGGCGGCGCATGGAGCGGAGCAACGAATCGATCGTCACGCCGATGCCGGTGAGCAGGACGAATAGGAGAAAGAGTCCGACCAGGGACCAGAGAAGCAGCAACAGAATCATCCAGCCGCGTCCGGCTTGGGCCAATTTGAAAAGCGTCGCGAAAACTCCCAGATTCCATGCCACGGCCGCGGCGAACCACACCAAGGCGGCAACCCATCCGATCAGGCGCCGAGGCATCGACACGTAACTTGATACATTTATGACGTTCCCCGGCGAATGGGCCTTCAACAGCGCGACGGAAACACGGCATCCAACGAACGCGACCAGCCCCGAGACCATCGCTCCTATGATTGCCGAGCCGTCCGGAGACCGCCAAGCGCGCGAAACCGCCAAATACGCCACGGTGACCCAGGCGAGGGTCCAAATCGAAATCGCGGCGAGACATCCGTAACTCCCGGCCGAGAATCGTGTGGGAATGTCGGCGTGGATATCGGCCCGATCCCGCCGGGTCACCGTGACGCGCTCGGCTTGGGGCGTGAAGTTCTCCTCCGGCGGCGTCATCACTTCCTGCGTGGCCAGTCCTTCCAATTGCGCCGGTGGGGCGGCCAGGTTATACGGCTTTGCCAGCCTTTGAGTGAGTACCAACAGCAACAAGCCCGCCACCGCGGTGGCCCAGGAGGCGAACGGTCCGGTGAAAACCCACAGCCAGATTGGTGTTGGCACGACATACGATGAGCCGTCGGGTATGGCGTTGAAAGCGTCGGCGGTATCCGGAAACGGCTCGCTTCGGACCAGCTCGCCCTTCAGCGTGTAGACGTCGTGCGTTCGCGTACCGAATGCTTCGATGTGACGGTCGGGCGAGATTTGCAATTTGAACGGTTTTCCCCCGGTATCGACCGCCCAGCCGCGCAGAAAGCGCCAATTGGCATCGTACACCTGAATCCGGCCGGGCGCGTCCAGCGGCACGACGTGCAATCCGTCCGCGGTGGTCACAACGCCGTTGGCATGGCCCACGGGCCATTCAAACGACGACGGAAGCCAGTTCAGCCCACCGCACGCCGACAGGCCTGATCCGAAAAATCCGATCGCGCCGGATGCCATGAGAACGCCGGCCACGACCGAGACCAACCGAAGCCAGAGGGGTGCGCGCCGAATGGCGAAGGGAAAGCAGAGGGCGAACAGAATCCAGACGCCGCCGATCAGAAGGAGGAAAGCGATGCCGACGAAACTCACGGTGGCGAGCCCAGCGGTCATGCACAACGATTGTCGTGCGTCCGGCAATCAATGGAAAGGCTTGGCGATCGTTCCACCCTCGCGAGCAGTAAAGGGGACATTCAAGATTTCCGCGGCGACGGTCGCGGCGACGTAAATCTTGAATGTCCCCTTTATTCGGGCCTCAATGTCCGCGGATAAGGGCGGCCTCGGCGGTCTCTTCCTCGAGGACCGAAATTCGGTTCGTATGGCCGCCGGGGGGCGTCTGGCCGGCCGGCGGAGTCATCGGGCGATCCATCGCCGCCATCCGCGTATTGTGTTCCAGGTCGACAAACAGCTTGATGATCTCGGCGGCGCCGAGCATCAGTGCGCCGGCGAAGACCGAACCCGCCAAAGCCGCGGCGGCCAGGATTATCCGATCCATCGGCGTAAACGGCGCCCGGATAAGCAGCCAAAGCATGGTCACGACTCCGCCGATGACGGCGATGCCGCCAAGGAAGAGGTAAATGATGGCGATGGAGCGCAAGACGGGATATCGCCCGCCGCTGCTAAATTGGACGCGTTGCATGACGTTCATGGGGACCTCCGCTGTAAGAGATCAGATGTGACCAAACGGCAACGAGGGGATTGTAACGCGCGTCCCGCCGGGACGCGAGGGCTATTTTGGCGTCGGCCGCCGCCACGGGTGCGTGAGGCGATCGGCGTTCCTGGTAGGCTGAAGATTCTTATCGGGTGGGGGCTACGTCCAGCTCGTTTGTATGTTATAATACGTGATTCCGGAAACCGACATGACGCGCTTTACGCTCGAAATCGAAACCGACGGCAGCAACGACATCATCAACCTGAACGTCCCGCTCAAATCCCGCCTGCGGGATTTGAAAGGCGAAGGGGTGCTGCATCTGTTTATCGTCGGCAGCACGGCGGCTCTCACCACGTTGGAATATGAATCCGGCCTGGTGAAGCACGACGTGGCGGAGGTGATGCAGCGGCTGGTTCCCGATGATGCGCACTACCTGCACGAAGCGACGTGGAACGACGACAACGGCCACAGCCACGTGCGCGCGGCCCTGGTGGGGCCGAGCGTGACGGTTCCGTTCGCCGATGGCCGGCTGCTGACCGGCGAATACCAGCAGATCGTGCTGATGGAATTCGACACCCGCCCGCGGCGGCGAACGGTCATCTGCACGGCGCTGCCGTGAGATTCAAAGTCATTGCCGCGCTCGCAACCGATGCAGGTTGGGCTCCTTGTGGAGTTTGCCGGTTTTCTGCAACAGGCGAATGGCCTTGGCCTGGTCGCCGGTCTTGAATACGCCGGTCGTTCGTCCGCCGGGGGCACCGCTGGTGCAATAGGCGTAATTGATGTTGATGTGGTTCTGCCCCAGCACCGTCGCCACGTCGGCCAGCGCGCCGGACTGGTTGGGCAGATCGAGACACAACACTTCCGTTTCGGTCATCGGCAGATTCAGGTTGGACAAGACGGTTCTGGTGGCCTTGGGATTTTCCGCCACCAGGCGCAGAACTCCATGTTCCTGCGAATCCACGAGCGTCATGGCGACGATGTTGATCTTCTCATCCGCCAGCGCCCGCGTCACTTGCGCCAGGACTCCCGGCTTATTAACCAGGAACACGCTGAATTGAACCGCCGTGCGAATGTCGGGCATAATGTTCCTCCACCACTAACAGATGACACAATTCTAACCGCCAACGAAGGCACGCACAAAGGAATTCGGCGCCCCAATGGATTGTCATCAAACATGCCTGGAAATATGCTTCTGACGTGGATTATCGACTGGTTAAAGTCAAACGGCTCGTCGCCGCGGGCCATTATGAGTTTACACTGAAGGCCGATTTGGAATGTGCCGCAGATGGTTTGCTTCGCGAAGACGTGATCGAATCCATCCTCAGCGCGCAGTTCTTAAGGGTCAAGAACAGCATCAGCCCTTGGCGACGAGGCCGGCGCGAACAACTTTACGTCATTAATGGTTTCAACTTCGAGGGAGTCCCGATATACTCTAAAGGCGTCATCCGCAAATGGTCGGAACATGAGTCAGAGTTCTATATCATCATTTCGGGCAAGAGGTCGGTCGGGTCAGATTGAGACGCGATACGAACGATGCCCCCTTTGCCAAAGTCTCGATATACGTCTCCTGAGCGAGAAGGTGACCGTCACAACTTCCAACGGCCGCCGGGCGGACCTCAATCTTCGTCAATGGAAATGCGGGAATTGCGGTGAATCCTTCCTGACTTCGGAGTCCCGGCGGCGGTTGGACAGGGCGTTACGTTTGACTCCCGTCACGCCGTGAGTGCACCCATCTTTCCGACGAGGGGTCCGCCAAATAGCTAAATCATTCCTGCCAGCGAATTGACCGCTTCTTTTTGCGTCGGCTTGACTTTCAGGACGCGGTCGAGGCGGGTGATGCGGAGCAATTCCGTCAGCTTTCCGTTCACCCCGCAAAGAAGCAGCTTGCTATTGGGCAATGCCGACAGCCGGCGATTCAATCCGATCACGATGCCGATCGCCTGGCTGGAAAGAAATTCCACCTTTGAAAAGTCCAATATGAGCACGCGCTTGTCCTGCTCGTCCACGAGCTTGAAAAGCTGTTGCTGGATCGATTCCAGTTGGGCCGGCTCCATCAGCGACGGGACGCGGAACTCGATCACCGTGGCTTTGTCGATCTGCGTGAGAAGGTATTCGGAGGCCATGGGCGGAGTGTGCATAACGGCGCAATAAAATGCAACAAAAATTAGACGGACAAGAATTGAACCGCCATGACGCCAAGAACGCCAAGGGGAAGAATTTGTCATTGGTCTTGGTCATTTGCAAGACGATTCGGGATCGGCGATACCAATGACAAATGACCAGTGACAAATGACCAATTCACCATGAAAGCCATTAATCCCGCAACCGAGCAGGTGATCGCCGAATATGCCGAGCATACCCAGGTCCAAATCGAGCAAACGCTGGGTTCGGCGGAGAAAGGCTTCGGACAATGGCGGTCGGCTTCCATCAAGGATCGCGGCGCGCTGATGAAGGAGGCGGCCGCGGGGCTTCGGCGAAGGCGCGAGGAGTTGTCGCGGCTGATGGCGGTGGAAATGGGCAAGCCGATCGCGGCGGGGGAAGCCGAAGTGGAAAAGTGCGCCGGGGCCTGCGATTTTTTCGCGGAAAACGCGGCGAGGTTCCTGGCGGCGCGGGAAATCCAGTCCGATGCGTCGCGGAGCTACGTTCGTTTCGATCCGGTGGGGCCGGTGCTGGCGATCATGCCGTGGAATTTCCCGATCTGGCAGGTCATCCGATTCGCCGCGCCGGCGCTGATGGCCGGGAACGTCGCGCTGCTCAAACACGCTCCCAACGTGCCGGGGTGTGCGCTGGCCATCGAGCGGACGTTTACCGATGCCAAGTTTCCGCCGGGAGTGTTCTCGACCTTGCTGATCGAAGACAACCAGGCGGCGGAAAAGTTGATCGATCATCCCGCGGTTCGGGCGGTGACCCTGACCGGCAGCGAGCGTGCCGGCAGGGCGGTGTCATCCGCGGCGGGGCGCGCTCTCAAAAAAACCGTCATGGAATTAGGCGGGTCCGATCCATTCATCGTCCTGGCGGATGCGGACGTGCAAACCGTCGCCGCCCGGGCGGCCGAGGCGCGCTGCGTCAACAGCGGGCAAAGCTGCATCGCCGCCAAGCGGTTCATCGTCGAGCGCGCCATCGCCGACGAATTTGAAGCGGCGATGGTTGCCGCGATGTCCGCGATGAAAGTGGGGGACCCGCTGGATCGCGCGACCCAGGTTGGACCGCTGGCCCGGCTGGATCTGTTGGAAACGTTGCACCGCCAAGTTCAGCGGAGCGTCGAGCAAGGCGCGAAGCTGCGGCTCGGCGGCAAGCGGCGAAGCGGCAAGGGGTTCTTTTACGAGCCGACGGTTCTGTCCGACGTTCGGCCGGGGATCGCGGCATTTGACGAGGAGACGTTCGGCCCGGCGGCGGCGGTGGTGCGCGCCGAGGATGCGGCTGAGGCGGTGCGGCTCGCTAATACCTCGCGTTATGGCTTGGGCGCCAGCATCTGGACGGGGGACATCGACCGCGCGCAAGTTCTCGCCGGGGAAATGGAATCCGGGGCTGTTTTCATCAACGGCATCGTCAAATCCGACCAGCGTCTGCCATTCGGCGGGGTCAAGAACAGCGGCTGGGGACGCGAATTGTCCCAATTCGGCATTTACGAGTTCGTCAACATCAAGACAATATGGGTGAAATAGGCGGGTGGAAATCCCGAAGGGACGCGCCTTAAATCTGCCCCCGGCTTTATCTAACGCCAAAGGAAAGATGATGCTTCGTCAATTTTCTATTTTGCTGATCGCCGCCGCGGCGATAGGGCTAGCGGTGGGAAGCGGGTGCAACCGCGCCAGCGCGGGGGGCGGCTTCACCATGCCCCCACCGGCCGTGACAACCGCGCCGGTGGTGAGCCAGGACGTGCCGGCTTATCTGGATGAGATCGGCAGGACGACGGCGACGGAGGTCGTCAACATCGTTCCGCAGGTTTCGGGCAAGATTATCGGCAAATCCTTCGAGGATGGAGCCGATCTGCACGCGGGTGAGAAGCTGTTTGCGATCGATCCGCGTCCGTACCAGGCGGCGCTGGACCAGGCCCAGGCGATGTTGGAGCAAAACCAGGCGCAGCTGGCCAATGCCAAGACGAATTTCACGCGCGTGGCCAGCGAATTGCCGAGCAAGGCGGTTTCGCAACAGGACTACGACAATGCCAAGAGCGCGGAAGACGTGGCGGACGCCAACGTGAAGGCGGCGCAGGCAGCGATAGAGACGGCGAGTTTGAATCTGGAATACTGCACAATCAAGTCGCCGATCGACGGCCGGGCGGGCCAGCGGCTGGTGGACGTGGGCAACGTCGTCAACGCCAACTCGACCAGCCTGCTGAGCATTCAGAAACTGGCGCCGATCTACGTTGAATTCACGGTGGCGGAAAACGAACTGGACAGCGTCAGGGAGAATCTGGCGAAGGGGCCGCTGAAGGTGCTGGTCGAGCCGCCGGACAATCAGGGGCGGGACATCGAGGGCGACGTGACGTTCCTGGACAACTCGGTTCAGGACGGGACGGGGACGATCCGGCTTCGCGCCACGGTCCCGAACAACAATCGCCAGCTTTGGCCGGGGCAGTTCGTCCACGTGCGGCTAATCCTGTACACGATGAAGGATGCCAAGTTGATTCCCGCCAATGCCGTGCAGTTGGGACAGGCGGGATCGTACGTTTTCGTGATTCATTCTGACAATACGGCGGAGCAGCGAAACATAACGGCCGGGCAGCGGCAGGGCGAGAAGGTGGTGGTGCTCGACGGCTTGAAAGAGGGGGAAACGATCGTGCAATCCGGACAACTGATGGTGATTGCGGGCAGGCCGGTTATCGTTCTGGCCTCGACGCCTCCGTCGGCGCAGGGGGCGGCGAAATGAATTTATCGGAGCGGTTCATTCGCCGGCCGGCGATGACCACGTTGTTGACGGTGACGTGCATCCTATTTGGGGTGATGGCGTATCGCGCGCTGCCGGTGAACGATCTTCCGGCGGTGGATTATCCGGTGATCACGGCGCAGGTGAGCTATCCGGGAGCAAGCCCGGAGACGATGGCGGCGAACGTCGCCACGCCGCTGGAAAAGCAGTTCATGCAGATTTCGGGCCTTCAGTTGGTGACCAGTTCGAGCGGGCAGGGTCACACGAGCTTCACGCTGCAATTCGACTTGAGCAAGAGCCTGGACGCGGCGGCGACGGACGTTCAGGCGGCGATTTCGCAGGCGGCGGGAAGCCTGCCCATCGATCTGCCTTCGCCGCCGACGTTTTCCAAGACCAATCCCAACGACCAGGCGACGATGTATCTGGTCATGGTGAGCAACACGGTCACCGGGGGCGCCTTGTACAACTACGCCAGCACGGAGGTGGCTCAGCGCATCAGCATTCTTCCCGGCGTTTCGCGGGTGGATACCTACGGCACGAAATCGGCGGTTCGGATCAAGGCCAATCCGTCGGCGCTGGCGATTCGGGGATTGACCATGAACGATCTGGCCGCGGCAATCCAGAGCGGCACCACCTACGTCGGCGCGGGGCAGCTGGACAGCACGCATCGCACGTTTCTCCTGCAACCGCAGGGCCAGCTTAGCGACGCGGCGCAATATTCCAATCTGATCATCGCCAACGTCAACGGCTCGCCGGTTCACCTGCGCGACGTCGCCACGGCGGAAGACACCATCCAGGACGAGCGGATTGCGTTGCATTTCTGGAACCGATCGCGGCAGGTCCCATCGGCAACGGTGGTGCTGGCGGTGTTTCGCCAGGCGGGAACCAACGCGGTCGCCGTCTCCAAGTCCGTCCACGACTTGCTCCCCGGCATTCAGCAGCAATTACCCGGGTCCATCGGCTTGTACCCGGTCTACGACCGCTCGCAGTCCATCGTCAATTCGGCCATGGATGTGCAGAAAACCCTGCTCACCGCGTTCGTGCTGGTGGTGTTGGTGATCTACGCATTTCTCGGCCGAGCCAACGACACGCTGATTCCCATCGTCGCATTGCCGCTGTCGCTCCTGCTGACGTTCATCGTCATGCAGATTCTGGGGTACAGCCTGGACAACCTGTCGCTGATGGCATTGACGCTGGCGGTCGGTTTCCTGGTCGATGACGCGATCGTTTTCCTGGAGAACACGGTGAGCCGGATGGAGCACGGCGAAGGCGCCCTGGAAGCGTCGATTCACAGCGCCAAGCAGATCAGCTTCACGATCCTGGCGATGACGATATCGCTGGCAGCGGTGTTTGTGCCGCTGGTATTCATGCCGGGGCTGGTGGGGCGGATTTTCCGCGAGTTCGCGATCACGATCATCGTGGTGATCTTCGCGTCGGGGATCGTGTCGCTGACGCTGACGCCGATGATGTGCTCTCGCATGTTGGCCCGCCGCGGCAAAACGCTTCGCCGCACGCGCATGGAGCGGCTGGGAACGGCGGTCATCGACCGGGTGCTGCTGGTTTACGGAAAATCGCTGTGGTGGTTCCTGCGTTACCGCTGGATTTCGCTGGCGATCTGGTTCATCACGCTGGGCGGGACGATCTGGCTGTTCATGGAGGTTCCCAAGAGCTTCCTGCCGATCGGCGACAGCGGGTTCATCCGGGGGATCATGATCGGGCAGGAGGGGGCGTCGTACAAACAGATGCGCGTCTACCAGGACCAGGCGGACAAGATCATGCAGTCCGATCCCGCGGTCGAAACGACGTTCACGATGACCGGCAATTCGCAGTTTTTGCCGTCGAACCAGGGATTCGTGCTGGCGTTCCTGGGGGACGTCGGCACGCGGCCGCCAATCCTGGCGGTCACCCGAGAGTTGATGGGGAAATTGTTTCAGATCGTTAATGCGCACGTGTACGTGCGGCCATCGCCCGTTTTGCAGATCAGCACCGGCGCGACGCAGAACAACCAGGGCCAATATGCCTATGCGATGTCCGGCATCAATCACGACCAGGTCTACGCCGCCGCCATAAAACTCCAGGGAGCGATGATGTCGCGGCATGATCTGTTCGCGACCGTTTCCTCGGATCTGTTCAACAACACGCCGAACCTCCAGATCAATATCCAGCGTGACGCGGCGTCCAGCTACGGCGTCTCCGCCGCCGGGATCGAAAACGCCATCCGGCAAGCTTATTCGCAGAATTACGTCTATCTCATCAAGAAGCCGGAGGATCAGTTCCAGGTGATCCTCGAAGCCGAGGACAAGGACCGGGCCATTCCGTCCGATCTTTCGCTGTTGTACGTCCGGTCGGATGACGGCCGGCGTTTGATTCCGTTGTCGGCCGTCGCTAGTTGGCAGCAAACCATTGGCCCGCAAAACGTCAACCACATCAACCAGTTCTCATCGGTGAGTATTTATTTCGATCTGAATCCGGGCGTTCCGATCGGCAACGCGACGCAGTTCATCGAGGACGCCGCCGCCAACGTGGTCCCGCCCGGCATCCGCGGCGATCTCCAGGGCGAGGCCAAGGATTTCACCGAGACCGTCCGCGTTCTCAGCATCCTTATCCTGCTGGCGGTCTTCATCATGTACGTCATCCTCGGCATCCTCTACGAAAGCTACGTGCATCCCATCACCGTGCTGTCCTCGCTGCCCGTGGCCCTGGTCGGTGGTCTGCTAACGCTGTACATCTTCGGCGCCGATGCCTCCCTCTACGCCTTCATCGGCTTGTTCCTGCTGATGGGGATCGTCAAGAAAAACGGCATCATGATGATCGACTTCGCATTGCAGCGGATGGCCCAGGGGCAGAAAAGCATCGATGCGATTCACGACGCCAGCATGAACCGATTCCGGCCGATCATCATGACGACGCTGGCGGCGCTGATGGGGGCGTTGCCGATCGCGCTGGGCTTCGGCGCCGACGGCGCGTCGCGCCGGCCGCTGGGTCTGGTGATCGTCGGCGGGCTGATCGTATCGCAATTCATCACTCTCTACATCACGCCGGTGATTTACCTTTATCTGGAGCAATTCCAGGAACGGGTGCTGGATCGGACGAGTTTCTTCCATTCCGTGCGGCACGTCGCGGCCGAGGACGTGAGGGTCATGGGCCACGAGGTCGGCGTCGTCAAAGGCGACGGCAACGGGGCCGAGAAGGAAATTCCCGCGCCAGAGATTTCGTCGGATTTGTGATTGGCGGTTAGCCAGATTTGCAAATCTGCGGCCGGCGCATAGATTAGCCCGCGGCTTTTTACAGGAGTGCGATGCCTCTGCATTTTCTGGCCCAGCAACGACCCGATTCGCCCGTCAGTTCCTGGGCGCCGGTGGTTCTGCTGGTGGTGATCGGCATTGGGTTCGCCTTTGCCAATATCGCCCTGTCGCTCTGGATCGGGCCCAGACGAACCGGTCCGGGCAAGGAAACCACCTACGAAAGCGGAATGGTGCCCATCGGCGACGCCCGCAAACGGTTCAACGTCCGCTTTTACGTCGTCGCCATGGTCTTCCTGGTCTTCGACGTTGAAATCGTTTTCTTCTACCCCTGGGCGACCATTTTCGCCAAGCACGTCCATGACGATAGCCCCGAAAACGGACTTATCCTCCTCCTGGAAATGATTACGTTCGTGGTGATCCTTCTGGTGGCTTATTTTTACGCCTGGGGCAAGGGCGTGTTTAGGTGGGACTAAAGCGGAAATTCGAAACTCGAAACTCGAATGACGAATCAAATTCGAAACTCGAAATTCGAATTTATGACTTCGAATTTGATTCGAATTTCGAGTTTCGAATTTCGAGTTTAACCCAGACGCCAAACCGCGCTATAATACCGTTATGGACACCCAGACCCTTCCCGACAATGTCCTGACCACCCAGCTCAAGAAGCTTGTGAATTGGGCTCGCCGCAGTTCGCTCTGGCCGATGCCGTTCGCGACGGCCTGCTGCGGCATCGAATTGATGGCCACGGCGTCCAGCCGATTCGACCTCGCCCGCTTCGGGGCGGAGGCGATGCGATTCAGCCCGCGCCAAAGCGATCTGCTCATCGTCGCCGGGCGGGTGGGCATTAAAATGATGCCGGTCTTGCAGCACATCTATCAGCAGATGACCGAACCGAAATGGGTGATCAGCATGGGCGCGTGCGCCAGCACCGGCGGCGTCTTCGACGCCTACGCGACCATTCAGGGGATCGACCAGTTCATGCCGGTTGACGTGTATGTCCCCGGCTGTCCCCCCCGTCCGGAAACGCTGATCGAAGGGATCATGGCCATTCAGCGCATGATCGACGAAGAGGGTCTCCCCCCGGCCGGCAAGCGCCGGCCGCTGCAATTGGCCATCGAACCCAATTATTCCCCCGCCGCCCAGCCGGCCGGAATCCCCATCACCATCGGCGGAAAAGCGGTTTGATTACTGGAACGGATCCACGGCCGTGCTCAGGTTCTCGAAGCGCGTGGTCTTGTTCGAAAACGTCAGCTTGATCGTGCCGGTCGGGCCGTTGCGCTGCTTGGCGACGATTACCTCGGCGATGTTGTCCGGCTGGAAATCCGGCTCGCTCATGCGGTAGTAATCCTCGCGATGCAAAAGCATCACCACGTCGGCGTCCTGTTCGATGCTGCCGGATTCGCGAAGATCGCTCATCCTCGGCCGATGTCCGTCGCGGCCTTCGGTGGCTCGGTTCAACTGCGACAGGCAAATCACCGGAATTTCAAGTTCCCGGGCCACGGATTTCACCACGCGGGAAATCTCGCTGATCTCCTGCTGGCGGCTTTCGGAGCCGGGGTTGTACATGAGCTGCATGTAATCGACCATCAGGCATTTCACGTCATGCTTGAGCTTCAGGCGGCGGGCCTTGGCGCGCAGTTCCAGCGGCGTCATGCCGGCCGAGTCATCGACCCAGATCGGCGCCTTGGAAAGCCCGGTGACGGTCTGGGCGAGTTGCTGGAACTCCGAGGCGTTGAGCATCCCCCGGCGGACTTTCTGGGCATCGATGTTGGCGCGGGAGCACATCAACCGTTGGGCAAGCTGTTGTTTGCTCATTTCCAGGGAGAAGATGCCGCAGGGAAGCTGCATGTCCGCGGCGAGGTGCTCGATGATGTTCATGGCGAAGGCGGTTTTTCCCATGGAGGGTCGGGCGGCGACGATGAGCATTTCGCCGTTCTGCATGCCGTTGAGCATGTCGTCCAGCTCGTAAAACCCGCTTTCCAGTCCGCGGCGGCCCTTTTCCTCGAGCATTTCGTAGACCTCATGCGCCACTTCGCCGAGGCTGCTGATCGAGCCGGTGGTCTTCTTGTCCGCGATCTGGAAAATCCGCCGCTCGGCCTTGTCCAGCACGACGTCGGCATTCTCGTAGGGGGCGTAGGCGTCGCGGAGGATGTCGTTGCTGGCCCCGATCAGTTGCCGCAGCATCGCCTTTTCGCGCACGATTCCCGCGTAGTGCATCCCATGCGCCGCCGACGGCACGCAATTCAGGATTTGCGCGATGTATTCCGTCCCCCCGACCTCCTCCAACAACTGCCGCTTGACCAATTCCTCGAACAAGATCACCGAATCGATCGGGCGGTTCAGTTCGTAGAGCTTCAGCAGAACGTCGAAAATGATCTGATGATCGGCTTGATAGAACGACTCGCGGTCGATGAGTTGAATGGACTGGCCGATGATCTCGCGATCCAGCATCATCGAGGCCAGGACGCACATTTCGGCTTCGATGGAATGCGGCGGAAGACGATCGAACTGACGCGCAACCGAGGAATCAATCAACTGGCTCATCGCAGGCTTCCTTTCCTGTGTTGAATTCTTAGACGCATCATCGTATCGCCCGTAGCCCCGCACGTAAATGCGGGGCTTCTTTAAGGGCAGGTAGAATAAAAGAAAACTGCCGGGCGAGGGGCATCCGCCTTCGCACCCGGCAAGTTTTGCACCGCCTATTCACATTGAAGCGGTGGGAAACGTTTACTTGCGCACGTTTTCGTAATTGCTTGGGGGCGGCGGCTCGGCGGCTTTGGCCTTGGCCGCGGCATCGATCAACGCCTTGCTCTCCGCATCCGGCGCAACCCAAACCTTCACCTCCGCCTCCAGATCGTCGGCAAAACGAATCTTCACGGTGTATTTTTCGATCCGGTCCAGTTTGCCCGGCAAGTTCACGTCGTCGGGATTGACGTTGAAGCCCTGCCCTTGCAGCGCCTTGGAGATGTCGGTCGCGCTCACCGAGCCGAACAGGTGCCCCTGCTCGTTCGCCCGGCGCTCCAGCGTCACTTCCACGCCCGCAAGCTGCTTGATCAGCGCCTCCTGCTGCTCGCGGCGCTGACGTTCCATTCGCTCGATCTCCTTGCGCCGGGTCTCGATCTTCTTCACGTTCCCCGGCGTCGGCTCGACCGCCAAACCCTTGGGCAACAGGTAGTTCCTGGCAAATCCCGGCGAAACCTCGACCACGTCGCCAACCTTGCCGACGTTCTTAATGCTTTCGTTCAACAACAATTTCACGTTTGGCATGATGCTGATCCTTAAAAGGGAATATCACTATCATTGAAATGCTGCTCGTTGCCGAGCGGCGGCTCCTGAGTTGGCGGCGGCGCCGCCGGCGGGGGCGAGGAGCGTTGCGGCGGCCGCGCCGCCGGGGGACGGGTCTGATCTTCTCCGCCGGCTTCCTGGGCCGGGGCGCCTCCTCCACCCGCTCCTGCGCCTTCCCGACCGCCCAAAAACTGGAAATTGTCCACCACGACGGTGTGTTTGCTGCGCTTACCTCCGCCTTGCTTGTCTTCCCACGTATCGAACTTCAGCCGGCCCTCGATATAAAGCTGCTTCCCCTTCTGGCAATACTGGTTGATGACCTCCGCCCTTCGGCCGAACGCCGAGCAATCGACAAAGCAAACCTCGTCGCGTTCCTCGCCGGTGGCGGTCTTGTATCGGTGATTCGTCGCTAGTCCAAACTCCACCACCGCCATCTGGCTGGGCAGATATTTGAGCTGCGGATCGCGCGTCAGATTGCCGATAAGTATCACTTTATTGACGTTTGCCATGATTCACCTGGTCTGTAAGGGGTCCTATTCTTTGGCTGCCGCTTCGGTTGATTCCTCGCCGCGGCTGAATCTCGGCGGTCGATCCCGGCGCGGCGCGGCGGGGCGGTCTTCCCATTGCGGGCGGTCCCACGGATTGCGTTCCTCGCGCGGAATGATCGGCTGCGGCTCGACCGCCGCCATCTCCTGGGCGTTCAGGTGGTCGGCCTTGGTCACAATGACCCGGAGAATCTCATCGCTCAACTCCACGTCGCGGACGATCGCCGAAATCGCCGGCGACGGGGCCGTGAAGAACGCGATGACGTACAGCCCGCGCTTCTCGCCGCGGATTTCGTACGCCAGCTTCCGTTCGTCCCATTTCTTCAGGACGATGACCTTGCCCTCGTGCCGCTCAACGATCCCGCGGACCAGCTTGAGCGCATTGTCCAAGTCCGTGGCGTGTCCCGCCCCGAGCAGGAACATCGCCTCGTAAGTATTGCTTGTTTTCTTTTCACTCTTGGCCTTTGCCATAGCTAAAGCTCCTTGCATTCACAAGTTATTGTTCCAATGAATCGGCGTTGAACTGATTCATCGCCGTTTCGATGCCATTTTCGATCCACGTCAAAACCGCCGCCGCCGCTCGCTGAAGCGCCGGCTCGACGGCGCGGCGTTGATCCTCGGTAAACCGGCCCAGGACGTAATCGCGTCCGGGGATTCGCGGCGGCGGGGCGTCGATCCCGATCCGCAGCCGCGGATACTGCTCCGTTCCCAACGCCCGTTCGATATCCTTCAGGCCGTTGTGCCCGCCCGCGCTGCCGCCGGGGCGAATCCTTATCTTCCCAACCGGCAACGCCAGGTCATCCAGCATCACCATCACTTCCGCGGGCGAAAGTTGGTAGAACGCCATCGCCGACTGCACCGACCGGCCGCTGTCGTTCATGTACGTCGTCGGCTTCAGCAGCAGAAGTTTCTCGGTCCCGCCTCGGTAGGCTTCGCCTTCCCCGCTGTGGATCGACACCGATCCATCCAGCGTGATCCCGTCGAATTTGCTCCTGCCCAACCGGTTGAATTCATCTTTCCTTCCGATCCAGCCGAGCCGAAGGGCCAACTCATCCAGCGCTTCCCAGCCGACGTTGTGCCGGGTGCCGACGAATTCACTGCCCGGATTTCCAAGGCCGACCACCAGGCGCATCGGTCACTTCTTCTCTTCCACGGGCGGCGCTTCGGCGGCGGCGGCAGCGGCGGCTTCCTCGCCCTCGGCGGGCTTGCGGCCGATGACTTCAGGCTCCGCCGCCCCTTCCTCTTCGACGACCGGCGCGACCACTTCCAGGACTTCCTTCACGGTCGCCACGATCAACTCGCCATCTTGCAGCGCCTTGACGCCGGGGGGAAGCTTCAAGTCGCTGATGTGCAGCACGTCGTCCAGCGCCATCTCCGCGACGTTATGGCGAATGGCATCGGGGATTTCGGTGACCAGGCATTCGACGTCCAGGGCGCTGATGATCTGCTGGAGGACGCCGCCGTCCTCCTCGCCCTTGGGAGTGCCCTTCAGTTCGACCGGCACGCTCACTTTGACCTTCTCATCGAGGCTCACGCGCGCGAAATCGACGTGGATGACTTCGATGCCGAGGTGATCGAATTGCACTTCCTTGATGAGCACCTTTTCGCTCTTGCCGTCCATGCTCAGGTCAAACAAACGCGCTCCGCGATTGAGGTGCTCGACGACTTCTTTCCGGGGAAGCGTCACCGGAATCACGGCTTCCTTGTGCCCGTAGATCACGCCGGGAAGCAGCCCGGCCTCCCGCAGCCGGCGATTGGCGCGCGTGCCCAATTCACTTCGCGGCTTGGCGGTCACTTGTGCGCTTTGAACTGCCATTGCTCTCTCCTGAAAAGGCTCGGTTGAAAAAATCAGATCCCGTTGGACTCTTTCCTGAACAATTCGCTGATGCTTTGATTGTGATGGATGCGATGAATCGCCTCGCCCACGAGGCCGGCAACGCTCAACTCCACCAGGCGGCCCTTGATCGCATCGGCGCGGTTTCCCAGGGGGATCGTATCGGTCACCGCCAGCTTGGTGAATTCACAATCCGCCAGCCGCTCCATCGCCGGCGGCGCGAACACCGCGTGGGTCGCGGCGATGTAGATGTCCTTGACGCCGTTCTGGCGCAGCACCTCGCACGCCGTCGTCACCGTGCTGCCCGTGGTGATCATGTCGTCCACGATCAGGACGTTCTTGCCCTCCACGTCGCCGATGACGTGCTTGGCCTCGGTGATGGTTCCGCTACGGCGGCGTTTGTCGATGAAGCACAGCTCGCCGTTGAGCAGCTCCGCGTAAACCTGCGCCCGCTTGACGTTTCCGACGTCGGGGCTGACGAAGACCAGGTTGGCCAGCTTCAGGCTCCTGAACCATTTTCCCAGCACCGGCCCGGCGTTGAGATGATCGACGGGGATGTCGAAAAATCCCTGGACCTGCGCCGCGTGCAAATCGACCGCCACCACCCGATCGGCGCCGGCGCGCTCCAGCAGATTGGCCACCAGCTTGGCGGTGATGGGCGTGCGGCCGGCGTGCTTTTGGTCCTGACGCGCGTACCCGAAATAGGGAATCACCGCCGTCACCCGCTGGGCGCTGGCGCGCCGAAGCGTGTCGATCCAGATGAACAACTCCATCAGATGCGCGTTGATCGGATGGCTCGTCGGTTGCACGACGTAGCAATCGCGCCCGCGCACGTCCTCCTCCACCCGCACGATCAATTCACCATCGGGAAACAAGTCCGTCCCGCCGCGGCCCAGGGGAATCTGCAAATAATCGCAGATCTTCTGCGCCAGTTGCGGGTTGGCCCGGCCCGTGAAAACCTTCAACTTGTTCGGATCCAGCTTGGTTGCCATTGCCTCTTCCGCGTCAAAGATTCCCCGCGACTCTGGTTCCTTCCGGCACGATGCTGCCCGGCGGCTGGCACACGAACGGCCCGATCACGCAATCGCCGCCGATCGTGCTGTCCCGGCCGATGAACGTGAACGGCTCAATGACCGTATCCGGTCCAATCGTCACGCCCGCCTCGACGTACGTATTGATGCCGCTGACAATCGTCACGCCGCCTTCACGCAAACCACGTTGAATCCGTTCCTGCATGGCGGCATCGGCTTCGGCAAGCTGCTGGCGCGTGTTCGGGGCAATCACATCTTCCGCCGTCACCGCCTGCACCGCAATGACTTTCCTGCCCGCCTTTCTCAGAATGCCGTAAATGTCCGTCAGGTAATACTCGCCCTTCTTGTTGTGGTTGGTCAGCCTGGACAGGGCAAACAGCAACTCCTCGCTCTTCACGCAGTAATAGCTGGGGAAAACCTCGCGGATTTCCCGCTGCCGATCGTCGCAGTCCACCTGTTCCACAATTTCCACAAACTGTCCGGTCTCGTCGCGGACGACCCGTCCATAGCCGGTTGGGTCGTCCAGGATCGCCGTTGCCATGCTCGCCGCCGCCCGGTCCTGGTGATGCACGTCCAGCAACGTGCGGAGGATTTCGGCGCGAATCAGCGGGGTATCGCCCGCCAGCAAAAAAACGTCGCCGCCATGGCCGCGCAGCAGCGGCTCACACATTTTCGCCGCATGCCCGGTCCCAAGCTGTTCGGTCTGTTCGACGAAATGAATCCGCCGATCCTTGCCGAACTGCTCGACGATCTCCTGTTTGCCGTGGCCAACCACGACCAGGGCCCGGGTCACGCCCGCCGAGAAACAGGCGTCCAGAATCCATCCCAGCATGGGCTTTCCGCAGATTTCATGCAGCGGCTTGGGCCGGCGGGATTTCATCCGCGTCGATTTGCCCGCCGCCAGGATGATCGCCGTGACGCTCATGAATCAAAGAGCTCCCAGCCGGGCATCGAGGAACTACCCGGCCTGGATTCGAACCAGGACAAAGAGAACCAAAATCTCTTGTGCTACCGTTACACTACCGGGTAACGCGAATGGCGACAGACCTGCCCGCCGGCGAGAAGCGCGAATGCCGGGCTTCGGGAATGGACGTGACCGTTCGCGGAGTATCATGGCTCATCTCCCAGGGCCCCGGCCGGTTAAAACCGCGAAATCCGGCCGGTTACGCCTACCCATCCGGCCACGCGCCGGACCTCTCGGCGAACGCCCCATCGGTGGGGAGAGACCAGCGAATCCTACGGAGGACCGCAAAAGTGTCAAGGCGGCAAGAGTTTACCATCAAAAAAACGCCCCCCGGCCTGATTGCTCGTCAATTCCTTGCCGATATGCTACTTAAATGGCCATGGTTTACCGCGTCGCGCTTATCGCGCTTGTTTTGTCATTGGCATCGCAACTGGCTCCGCTACGGGCGGACGACACCGATTCCAACGTGACCGTCAAAAGCAAGGACGGCCAGGTTCAACTGGTCGTGCCCGAGGGATGGGTGGCCGAGAATTCCAGCAATCCCGGCGCCGCCATCGAGGCGCGCAATGAGGACTCCGACGCTTTCGTGATGGTGCTCATCGCCAACCGCGACGATCCCTACGCCACGCTGGACGACGATGCCAAGACCCTCCGGGATGAGGTCCTTTCCCACCTGGTCAAATCCAAGTGTTCCGATCCCGAACCAATCGAGATCAACGGCTACAAGGCGATCCGATACGAGATTCACGGAACTTCGCCGGCGTCGAAGGTGGAATTCGGATATTTCGTTACCATGGTTCGAATGAGGCGGCATTACCTTGAGGTGGTCACCTGGTCCGTGGAGAAACACTTCGCCGACAATGCCCCCGTCTTGAAGCCGATGCCCAATAGCGTCACCTACACGGGCGATCAATAACGGGGCCCCCGCAAAACCCCCGCAGAGCGGGGGGCTAATGGATCCAAAGCCCGGGGCGCGGCAAAGCGTGCGGGTGCGTGTAGAATGTGCGGGCGATGGAATCGACGAGGATCGTATCTGCGGCGCTGAAGCTGTGGGTTCTTCTGATCTTGGGGGGCGCGCTTTATTTTCTATGGAGGGAACGTGCCGCGCCGCCGCTGGCGAGCAGCATCGAGGCGGCGGACCAAATCAAGCATACCGATATCGAGGTGCGGATCGGGACGATCCGGAAGATGACGTTGCATGGGTATGTGGTGGGGTTCGGGACCGTGGAGCCGGCGCCGGCAACGGGGGATGCGGCGGCGGCGGAAGCGCGGGTGACGGTCGACTGGCCGGCGGCGGTCTGGCAAGTGCGGTGCGTCGAGGGGCAACACGTGGACAAGGGGCAGACGCTGTTCGTGGCCAAGCCGGCGCGGCTGATTGGCGGAACATCGGAAGCGGGCGAAGAGTCTGTGACATCGCCGATCGGCGGGACGGTGGTGGCGATCAACGTTCATCCGGGCGAGGTGGCGTTGCCGACGACGACCGCGGTTCAGGTCGTGGATTTGGACCGGCTGGTGATGGCGGCGGGGATTCCGGCGTGGCAGGCACAGACGATCTCGGCGGGCCAGACGGCGGAGATTGAAATCCCCGCCGATCCGGCGGCGGGGGGAATCGTGAAATTCGAATCCAAGGTCCAGCGCGTGGATGGCGCGGCGGACGCGAAAACAAATCTCGTGAGCGTGGACATAACGATTCCCGCGGGCCGGGCGGTGAGGCCGGGACAATTCGGGCGCGTGAGCATCATCAGCAAAGAGCAGGCGGATTGCCTGGTGGCGCCGGCGGACGCGATCGTGCGGGATGCGCTGGATCGGCCGTACATCGGGGTCGTGAGCGAGGACCGCAAGCAGGCGATTTTGAAGCCGGTGCAGCCGGGGCTGCGGGACGGGGATTGGGTGCAGGTGACGGCGGAGGGTTTGCAGCCGGATCAGACGATTGTCGTCGGCGGCGCGTATGGGCTGTTGTTCAGGTCGGACATACGGGTCCTCAATCATTGAATTGCCAATCGAACTGCTGAGATGCGATCCACCTTGCCACGATTTGCGCTTCGTCACGCGGTTTCGATCACGTTCATCGTTCTGGCGTTGTGCGGAGCGGGGGGATATGCGGCATTGCATCTGCCTTCGGCGCTGTTTCCGCAAACCGAGTTTCCGCGGGTCATTGTGATGGTGCAGAACGGCGTGATGCCGGCGGATGAGATGATGGCCAGCATCACCCGGCCGATCGAAGAGACGATGAAGCAGATTCCGGGTTGCCAGTCGATCAAATCCTCGACGGGGCGTGGCGTTGCCCAAATCGATCTGTTCTTTTCGTGGGACGTGGACATGCGGCAGAGCGAGTTGTACGCGCTGGGGAGGCTGGCGCAGATTCGCCCGTCGTTGCCGGCGACGGTTGCCACCGAAGTTTACCGGATGAATTTTTCGGTGTTTCCGATCATCGGGGTGAGCCTGACCGGATCGGCGGAAAGTTCGACGCAGGCGTGGGAGTTGGCGCAATACCAGATCAAGCCGCAATTGCTGCGGATTCCGGGGGTGGCGCGGGTGGACTTGGTGGGGGGGCAAGCTCCGGAATATTGCGTGTTTCTCGATCCGCTGCGCATGGCGGCGATGGGAATGGATTTCGCGCGGGTGACGGAGCTGCTGGCGAAGAACAACGTGGTGATTCCAACGGGGATCCATCAGGAGGACCACAGCCTGTACCTGACGGTGGTGGATGGCCGGATGCACAGCGCCGAGGAACTGGAGGGGCTGATTCTGAGCACGGCGGGGGGGCGGGGGATTCGGCTGAAGGACATCGGGCGGGTCGAGCGGAGCAGCGAGCCGGTGATGGACGTCGTGACCGCCAACGGGACGGACGCGGTGCTGCTCAATATTTTTTCACAGCCGGATGGGAGCACGCTGGATATCGCGGACCAATTGCACAGGCAACTGGATGAAATCCGCCCGACGCTGCCGGAGGGGATGAAGCTGTCGTTGTTTTACGATCAGTCGCTGCTGGTGCGGGCGTCGGTTCACAACGTTTGGGATGCGATCATTTTCGGGCTGGTCCTGGCGGTGGCGATTTTGTACCTGTTTTTATGGGATGCGGGGATGACGCTGGTGGCGACGGCGGTGATTCCGATCACGGTGCTGGTGACGATCCTGGGGATGAAGCTGTTTGGCCAAAGCTTCAACCTGATGACGCTGGGTGGAATCGCGGCGGCGATCGGGCTGGTGATCGACGATGCGATCGTGGTGGTGGAGGCGATCCACGTGAAAACGTCGGCGGGGCTTTCGCGGCAGGAGATGATCACCAGCGCGATCAGCGGCATTCTGCCGCCGCTGGTGGGATCGACGTTGACGCCGGTGGTGGTGTTCATCCCGCTGGCGTTTTTGACGGGGATCGCGGGGGTGTTTTTCCGGGCGCTGGCGCTGACGATGGTAATCGGGCTGCTGGCGTCGCTGGTGCTGGCGCTGACGATCACGCCGTCGCTGGCGGCGTGGTTTGTGCGCCCGGCCAAGCGCCAGCGAAAGTACGAGGCCCTGGTGTTCGGGAAGGTGAACCTGATCTACGAATACCTGGTTCGGCTGGCGCTGCGGCATCGGTGGTTCCTGGCGGGGTTGTGCGTGCTGGTTTTCGCGGGGGCGTTCGTGCTGTATGGCCGGCTCAAGACGGATTTCCTGCCGCCGATGGATGAGGGGGGATTCGTCATCGATTACGTTGCGCCGGCGGGGACGAGCCTGATAGAAAGCGACCGGCAGATGCGAATCGCGGAGCGGATCCTTTCTTCGATTCCGGAAGTGGAAAGCTATTCCCGGCGGACGGGCACGGCGCTGGGGGTTGCGATCGTCGAGCCGAATACGGGAGATTTTCTGGTAAAGCTCAAAGCCGCGCGCGACCGC
This sequence comes from Tepidisphaeraceae bacterium, assembly GCA_050014015.1. GTDB lineage: Bacteria > Planctomycetota > Phycisphaerae > Tepidisphaerales > Tepidisphaeraceae > PALSA-1353. The sequence continues at coordinate 36,704 of JBEKEC010000016.1, forward strand.
TCGACGGAGCAGGTGATCGCCGACGTGCGACAGAGGTTTCGCCAGTCCCTTCCGCGAATCGACTGGGAATTTCCGGGAATCCTCACGGACCTGATCGGCGATCTGACGTGGACGGACGAGCCGATCGAAATCAAGGTTTTTTCGACGGACCCGGGCGTGCTGAAGCAGGAGGCGTCGGACATCGAGGAGAAGCTGGAGAACGTTCCGGGGATCGTGGACACGGCCAGCGGGTTGATCTACACGGGCCCGACGATCAGCCTGCGGGTGCGTCCGGCGGAGGCGCAGCATCTCGGGCTGACGGCGAGCGCGATCGGGCAGGCGGTGAACGTCGCCATGCTCGGGCAGATTTCCTCGACGATTCTTGAGGGCGATAGGATCGTGAACGTGAGGGTGAAGGCCGACCCAACGGCGATCGACCGGATCGAGAAGATCAGGCGGTTGCCGGTGCGGGCCGCGGATGGGACGGTGGTTCGGCTGGACGACGTGGCGGACGTTGTGATCGAGCCGGGGCAGTTGGAATTGGAGCGGGACAACCTGAGGCAGAACGTCGCGGTGACGGCGCGGTTGCAGGACCGCGATCTGGGCGGCGCGATGCGCGACGTACGGCGCTTGATCGACGGCGATCCGAAGTTGCCGCATGATTTGATCGAATACGGCGGTTTGTACAAGGAGCAGCAGGAATCGTTCCGGAACCTGCTGGCAGTGCTGATCACGGCGCTGGCGCTGGTGTTCATCGTGGCGCTGGCGGAATTCCGGTCGTTTTATGAGCCGATCGCGATCATCTTCGGGGCGGCGTTGTCGGGGTTCGGGATCATCCTGGCGGTATTGGTCACGGGGACAACGGTGAACATCGTGACGTTGCTGGGGGCGATCATCGGGATGGGGATCGTTCACAAGAACGGCCTGCTGATGCTGGATGCGGTGAAAGACCTGCGGGAAAAGGGGGTGGAACTGGAGGAGGCGATCGTGCAGGCGGGCGCGCGGCGGCTGCGGCCGGTGCTGATGACGTCGCTGGCGGCGGCGCTGGGGATGTTGCCATTGGCTCTGGGCTTTGGGGCGGTGAACATGCTGAAGCCGCTGGCCATCGCGGTGATCGGCGCGGTGTGCGTGTCGGTGTTGTTGTCGCTGATCGCGACGCCGGTGGCGTATGACCTGCTGCTGCGGCCGTGGCGGAAATAGGGGATGGGGACAAACTCGAAATTCGAATGACGAATCAAATTCGAAGTTTGAAATTCGAATTTTGAATTTCGAGTTTGATTCGTCATTCGAATTTCGAATTTCCGTCTTTTGGAGTTTTCGGCGCGAGCAGACGGCGAGCTGATGCTCATTGCTGATCGCACCAATGTTGCCACATTTGCCGATACGCCGCTTCGATGGCGGCCGTCCATCCGGCGGCGTCGCAAAGGGGCGAGGAACGCATCCGCCGGCGGAGCGATCCGCGCAGTTCGGCCAGGCGAGGCAGATCGTTCGCCAGGGCAAGGGCAATCGCGGTGAATTGCTCGGGCGTGCGGGCAGCCAGGTCCGGTAGGCCAAGGTTGGTAGTCTGGCTGTATCCCGCCCTTCCGGCGACGGTCTGGCCGATGAGCGTGACGACGGGCACGCCCATCCATAAGGCGTCGAGGCTGGTGGTGTGACCGTTGTAGGGAACCGTGTCGAGAGCGATGTCGATCAGGCGATAGGAATCGAGATATTGGGCGCGCGAGCCGCGATCGATGAATCCTATGCGGTCGGGATGGACGCCCAACTGGCGAAGGCGATCGACGAGCGCGGCGCGATGGCTGCCGCGCGGGGCCAGCAGGAGAATTCGAGAGGGGATCGCTTGCAGCACCCCGGCCCACAACTGGAGGACGCGGTCGTTGATCTTGCGGAAATTGTTGAGGCAGCCGAAAGTGATCCTCCCCGCCGCAACGGCCGGGGGCGGGCCGGGTTCGGGGGCATCGGCGACTTCCATCGCGGCGGGATCGTAGCACCAGAAGCTGTGGGGAAGCCGGACGGATCGTTCGGCGTAGGCGTCGTCGGGCGCGCCGGGCGGATCGAGGTAGGGGTCGGTAAGGCGATAGTCCATCGCGGCCAAGCCGGTGGTGCCGGGATAGCCGCCGAACGTCACCTGCACCGGCGCTGGCTTGCGGGCGAAGACCGCCAGCCGGCTGCCGCCGAGGTGCAACGACAAATCGACCAGGATGTCGATCTTGTCGGCGCGGATTTGGGCGGCGAGCTTGTCGTCCGGCCATGTGGCGATGTCGCGCCAGCCATCGGCCAAGGCGCGAAACTGCCGATTGAATCGATCGGGCGGGGAATCGTTGCTGTAGCAAAACAGTTGGAATTTCGCGCGGTCGTGGCGTTGGAACAGGGGAAGGACGTTCCGCCCGACGACGTGATCGCGGAAGTCGGCCGAGACGTAGCCGATGCGCAATCGGCGCTGGGTCGAGGGATCGTTTGGGTGCTTGACTCCGGCGGTTTGCGGGGCGAATCGCCGCTCCCATTGTTTCAACTCGTGCAGGATGCGGGCCGAGTCGTAGTCCGGATGGAACATGACCGCGAAGACTCTGTTGCTGGGCGCGACGGAATTGGATGGGTCAAGCTCGGCGGCCTTGTCGAAGCTGGCCAGGGCGTCGTCGAGCCGGCCGCATTCGACGAAGACGTTTCCGAGATTGTTGTGGGCCTTGGCTTCGGTGGGATGGGTCTGAACGGCCTGGCGGCAAACCGCGAGAGCTTCGTCCATGTCGCCGTTTTCCCAGTAGGCGTTGGCGAGGCGATCGCGCGGGTCCAAATCGCCGGGGGTGAGCGCGATGGCCTGCTGGAAAAGGGAAATGGCATCGTTGAATCGGCCGAGGTGCCTCATGGCCATTCCCAGCTTCATTCGGGCATCTGCGGCTGCGCCAGGATTGGCGCTGGGACGGGCGGAATCAAGTTCGACGAGTTTCTTGTAGCTCTCGGCGGCCTGGGGCCATTTGCCGAGCGCGGCCAAAGCGTCGCCGAGGTTGCGATGGGCGGGGGGATAGTCCCGCCGCATCGCCACGGCGCGCCGGGCAAATTCCATCGCTTCGGCGAATTGCCCGGTCATGACCAGAACGGCGGCCAGATTATTGTGCGCCAGGAAGTGGTCCGGCCGGATGGCCAGGACCCGTCGGTAAAGCGAGACGGCCTCGTCGGCCTGACCGGTGGCGAGCAGCGTATTGCCGAGATTGTTCAGGGCATCGACGTGGTTGGGATCGATCTGGAGAACGCGTCGAAAGGATTTGGCCGCCTCGTCGCACCTTGCGGTGTTGGCCAGGGCGTTGCCGAGCTTGAAATGGGCGTCGAGGAACTCGGGCCGCAATTCGATGGCGCGGGCGTATGCGGCGATGGCTTGGTCGAGCTTTCCAGCGGCCGCGAGCGCGTTGCCCTGACTGTACAATGTTTCAGCGTTTAGGCCCGGCATTTTGCCCCGGCATCTGGAATGTGAACAGAGCGAAGATTATCAGACTCACTTCGCTACGGCAATGCACTGGTCGATGTCGGCTGATCGCCTTCAAGACGGTTGACTTCCGTACCGACGGTGTGTACATTATGTGCGCACTGGACGCTGTCTGCCGAGCGGGCGCGCGGTATGCGAGTAATTACCAAGAAGCGGTTGGAGGAGTTTGGGTCACGCTATCCGAGAACCAAGAAAGAGCTTGGTCTTTGGCACAATATGGTCACCGGAGCCGCCTGGAACACCCCTGAGGACGTTAAGGCGGCGTTCGGACAACGGGTGGATTTTGTGAAAACTCGCAATAGCCATACGGTGGCGGTTTTCGATGTCTCCAACAACCGATGCAGGCTGATTACCGCCATTCACTATTTGGCAAACTACCCCATCAAGGGCCGGGTCTATGTTCTGCGTGCACTCACACACCGGGAATATGATTTGGAGCGCTGGAAGGACGAACTATGAGACGTATACACGTATCACATGATGACCTTCCGGAAACTTTTGAGGAACTGTGCGCCATGCACCTGCCTCGCACCATCCGCGACAAGGTTGACTACGAGAACACTGCGGAAATTGTCGACCGCCTCGCCGTATTGGATCGGCGCTCCGAGGGACAGGAGGAATACCTTGAAACGTTGACCCAACTCATCGAAGCGCATGACAATGGAAATTTCCGGGTTGCGGTGGCATCTGGCCCGCTGGACGCAATTCGATTTTTGATGGGCGCCCACGGTCTAAGTGCGTCCGGTATTGGCCGCATTCTCGGAAGCCGGTCGCTTGGACCGGCCATTTTGCGCGGAGATCGGCAAATCAGTAAAGAGAACGCGCTGAAACTTGCGGCACATTTCAAGCTGAATCCCGGCCTGTTCATTGGCCGGTAAGTTCTTTGGCTAAAAAAGCTGTTGAATTGAGCTTGTCAACGGCTGGCAAGTGCGGTCAAGAGCGGGCGAAGGGAGTTGAACCCTCAACATTCGGCTTGGAAAGCCGACACTCTGCCAATTGAGTTACGCCCGCGAAACTCTGACGGGAGAATACTACAAAATCCCCGGCAAACCAAGGGATACGTTAGACCGGGCCGGTGGAATAAATGAGCCAACGCGGTTGACGCTGTTTGGCTGCGCGAATACTCTCGGCGGTTGGATGCTCAAGCGAACGCCGTTGCACGAATTTCACGTTGCCTGCGGGGCCAAGCTGGTCGATTTCGCGGGATGGGAGATGCCGATCCTTTACCGCGGGATCGTGGAAGAACACCTCCAGACTCGCGCCAGCGGTTCGCTGTTCGACGTTTCGCACATGGGAAGAATTCATCTGACCGGCGCGGCGGCGATGGCGCTGCTGGACAAGGCGCTGACGCGGAACGTTTCGCAGCAGCGGGTCGGGCAGAGCCGGTATAGCCTGGTCTGCAATCCGGCCGGGGGCGTGCTGGATGACGTGATCGTGAGCAAGCACGCCAAGCACTGGCTGGTGGTTTGCAACGCGTCGAATCGGGAAAAGATCGTCAAGCACCTGACGGGCGTGCGGGATGCGGATGGGTTTGAAGCGGAGATATCGGATCAGACGGAATCGACGGCGATGGTGGCGGTGCAGGGGCCGGCGGTGGTCGAGTTGATGTCCGAAGCTCTGGACGTGGACGTGAAGTCGATCAAGCGATACGGGTTTGAGAGCGGGACGTACCTGATGAGCCGGTTCACGCTCTTCCGCAGCGGATATACGGGTGAGGACGGGGTGGAGATCATCGTTTCCAGCGGGACGGCGCAGAACATGGTGAAGTCGATGTCGGGGGAGATGAGCAAGCCGGATTCGCCGATCAAGCCGGCGGGCCTGGGAGCGCGGGACACGCTGCGGCTGGAGGCGGGGATGCCGCTGTACGGCCACGAATTGACCGAGGGGATCGACCCGATCTCGGCGGGCCTGGGTTGGGCGGTCGATCTGGGTAAGCCGTTCATCGGCGTCGAGCCGCTGCGCGTGATTGCCCAGCACGGCCCGGCCAAGAAGTTGGTCGGATTGGAATTGGAAGGCCCGCGGATCGCCAGGCCGGGATCGGCCGTGAAATCGGGCGCGACGCTGGTGGGCGAAGTGACGAGCGGAACTTTTTCGCCGACGCTGAAGCGCAGCATTGCCATGGCGTACGTGGATGCCGGCCGCTCGGCGCCGGGCGAGGCGTTGCAGGTCGAGCTTCGCGGATCAACCGTTCCGGCGCGGGTCGTCGCGCTGCCGTTTTATAAACGAGCCAAATGAGGATGAATTATGCCCGTTCCCAAAGACCGAAAATATCTGGAAACTCACGAATGGCATCAACTCGCGGGGGAGGTGGTGACGATCGGCATCACGCAAATCGCGGCGGATGAATTGACGGACATCACGTACGTCAAGCTGCCGGCGGTCGGGGCGAAGGTCGCGGCCAACGCGGCGTGGGGCGAGATCGAATCGGTCAAGGCGACCAGCGATCTTTACAGCGGCGTCGGCGGAACCGTGACGGCGATCAATTCGGAGTTGAACGCCAATCCGGGTCTGGTGAATTCCGACCCCTTCGGCAAGGGATGGATGATCAAGGTGAAAGTGGCCGACGCGGGCCAACTCGCTAAACTCCTCTCGGCCGAGGAATATCTGAAAAAGACCGGCCATTAGATCATGCAGGGAATTCTGGCTTCCACGGATGAGTTTGCACGTCGGCACATCGGCCCCAGCGAGGCCGATCTGCGGGAGATGCTGGATACGCTGGGGGTTTCATCGCTGGAGGAGTTGATCGATCAGACGGTTCCGGAATCGATCCGGTTCCGGAACTCGCTGGGGATCGGCGAACCGCGCGGGGAATTTGAGTTGCTCGAGGAGTTGCGGGGCATTGCGGGGAAGAATTCGGTTCTGCGAAGCTGCATTGGGATGGGGTATTCGGACACGATCACGCCGCCGGTGATTCAGCGGAACGTTCTGGAGAATCCCGGCTGGTACACGCAGTACACGCCGTACCAGGCGGAGATCGCGCAGGGGCGGCTGGAGGCGCTGCTGAATTTTCAGACGATGGTGAGCGACCTGACCGCCTTGCCGCTGGCCAACGCGTCGCTGCTGGATGAGGCGACGGCGGCGGCCGAGGCGATGCTCATGTGCCGGCGAATCAAGGAAAATGATGATGGATCATTCTTTGTCGCGGAGGATTGCCATCCGCAGACGATCGCCGTGGTGAAATCGCGCGCCAAGGCGATCGGCATGAAATGCGTGGTGGGAGCGGCGGAAACGGCGGATTTGTCGGGCGGCCGGTTCTGCGGGGTTTTGTTGCAATATCCGACGACGGACGGCGCGGTGGTGGATTATTCGGCGGTGATTCAGGCGGCGCACGCCAACGGGGCGCTGGTGGTGATGGCGGCGGACGTTCTGGCGCTGACGTTGCTGAAAGCTCCGGGGGAATTTGACGCGGACATCGCGGTCGGTTCAACGCAGCGGTTTGGGGTGCCGCTTGGATTCGGCGGACCGCACGCGGCGTATCTGGCGACGCGGGCGCAGTTCGTCCGGAAAATGCCGGGGAGAATCGTCGGATTCTCGAAGGATTCGGCCGGGCAGCCGGCGCTGCGGCTGGCGATCCAGACGCGCGAGCAGCACATTCGCCGCGATAAGGCGACGAGCAATATCTGCACGGCGCAGGTGCTTCTGGCGGTGATGGCGGGGATGTATGCGGTGTATCACGGTCCGGACGGGCTGCGCCGGATCGCCCGGCGCGTTCACGGATTGACGGCCGCGCTGGCGGCGGGACTGCGCCGGCTGGGACATTCGGTGGCGGATCGGCCGGTGTTCGATACGCTTCGCGTGGGCGTGACCGGGCTGCCAAAGGATTCCGTGATTTCCGCGGCGAAAAACGCGGGATACAACCTCCGCGACTTCGGCGACGCCACGATCGGGATTTCGTTGGACGAGACGACCACCCGGCTGGACGTGCAGGCGATCGTGGAATCGTTTGCCGGCGGATCGACGCTGCGCGTGAACGTCGATCAGTTGGCCGGCGAGGGGGCGGAATTCCCGGCGAATCTGGCCAGGCAAAGCGAATTCCTGACGCATCCGGTTTTCCATCGGCACCGGAGCGAAACGGAAATGTTGCGGTACGTGTTCCGGCTGATGAGCCGGGACTTGTCGCTGGCGCAGTCGATGATTCCGCTGGGCTCGTGCACGATGAAGCTGAATGCGACCAGCGAAATGCTGCCGGTGACGTGGCCGGAATTTGCCCGGCTGCATCCGTTCGCCCCGGCGGACCAGACGCGCGGGTATGGCGAGTTGTTCGGCAAATTGGAGCAATGGCTGGCGAAGATCACCGGGTTTCCCGCGGTGTCGCTGCAACCGAATGCCGGGTCGCAGGGGGAATACACGGGGCTGCTGGTGATCCGGGCGTATCAGGAAGATCGCGGCCAGGGCGGGCGAAGGGTTTGTTTGATTCCGGTATCGGCGCACGGCACGAATCCCGCCAGCGCGGTGGCGGCAGGATTGCGCGTCGTGCCGGTCGCATGTGATGATTTGGGGAACGTCGACGTCGCGGATTTGAAGGTCAAGGCCGAGGAGCATCGCCAGGAATTGGCGGCGCTGATGTTGACCTATCCATCGACGCACGGCGTGTTCGAGGAGACCGTGAAGGACGTTTGCCGGATCGTGCACGACAACGGGGGACAGGTGTACGTGGATGGGGCGAACATGAACGCGCTGGTGGGGCTGTGCCGGCCGGGGGACATCGGGGCGGACGTTTGCCACCTGAATCTGCACAAGACGTTTTGCATTCCACACGGGGGCGGAGGTCCAGGGATGGGTCCGATCGCGGTGGCGGCGCACCTGGCTCCGTTCTTGCCGGGCAAGGGCGATCGCGCCGTCGGTCCCGTCGCGGCGGCGCCGTACGGCAGCGCCGGCATCCTGGCCATTTCCTACGTCTACATCGCCCTGATGGGCGATGCGGGGCTGAAGCGGGCGACCCAGTTCGCCATCCTCAACGCCAATTACATGGCCAAACGGCTGGAAGCGCATTACCCGGTGGTCTTCAAGGGCAAAAATGGGCGATGCGCCCACGAGTTCATCATCGACTGCAAGCATTTTGAGGCAACGAGCGGCGTGAAAGTTGAAGATATCGCCAAACGATTGATGGATTACGGCTTTCACGCGCCCACGATGTCCTGGCCGGAGGTGGGAACGCTGATGATCGAGCCGACGGAAAGCGAATCGAAAGCGGAGTTGGACCGGTTTTGCGAAGCGATGATCGCGATCCGCCAGGAAATCCGGGAGATCGAGCAGGGGAAGGCGAGCCGGGATGACAACGTGCTGAAGAACGCCCCGCACACGGCGGCGGCGATCGCCTCGGAAGACTGGCGGCATCCATACTCGCGCGAGCGGGCGGTGTTTCCAACGGCGTGGACCCGGCAATTCAAATTCTGGCCGGCCGTCGGACGCATCGACAACCCCTACGGCGACCGCAACCTGGCGTGCGCCTGTCCGCCCACGAGCGAATATGGGCAATGATTCCCCTCGGCGCAGCCGCATCGTGGTGATCGTGATGGCCGTCATCATGGTCGCGGGATCGGTGCTGCTGACGTGGGCGTTGCACGTGCCGACGGCTCGGCATCTGCGCGATCTCGATTCGGCCGATCCGAACGTCGTGAGCTATTCCCTGGTGATTTTGAAGGACCGCCACGATCCGGCGGGGATCGACAAAGCCGAAACCCTTCTAAAAAGCGGCGACGGGCAAATCCGCATGAATGCCGCGAGATATCTGGGCGCGATGGGCAAGACGGAGGCCGTGCCGTATTTGATCCAAGCCCTGTCCCTAGCCGACACGGATCAGGCCTTGGAAATGATGGATGAACTGACGCATCTGACCGGCAAACCCTTCGGCAACGACGCCAAGGCATGGACGGATTGGTGGAGCGAGCGTCGGGCGAGTACGCAGCCCTGAGGGGTGTTATCGTTCATTTGTCGTTTGTATCGACGTTTTCATGATGACCTGGGTGTAGGGATTCCAGATGGCCATGGTGTAGTAGAAGGTTGAGGTTCCACGCGCTTCGTCGCCGGTGGTGAAGTGGGAGATAAAACAGGGAGAATAGGCTCCGCCGGGCACGGCGAGGCGATTGGGGGTCGATAGGCCGTCGTCGGCGGGTTGGACAGCGGTGACGGCGCGGTGGATGAAATGGCCGACGCCGGCGTCCCGTTCGCCGTTGAAAATGGTCTGCGGCACGGTCCAGGGGCCCCAGGGCTGCTCGGCCAATCTCATGCGGATTCCGCCCAGTACGCCGGGCGTGGGGTTGTGGCATTGATAGAGCATGATCCATCGCTTGACGAATCGATTCCACTGGACGCCCAGCTCGCCGACGCCGCTGCCCCGGGGGGATTGCGGCGAGCCGCCGCCCTCGACAAATACGGGGAATGCGTCGCTCTCCGAGGCGGAAAAGAGCGGAGCGCCGTCGGCCCCGAAGCCCGAAAAGTATTCCATGAAGCCGGGACGGCTGATCAACGCGGCCTTCTTGCGGGCGAAACACGGGGCGCTGCGGCGGTACAGCAACCCGCCCTGCGTGCCCCAGAAATAAATGTATCCATCGGCTCCCGGCGCGATCGCGGTAAAGATGAACCTCGCGTCCGGCCCCTTCGAGAAATCGTAGAGATAATGGAAGGTCACCGCATCGTCATCCGATACCGCCATCACGGTTCGCAAAGGGCCGGAATCTATGTTCTTGGGCTGGCCTGGCGGAGGATTGGAATAGGGATTGTCCGTCCCGAAGATCACGTACATCCGGCCATCGACGTCGAACCCGGAGATCGGGCTTTCGTTGGTCCGCAGGGTTATGGCCGGCTGACCCCGATCATTCAGGACCACCGGGCTTTTGTATGCGCCGATCGCGTCGGGGATGAAGTCGAGCCGCAGGCCTCGTTCGACGTTCATGTCCGGCGTGATCGGGATGAAGCCGATGGCATCGTTGTCGTCCTCATTGCGTGGAGGATCGTTTCTTTCGTTGGGTTTACCGTGGAATTTCCGGGTTGGCTCGGCATCGCCAAATAGAAAGTACAGTTTCCCATGGTGTTCAAAGGAGTAGCCATGATCGGCTCCGACCAATCCAAAGCGGCTGGCGGTTTGGCTGGGGGTGGGCCTTTGGAGTTGGCGATCGGTCTCTCCGGCCACTTGGCAGATTTTCTGCGTGGACCCTTCCACATAGAAAATATTGTTGGGCAACGGCAGGGGAAGCGGATGCGTAAGCTGAATCGGGCGAGCAGGCTGGTCCGGTCCCGCCGACGAATCGTCGCCGGCAAACGCCGCGTGCGCCAGCGTCAAACATCCGAGCAGAAGATACAAATCCCGTGGCTTTATCATCACGGCATCACCCGCGCATCCGGATATTGTCCGGCCAGGCGCACTTTGAGTTGTTCGGCTAGGGCGAACGACGGCACGTCCGCGGTGCGGATGATGGTCAAACCCTTATCGGTTGTTTTCAGCGGAACCGAGCCTGCCGCGGCGACGGCGCGGGCGGCTTTGTCGATGTCCGCGACCTGCGAATACGCGCCAACCTGGACGTAGAATCCGCGGATGCCATGGTGGGCGCGGGCGCCGGCGCAATAGGGGCTGTTGGGATAGGCCTGCTGCAATAATTGGAACGAGCGGTCGGCATCGTCGAATCGGCCGATGCGCTGCTGGCCGATGCCGATGTGATAGAGCATCAGGTCTTTGGATTGGGCGTCCTGCTGGGCGTAGGCGATTCCCAGTTCGCGGACGGCGGTGGAGTAATCCTCCTGGTAATAGCAGACGTTTCCGAGTTGGGCGTGGAGTCGGGCGGCGAGGACCGGGCGGGGATTGCAATTGAGCCCGCGGGTGTAGGAATCGCGGGCCATGGCCAGGTCGCGTGCGGCGGCGGCGTTGTCGTCCTTGGGACGTGTCTCGATGGCGTAGCCGCGGAGATAGTACGCCTCGGCCAGCGCGGGGGAATCATTGGCGCCGAGTACCGCGTCGGCGTTGCGGATGGCCTGGTCGTATTGCCCGGCGTCGAGGGCGTGTTTGCCGGCGTCGAGCTGCTGGCGCGATTGGGCGTTGCCGGTGCAGGAAGCGAGGAGGAGAAGACACAAAATTCGAAACTCGAAATTCGAAACTCGAATCAAATTCAAAATTCGAATGATAAAACGAATTGTTGTTTCGACCTTTGTCATTCGAATTTGATTCGAGTTTCGAGTTTCTAATTTCGAGTTTTCATTTTTCCTTCGCATCCTTGCCTCCGGCAGATATATTATTTCCATGCTTTTCGAGCCGCTGCTGAACCATGCCGCCCGGACTCCCACGGACATCGCGATGCTCGACGAGAGCGGGACGCACACGTTCGAGCAGTTGGCGGCGTCGGCCGCGGGGATGGCGGTGCATCTGGCCCAGACGACGCAACGGCCCAGCGTCGGCCTGATGCTTCCGGCCGGCGCGGGGTTTGCGGCGAGTTTCTACGGAACGCTGCTGGCTGGCAAGAGCGTGGTGCCGATCAATTTCCTGCTGAGCGAGCGGGAGATGGCGCACATGATCGCCGACAGCGGGATCGACACCATCGTGACCATTCCGCAATTGAGGGGGAAAATCAAGGACGATGGGGTGAAAGTGGTGGACCTGGCGGAGCTTGCCGGGCGTGCGGCCGGGGCGGCGCCGGGGGAGTTGCTGGCGGCGTTTCAAAAGCGGTTGCCGGCGCCCAGGCCCGACGACATCGCCGTGCTGATGTACACCAGCGGAACCAGCGGGCTGCCCAAGGGGGTGGAGTTGACGTTCGGCAACCTGCAGAGCGACGTGGATGCGTGCATCGAGCATGCGCAATTGCAACACAAGCACAAGTTTCTCGGCGTGATCCCGCTGTTTCATTCGTTCGGGATGACGGCGATGATGCTGGCGCCGGTCCAACTTGGTTCGACGGTGATTTACATGGCCCGGTTCAGTGCGGTGGGGGCGGTGAACGCGGTGCGCGAGCATGGGGTGTCGCTGATGTTCGCGGTTCCGAGCATGCTGGCGGCGATAGCGCATTTGAAGAGCGCGGTTGCGGAAGATTTCAAGACGATCTATGCGATGATCACCGGCGGGGAGCCGTTGCCGGCGCGGTTGCGGGAGATTTTTCAGCAGCGGTTCGGGCTGACGTTGCTCGAGGGCTATGGTCTGACGGAGACCAGCCCGGTGGTGGCGCTGAACATGCCGTGGGTGCACCGTGCCGGGAGCGTGGGCAAGCCGGTGCCGGGGGCGGAAATAAAGATCGCGGATGAATCGGGCGATCCGCTGCCGCGGGGACAAACCGGGGAGGTCTGGCTCCGCGGGCCGATGGTCATGAAGGGGTATCACAATCTTCCCAAGGAAACGGAGGCGGCGCTGACGGCGGACGGATTTTTCAAAACGGGAGACCTGGGAATGGTCGATGCCGAGGGGTTTCTTTACATCACCGGAAGGAAGAAGGATTTGATCATCGTGGCTGGGGAAAAGGTCGCTCCGCGGGAGGTGGAAGAGATTTTGGTGTCTCATGCGGGCGTGGCGGAAGCGGCGGTGGTGGGGAAGCAAGACGCCGGCCGGGGAGAGATGGTGGTGGCGTTCGTGATTCGGCGCCCGGGCGAGGAGGCGTCGGCAGAGGCGTTGCGGGATTTATGTCGGGATCAGGGGCTGGCGCAGTGGAAGATTCCGCGCGAATTTTATTTTCCGCCGGATTTGCCGCGTTCGCCCACGGGCAAGGTGCTGAAGCGCTTGCTGGCGGAGCAGGTGAACCGGGCGGAGTAGCGGGTGGGTTCACCGCCAATATGCGGGGTGACCATCCGTCGGAAGAAGCCGAGGAATTGCGGCTGCGGCACGTTGATAACGCTATTTGCATGCAATAGTTATGTTCTTTTTGGCTTGGGTTTCCATTTTGAGCCAACAATAATTCCGACTTGCAAATTTAAGCGGGACTTTAGTTTGTAATTCCGACTTTCGATAATAGCATATAGATATGGAGTCGGATCTGACGCATCATTTTCTCGGGTTAGGTTATCAGACAGAAGTCGGTGGTGGGTATCTCCTTAGCCCAGAAGGTTCAGAAACATACGCGATTAAACTCGGGGCCAGAGGTGTGCGCGATCTTCGGGATGCCACAATAGGTTTGGCGACGTTCTTCACCCGACATCCGAAAGTCGTTCGCGGCTATGTACTGGTTTCGCTTATGCGAATAAGTCCGGGTCGAGTGCGGGCCGAATGGGAATCGATCAAACGGGTGTTATTGCCGGAGGTTAGCACGCGGATGTATTTGGTAGCGGTTGTGGACGGGACTGAAGTTGCGGTGCCTCCGTATCCACGGCCGACGCCGGTAATCGATTATTTCCTCAACTTCGCCGGGAAGACGAGAGTTCCACCTGAGTCACGATCGTATTTCTCTGTGGAGTACGACCCGCCGGTCCGCGGCCCCCTCGGAGTGACGTGGAAATCCCTGGAAGTCGAGAAAGTTTTGCTGCACCGATGGTTGCTAAGGGAGGGGCCGATCGCTGTCGGGATTTTAAGTCGGCAAGTGGGGTGTTCGTATCCGACTGCGATTCAAGCCGTTCGGTGGTTGGCGGCCAGCGAATTGATCGCGCGCGAACGTTCCCGGTCCGTCGCCTTGGTGCAATATCCGCGGGACCGGTGGGCCGAGCTGTTGCGTGCACAGAGGCTGGTCTATCCGCCAGAGGAGTTCGTCGATCCGATCCCGGGACCGGGTGCAGTGGACGGAATCATGCGACGGCTAAATCGCCTGCGCCCCACGGGGGTCGCGATTGGGGGCGTTATCGCAGCACGGCGTTGGGATCCGGCGTTCGACCTCAATGGGACGCCTCGGATTGACGTGCTGCTGCATACACCGGCGGAACGATCGCCTCACAGAGGGGGGTGGCTTCGGGACGCGACCGAGTTGGTCCGCCGGCTCGATCCTGCATTGAAACGGCGATCGCCGCAAGTGCGAGGGGTGACGGTCTTGGTGCTTCACCGCACGTACCGTCGGGATCCGCTTTTCCTCGACGAGCCAAAGTCACCAATGCCATTCGCGGATCCTGTCGAGGTTCTCTGTCATCTAAATGAGTTGGGGTTAACGGCGCAGGCGCGCGAACTTGTTAGCCGCCTCCGTCAGGGCGTAAAGTGATGAGTAACCTCGACCCCGAGTTTCTATTTCGCACTCTTTGCAACGACATACCGAATGAATTGCATAGGGACGTTTTTGTGACCGGGAGCCTTGCGGCCGCGTACGCGTTCAAGGTCAAGTTGGTCGGACAAGCAATCAATACCAAGGACGCTGATCTGCTGGTGCATCCCGCAGGAAATGTGAGTTCTGCCCAAAAAATCGCGGAACGGCTATTGGCGATTGGTTGGCGCCCGACAAAGCATTGTAGACCTCTCGCCAAGTTGCCCGTGGACACAGAGAAGCTGTGGGCGATCCGCCTTATGCCGCCAGCATCCAACGACTATTTTATCGAGTTTCTCAACGTCCCCGTTGAGGAGCAGGGGCCGCTCAAGCTGTGGATTCCCGTGCAAATAAATGGGGGCTGGTACGGTTTGCCTAGCTTCAAGTTCATGGGGTTGCTTGCGTTTAACCGGTATCATTCAGCCGAGGGGCTTGAATATGCCGCCCCCGAAATGATGGCGCTGTCCAACCTGCTTTCGCACGCGGTGGTAAGCGATGTCGAAATCGAGTCCGGGGAGTTCCGCGGACTCCGTAGGTGCGCTAAGGACCTCGGGCGTGTGTTGGCACTGGCCTTTTTGTCGGGGCGGGAGAAAACCGAGAAATGGGTTGATCGGTGGCAGTATGGGCTGGAGAAGGCATTCCCCAAGTCTTGGCGCAAGTACGCAAGCGAAGCAGGCGCGGGGCTGCGAGAAATGCTTGCTGACGAAGGGGTCATGGAGGAAGCGCGAAGGACGACAGACTACGGGTTGCTCAGTGGCATGGATATTGGCGTTCAGGAGCTTCGCGGCATCGGCAGCCGAATCCTGGCCGATGCGATTGAACCGTTGGAGCAGAGGGCCGCTTGACCAGTTTACGGGGCGCGTTCTGACTCCGCGTGCGCAATAGACGGGTCTTTGTCCGGAAGAACCGGATACCTTGGGGCGTGACGGGTCCGGACTACGTATCGCTCATTTCGTCTTGAAGGTTGACATGGCGGCCATCAACTGATCGGCCTGGGCGGCGCTTTGCTGGGTGGACGCGTCAAGGTGATGCAGGGTCTGCGAAACCTGGGCAACTCCTTCTGCCTGCTCCTTGGACATGGCGGCGATCTGCCGCAGGAGTCCGGCCGCCTTCTGGCTTTGCGCGGCGATTTTCTCGAATGCGTCGCGGGTATCGCGCACACGTTGTGTGCCGTTGAGGATCTTGTTTTTGGCCTCCTGGATGATGGTGGCGACGTTTTTTGTGGCCTCGGCGGTTTGGGAGGCGAGCTTGCGGACGTTTTCGGCGACGACGGCGAATCCCTCGCCCGCCTTGCCGGCGCGGGCGGCCTCGATCGCCGCATTGATGGCCAGCATATTCGTGTTGGCCGCGATTTCATCGATCACCCGCAGAATCTTCTCGATATGCCGGCTGGCCTCGGCGACCTCATCCATCGACGTGGAGACCACCTTGATCGACTCGTTGGCGGCGACGATGTTCGTGTTGGCGGCGCTCATCAATTCGTTGGCCTGCTGCGCACTCTCGGCGTTTTGCTGGACCGCTGTGGACATTTGGTGCATGGCGGCGCTGGTCTGTTCGATAGAGGCGGCCTGCGCCGAGGCGCTGGAGCCGCTGGCGTTGGCGGAGCTTTGGGCCTCGCCAATGGCCTTTTCCAGTTTGCCTACGGAGGCGTCGAACAACCGGGAAAGCGTGCCGATCTCGTCTTTGCTCTGGTAATCGATGCGTTTGGTGAGATCGCCGCGCTCAAAGTTGGCCATTTGCCCCGCGAATAGACCCAGGGGCCGGCCGATCAGCCATCGCACGGAGGCGAACACCGACAAGGCCAGCACCACTGCCATGGCAACGATGGAACCGATGGCATTACGAGACAGCTCGACGCGAGCGTCGCCGATGCTGGCGGTGGCGTTTTTCTCGGTCTGGGCCAATTCGGCGGTGGAGAAGCTGAAGTACGTCACGCCGCCCAATTCTCCCGGATTCCAGGAGGTGTGGCAGCGCACGCAGTCGGCGCTCACCACCTGTGGGCGGTAGATCTGGATCCGTTCACTGTTGCTGTCAATCCACTCTTGATGGTCGTTGACGAATCGCTGCTGGAGTTCCGGGGCCAGGGATCGGCCTTTGGCACTGGCTTCGGAGCTTTGCGTAACCACGCCGTCGCGGTTGAACAGGGAGAATTCCAGCAATCCCTTGATGCCGCGCTGCTGCTGCAGAATGCGGCCGAATTTCTCCATTTCACCGCGTTCCAGCGAGCTGGCGACGGAATGTCCGACGGCATCGCAGACGTTTCGAGCGGCGGTCTCCTCGCGCTGGCGCATCAAGGCCAGATCGCCGCTGGACAGATTTGAGATGCGATGGGTAACGGTGAAGTATTGCAGCGCCTGGGTCAAGGAGACCACCACGAGGACGCCAACCACGAGGACGAGCGAGAGCTTCCAATGAAGTTTCATGACGGGGACTCCTCTTTCCTGCGAGCGGCGGCGGCGGCCAGAGCTTCACGCGGATAGAAGGCGAAGTCCGCCTTGGCCGCGAAACCCGGTGAAGCACAGCCGACGCACGGCGCGCCGGCACGGATGCATGCGTTGGCTCCGTTGTTCCATAGGCGCAGGGTGCAGTCGGCCCGTGTCGTTGGGCCCAGGCAGCCAAGCTGAAACAGGCAGCCGTCATCCCCGAAGGCCTTGGCAAAGTGTTCGCGCTCGTAATCGGAGAAACGCGGGCATTGATCGTGCAGCACGCGGTTGAAAAACGCCTTGGGCCGAAGCTGGTCGTCCAACTTGGGCATTCCGAATTTCACCAAATGCACGAGCGTCCCAACCAGCCAGTCGGGATGCGCCGGACAGCCGGGGATTCTGATCAACGGCTTGTCGATCTTCTGTTGGTTCAGGAACGTGCTCAGGCTGACCGCGCCGGTGGGGTTGTTTTCCGCGGCGGGGATGCCGCCGAAGGCCGAGCAGGTTCCCAGTGCGATGATTGCTTTGGCGTTGTTGGCGGCGCGGGCGACCCAGGTGGTCATGGGCTGCTGGCCCAGGACGCAGGCTTCGGGCATTCCGACGGGCAGGGCGCCTTCGACGACCAACCAATACCCGCCCTCCTGAATGGTGCGCTCGATGACGCCAATGGCGACTGCGCCGGTGGCGGCCGACACGGTCCCGTTGAACCGCAGCGCGATACTCTCCAACAACAAATGAAACACGTCGGGATGATCGGAGTTGAGGAAGGAGACCGAGCACCCCGAGCAGCTCTGCGCTTGCAGCCAGAGTACCGGCTGCTCGCCGGAGGCCAGGGCCTCGATTGCCTGTGCGAGTTGAGGCGCCATGGCGGCGCTGAGGCCCCACATGGCCGCCAGTTGCCCCCCGACTTTGACGAAATCCCGTCTCGATATGGATGTCATAATCAGTTCCGATCTAATGCATCAGGTTCCCGAGCGTCAGTGCACGGCACACGCTAGGCACGGATCGAACGAGCGAATGACGCGAGCGACCTCGATCGGGTTCTGGGCGTCCGCCACCGCCACGCCAACCAGTGCCTGTTCCACCGGACCCGGGGTGCCGTGATCGTCGCGTGGCGAGCAGTTCCAGGTGGTGGGCACGACGCACTGGTACCGCGAGATTTTCTTGTCCTTGATTTCCAACCAATGCCCAAGCGCTCCGCGCGGAGCTTCCATAAGCCCGGCGCCTTGGCCGCTTTCGGGTATCGTGTACTCGATGGATGACGGTTCGTCCGGGTTGAGTTCATCCAGCCACCGGCCGCACTGGTCAATCAAGACTTTGGCCTCGATGGCGCGTGCTACGTGGCGGCCGAGAACCGAATCGAGATCTTCCATTTTCAGTTTGGCCGCGGCCAGGACCGCGTTGACCTGGCCGTTAATCGCCTGGTTTTTGCCGGACTGGCAGGACACCATGACGTGGGCCAGGGGGCCGACTTCCATGGGCTGGCCCTGGTAGCGCGGCGCCTTGAGCCAGGAATAGGCGCCGGATTTCTTCGGGTCGGCGACGGTTTCCCCCACCGCCGGTTTCAGCCCCGAAGCGGATGAGAACTTCGAATAGCCGACGTCTTCGGTGATCTGGCTTATGTCCGGCGTGGTGAGCTTGCCCTGCACCAAGACGCCTGCGGGAAAGAAGCGGTCGGCGTTGTCGTCGGATTGCGGGAAGCCCCCGAACGCCAGGAAATTCCCGCCGCTGCGGCCGATCTTGCTGTATTCGGGGAAAGCCCCGGCAACGGCCAGCAGGTCCGGCACGTACGCTTGTTCGATGAAAATCTTGAGCTTGCCGAGTATGGATGCGTATATGGCAATCTTATCGGCGTTGACGCTTTCAGTCAGTCCGCCGGGGACCAGGGAGGGGACGTGGGGCATTTTCCCCGCGAATATGGCCGCCATCTGGTGAGCCAGCTTCCGCATATCCAGGGCGTCGACGTAGTGGCGAATGGCAAGCAGGTTGGCGTCGGCATCCTTGAGGTAGTTTCCCTCAAAGCGGGGAAGGAAGGGGGCGGCGGGGAAGGTGACGTGGGATGCCGACTGCGATGCGACCCACGCCTTGAGCGCGCCCAGCACGCGATCGTCGCCGCTGTACGAGGTCACGGCCGCGATGTCCACGAAGTCCAAGGCGCACAGATGATAAAAATGGAGAATGTGCGACTGAATGAAGTTGGCGCCGAGGATGAGGTTGCGCATCAACCGGCCGTTCTTGGCCGGCGTCGTGCCGTAGGCTTGTTCCTGGGCAAACACCGAAGCGGTTCCGTGCGACACCGGGCAGACGCCGCAGATGCGCTGCGTGATCTGTTGCGCGTCGAGCGGGTCCCGGCCTTTGAGCAGGACCTCGAATCCGCGGAACATCTCCCCCGAGCAAAACGCCGCTTTTACCTGGCCTTCGTCGATCTCGGTGCGGACCGAAAGGTGGCCCTCGATGCGCGTCACTGGGTCCATGAATATGGTTGCCATAGGTAAGACCTCGGCTAAATCCGGTTGGGGTTTTTATTAATTTTGTGAAATGGATTACATTACTGTCATACGCGGACCTCCTTGTCCGAAGCGCAACACGAAGTAATGTCTAAGGAACACGGTTTATACGCCGAATCTGGATGCTGAGGAAGCGGCAGACACAGCCAATCCGGTCGCGGCGCATGAATTGTAATGAGTCTCATTCTCATCGATTGGCGGTGCTCACCGCCGAAATGAACCGGAAACACCGCCAAAGCGTGCGTGAAGATTGTCGATCCGTTCGCCGAGGCGTAGACCATGCTTCTGTACCCTCGTTCATCGCCGCGCAAAAAACGGAGACCCCGCTCATCTGACGAGGCGCGTTGATCCTCTGCATTTGTGCGATTTCCATAGGCGATGAAACGCCTCGGTCGGACGTGCTGCAATCGCCGGCCGCCGGCAACCCATCGCGTAAGCGGCGTCTATTGCGCCGAAGTGACGGAAGAAGCCCCGGAAACTTGCGCCTGGCCAATCGTGGGGTTTCCGGCGTATGACAGATGCGAGGCTCCGCTCACGTCATAATCGAGCTTCCGCCGGGCGAACACGTTGGCATTGCTGGCGCCGCTGATATCGGCGCGGATCACATCGCTTGCCAAATCCTCCAGGCCGCCGTGGCTGGCGCCGCTGACGGTGACGTTCACAAGATCCGCCGCGCCGTGTAGCGTCACCGTGCTGGCCCCGGCGATGTCCAGCGTCATCTGACCTTGCCGCAATCCGCCGTTCAGCGTGGACGCGCCGCTCACGCTCAAATCCAATCGCCCGGCGGCGTCGTTGAAACCCTCAATCGAGCCATTCACGGCTCCGGACAACGTGAATGCGCTCAGATGCGGCGTCACGATCTTGGCCGAGACGTGGGTGTTGTTGTAGGAGCCGGACTTCATGCTCAGGTGAAGCGTGCCGCCGTCGTTGCGAACGTCGACCGAATCCCACGCATTGTCATCGGCGGTCACGACGACCGAAGAAGTTGCGCCTTGCGTGACGTCAACCTGAAAACTGCTCGACGCGTCTATTTGACTGAATTCCCCCAAAGTCAATTGCTTCGTGACGAGTTTGCCGGAGCCGGTGACGCCGGGAAGCGACGAGAACGAGCATCCCGCCAGGAAGAGCGCCGCCGCGAGAATAAGATATCTCATGTCCGCCGTCCCTCGGCAATAATTTTTAGCCGCCAACGCCAAGGCGGTCAAAATTTGGTGTGCGGCGGGCAGGTTTGAATTTGACGCGCTTGGTCAAACTCCATAACTTCGGCAAGCGATGAAGCGACCATCAAAAATTCGTTTGATTCTTTCGTTCGTTTGGTCCTTTGCCGTTCTGGCGGATGCCAGGTTGACATTTGCAATCACTTCCGGGCAAGCGATTGTTCTTGACGGCATCGCGCCGGGGAAATTGTTCGAGGGTGTCGGGGCCGTCAGCGGAGGCGGCGGAACCTCGGTGCTCCTGAAGGATTACGTCGAACCGCAACGAAGCCAGATCCTCGACGTGCTGTTCAAGCCCAATTTCGCCGCGTCGATGCAATCGCTTTACGTCGAGGTCGGCGGCGATGGGAATTCGACTCAAGGTTCCGAGCCGACTCACATGCGGTCGCGAAACGACGAGAACTACTCCCGCGGCTACGAATGGTGGCTGATGGCCGAGGCCAAGAAACGCAATGCGGCCATCACGCTGGACGGCTGTGCGTGGGGTTGTCCCGGCTGGATCGGCGACGGCGATTTCTGGTCGCGGGACATGGCCGACTACTACGTCAAGTGGATCAAGGGGCTGAAATCCATTTACGGGCTGGACCTCGACGCGATTGGCTGCCGGAACGAGCGCGGCGCGGTGACCGGCTGGGTTAAACTGTTCCGCCGCACGCTGGATGACAACGGGCTGAATCGCGTGCGTATTCACGCGTTCGACAACCCCAGCAACCAGTACATGTGGGACTGGATTCCGCAGTTCAAGACGGATAAGGAACTGGCGGCGGCGGTGAACGTTGTCGGCAACCACACGTTGACGTTCGCACCGTTGCCCGCGTCCGTCCGCCAGACGATCGAACAATTCGGCAAGCCGATTTGGAACACCGAAGAGCACGCTTACAACGGCGAGGGGCGTTTCTACAAGGACGATTTCGATTGTGCGCTGGGCGCGGTGCACCTGTTCAACGACGATTTCATCTCGCGGGGCGCGACGAAAATCATCAACTGGTATCTGGCGGGTTCCACCTATGCGATTGAGCCTTACGCCGATCAGCCGCCCGCCCTCATCGCCCGATCACCCTGGAGCGGGCATTACGCGATCAAGCCGATCATCTGGTCGTACGCGCACTACGGGCAATTCACCCGCATCGGTTGGAGATACGTCGGCAGCGGATGTTTGGCTCTGGCGGGGGGAGGAACGGTGGTGACGCTGAAGTCCGATGGGGGTGATTACAGCGTGATCGCCGAAACCGCCGGGGCCAAAGGCCCGCAGCAAGTCACGTTCAAAATCGGCCCCGGGCTGTCGTCGCACGCCCTATGCGTGTGGCGAACCACGCGCGACGCATACTTCGTGCGGCAGGGGGATATAACGCCCGACCGGGATGGGACGTTCACCGTCACGTTCGATCCGGACGCCATCTACTCTCTTTCCACCACAACCGGCCAACAAAAGGGAACCTTTGCCGGCGTGCCCGATGAAGCGCCCTTCCCATTTCCCTACTTCGAGACGTTTGACCATTATGGCGCCGCGAAGGGATGGGGTTACCTGCCGCACTATACCGCCGACGTCTGCGGCGTGTTTGAGATCGCCGATCGTCCGGATAGCCGCGGCAAATGCCTTCGGCAGGTCGTCGCTCGCAAGGCCCAAAGCTGGGCGCCGGAATGGATGCCCTACACGGTCATCGGAGATACGGCATGGACCGACTATGAGGTCGGCGCGGACATTTTCTTCGACGACGACGGGTGGGCCGGCGTCATGGGCCGCGTGAGCAACACCGGCAATGGCTGGGACTGCGATCCGGATGGCTATTACGCCCGGCTTTACCCCGACGGCGGCTGCGCGCTTTACGTGGCAAGCTCGCGATTCAAGGGTTCGCGCGATCGGCAGCTTGCGATCGGTGAGGTTAAGCCCTGGCAACGGGATGGGTGGCACAATCTCAAGCTGCGTTTCGAGAAGCAGACGATCACGGTGCTCGTCGACGATGCCGCCGTCATCTCGGCACAGGACGGGCAATTCCACCGCGGATTGGCGGGCTTGGTGACCGGCGGCGAAGGCAACGCCCGCAACACCGCGCTCTTCGACAACCTGCTCATCAACCGGGTCAACGGCGGCGCGGTTCCTCCCACCGTTTTCGTCCAGGACGATTCGCCGATCTATGGCCCGTAGGTTCGTCATCGATAAATGACCGTGGACCTGGGCGCGTGGGCGTTGGCGCTGGACTGGCGGTTGATTCCACGGTGAAATTGCTGCCGTTGGCCGAACGGAAGCATCGTGAACCGCATGTCATGGACTTTGCCATCCATCTACTCGCCGATTGCCCGGTGCGGTGTTTCGCGGAACCGAACCGTGCGGCGGATTTTTCGACGATTGGTTTCCAACCTCTTCCGCAAGCGGTTCTGGAATCCCGTCGTCAACTCCTGGTTGAAAGACCGAGGTTTTGACCGGCGGAAGTACGTCAGGACGGTTAATTTTCACGCGATCGGTTCGGCCGCTTGTCTGCTGGGGATAGCTCTCTTCTTGCGGGGCGCCTGGGGCGTCGCCGCGACCGCGCGATCGCTTCCGCCGGGGACCGGTTTCGACAGCCAAAACGCAATACGCGGGTGTTACCGGTGGGTGATTTGCCTTGGCCTCTTCGATCTGGCGTTTAACATGCCTGGGATAGTCCTGGCACGGTATCTTTATCTGCTGACCCTGCGCAGGCCCGCGCCGCCAGACACCACTCAAAACTGAAGTTGAGAGGCAAGGTCCATGAGCCGGTCGCTGGAAACCTGGCCAATGAGGCAAATCCAGCGGTCGTTTCGTTCAGTCATGACCATGTTCAAGCGGCCGACCGCTTCGACGTGGTAGGTGATGCCTCCGCGAATTACGGTTGGCGAAATGGGGGATCGCACGTCCGAGGCCTTGGCGACGGTCATGGTGACCGGGCCGCCGTTGTCTTCCAGCAGGACGCAGGCGACTTTCTTGTTTTTCACCGATCGCATGCAGCAAGCCATGGTGTATTCCGCCGGAATATTGGGGATTTGTGGCGCCGGTCCCCATTGGGCGGCCAACATCTTGTTCGCCGCCGCGATGGTATCGACGCGGGTCACCGCCGCGCGGCCCGACACGATATCGTCGTGAAGTTGAGCCATCTCCATCGGAGAGGCCATGGCGGGTCCGCCCCAGGTGGCGATCAACAGGGCGCCGATCATCGCGAAAATCAAAAGGCTTGCGGCAATCGCGCGGGATGGGCGCAGCCATTTCCAAAGCTGGATCGCCGGCTGGGCGTGGACTCGCGGAATTTGTGCCTCAAGCATTTCTTCCAGTCGCGACGTATCGACAGGCAGGGACCGGAGCTTGGCAAGCCGGGCGGCAGTGGCCTGTTCGAGCCTTTCGTCCCGTGTTTCAAATTTCTGGTTGTCCATAACGCACTCCTGTCTGCACGAGCATTCCACGCATCAGTGCTGCACCAATCTCCGCTGGCGCGCCAACGGCAACAAGACCCGCCGCAGCATCGCCCTGGCCCGATGCACGCGCGACTTGATGGTTCCCACCGGCACGCCAAGAACGCCGGCCGCATCCCGGTGATCCATGCCTTCGACATCGACAAGAAGCAACGTCCATCGCAATTCCTCGGCGATGCCCTGGAGGGCATCGATCACATCCGCGTCCGAAAAAGCGTTCAGTATCTCTTCCGGACTTTCCCAAGCCGCTCCGGCCGCCGAATCGCCAGCCGCGGGCTCGGTAGCCAATTCTTCGAGGCTGATCGGCGGGGCCGAGCCGGCTCGGGTGCGAAGGCGATCTATTCTCGCATTTCGCAGAATCGTCAGGAGCCACGCCTTCGCATTCGTTTCGGCTCGAAACGTATCCATTGCCCGGAACGCCTTGAGCAAAGTTTCCTGAGCCAGGTCCTCGGCGTCGGCGGCATTGGCGGTGTGAATCATCGCGGCGCGGAGGACCAGTGCGCGGTTTGGCCAGACCGTCTCGTAAAACCGCTGCGTTGCTTCAGTCGCGTCCAATCGGCTCCACGGTAGCCGAACCACTTCTAATATGTAAACGGGTCTGGTCCGTGGAAAGGTTCAATATCCGAGCACCAACGCTCGGCATGCGGCCTTTTGGAGGCATTGAACCTTTTTCGCCGTTCCACTCGTTTGATGAGATGAACGGACGGCCATGGGCGGAACGCTGGGGCGGGTCCGCGAGTTCGTTTGCAGGGCGCGGATGCGTTATAAAACTTCGCACAGGATTGGACACACATGAAGCACAATATCCTTCCAACGGCCCTGTTGATCGCGATCGTGGTTGCGGCGGTTTTTTTCATGCGGCGCGGCGGCGGCCCAAGCGCCAGTGCGGTTGATTCCCATCCCGCGGCGGCGGCGCCCAAGGAACTTTGGACGTGCAGCATGCATCCCCAAGTGATTCAGGATCATCCGGGTCTGTGCCCGATCTGCCGCATGCCGCTGACGAAACTCAAAACCTACGGGGAGAATTCCGGCGGCAAAGGCGAAGGCCGCGAGCTGCTCTATTACTGGGACCCGATGCTCGGCCCGTCGTCGATTTCCAACAAACCGGGCAAGAGCGCGATGGGGATGGACCTGGTGCCGGTATACAAGGAACAGTCGGCAGGCCCGACGGTGATCATCGATCCGGTGATCGTCCAGAACATGGGAGTGCGGACGGCCCAAGTGGTTAGGGGCGCGTTGCGGCGGACGATCCGGGCGGTGGCGATGGTGGACGTGCCGGACTCGGCGCAATACGACGTCAATCTGCGGATCAGCGGGTGGATCGAGAAGCTTTACGCCGACCAGGCGGGGATGCACGTTCATCGCGGCGAGCCTCTGTTCGATTTATACAGCCCCGATTTGCAGGTGGCGGCGGACGAATTGGTCGGGGCGGAATCGGCGCTGAAGTCGCTGGACGCGCAGGCAGCGCCGGCGGTGGTGGCGGAATCGGGCGGTCTGGTCGATTCCGCGCGGCAGAAGCTGCGGCTTTGGGGAATCGCCGAGCGCGACATCGACGCGATTGCCGCGGCGGACAAGGCCCCGCGCACCGTTCCCATCCGCAGCCCGATCGACGGCGAACTGGTGGAGAAAATGGTCGTGGACGGATCGGCGATCCAGGCCGGCGAGAAGATCATGCGGATCGAAGACCATCACGAGCTATGGCTTGACCTGGCCGTTTACGAGCAGCAGCTTCCGTACGTGACGGTGGGCGAGATGGTGTCGGCAACGGCGGAGGCGGTGCCTGGAAAGACGTTCACCGGTCCGATCAGCTTCATTTATCCGCACATGAATCACGATTCGCGGACGGCGATGGTGCGCGTGACGCTGGACAATGCCAAGCACGAGCTGCGGCCGGGGATGTACGCCAGCGCCCAAATCATGACCGAGGTGGTGGACGATGCGATTCTGGCGCCGCGGGAGGCGGTGATCGACACGGGGACGCGGCAGTTCGCGTTTGTGGTGCAGTCACAGGGCCATTTCGAGCCGCGGAAGGTGAGTCTCGGGCTGGTTGGAGACAACGACCAGGTGCAAATCGTCGAAGGATTGGCTCCGGGCGAAACGGTGGTGACCAGCGGGCAATTCCTGATGGACGTGGAAAGCCGGACGACCGAGGCGATCGAAAAGCTGCGCAACGCCGGGGGCGGCAATCCTTAGGCGTATCCCATGATTGCCAAGATCATCGAATTTTCGGTGCGGAATAGATTCCTGGTGATGCTGCTGACGGCGATGCTGGTGGTGGCGGGGGTGTGGGCGGCGGTGCACATCAGCCTGGATGCGGTGCCGGATTTGTCGGACGTGCAGGTGATCGTCATCACGGATTATCCCGGTCAAGCGCCGCAGGTGGTGGAGGACCAGGTCACGTACCCGCTGACGACGGCGATGATGGGGATTCCGCACGCCAAGGTGGTGCGGGGGATCAGCATGTTCGAGACGTCGATGATCTACATCATCTTCGACGACGGCACGGACCTGTATTGGGCGCGAAGCCGGGTGCTGGAATATTTGAATTTCGTTCGCGATCGGTTGCCGGGGGGCGTCGAGCCGAAGCTGGGGCCGGATGCCACGGGCGTGGGATGGGTCTATCAATACGTTCTTCATCCCGGCTATTACTGCGCGGAGCATCCGGAGGGAATCTGGCACGACGAGAGCGCGGACAAGTGGTATGGCGATCCGGCCGAGGTGCCGGCGGACCGCCGCGCCGCGCTGACCAAGGTCCGCGCGTTTGACAATCCGGGGACCTGCCCGCTGACGGGCAAGGCGCTGGTTTCTTCCAATCAGGATTTGGCGAGCCTGCGCAGTTTGCAGGACTGGTATTTGCGTTATTCGCTCACCGGGGTCCCCAATGTCGCGGAGGTTGCGCCGATCGGGGGATTCGTCAAGGAATACCAGGTCGTTCTCAAGCCGGAGCAATTGCTGGCGTACAACCTGGCGGTGGGGACGATCATGACCGCGATTCAGCGCTCCAACAACGACGTGGGGGGGTCGGTGGTGGAGATGAGCGAGACGGAATACATGGTCCGGAGCCGGGGGTATTTGCGGGGCTTGCACGATCTGGCCCAGGTTCCGCTGGGCGTGGGCAAAAATGGGACGCCGATCTTGTTGTCGGACGTGGCGACGCTGCAAGTCGCGGGGGAGGAACGCCGGGGAATCGGCGAATGGAACGGCCAGGGCGAAGCGGTGGGCGGGATCGTCGTGGCGCGGTATGGCGCCAACGCATATCAGGTCATCCACGACGCCAAGGCGAAGCTGGCGGAATTGGAAGGCGGATTGCCGCCGGGCGTGACGATCAAGACCGCCTACGACCGGTCGGACCTGATCGAGCGCGCGATTCACACGCTTCGCCACACGCTGATCGAGGAAATGATCGTGGTGGCGCTGGTGTGCATTTTGTTCCTCCTGCACGCCCGAAGCGCGTTGGTGGCGATCTTCGTGATCCCCAGCAGCATGCTGGCCAGCCTGCTGATCATGTATCTGCTGGGGATCAACGCCAACATCATGAGCCTGGGTGGAATCGCGATCGCGATCGGCGTGGTGATCGACAGCGCGATCATCATGATCGAAAACGCGCATAAGCATCTGAATGCCGAGGAGGAGCGGGTTGCGGCAGGCGGGACCCCGCTGCCCAGAAGCACCGTGATCGTCGAGGCCGCCCGGGAAGTCGGGCCGAGCCTGTTTTTCAGCCTGCTGATCATCACGGTGAGTTTCCTGCCGGTGTTTGCGTTGACGGGCGAAAGCGGCCGGCTGTTCAAGCCGTTGGCGTTTACCAAGACGTTTGCGATGGCCTCGGCGGCGGTGTTGTCGATCACGATCATACCGGTGCTGATGGTCTACTTCGTCACGCCGCGCGCGTTGCCCAAACGCTGGGGACATCTGCTGAACGTGCTGACGATATTGGGCGCGGTCGTGGTTCCGGTGGCTTTGCTGGTCCTGCTGGCGGGAATGGAGCCGGCGGTGCGCCCGCATCTTTGGTGGCTTTCGCTGGGGTGGATTCTGCTGGCGTCCATGCTGCTCGTGCCGCAGAGAATCATTCACGAGCACGACAGCCCCGTGAGCCTGGTATTGCAGAAGGCGTACAACCCATTTTTCTGGCTGGCGATGGATTACTGGTGGATCGTCTTGCCGGTGGCGATGGGGTTCATGGCGTCGTGCATCTGGCCGATGATGCGGCTGGGCAGCGAGTTCATGCCCCCGCTGGACGAGGGCGATCTGCTCTACATGCCGACGACCGATCCGTCCATCAGCGTGACCAAGGCGCGCCAGGTTTTGCAGCAGACGGACAAGCTGATCAAGACTTTCCCGGAAGTGATGAGCGTGTACGGGAAGATCGGGCGGGCGGATACGGCGACCGATCCGGCTCCGCTGGACATGGTCGAAAGCGTCGCGCGATTGCAGACCGATCCCCAACAATGGCGCACGCGGAAGATGAGCTATTTTTTTGACTCCTGGCCGGCCGTGCTGCGCTGGCCGCTTCAGCACACGTTCTGGCCGGCCGAGCGGAAAATCACCATGGAGGAATTGGTTTACGGCTGGCAGGATGCCGATGGTACGGATCATCCGGGCCTCAACGCGGTGGTGACGGAACCCGGCGTCGCCAACGCCTGGCCCATGCCCATCCAGAACCGGACCAACATGCTGTCGACCGGGATCAAAACGCCGGTCGGAATCAAATTCATGGGGCCGGATTTGCAGGTCCTGTCTGATCTGGCGGAACGCGCCGCGACAATCATGCTGACCGTCCCGGGCACCGCCAGCGCCTATCCCGAGCGATCGTTCGGTGGACTTTATCTCGACATCAACATCGACCGGACCCGGGCGGCGCGGTACGGCCTGACCACCGGCGACGTGCAGGACGTCATCAGTTCCAGCCTCGGCGGGATGAAAACGACCACCGCCGTCGAGGGGCTGGAGCGATATCCCGTCAACATCCGCTACGCCCGGGATCTGCGGGATGATCCATCGGCCATCGAGCAGGTCCTCATCCCCGCCCCCACCGGGGCACAAATTCCCATCGGAGAGGTTGCGACCGTCAAGATCGAGCCGGGGCCGCCGATGATCAAAAGCGAAAACTCGCAGCGGACGGCCTGGGTGTACGTGGACGTAAACGGGCGCGACATCGGCAGCTTCATCGCCGAGGCACGCCAGACCCTGGCGGCAAAACTGCAAATTCCGGCGGGATACACGCTGGTCTGGTCGGGTGAATTTGAGAACATTCAGGAGGCCAACGCCCGGCTCAAGTGGGCCATTCCCCTGACGTTCATCGTGGTGGTGATCCTGCTGTATGCGGCGACGCGGAGTTGGTTCCGCGTCTGCGTGGTGTTGCTGGCGGTGCCGTTCAGCTTCGCCGGAGCGGTCTGGTTTTTGTATCTGCTGGGGTACAACACGTCGGTGGCCGTCTGGGTCGGGATCATCGCGCTGATCGGCCTGGATGCCGAGACCGGGCTGGTGATGCTGTTGTATCTGGACAACAGCTACGAGCGGTTCAAGCGCGCGGGCAAAATGCGCACCAGCCAGGATCTCGTTAACGCGGTCCACGACGGGGCGGTGAAGCGCATCCGGCCCAAGACGATGACGGTTGCGGCGGCGTTCTTCGGGCTGGCCCCCCTGTTGTGGGCCAGCGGCACCGGCGCGGACGTGATGCGCAGGTTGGCCGCCCCCATGCTGGGCGGGCTGTTCACCAGCTTCCTCATGGAACTGCTCATCTATCCGATCATCTTTTACGTCGCCCATCTCATCACGCTTCCCAAGTCCGCCGTCGAGGGTTGATGCCATGTTGAAAAAAATAGCATTTCGAGTTCCGCTGATCGCTTTGCTGGCGATGGCCGCCGGGTGTGTCGTTCACCCGGACGGCGAGCGCGACCTGCGCTCGCTGGCGGACAAGGCCGGAAAAACGTTCACGAAAACCGAGCTTCCACAAAACGCGACGCCCGAGCAACTGGTCGAATTCGCCATGAACAATAGCGGGGAACTTCAGCAGCGATATTGGGAATGGCGATCGGCCATCGAACAGATTCCCCAGGATGGGTCGCAAACGGCGTCGCTGAATTTGACGGCCGGAGCGACGATCACCAGGGGCCGAAGCGGCTTGTCCAGCACAATGCTCGGGCTTTCCAACGATCCGATGACGGACATCAAGGTTCCGGCGAAACTGGACGCGGGGGCGAAACAGGCCCTTCAAACCGCCCGGGCGGCCGGGCAGCGATTCATCAAGGCCCGGTTCGATCTGCGGGCCAAGGTCCTCCAGGCGTATTACGACTACGCGCTGAACGCGCAGCTGATCGATCTGGAGCAGAGCAATCTCGAATTGCTGCAAACGATGGTGTTCGTCACGCAGTCCCGCAACCGCGCCGGCGCCGCGGGGCAGCAGGAGGTCCTGAAGGCAATCGACGAGGCGGACCTTTCTCGCAACGATTTACAGAACATGCGCTCGCAATCGCCGGCGGAATTGGCGGCGCTAAACGCCCTGCTGGGCCGGGCGGCCGATGCGCCGCTGCCGCCGCCACGACAGTTTCCGACGCCAGCGGCCATCCAGTATTCCGACGATCAGCTTCTGGATCTTGCCAAGCGGCGGAACCCGGAATTGCTCGCCCAGGCCGATGAATTGCTCGCCCGCCAACAGGCCATTCGCCAGGCCAAGCTCCAGTACATCCCCGATTTCAACCTGAGCGGCAGCACCGACCTGATGGGGATCACCCAATCAATTCTCGGCCAGGCCACGATTCCGCTGTTCCGCCACGACGCCATCGAAGCGGCCATCGCGCAGGCGCAGGCCAACCTGAAGTCATCCCAATCCATGCGCCGCCAGGCCGGCGACGACTTGGCGGCCCAAATGGTCGCGGACCTGGCGACCCTGCGCGATGCCGATCGGCAACTGCTCTTGTTCGAGCAAACGATCGAGCCGCGTGCCCAGCGCGTGGTGGACCTGGACCGTTCCGCCTACGAAGCCGGCCGGGAAACGCTTCTGGATTTGCTGGACAGTCAGCGATTCCTGATTTCGATTCGGCGCTTGGCGGCGAACCTGAAAGCCGAGCGCGGCAAACGTCTGGCGGATATCGAAGCGATCGCGGCCGTGGAATTGAACGGCGAGCGAACGTAGCGCGGGGGGGGCGGCTTTGCGGGATTCCCGAAGTCTCATTGGCAATGAACCTAGACAATTGTTACAAATACAGTATATGAGTAATTGGCTACAGAAGCTCAAGGTTGGAGATGAGGTCATCCAGTACAATCCGAGGTGTTATTCTTCCTGCTACTACGAGGTATTGCGAATTGTTCGCACGACTGACACTCTGGTTTTTACCAACGATTGTGCGTTTTACAGGTCAGACGGCAAAGGCCATTTTAATTTGAGTTCTGATGGTGCGTTACTCGAGGAGGCAAGCGACGCCAACTTTGCGACGTTTAGGCATGGTGCCTTGGTGGGACTGGTTCGGGCAGTCAATGATGCCACCATCTGCCATCTTCCAAATGAAACATTGATCGCAATGCTCAATCGGTTTTATAGGTCCGATGACAAGGCTTATTTAGCGTCTGCTGGTGCGTTGCTTGAGGCAAGCGACGCCAACTTGGCGACCTATAGGCATGGTACCTTGGTGGGACTGGTTCGGGGAGTCAATCACGTCATCACCTACCATCTTCCAAATGAACCATTGATTGCGATACTCAAGCTGATACGAATCGACCCAGACATTAAACCTGCAATATTGGAGCGTGATGAATTTCCGTCCCCACCGCGTGTTCCCGTGTTGAGCGACGGAAGAAGCAAATGCGTCAGTCAAAGTAATTGGTTACGGAATCTCAAAGTTGGCGATGAGGTCATCCATCACCACAACTACACCGACTATATGGTAGAGCGAATTACCAGGACCACTTCCGCCCACGTTTACACGGAATCGCTTAGTTTTCGTCGATCAAATGGCAAAAGTTCTGCCTATAGCTCGGGCGACTACGCGAGCCGTGACTTACTTGAGGCGAATGCCGACAACTTCGCAATGATTAGGCACGTGGACCTGGTGAGGGATGTTCAGGCAGCGCAAGATCATGACGACTCTATTGCCCGTCTTTCAAACGACGCATTGGTTGCGATACTTAGGTTGATGCTTATCGATCCAGATATTAATCCAGACGCATGATGGTGCCTCCAATATGACGGCAACCCCTCGTCGCAGTCATTGGCGGTGGGATTGTCGTATGCCGATCCTAGAAAGTGGAGATGGAAGCGATCCAAAGTCGAGAGATAGTAAGTCGTGATACCGGGACGGGCGTCGTCAGGAAGAAACATCGTGAAAATCTTCCCGCCCCGTTATGTTTGGGGACGATAGAGTCGATATAACAAGTGGAATGACCAAAATGTCGAAAGGATCCAGATGAGATTTATTGAAGATAAAATAACGGTACTTGACTCGCATCGGTGCGGTTTGCCAAGATTCAAAGAGGCTGTCGAAGCGGGATGGGTCAGCGCGGAATATATCGTAACTCATATCCATGTGCGCCCTGATGAGAACGGAAATGATCTGTTCGTGTTCGAGATTTGCAATTGTCGCGGCGAAAATCTCGCAAAAGTAGAATTTGCACAGGACGAATCACCGGAAAACGTCCAAGCGCGCACGCGGGGCGAATTCGAAAACCGGTCAGCGCCCTCCACGCGGTGAGCCGCCGTCGCGACCCAATTCTTGTTCTTGACACCAGAAACAGTGGTCATTCATCTTTTTGTCCACCTTCGCACTCCGGCACGTCGGAATTGGGCCAACCTCACGGTGAAAAGGCTATGACATCGGACAAAAACATCTCGCGGGCTCTAATCCGGATTATTCACCTCAAAGGACGCGAAGAGCACGGGGCAGCATAGCCGCAACCAAAGAAATGCAAACAGAACCGCGAAGGGCGCAAAGAGCGCGAAGAATTCGTCGCCGCCTGAAAAAATCTTCTCAACAAAACAAGAATTGAATGTTTAGCATTGCGAAGAAAGAAGGTAAATCAATTGAACCGAATGCAGGACCCCGCGCCGAAGGCAATCATGGAAATATGACCTACCTTCTTCTCCGCATTGATTCTTCGCGCTCTTCGCGCACTTCGCGGTGAAAATGCGTTCTAACGATGTTCCCTGGTCGAGAGTTTTCGAGTGATCGCCGCCGGGTCGGCGGTTTCGGCGGGCGTTAACGGTTCTAATTTCCAGACGGTCGTCAACCGTACGGGGGCGGGGCCGAGGGCGCCGGTGGGGGACGTGAATTCCAATTCCGTAAATCCGCCGACGCCGAGGACTTCGGGGGAGGAGTCCGGCTCGGCGTAGAGCTGGGCCTTTTCGCCGGGGGCGTAGCCGGTGGCGGGAGAAATGCTGCGAATTTCGATCGATAGAAGTTGGCGGCCGAGGACTACCGCGAGCAAGTCGGCGTCCAAGCCGATTTTGCTTTTGGAATCCGCGGGACGATCCAGGATTGAAATTCCGCCGATGATTTTCGGCGGGCTTGGCCAAGGGGAAAAGCCGAGCGGGCGGAGGGTTTGGCCGGTCTGGCGCGCGAAGATTTTTTTGGTCGCGGGAACCTCGGCGATGGACCAGACGGCGGCGGGAAGTTGGCGGGCGGCGGGTCCGGCCGGCTCGAAAGAGATTTCCTCGGTCATCTCGGGGCCGGCGGAGGCAAGCGTAAATTGGCGGACAATTCGCGCATCGTAGCCCGGCAAGGTTTGGGAGATCAGGCGGACGCCGTTGGATTGGATTTGGCAGTCATAGGGATATTGGTCGGATTCGGGCGGTGGCGGCCAGGCTTGGCCGGTGCGTTGGAGCCATTGGTCTTGCGGCCAGGGCCAACTTTTTTCGCCGCCCCAATTGCCCGAATGCCCGGCTTGGGAGATGGGCACGGTGGGATTTTCCCACAGGACATTATCGCCGCCCACCGTCGCAAAGCGCATGAGCCGGCCGCCGATGGAAGGGACCACAATCGCTTCGATTGTGCCGTTGGTGATTCGGATGCTATCGGCGAATTGGCGATAAGCGACGCGCTCAACCTTCACGTTGGATGCCACGGGTTCTCCTGAATTGGCCGCGGCCCAGCCCGCGAAGACCGCGAGGGACAGGATCGCCAAGTGCGGCGAGTGCGGATATCGGCGGATGCGTTTCAATCGGGGGGATTGTATCAGGTTTGGGTGGTTTCCGGTTCGACCCCCATCCCGGCGCGCGGGCCATCGCATTTGAGTGTGCGGCTTGAGTTCAAAGGTTCAAGGGTTCAAGAGTTCAAGCAAAAAAACGTTCATCTTTACCTTTTGAACCCTTGAACCCTTGAACGCCATCGCCAAATGCGATGGCCCTGACCCCAACCCTCCCCCTGAGTACATGGGAAGGGGGAAATTCTTGGGGCATGGCTGGGGCCGATAATATCTCATGGATCAGCTTCAAATGGGCCGATAGGAGCAGCGAAGGACGCCATGGACGGTGCCGCGCCGAGAATTCTCTGGACTGGCATTTCCCTGCTTGAGTCGCGATTTTTGGCGAACGTTGAGGCGTTGGCGCGGCGTCTGCCGGAGTTGGCGCGGCGCCTGAAGAATCTGACGCCCAAGCGGGTTTACCACATCGCGCCCGTGGGCGATTCCATTCAACTGGGGGCCGGCAGCGGGCTGGGGGTGACGGCGCTGACTCACACGCTTGGGCCGATGACGGCCAAGGAACTGGCCCGCAAGCTGTATCCTTCGGGATCGTGCGACCAGCCGGTGTTGGTGGCGGGGGAGGACATGGGCTGGCTGTGGAACTGCCTGTATCAGTTGCCGTGCGCTGCGCCGCTGGCGCCGGGACATCGGCCTCCGCTGTTTTACGTGATTGGCGATCTGGAACGGCTTTGGGTTCTTGTGCACGTCCACGATTGGCAAAAGCTGCTGGCCGATACGCGCGTGCGGCTATTCGCGGGTGAAAGCGCGTTCGCCGAATTTCGCGCCGCGTTGCGGGCGAACGCGGCTTGTCCGTGGCCGAGGATTTCCGTCGCGGTCGATCCATCGCTTTGGCCGGCGGGTCTGACGATCGATGGATTGATCCAGGAATCGGCGGGCTTCGCCAACCAGCGCCTATCGCAAGTCCAGAGCGATTTGCGAGCCTATGCCGATAGCTTCACACCGCAGTCCATCGCGGAGCGATATCGCGGCGGCGGGCCGCTAAAAGTGCTGGGAATCACCTCGCGCTACACGACGTTTCTTCAGTATTCGATGCGGGGCTGGCTTGATGCGTTCGCGCGATTGGGCCATCAGACCGAGCTATTAATTGAGACCGCCGATCATGAGCTGGCCAACAATCTGGTCACCGCGGAGACGTGCGCCCGGTTCAAGCCCGATCTGATCGTGATGATCGATCACTCCCGGGCGGAGATGGGTGGCCTGCCGCAAGGCGTGCCGATGGCGATGTGGGCGCAGGATTACATGCCCAAGATCTACAGCCGCGAGGGCGCCGCGGCACAGGGGGCGCGCGATTACGTACTGGGGTTCCCGTACGAAAAGATGCGATTGGTGCATGAGATGGGTTATCCCGGGGACCGCTACCTGACCGCCACGATCGGGATGGACCCCAATCGCTTCACTCCGCGACGGGCGGACGACCCGGAATTGGCCCGCTACGTGTGCGATGTCGCCTTCGTCACCCACGCCAGCGTCCCGGCCGAGCAGATCGTGAAGGAGCAGATCGACCGGAACGGCACACCGGAGGCGAAACGGCTGCTTGGCGCGATTTTCGAGCAACTGCGGGCGGTGTACGACTCCGACAGGGCGGTGGTCGCGCCGCCGGCGATTCGCCGGATCATCGAGCAGGGATTCATCGACAGCCGGACGCAGCCGACGCCGGAGTTGGTTCAGCAGTTGATGGGCCTGTTTTACATGCGGGTCAACGATGCGCTATTTCGCCACCAGTCGCTGCGCTGGTTGGCGGGGCTGGGGATCGACCTGCGGCTCTATGGCCGGGGCTGGGAGAACAACCCGACGTTCAAGCGGTTTGCCCGCGGGGTGGCCAACCATCAGGGCGAGCTGTCGCTGATCTACCAGGCCAGCCGGATCAACCTGCACGCCAGCCCACTGGGCAGCCTGCACCAGCGTGTGATGGAGGGGCTGGCCAGCGGCGGGTTTTTCCTGCTGCGCCGCGGCGATGGGGACATCGCCGGCCGCCACTACGCCCGGCTCTGGGATTTTTGCCAACGTTCGGGAATCACCACCGACCAGCAACTGCGGGCTTGCACTGATCCGGAGTTGCAAGACACGCTGCGGCAGGTCGTTGACATCCACCAATGCGATCCCTTTGCCGAGAAGTACACCTTCATGCAGTTGCTTCAGACGATGCACGAGTGCGACTACCTGTGCTCCGCCGGCTGCGTCTGGGGATCGGACTACGACGAGACGAGCTTCAATTCGAGGGCGGAACTTGAGGCGAAAGTGACATCCTTCCTGGGCAGTCCGTCGGAGCGGCAACGGCTCAGGCAGTCGATGCTGCAACCGGTTCTGGAACGGTTCACGTACGAGAAGACGTCGAGCCGGCTATTGGCGCTGATTGCCGCCGATCAGGCCCGGGCCGCCGCGCAATCGCAGGCTTCCATGGAAGTTGCCCCGCTGGCGGCGTGATACCGTTTGCATTTTTCGACTGCGCGTCAATCGAAGCCCCGGATGTACATCCGGGGCTACGGGAAGCGCAAACGATTTTTGTAATCGCTATGAGGCGCAGTCGCCGTTCACGCGGCCGAGTTCAGTTTGGCGGAACACCCCAGCGCGGCGGACAGTTCCTGCTTCCATCTCATCACGGCGGCGGCGGCGATCGTCAATCGAACTGGTTCGCTGCCGGTGATCCACGAGCGCAGCGAATCGAGGTCGCTTCGCCAGACGAGCGGCAGGGCGGTGTCGGCGGCGATTTCGGTCGCCCGGTTGTCGATCCCGAGCACCAGCGACCGCCGGCCGTGCTCCAGGCATTTGATCCCGCAGTGCAACCGGGTGCCGACGTAGTCGATCGGTTCGCGCCGCCGCAGCAACTGCTCCAGCGCCGCCACGGACCGGTCGAGCAGGACCGCCGGTTTGGAGAACTCCGCCAAGTACCGCGCGTCGCCGCTGCCCTGCGGCCAGAAGTACACCCGCTTGTATTGTGAGAACAATAAATCCAGCAACTGCCGGTCCGCCGGGCGGTTCTTGTTGTAATCGGTCAGCGTCAGCAGTACGTCGTCGGCCTTGGTCCTCGGGACCGTGCGCAGCAAATCGGGCGTCAGCCGCCACATCGTCGGGCAGCCCGTGTTGATGACGTTGGTCAGGCCCAAGCCGCGCAATTTTTGGCTGGTGTAGTTGTCGCGGACCGATTGGGGCAGGCGCGGCGACAACGCCGACAGCAGCACCGACCGCGTGTAGGAATCGGGCTCGTCCTGGTACTGCCACCAACCGGCGCCCATCAACACGACGCGCTCCAGGCGGGCGGCCTCGGCCGGGGAGATGTGCCACTGCCGGTACTGCTGCATGTGGCTGCTGAGTAGGTTGGTCCCGCCGACGATCAGCAGATCGCTGCCGGCGGCCAGGTC
Source organism: Tepidisphaeraceae bacterium (assembly GCA_050014015.1). GTDB lineage: Bacteria > Planctomycetota > Phycisphaerae > Tepidisphaerales > Tepidisphaeraceae > PALSA-1353. Next base: position 74,410 of record JBEKEC010000016.1, read on the forward strand.
CAGTTCCTCGGCCGTCATCGGCATTTGCGTTGGAACCGAAACCCAGTCATACCCCGGCAGGAATTCGGTCAGTTCGCGCACCACGGCCTGGCGGACGATCAGGTCGCCGAGATTTCCCGGCGGCCCACCCTCGCGAGAGGTGATCGATGGGTCCAGAAGACATACGCGCGGCATCTAGGGCTCCCGTAATTCAACGACCAGCGCGACGTGCTGCTGGAACCGCTCCAGCGCCACCATCGTGTACTCCGTCAACAGCACGTTCAGCAAATCTTCCAGCGATTCGTGGCTGACCCAGTTCAACGACCGCCGAAGCGGCATTTTCCACCAGCATTCCAGCGTGCAGTAGCTCAGCAGGATTCGCCGGAATCGGCGCGCCATGACCTGCCGCAGGAGCCGCGGGACGTCGCGCACGTACTCCAGCACACCGCTCATGAAGGCGAACTCCGCCTCCGCGGGCGGCAGGGGCTGCGTGTTCAAATCCACCAGCAGCGTGCGGTGGTCGCGGCGAACGTAATCGACCGGAATGTAGTGGTTTCCCCGCACGAGCAGCGGTTCGAGCCACATCATGCCGCAGCCGATATCCATCACCGGTCCTCTGGTGTCCACGAACGCCGCCAGGTGGGCGATCCGGGCCTTCCACGCTTCGTCGAATTCGGCGGGGTTGCTGAACGGCGGGTCAACTGGACGGGTGCGCGGATCAAGGGTTGGCGAATTCGCCATCGGCGGATCTCCTTCGATGGTTATCGGTCCTGGAGGAAGGCGAACTGTAATTACGAGCATTCGACTCGCGATGGGGTTCAAAGGTTCAAGGGTTCAAAGGTTCAAGGGAAAAACGTTCCCCTTGAACCCTTGAACCCTTGAACCCTTGAGCCCTTGAACGCCATCGCCAATTGCGATGGCCCTGCCTGAGTAGATGGGGAGGGGAAAAACTCTGCTGGGTGTACTGGCGGATGTCCGATAATAACCGCAAATGCGCGTTGCTTTTCTCTCCTACCAGTGGCCCGGTCTGCGCATGGGGGGCATCGGATCCTACGTTCGGCAGAGCGCCGCGGCGCTGGCGCTGGCGGGGCACGAACCGCACGTGTTCACGGTGGGGGATGAAGATGCACTGCCCGACAATGTTCCGGTAGGCGTCGTGCTGCACCATACGCCGGACCCGGCTCGCCGGGTGTTCACCTCCACGCTGCCGGCAGAGCTGGCGGCGGTGCTCAACAGCGGGGGAGAGGCGGTGTACCGGCTGGCGATCGCCTGGCTGCTGACCGTCGCATTCCAACGGGAGCATTCGCAACGGGCGTTCGACATCGTGGAAGCCGCCGACGTCGACGCTTCGGGTCTGCCGCTGTTGCTGGATGCGGGCCGGCCGTTGCCGGTTGTCGTTCATTTGCACACTTGCACCGCCATCGCCAATCGGATCAACAACAGGGTTCTCGGTTCGCAGGAACAGTTGATCGAAGCGATGGAAGCCGCGCAAATTCACCTGGCCGATGCGCTGTGCGCTCCGACTCGGGCCGTGGTGCGCTCGACTGAAGCGCTCGTAGCCATAAACGGAGAACCGGCAACGATCGCACATCCTTACGTCTGTCCCGGCGCGGCTTTCACGCCGCCGCCGGTGGACGGGCCGGCCGTGTTCGTTGGCCGGCTCGAGTGGCGCAAGGGTTGCGGCGTTATTGCCGAGGCACTCAACGGTTTCCTCACGCGCAACGCGAGGGCACGGTTCCGGTTCATCGGTCCCGACACCAGCACCGCGCCGGGGGAAAGTTCGGTCCGGCTGCACATCCTCGGGACTCTGGCAGCCCAAGTATGCGGCCGCGTTGAATTCACCGGCGAGCTTCCGCCGCCGCAGGTCGAGACGGCCCTGAACGGCTGCTCGTTCTGCGTGCTGCCGAGCCTGAGCGAAAACTTCAGCCTGGCCGTCTGTGAAGCGATGGCCGCCGGGCGAACGACGATTATCGCCGCCGGCACGGGATCGGTCGAACTGGTCGGCGATGCGGGAGTGGTCGTGGAGGGCGGGTCAGCCGGGTCGCTGCTGGAGGCGATGGATTCGACCTATCGCAACCGCGGGCGGTTGAACGAACTTTCCCGGCTGGCGTTCGACCGCGTACGCAGCCTGTGCGACCCTATATCCGTTTCCCGGCAGCGAGTGGATTTTTACCGGCGCGTAATCGCCGAGTTCGGGCGCCGAACGCCGGGTTACACGTCGGACCGGCTGGCCAGTTTGCCGGCGCCAGTAGCGGCGGCGGTGCTTCCGTGCATCTCGCGCATCACGGCGGCGCTGTTGCGGATCGACGGCCCGACCGATTCGCCGGGGTGCCGGCTCGACGACATCTGCCAGAAGCTGACCGCCGGCCAATCCGAATCGGCGCGCGTTCTGCTTTACGGCGCCGGCAAGCACACGGCCCGGCTGCTGAGCGAACGGCACCGTTGGGAGCGGCACGGTCACCGGGTCGTCGGCCTGATCGACGACCATCCTCGCTTCCTCCAGACGCCGCAATACCTGGGTTTGCCCGTGCGTTCGCTCGCCGACGTGCAGACCGACGCCCTCGCCGGCAATCGTCTGCCCGCGGTGGTCCTCAGCACCGACACCTACGAGGAACAGTTTTGGGAACAGACCAGGAGCCTTCGCGAACACGGCGTCCGGGTGTTCAGGCTTTACGGGCGGTAACCGCATGTACGACCTGTCGATTATCATTCCGACCTGCAACCGCGCCGAGCTTCTTCGGCGCGGACTGAAGAGCCTGCGCCAGGACGTGCGATGCTCGTTTGAAGTGATCGTGGTGGACGGCGCAAGCGAGGATGCGACGGGGGCGGTGCTGGCGGAATTTGGGAATTATTTCGGCGATCGGCTGAAAATCATCCGCGAAGAACGCCGCGAGGGGTTTGTCCGCGCCGCCAACAAGGGATTTCGCGCCGCCGCCGGCCGGAACATGATCTGGCTGAACGACGACGCGCGGCCATTGCCGGGAACGCTGGACGAAGCGGTGCGGCAAATCGATTCGGCGGCGGCGGACGTGGCGTTTCTGGCGATGTTCCATCGCTTCGCATCCGAACGAAACGTCGCGTTTGAAACGACGCATGATGGAAAAACGTTTCGCCTTTGCCACGTACGCGGGACGCTGTACGCCAATTTTCCCATCGGGCGGCGACAGACGTATCAGACGCTGGGATATTTCGACGAGCGGTTTTATTTCTTCGGGGCCGATCCCGATCTGTCGCTCAAGGCCTGGCACGCGGGAATGTGGATCGAGCCGGCGCATGGCTGCTTCATCGATCACGACGAGCGTGCGGACCAACGCCGCGCGCAGGACATGGACCGAGGCCGCGTGGACAACCAGAAGCTGTTCGCCAAGTGGGACCTGCCGCCGAAGAATCCGGCGCGCAATGATTTCGATCCGGCGCGGCCGTGCACGTTGCGGGGAATTGGGGCGGCGCACCCGACGGTGACGTTTTTGATCTCGACGCACAACCGCATCGGCGCGCTGGCAAGTACGCTTCGGCAATTGCAAGCGCTGGAAAACTCCGCGGATTTCGCGGTGGAAACGATCGTGGTGGACAACGCCAGCACGGACGGCACGGCCCAGGCCGTGGCTGGGGAGTTTCCGGCGGTGCGACTGAAACGGTTGCGGGCCAACCGCGGCGCGTGCGCGAAGAACGCGGGGCTTGGCGAGGCGCGGGGAGAGTACATTGTTTTTCTGGATGATGATTCGTATCCGGATGCGGAGTCCATTCGCCGAATGATCGGGCATTTCCGCGCCCGTCCGAGATTGGGGGCGGCGGCATTCGACGTGATCCTTCCCGATGGATCGCGGGAGAGCAGCGCGTTTCCAAGCGTGTGCATCGGTTGCGGGACGGGATTTCGCAGTGAAGCGCTCGGCGCGGTTGGCGGTTTGCCGGACGACTTTTTCATGCAGGCGGAGGAATACGACCTGTCGCTACGGCTGCTGGACGCGGGCTGGGACGTCGAGCGATTCGAGGACCTGAGGGTTTGGCATCTGAAGACGGGGATCGCGCGTCAGCCGGCGCGCACGACCCGGCTGGACGTGCGGAACAATCTGCTGGTGATCGCCCGGCGGTTTCCACGCCAGTGGGCGTGGCCCTACGCGATGGACTGGATGCGGCGATATCGGTGGATGGCGCAGCAGAAGGGCTGGCGGCATCGGATCGCGTTCTGGCGCGGATTGCTGGAGGGCATGGCAAAATCCCTCCGGCCGCGCCGACGAAGCGTGGTGTCGGATGGGGCATTCGAAAAATTCGCGATGATCCAGGAGATTCAGCGCCGATTGGCCGCGGCAACCAGGAACACTCCTATCCGCTCCATCCTCCTGATCGACGTCGGGAAGAACCTCTATGCGTATTGGCTGGCGGCGCGGGAACTGAAATTGAACGTCGTCGCCATCGCCGATGCCAACCTCGCCCGGCCCGGACGGCGATACCGGGGGATTCCAGTCATCGACGATGCTGCCGCCCGCGCCCTGCAATTCGACGCGGCGGTGGTGGCGAACGTCTCGCCGGTTCATTCGCTTCAACGGGCGTCGATCTGGCGCGCGATCCAGAGCCGGCCCGTGATCGACCTCTTGGAATCGAATCGATGCCAGTCCGCCGCCGCGTAAAAGGGGTCATAAGCCATTTGGGCGGTATGTGCGAATACGCCCTGTTTTTGGCAGAAATACCGTAAAAGGCTTATGACCCCTTTTTTACGATGGCGCGGCGGCGGGCGTAGTCGGCATCGTTCAGCGCGGGGACGGCGTCTTTGGTGGCGATCGCGCGATCGAGGGGGACCCAGCTCTTGCAGCCGGCGTAGGCTGGGAGATTGTCGATCATCACCGGCCGGGCCAGGCGGTAGGCGCGCACGAGAAGCAAATAGAGCGGATTTTCCGGCCGGTAATTGAAGCGCACGTCGATCAGCCCGGCGGACCAGATGTGCTCATCATTCAGCGCATCCATCGCCGCTCGGTCGGACATTGGAATAATGTCGGTGATTTCGGCCGCCAGGGAAATCTCGATCTTCGCCGGCTCCGCCGTCATCACGGTCAATTTGGTTTTTTCATCGTCTTTCAGCATCGCCGCGTTTTGATGGAGATAGGTTGGAAACAGGAGGAACTGCCGATGCTCGATCTCGAACTCCCCCGCGGATTCGTAAATCCCGCCCTTGCGGAGCAGGATGATTTGACGCCCGCTGGCGAGGGCGGCGCAGACGACGGCCCATTCCTTCAATGCCACGCGAAGATCATTGGGGCACGTCATGGGTCAAATCCTCGGCGATTGGGACGGGGATGGGCGTTTGCGCCTTGATCTCTAACAAAATCCGCCAGAGCACGTCCAGCAAATCCTCGACGCCCTGGCGGCTGACGCCGCTGATGGCGAAGACTTCCTTGCCGACAAGCTGGCGACGAAGTTGGTCCAGGGCGCTATCGTCGATGGCGAGGTCCATTTTGTTGGCGGCGACGATCTCGCGTTTTTGGGCGAGGGCGGGGCTGAAGGCTTCCAATTCACCGCGGATTTTGCGGTAATTTTCGGCGGGTTCGGAGCCGTCCATCGGATAGAGATCGAGCACGTGGACGATGATCTTGGTGCGTTCGACGTGGCGGAGGAATTCGTGACCGAGTCCGGCGCCGTGCTGGGCGCCTTCGATGAGGCCGGGGATGTCGGCGACGACGATTCGCCTGTCCGGGCCGAGTTCGACGATGCCGAGCTGGGGGTCGAGGGTGGTGAAGGGGTAATCGGCGACCTTGGGCCGTGCGGCGGAGATGGCGCGGAGGAGGGTGCTTTTGCCGGCGTTGGGCATGCCGACGAGGCCGATGTCGGCGATGAGTTTCAGTTCCAAGCGCAGCTTGCGGCGTTGGCCTTCGGTTCCTTTTTCGGCGTAGCGTGGGGCCTGATTGGTGGAGCTTTTGAAATGCCAGTTTCCGCGTCCGCCCTTGCCGCCGCGGGCGATGACGATGCGTCTTTCAGGCGAATCGAGATCGGCGAGGAGGATTTGGTGGTCGGCGTCGAAGATGAGGGTTCCGGGTGGGACGCGGATGACGAGATCGTCGCCGCTGAGTCCGGCCATTTTTTTGCCCATTCCGGATTGACCGCGTTTTGCGCGCCAATGGTGTCGGCCGGAGAAATCGAGGAGGGTGTCCTTGTTGGGATCGGCGAGGAAGACGACGCTGCCGCCGTCACCGCCATCGCCGCCGTCGGGGCCGCCCTTGGGGACGAATTTTTCGCGGCGGAAGGAGAGGCAGCCATCGCCGCCGTCGCCGGCCTGGATTTCGATGATGGCTTCGTCGACGAACATATTGGATTCATTCTAAACAAAGACCCACGGCGGCGCCGTGGGCGTTCACAAATGATGGACTTGGCCGGTTCTTTAGGCGGTTGCGGTTGCCTCGGGGATGCGAACGTGAATTTTGCGTCCGCGGAATTCGACCTTGCCGTCCTTGAGCGCGAAGAGCGTGTCGTCGCTGCCGATGCCGACGTTGAAGCCGGGGGTGAACTTGGTGCCGCGCTGGCGGACGATGATGGAGCCGGCGGTGATGAACTCCGCCGTAGGCTTTGACGCCGCGGTATTGGGGATTGCTGTCGCGGCCGTTTCTGGTGGAGCCTTGACCTTTTTTATGTGCCATAATTCTTACCTCTAGCGCATGACGTACAGATGAGCCAATTCGACCAGGTCTCCACCGCCGGGGTGGCTTTCGTCGGAATCCAGGTGATACGTCAACTGCAAAGTTTTGTGGAGGGTAACGTCCTTGTCGCCGACTTTCACCACCGCGCTTTCGCCCCAGAACCCGGAGCAGAAGATGGTGAAGGTGCCCATTCGGAGGCGGGGTTCGGGCCAGATGGCCACGCCGTCCTTGGACTGGTCTTCGCCCTGGCGGAGATCGCCGCTGATGACGTCGTTGCTTTGGAGATACTTCAGGTGTTCTTTATTTTTGATGGCATCGAATACGGCGGGCGCGACGCCGATGTCGCTGCGGACGACCTGGCCATCCTCGAGCATCATCTGGAAGTTGGGGAAGAACAGGATTTTGTCCTGGTCGGTATTGTTGGCGGCATGAAAGGTGACGTACCAATAAGCGGCGGGATTCATGTCCGCCGGGCCTTGGACGAGGATGCGTTTGGGCAGGGAATGATCGAAGGTCAATTCCCAGGAGACGGGATAGGGGCTGGGCTGGGGGTAATCGGCGCGCAAGGGCATTGCCATTGCGGCGACAACGAGCAATCCGGCCATTGGCAAGTGCATACGCCGATACATGGTGAAATCTCCGCAATCCAGGCGGGATGTGGAAGACGATTGCCCTTCCACGCGGCGAGGTTATTCTTACGTTTGATGGCGGTGATGTCAACTTCGCAATTTATGGCCCCGAAGGGGGGCGGGATTATCTGCCGGCGGGCAAATCCGGGGGAAATACCGGCGGCGGTGGGAATGATCCTGGGCAGCCCCGGCCAGCCGGCGCCGGCGGCGCAGGTCGCCGAATTCATCAATAGTTCCCCCCAGCGGCGGATCGACGTGCAGGGGATCTGGGTGGCGGAAGGCAAAGCCTCCGCCGCGGAAACGTCCGGGAGGCTCATCTGGGCGGTGCTGCCGATCCTCAATCCGGGGAAGACGCTTTTGCTGCTCACCTCATTCCGGATGGACGATTCCGTGGTTCCGGCGGTGTCGCGGCTGGTGGCGGAAATATGCGGGCACTTTGCCCGGCAAGGGGTGCAGCTGGCGCAGGTGCTGCTGGAGCCGCAGCACGATTCGGCCCGGCGATTGTTCGCGACGGCGGGATTCATTGATATCGCCGAGTTGATCTATTTGCAGGGACAGGTTCCGCGTCATGCGAAGTCGGCGGCGGTACCCCAGGGGATGCGGTGGCTCGACTATTCCGCGGAAACGCACGGGCTTTTCGCCGAAGCGATCCTTCAGACTTATCGCGACAGTCTGGATTGTCCGGCACTGAGCGGGCTGCGCGACATCGAAGACGTGATCAGCGGGCATCAGGCAACCGGGCAATTCGATCCGACGCTTTGGCGATTGCTTTTGCAGGACGATCGCCCGATGGGGGTGCTGCTCTTGAGCGGGATTCCGCAGAGCGATGGAACGGAGTTGGTCTATCTGGGAGTGGTTCCGGAGGCGCGCGGGCGGGGTCTGGGAACGATTCTGATGCGGCACGCGATGGAGTTGACGCTTCGGGAGCACAAACGCAGGTTGTCGCTGGCGGTCGATTCCAGGAACGGGCCGGCGTTGAAACTTTATTACCGATTCGGGATGCAGCAGGTTGCGACGCGATGGGCGATGATCCGCGACCTGCGGGTTTGACGCGACCCGCGGGTTTCATGATGGGCGGTAGTCCCGGGGCAAAAAATAACCGTTGTCCACAAGTTTTGTCCACCGGTCCTCCACCGTCCGATAAAATGGTGGAAAAGAAGTTGATAGAACTTTTTTTTTATCAAACCCTACCGGCCCTGCCGATGGTTCTTTCGCTGTGCATGGAAAATCCGATAAAGATTGTCTTGCCAGTATTGTTTCCGCAGCTTATTTTCTAGCTTAATTCACGGATGATTAGGAATGCGTTTGCTTAGGGCTTGCATGAGGCAGGCCAGGGAAGCGGGAGATGCTGCGCTTTGCACGTTGAGCAAGGCGCAATGGGACAGGGTGCGGAAGGCAAAGCCTCCGCAGCGGAAGGCAAAGCCTCCGCAGCGGAAGGCAAAGCCTCCGCAGCGGAAGGCAAAGCCTCCGCGTTTGCCGGGAAGGAGTCGGCGTGAGCTGCATCGGCGCACACGATCCGCAATTGGCCAAATTGGCCAGCGCGATTGCTCAGCGTGTAGGGCAACAAAGGTTCCATGTCTGGTTTAACAATTCGACGCGTCTGGATTTGAAGCAGGATGGGTTGGAAATCGCGGTTCCCAATGATTTTATAAGCGAATGGATCGGCTCGCATTTCAGCCGGCCGATCCAGGAGGCGGCACACGAGGTGCTGGGTTGCTCGCTGGCCGTTCGATTCAGCGTGGTGCCGCAGTTGTTTGAAGTGGAGACGATGGATGGCGCCGAGGGCAAAGCCTCCGCCGCCGAAGGCAAAGCCTGTGCCCCGGCCATGAAATCGCCGGGGTCCAAGGTGAAGGAGGCGGGGATGGCGTCGGCGCGGCCGATGACCTCGCAACCGATGACCTCGCGCCCGATGGCGGCGTCGGCGATGGCGGCGCCGGTCACCCCCGTGATGGTGGAGTCCGCGACGGCGATTGTGCCGGCCAAAGATGACGGGGCCTGCAAGACGTTGCCGGTGATAAGCCCGCAGAGGCCCGTCAGTTTGGCGCAGGAGCGATCGCCCGCGCAGTCCGCCCGGCCGCGGCTTCGGCATGAAATCGAAACGTTTGTGGTCGGGCAGAGCAATCAGCTTGCCTTCAACACGGCCCTGTACGTCGCGGAGTATCCGGGGGCCCAGTACAACCCCTTGTTCATCCATGGCGGATGCGGACTTGGCAAGACCCATCTGCTGCAGGGGCTGTGCAAACGATTCATTTCGCATCATCCGACCAAACGCTGGACGTATCTGACGGGCGAGGAGTTCACCAACGACTTTCTGACTTCGCTGCGCGGCAACAAGATCGACGCGTTCCGAAGGAAGATGCGCGACCTGGACCTGCTGGTGATCGACGACGTGCATTTCCTGGGCGGCAAGAAGGCGACGCAGGAGGAATTCCTCCACACCTTCAACGCGATCGAGGCGATGGGCCGGCAAGTGGTGATGGCCAGCGACAATCATCCCAAGATGATCGAGGAGTTCGGAGAATCGCTGATCAACCGGTTCGTCAGCGGGATGGTGGTGAGGATCGATCCACCCAATTTCGCGACGCGGTGCGAGATTCTGCGGAGCCTGTCCCAGCGGAGCGGGTTGATGCTGGGTGAAGAGGTGGTGGGCTGGATCGCGCGGCGGGTGACGCAGAACGTCCGCGAGCTGGAAGGGGCGATCACGCGGATCGCGGCGTTCGTGAAGCTCACGGGCCGCGTGCCGGATGCGGCGATGGCGCAGGAAGCGCTGGGCGATCTGGATCGGCAAATGGTGGCGCCGGTGCGCCCGGACAACATCCTCCAATCGGTGTGCGAGTATTTCGGCCTGGAAAACAAGGACCTGATGTCCGGCCGGCGGCAACGCACGATCAGCCTGGCGCGAAGCGTGGCGATGTTCCTGGTGCGCAAGACGGCGAAGCTGAGTTTTCCGGAGATCGGCATGCGGATGGGCAAGCGCAATCACAGCACGGTGATCAGCGCCTGCCGGCGGATTGAGCGGGCGGTGACGCGCAACGAACCGCTGGTCTGGACCAGCAGCGTCGGGGAACATCAGGAAGAGGCGTGCGAACTGCTTCAGCGGCTGGAGGAGCACAGCCGATCGCGGGCGTGAAAGAAATCCGATTGCACGGCGCGCAGGAAGGCGCGGGCTCCGTAGCGAGAGGGTTCAAGGGTTCAAGGTTCAAGGGAATTGCACGGCGCACAAAAAGGGCGGGCTCCGCAGCCCGCCCGTTTTCCTGTCCCTGATTTCATTTCCTCCCGATCAGATCGGCCGATTTCCGATGCCGCGAGTGCCGCCGCCCTTGCGGATAGTCCGCAAGGCGATGGCAATGCGAAACACCGGCGGCCCTGACCCATTCCGCCTGCGGTAAGGGCACCGCTGACGAAGGTCCGGAAGACGCCACGCGTCGGTAAGCCGACGGGCAATACTCCGGGGCCCGGCGGGACAGCGAAACGCGTCAAAACATCTCCGCGCCTTCTGACATGCTCCAAAGCCGAAACTGAAGGGCGGCATAACCAGATTAGCCACGGGCGGTGGGTTGTGGCAATGAAAAAATTGTGAGAATGACGGGGGAATTGCGCTGGTAAATTGGGCGATTTCACCGATTGGGCGGTGGGTCATTATTTGAAGGAATGCGGCGGGTAAGGATCGCCGGCTACAGGGGGAAATAGGGCCGGGGCAATAGTTTGTTATTTCGTGGCTAAAATGACGTCGCGTTCGCCTGCGCGGCTACTGGTTGACGCCGGCGGTGGGGGGCTTGGGGAGTTTCAATACCCAGCCGATCTTCAAAACGTTCGCATTGGGTCCGATCAGCGATTTGTTCATTTCGTACAGCTTGTCGCTCATGGAGGAGTTGCCGTAGAGCTTGCGGGAGATGCTTTGCAGGGAATCGCCGGAGACCACGGTATAAGCGGAGCCGGGATCGACGGTCGCGGCGGCCGAGGCATTCCCGGCGGCGGGGGCGGGCTTGTCCGCGTCGCTCAACTCGGGAATGACCAAAATCTGTCCGATCTTGAGATGGCGTGGGTCGATGCCGGGATTGGCGGCCAAAATCTTCTTGTAATATTTCCCGTTGCCGTAAACGAGTTGGGAGATGGAGTAGGGCGATTCACCGGAAGCGACACGATGGGTGCGCGGGGTGGAGGCCGGCGGTGGGGGCGTTGACGGGGAGACGGCCGGAGTCGGCGCGGGCTCTTGAGTCGGGAGGTTGCTCATCAAAAGCCTGGCCGGCTGGGTGGTGGGGAGCGGGTCGATCAGGGGCGTGCTGGCGGTGGGGCTGACGCCGGCGCGGGCGACGTTCGCTGAAGGCGAGTCGATGGACGGCGTGACCGTATGCTCGGGGGCCGAGAGGGTGGGGGGCAGGCCGTGATTCAGGGCGTTTTCCCAGTCGTTGGAGGATGCCGGCTGGGTCGCCGGCGAAGCGGGCGTCACATCGGGCGGCGGCGAGGTTGCGGGGTTGGAATCAGCCGCCATGGGGCCGGTGTCCTGCTCGTTTGAGCCGTTCGCCGGAGCAACGTCGTTGTGTGCATCCGAGGCGGGGGCAACCGAATCGGTTGCCTGATCCGACTGGCTCGGCAAGGCGATGCCGAGCCGCTGCGGCACGGCGGGGCCGCGCGACAACACGATGACATAAATAACCAGGGTAACGACCAGAATGGCGCCGATGGTCAAACCGAATTTCACGTCCTTGCGCATTGCGGGACTCCTTTCCCAGCGGAATAGATCGAGTTGTCAAACACCCGCCCGTGGCATAGGCTAACCCATGGGCGGCCGCATCAGGCCGGTGGACGGTTTTTCGCGTCCCCATAAAAGCAGGGGCGCCGCGATGGCCACCGACGAGTACGTTCCCACTAATATGCCAACCAGAAGCACGAAAGTAAAGCCGTGGATGCCCGCTCCGCCAAGGAAATACATGAAAGAGACGGTCATAATCGTGGTTCCGCAGGTCAGAACGGTGCGGGAAAGGGTCTGGTTGATGGCGTCGTTGATGACGTCGCGGTTGAGATGGCCGTATCGGCCGCGGTTTTCGCGGATGCGGTCGAACACCACGATGGTGTCGATCATGGAATAACTCATGATGGTCAAAATGCCGGCGACCACGGTCAGATTGATGCGGAACGGCTCGATTTCCAGGAAATTATGGTGCCAGTAATCGGAAACGTAATGGGCAAACCCCATGGCGGCGAGGGTGAAAACGGTATCGTGCAACAGGGCAATGACGGTGGCTGTCCCGTACTTCAGATTGCCGAATCGGACCCAGATGTAAATCATGATGGCGATGACGGAGAAGGTCAGGGCCAGGAAAGCATCGCGTTGCATCTCGCCGGCGACCTGGGGATCAAAATTGGTTTCCTGCTCGAAAGACGGAGGATGGTTGACGGCATCCTTGACCAGTCCCCAGAGCGGCTGGGCGAGTTCATCAGCCCATTTGGCCTGGTCGGCTTCGTAGGAGACGGTGGAACTCCAGCCGACGATGACGGCGAAGCTGGTCGCCTTGGTCGGGTCGCCGGGGGCTTGGACAACGTACGACAACGAAGAGGTGGTGGGGGAAGAGCTCATTAATCGCTGGCTGTCCATGCGGGCGGTAATGTCGGTGACGGACAAAGGCGGGGAGATGTTCTTCAGGACGATGACGACGCCGCCGGGGTGGGGCGACGCCGCCGGCGGCGTGTAGCCGTCCACGACCAACCTGGGTCCGGCGATGGGTAAAACCTGTTTGTCCGCGGCATCGCCATATTCCACGGCCGCTCCGTCGAACTGGGAGGGAAGCGTGATGTGAAGCAGGCCTTGCATGGCCTCGAGGACGGCGTTGCGGACGGCGACGCGATTGACGTTGGGGGAAACGATCTGGTAATGGAGCCGGTCCGTGCCCACCGCGACGACGCTGGGGCTGGGCAGGTCAAGCGGTTTCTTTTCGTTTTCGGCGTCGATGCGTTTGCGAACGGCGTCCTGGTCCATCGGTTGTTCGAGCTGGAATTGCAGCGAGGTGCCGGTGGCGAATTCAATGTCCATCATGCGGCCCTGGCGCACCTTGAAGATGAACAACGTCATGCCGCTGATGAGCATGATGATGCTGAAGGTCCAGAAGATCCAGGCCATGCCCATCCAGTCGATCTTGGGCTTGAGGAACTTGTCCCACTTGGGGAAGGTCAGCGGCACGCTGCCGAGTTCCTTCATGCCGAAATGGTCGATCATGATGCCGAAGACGGTTTTGGTGACGTAGAGCGCGGTGAACAAACTGGCGGCGATGCCGATGATCAGGGTCAGTCCGAATCCCTTGACCTCTTCGGAGCCGAAGGCGTAGAGGCAAAGGGAGGTGATGACGCTGGTCATGTTGGAGTCGATGATCGCGCTCTGGGCCTGGGCGTAGCTGTTGCGCAGGGCCATGCGCAGGGGAAGGTTTTTGTGCTGTTCCTCGCGGAGGCGTTCGAAGATCAGGACGTTGGCGTCGACGGCGGTGCCGATGGTGAGGACGATTCCGGCGATGCTGGGAAGGGTGAAGGTGGCGTTGAGGGCGCACATGGTGCCGAGAATCAGCACCAGATTCATCAGCACGGCGATGAAAGCGACCAGTCCGGCGAAGTAGTAATAGCTGATGAGAAAGACGGCGACGACCATCAGCCCGAATCCGCAAGCGACCAGGCCGCGATTGAGGTTGTCGGCGCCGAGGGTGGGACCGACCTGCTGCTCGCTGATCGGCTCATCGGAAAGCTGCGCCGGAAGGCTGCCGGCGTTGAGGGTATTGATCAGATAATTAAGGTCGTTGGTGGAGAACCCGGCCTTACCGCCTTCGATGACGCCCGAGCCGCCGGTGATGGGGGAATTGATGTTGGGAGCGCTGATGATCTTGTTGTCGAGCAAGATCGCCAGCCGAGCGTGAGGATCGGGAAGCTCGGTGCGTTGGCGGGCGCGGTTGTACCAATTGGTGGTCAGGTCGCCGAAGAGATTGCCGCCCGTGGTATCGAAGCTGAAGGCGACGGCCTGCGTGCCGTCTTCCATCATTTGGACGCCGGCCCTCTCCAAGCCCCATTTTTCAGCGCTGGACTTGGTCATGGAAGCATCCGGGGTGACCAGGACGGGCATGTAATGCTTGCCGTTCCACTCGCGGGTTTCCTGCGGATAGCCGGGGCGGTCGAATTCTTCAACCCGATCGACTTCCGCCCAGCGGATGGTGTCGCCGGGCTGCGGCAGGGGGCCTTTGCCGCCCGGTTCTAGCCGCGATTCCATCGCCTTCAAGTCCGCCGGATTACTGCACGTGACGTTGTCAGCCAGAATGTGGAATTCCAAGACCCCCGAACCCTGGAGCAGGCGCTTCAGATCGTCCGCGCCGGTGATCGCGTTCTTGACCGAGTCGTAATCCTTGTATTTGGCCTGGAAAACGTCCATCACCTTCAGAAGGCTTGGGAAATCGGCGAATTTTTTCTTCAGGTCGTCCAGCTTGGCCTGGCCGGCTTTCTTCTGCTGGGGATCATCGGAAATGACCTGGTCGAGAATTCCCGCCAAATCCGAGGACAAGAGATTGGTTTGCTCGATCTGATCCTTGAGTTGGTCGTAGGCGACGGTGAGCGGCTGGAGCTTGACGGCCAGGGCGGGCAGCGACAGCTTGTCCGGATTGGCGCGAAGGGCCTGAATCTTGTCGAAGGTATCGCACAGGTTCTTGAAAAGATCGGCGCGGGTCTTGCTGTCCGATGCCAGTTGGGCAAGGCTTTGCCGGCGCTGGGCGCCGGTGGAATGCTCGACGGCGTTGAGCACGGCGTCTTGCGTGATCTTGGTGGCGTCGAGCAGTAACACCGCGTCGTTGTAAGCCTTCTTGATCCGGGGCGCCTCGGTGGCTTCGGGCGAGAGGGGCATCTCGATCTCGATGCGGTTGGCGCCCTGCGGGCGCCAGACCAGGTTCCGCAATCCGAGCGGGTCCACGCGCTTTTTCAGCGCATCCATGACGTGCTCGGACAGATCGGGGTCGGAGTTCGCCGGAGCCTGAATCGCGTAAACCAGGCTCACCCCGCCGACCATGTCGATGCCCGGGCGGAGATCGGTTTTCTGGATGGCACTTAGGTGCGGGTTGACCAGCCGGGACGGGGGCCCCCAGAAGATCGCGAGCAACGCCACGAAAAGCACGGTGAAGATGAGGGTGATTCTTCCGGAGTAATTAGTTGGCATTGTGAATCCAGGGAATTGTCATTGGTCATTGGTCATTAGTCATTCGTCATTAGTTTCAGGCATCGCGACTTCTTTACAAATGACCAATGACAAATGACCAATGACTTATTTTGTTGAGCCTGACGCCTCATCTTCGGCAAGCACCCGCTTAACAGCATCGCGCGTGAACTTGATCTTGGTGTTGGAGCCTTCGTCGACCTTCAGGACGACTTCGGTGTCGCGCACGTCGACGACGGTGCCGAGCATGCCGCCCGCCGTCAGGACGCGGTCGCCGCGCTTCATGTTCTTGAGCATGTCGTCGCGTTTCTTTTGCTCCTGTCGCTTGGTCCGCGAGGAGCTGAAGAGGAAAAACATCAGCATCGCGAAGATGAGGAGCAGGAACATGTTCTGCGGATTGGCCCACCACGGGGGAAGCTCTTGGGGATGGGTCGTCGGGGCGTCGGCCAGCAGGTGCAGGATGGTCAAGTAATTCTCCTTTTGAAAAGTCATTCCTCGGCATTAACTTCGTCGGAGGGTCCAAGCAAGCAGCGTGGATCGCCAATGGCGAAGGAGCCGAAGTTACCCTCACCGATCGACCGGCGAACGTCCGCCATCAACCGTTGGTAGAACCGCACATTATGCACGGAAACCAGCACGGGGCCAAGCATCTCGCCGGCGAAAAAAAAGTGGCGGATGGCGCCGCGGGTGAAATGAGCGCAGGCGTAACAGTCGCAACCTTGCTCGATGGGGGACGGATCACGCTGATATCCGCTGTTTCGCAGCCGAAGTGGACCGTTTGCCGTGAATGCGTAGGCGTTTCGTCCGTTTCGGGTTGGCAGGACGCAGTCGAACATGTCGATTCCCGCCGACGCGGCCGCCACGATGTCGCGCGGATAGCCCACGCCCATCAGATACCGGGGTTTTTCCGCCGGCAGGGCGGGGGCGATTTCGCGCAAAACCGTCTTCATGGCGTCGAATCCTTCGCCCACCGCCAACCCGCCGATGGCGTAGCCGTCGAACCCCATCGCCGCCAGCTCCCGCGCGCACTGGCGCCGCAGGCTCAGATCGACCCCGCCCTGCACGATGCCGAAAAGCCCCTGCTCGGCGGGGCGAGCGTGGGCGGCCAGGCATTGGGCGGCCCAACGCAGGGTCCGGTCCACGGCGCGGCGGTGGGCCTCCGGGGCGGCGGCGGCCGGCGGACATTGGTCGAATGCCATCATGATGTCCGAGCCCAGATCGTTCTGGACCTGCATGGCGCGGCGGGCATCGAGGAAAACTTCGCTGCCATCGACGTGGCTCTTGAATTTCACGCCCGCGTCGGTGATCTCGTTCAAATCCGCCAGGGAAAAAACCTGATAGCCCCCGCTGTCGGTGAGGATCGGCCCATCCCAGCCCATGAACCGATGCAGGCCGCCGAGTTCGGCGACGGTCTTTTCGCCCGGGCGCAGCATGAGATGGTATGTGTTGGCCAAAACTATCTGCGTCCCGGTTTCCCTGACGCGATCGGGCAGGACGCCTTTGATCGAGCCTTGGGTGCCGACGGCCATGAAGGCCGGCGTGTCGAAGATGCCGTGCGGAGTTGCGACGCGGCCGAGGCGCGCGGCGGTGGCGCGATCCTGATGAATCAATTGGTATCTCACCGGTTTGGAATTGCTGCCGGTCAAGCGGGGTCCAGATCAATGTCGCAATTGAGCGAAGCGCCGACGCCTTCCAGGTCCGACCGCAGTTTGCCGAGCGAGACGGTTGCCGGAACGGTCAGGCGCATTTCGGTGAGAAACAGCGGGGAGCCGTCGAACGGGGCGGATTCCTGCCGGGCGGAAAGTTCCTCGATGTTCACGCCGAACTGGCGAAGCACCTGGGAGATTCTGGCGACGATGCCCGGCTGATCCATGGAATAGGTTTTGAGCCGAAACGGCAATCCGCTGACGCGCGTGCCGGTGCGCAGCTCGGAGACGCTGAGGCGCAGGCCGATTTTTTCGCCGATTCCCGACAATTTCCCTCGCAGTTCTCCCGCCGCCGCGTCCGCCGCCTCCAGCAGAATGAGCATGGCGAATTCGCCGCGCAGATTGACCATGCGCGAATCGAGGATGTTGGCTCCGCCGGAATGCAGATGAGCGGTCAGTTCCCCGACGATCCCCGGCCGATCCGGCCCGACGGCGGTGATGATGAGCTGGGACATGGGAGGAATATTATGATTGCCGATCGGCAATTGCCAATCTGGGGAAGCGGGCTATGCTCCGACAGGAGGACCCCCATGCGCTAGACCGTCGGATTCGAAGAAATGGATCGCGCGGAGACGCGGTGGCGCGGAGAAGAAAACTCCGCGCCTCAGCTACGGAGGCGAAGCCTTCCGTGCCTCCGCGCGAGACATCTTCGCTTGTTCCTCCCCGCACAAGGAGAAATTCGATGAAGGCGAAAACCCGAACGCTCGATCCGGACATCGAGGGTTCATTGCCCGCGATGCTACGGGCGGCACGACGGGCCAAACAGCTTGCCCGGCAGACGGGAACACCCTTTTGGGTGATGCGAAACGGCAAAATCGTAAATCTCAATCCAACTTCCAAGCCCGCGCCCCGACGAAACCCCCGCAAAGCGCGGGCCTAATGGATGGGGAATCAAGGCCAATTCCGATCCGTTATCCCCCCCGCTTTGCGGGGGTTGTATTTTCCTGCCCGTCAAACGATAAACGCGTGGCATCGGCAATCTCAGTTCAAAATTCCGAGCCCGGGATTGGGGCGGGGGATTGCGGGGAAGCAAGGCGCCGTCGAAAATACACCTTATCGCTCGCCGAAATGGGAAAACGAGTTTTTCACTCTCGTGCCAGGCGCCGCCTAACTGGCCGCTGCGCCGGCTTCAAATGGACCGGCACTTAACGTGATTGGCGAAGATGTCCCATCGAAAGTCCGCCTCATTTCCCTTCGTCGTGATGATCGCCGGCCTCCTCGTTGCTTTTGTCCTAACAGCGTGGACCGCGTGGAAAGACAAATGTGCAACTTGCGACGAACCTCTTCATTTCATGGGCGCTTGGCTTCAGACGCATTACAACGATTTCCGCGTTAATCCGGAAGACCCGCCGCTGTGGCGTTACTATTTGACGCTTGGCACTTCCAAAAGCGAACTTCGGATTCAAACCTCAGGATTACTCTGGGACGGACTGCTTCGGGAGGACAGTTCAACGGCACTGTTTATTAAGAATGTGCTCTATTTCACTTCCGGCAATGACCCGGATGCCATGATTGGCGCTGCGCGAATGAAGATGCTCATTTTGGGAGCGGCCTTGGGGACGGCAATTGCGGCATGGGCGTGGAAACTGCGCGGACCCATCGCCGCACTCATTGCCGTCGCCGCATTCTGCTTCGATCCGAATTTCCTGGCTCATTCGCCACTCGTCAAAGACGATGTGCCAATCACGCTCGTTTTTTTGCTGCTCATGATGACGATCTGGCTCGTCGGTCAGCGCGTGACGCCGCTTCGCTGGGCGACCCTGTCGCTTGCCATGGGAGCGGCGGTGACGGTGAAGTTTTCCGGCGTCCTGGCCATTCCGCTTCTGGGACTGGCGCTGATCATTCGCGCTCTTCTTCCCGAACCCTGGCCCTTTCTCAAATGGACGGTTCAAAGCCGCGTTCGGCGGCTGGCCGTGGCCGGCTCTCTTGCCTTCGTTTCCTGCGCCTTTTCATACCTCTTCGTCTGGGCGTGTTACCGCTTTCGCTACGGGCCCAGCACGGACTCCAGTCAACTTTTCGATTTCGACCAACTGCTGCGCAACGCCGCCAAACACGAAGCCTTTTATTTCTACAACGTGTTTTCTCTGCCCGCCGGACAATTCCGGCAATGGACCGACCATTGGAAACCCGACGTTATGTTTCGTCTGCTGTTTTGGATCAGCAAGCTTCACCTTCTGCCCCAAACCTGGGTGGACGGATTCCTGTTCACCTACGGCCGCGCCCACGGCCGCGCCGCATTTCTGTTGGGTGAATCCTACATGGATGGCCGGTGGTATTACTTCCCGGTCGCCATGGCCGTCAAAACACCGTTGGCGACCCTTCTGGCCTTCGTCATCGCCTCGGTTTATTGGATAGCTCACCGCTGGCCCTCGCCTCTATGGTGGAACGTCTTTTCGCCGACGTTGTTTCCAATCCTATACGTGGCTGTGGCCATGGGTTCCCACCTGAATCTGGGCATTCGGCATGTTCTTCCGGTCTATCCATTTCTTTTCATCTTCCTCGGCATCACGGCCGCCGACGGACTTCGGCGCTTCCCCAGACCGACTATGGCTCTCGTTTCGCTTCTTCTATTGGGGTTGCTTTTCGAAACCTATGCCGCCTATCCCGATTACATTCCTTTTTTCAACATTGCCGCAGGCGGGTGGCAAAACGGACCGCGGCTTCTCGGCGACTCCAACGTGGATTGGGGTCAGGACCTGCCCGCCCTCGCCGAATGGCAGCACCAACATCCTCAGTATCAACTATTTCTCAATTATTCCGGATCGGCCGAACCGCGCTACTATCATATCCGCTACTTCAACCTTCCGCGCAGCGATGCGATGCCGGACGAAAGCATCGATTCCCGGCCCCGCGTCTATGCCATCAGCGACGCAGCGCCGCACGATCCGTGGCTTCCCCAGGCGGACAAGGATTTTTATAAGAAGTTGGCTAGTCAAAAGCCGATCGCCGTTCTTGGACATTGCATCTATCTGTATAGCCCACCTTAGCTGAACAGCTGGCTCATTGTGCGATCAGCACCGCCGACTTCACGCCCTCGGGCATGGGCATCGGCGTTTCGGCGGCGTGGGAGGTTATTGGCGCCGTGGTGCCACGGTCGATCAGAGTGCCGCTCAGCCACAGCGTTGTCGGCCGGCCGGGCTGGCCGTTGCTGAGGATTTCGGCCACGGCCGCGGCCTGTTGGCGGGGATCGACGAAATATCCCGTGCAGGGATAGTCCTGGGCGGTCCATCCGATCGCGGCCACCGATATGTTTTGCGGCACGGAGATGCCGGCGCGTTCCAGGGCTTGCATTGTCCCCTTCGCCGCTCGCACGGAGTCACAGATGCATGCCGTTGCGCCATACTCCGCCGCCTGCGCCACCTCCGCGGCCGAGCAGGCATCGACGGAATAATCCCGGCAATATCGCGAAGCGGTGCGGCGGATCGTTTCGGCGATGGTGATTTGCCTCCGCTCCTCGACCGCCAGGAAACGCCGATGCCCGCCCAGTGCCAGTTCGCGCGTCAGATAGGATGCACCCAGCATCGTATCCAACATGACGCCATTGACGGAATACGTTCGCAACTCCTGTCCCACCGCCACCACCGGAATGCCGCGGACAAGCAAATTGCGAATGAACGTCTCCGGCGTCGCCGCCGCCATATCGATCACCGCCGAGAATTGATTCAGATAGCTGGGCCGAATGGCCGAAACGTCCAGGCAGCTTTCCACCATCGGCGCGACCGACTTAAAATTGTCCACCAGGGTTTGATCCACATCCGCGTCCAGCAGCACAAGCCATCGTCCCGTGGTCGCCGGTTTCTCGTCTTTCGAGCCTCGAACAAATGTTCCCCGGCCGATGCTGCGATGGAGCAATCCTTCGGCGGCCAAGTCGGTGAGCGCCTTGCTCAAGGTTTTGGCGTTGACGTGGAATTGCCGCGCCAGCTCTCGCTCGCCCGGCAGTTTGCCCTTCAATTCACCGTTGGCGACCCCCTGGCGGATTCGCTCGCGGAGGCGCTGGAACTTGTAACTCATTCCCGAACTGTTTGGCCGTTGACTGACCAGCTTGGATGTCTCGCTCTTCATCGCTCAAACCTCAGCACGTTCCACAACGCGGCCTTTCGGTTCCCGATCTTTTCAAGACCACAGTCGGTAATATATGTTACATAATCGACAGGAAACATCTTTGCAGTAAGATTTTTTCGCTTTTTTTGGCAGAATATTGACGGTTTAGCGAATTCTGCAAGCCCGGCTGTAGTGAAAGGCTCATCTGAATGCTATCTTTTCATGGCCGGTGGGGAAATGGGAAAACTTCGCCTTCGGCCGCCCTATGAACGCACGATTGATGGCGTGGGTCTTTATATTATTGGCGCCCGGCGCTTGCCTGGCGGCGGAATACCGGTTTTCCATCCCATTGAAAGAGGGCCGGCTGCCGGTCGCAGACCTCCAGGATGTTCTCGAAATGGGCCTGCATCTTCCGCCGACCGTGGTCGATTTGCTTCCAAACCTGGATGTTGAAGTCGATCTTCGGGGACTCAACGGCTGGCTAATGGTCCGGGCCGTGAACCGTGCTCTCCGCGACGGATTTCATCTGACGGTTGCCGACGATGAGTTGTCGCTCCGTTTCGATCCGCAGAGCCTTCCACGCGATTGGGACCAGTCCTGCGACGCATTGGATCGATTCACCCAGGTGGCGGCGCCCGAAGCAACGGCCCGGCTCAATCGCCGGTTTGGGTTGCACCTGCCGCGGATTGTCGATTCGCAAGCAACCATGGTCGTGCTGATTCACGGCCTCGATGGGGACAGCGCCAGTTGCGCCGACCTGGCCCAATTGCTCCATGGCGACGGCTTTCAAACCGCGACGTTTGCATATCCGTCCGAGCGACCGCTCGATGAAAGCGCCGCCCTTTTCACCCGCAATATGCTGGCATTGCACGAGCAGTTCCCCGATCTGAAACTGGACCTTGTGGCCGAGAGCATGGGCGGGCTGATCGCCCGCGGATATGTCGAGGGCGCCGAGTATGCCGGCGGGGTCGATCATTTTATTCTGATCGCTCCTCCCAATTCCGGTTCCACCTGGACCAGGGGCTCGCTGGTTTTGAAGCTTCTCGTCAACTCCATGCGCTGGATGCACGATCCGGATTGGAGTCCCGCGTGGATGATCACCGAGGGAATCTGCCAGGCATCCACGGACCTGCGCCCGCAATCGAAGTTCCTGACCGAACTGAATTCCCAGCCTCGCCGCGGCCAAATCCGCTATACCATCATCGCCGGCGATCGCCCGGCCTATTACCGATTCGGGGCAAAATTGTTGGAATATTCCGGCAATCTCGTCGGTGGCCGGGTCGCGGGATGGTGGGGCGTCTGTCTGGCCAGGACAAAGATAGAATCCGGCCGGCAGTGGCTGCTTCGCCAGACCGCCGAAAATGACGGCCCGGTCGCACTCAACAGCGTTTGTCTCGCCGGCGTCAGCGACTTTGTCGCCTTGCCCGCGGACCATGTGGCTTTGTTCGAAACCGTAGATGGCCAGCCGCCCGCCGCCTGGCCGATTATCCACAACCGCTTGACGCACTAAGCTCTGATGCCCGGAGAATTCGACCTCATCGATTGGATTCGGCAAACCCAGCGAAATTCGCCCTTGCTCCACCTCGGCGTCGGCGACGATCTGGCCGTTCTGAAATGGCCGGCCGATGACCTCTTGCTCGTCGGCGTCGATCAAGTCGTCGACGGGGTGCATTTCGATTCTTCGATTCATTCCCCGCGCCAAATCGGCCGCAAGGCCATGAACCGCAACCTGTCCGATTGTGCCGCCATGGGATGCCTGCCCGCCGCGGCCGTGGTGGCCGTCGCTTTGCCCAGAAATTTTTCCCTCGATCGAGCCAAGGAACTCTACGAAGGCCTTCGCCAAGCCGGCGATGCTTTCGATTGTCCGCTCGTCGGCGGCGACACGGCGAGCTGGGACGGCAAATTGGTTCTGAGCGTAACGATCCTGGGCCGTTCGGCGGGCGTGAAACCCGTCACCCGCGCCGGCGCGCGTCCGGGCGACGGGATTTTCGTCACCGGCCCGCTGGGCGGCAGCATTCTCGGCCGGCATTTGACCTTCGAGCCGCGCGTCCAACTCGGCCGCGAACTCGCCGCCACCGCCACGGCCATGATCGACCTGAGCGATGGCCTGTCGCGCGATCTCGCTCACGTCTGCCGCGCCAGCGGCGTCGGAGCGATCATCGACGAGGCCGCCGTGCCGATTCATTCCGATGCCGTCGAACTATCGCGCCGCGACCGCATTTCCCAGTTAGAGCACGCGCTGAACGATGGAGAGGATTACGAGTTGCTGTTCACGACTAGCGCGGGGGCCGGCCAAGGGATTCGTATCGGGCAACTCACGCCGGAGCCGGGCATCTTTCTGCGGGATGCAGCCGGCGCGGTCCGCCCGATGGAACCTCGCGGCTGGCAGCACGGAATTGGACGTTAGGTTGCATAGTCCGAAATTCGAATGGCGGATTGAAAACAACCCCCGCAAAGCGGGGGGCTAACGGACGTGAATCGAGGTGATTTGTCATCCGTTAGCCCCCCGCTCTGCGGGGGTTGTCTCAGCGGGAAGTTTCCCATCGAGGAATTCCTGGAGAAATCCCGCGGCGGCGATGGCGTCGAGCTGCCGCTTTTTTGATTTCCGGGTGATCTTTTCGCCGCTGCGGCGACGGGCGGAAATCTGCTGCTCCGCTTGGAACGACGACAGCCTTTCGTCCACGAAAACCACGTCGCGGCCGCTTTGGCACGAGAGCAATCGCCCGAATTCCACGGCCTTTTTCGCCGCCGGGCCGCTGCTGCCGTCCATGTTCAGCGGCAATCCCACCACAATCCGCTCAACGCCTTCCGCTTCAATGATCCTGATGATTTGTGAAATCGACTGCCGGGGCGAAACCGCTTGCAGAACGTCATACGGCGTCGCCAATTTGCCGCCGGCATCGCTCAGCGCCACGCCGATCCGCCGCTCGCCGCAGTCTATCGCCAGCGTCCGCATACTCATTGAAACTTGTCGCCGAACTTTTCCTTGGCCTTGGCGACCAGCTCTTTGACCCGCTGGCCCTGGTCTTTGGGGCAGATCAGCGTCACGTCGCGCGAATGAACCACGATCATGTCGCTCAAGCCGATCGTCGAAATCAGATGGTCCGCGTCCAGGCTGAAGATGACGTTGTCGTCGGAGTCGAGAAACAGCCCGGTCTTGCACTCGACGGCGTTGTTGTGCTCGTCGGTCGGCAGGATTTCCGCCAGCGCGGGCCACGATCCCACGTCCGTCCATTCCACGGGCATCTCCACCACGACCACCGAGGCGTTGCCCTTTTCCTGGCTGGCCGGTTCCATGACGGCGTAGTCGATGCTGATCTTCGGCAGCCGCGGATACACGTCGCGCAAAACGGTCTCCTGCTGCGGCGTGCCCCAGGCCTGGGCGATTTGCGTCAAACCCTTGTGCGAGCCGGGCAGGTGAACGGCCAGCTCGTTCAGCACCGTGTCGCATCGCCACACGAACATCCCGCTGTTCCAGTAGTACCGCCCCGATTCGACGAACCGATCCGCCAGGGCTTTGTCCGGCTTCTCGTGAAATCCCAGCACGCGATACGCGCCCTCGATCCCCAGCGATTCGCCGCGATGAACGTATCCCAGCCCCGTGTGCCCGTACGTCGGCAGGATGCCAAACGTCACCAGCGAGCGCGGCCGGGCCGCCGTGACCTGGAATGCCGAATTCAAGCTCTGCTGAAATTGCGAGACCGGCTCGATGACGTGATCGGCGGTGACGACGGCACACACGGCGTCGGGATCGCGCCCGTGCAGCACCGCCGCCGAGAACCCCACCGCGTTGGCCGTGTCCCGGCCCATCGGTTCGCCCAGGAGATTTTCCTTCGGCAGCTCCGGCAGGTTCTCCAGCACCGCCTGGGCGTGAACGGTCCCCGTGCAAACGAAAATCCGCTCCGGTGGAAACAAACCGCGCAGCCGCTCATAGCTCAACTGCAGCAGGCTCCGCCCGTTGACCACCGGCAGAATCTGCTTCGGCCGATCCGCCCGCGACAACGGCCAAAGCCGCGTTCCCGATCCCCCTGCCATGATTACGCCATATTGCATTGTTTCACCCGCTTACTTGCCCGATTCATCATCCATTCATCGTCGCCATCTGAACTTATCCCGAATTATACCAGTTATTCAGCGGCGTCCTATAATACCGGATTCAAGACCCGGGTTTACGCGGCGGGGGGACTGTCAGCGGCAAACTTCCGTACCAGAACCGCGCCACGCCATAATAAACCCCGTCTTCGATTTCTACAGGCTGGAGCTTCTTTCCTTTCGACGGTCCGTCGATGGCCCGGCCGCCGCACGTCCAGGCGCTGCCGCTGTCCGAATCCGTCATCGTCGCCTGCGGAAGTTTCCGGAACGTCCTGGCCGAAAACGTGGGAATTAAATCCTCGTCAATATGCCGATCGAACGCCATCACGGTCCCGGTCACCGGATCGCGCACCACAACGATCGGCGGATCGGGAAAATTCACCGGCCCGGCGCCGAGGTCCGAATCCGCGATGGCCACCGGTGTCACGCCGCGAATCAACGCGATCGTCGTTTGCGGCGGCAGGTTCACCGAATCCCTGGGCATGGGAAAGTAAGGCAGGACCGCCCGCCGCGGCGCTTCGCCGCCCTGCGGCGCCGCCATGACCGTCGTACCCGGGTGCGCCGCCAGCCACCGGCCCCACGTCGTCTTGATTGTCGGGATCGGCGAGCCAAACCCGCTCGGCCGACGCCCGTCCGGCGTCGCTCCGGTCACTCCGTTGATGAACTGCCCGATTCGTGAGTTGTACGCCAGCAACGCGTTCGCCGGCATCGAGACCACTTCCAGTTCATTGCTCCGGATGGATCGATCGATGCGGAACGCCGTGGCGCAGTTGGCGAACGGCGACCACATCAGAATCATCGGCTCCGCCTGGTCGTTTCGCACCACCAATGGCCTGGAATACAACGAGGCGTACGGAAACGCCACCGCGCCCGACTGGTCGATCAACCCCACGACCCATTCGTCGTTGGACATGAATGACGCCTGGTCCGCCGCGACGAACACGGGTTTGGCGTTGATGAGGAACGCGTTTGCGGGATTCATGGCGAAACGATGTCCCAGCAGGGTGAGAATCGGCGCCAATCCGATGAGCCACCATGCCCGCCGCTTGCCGGAGATGACCAGTCCGATCAGTGCGACGCACAAGAGCAGGGTGAGTGCGATCAGCGGCCACTGGAGCCTGCGGGATAGGAGGATCAGTTCAATTCCATGCCGATATTGCGCCCAGGCCGGATCGATGCCATAAGCGACGACCGCGGCCGGCACGGCGGCCAGGACCAGAAGAAGCAGGGGGAGGAACACGGCTGTTAAGATACCCAAAGGGGACTAAAACTCGAAATTCGAAACTCGAAATTCGAATCAAATTCGAAACTCGAAACTCAAAATTCGAATTTTCCCCTTCAAATTTGATTCGAATTTCGAATTTCGAGTTTCGAATTTCTCCTCGCTATACTTCCCTCATGATCCCACAAAACTCTCTCCCCCTTGTCATCCTGGCCGAGGGTTCCGATCCCCGCCCCCTGCAATGGCTCAAGGAGCATGCTCGCGTCGAGGAGATATCGTCCGGCGACGCGAGGTTTCTCGATTTTCTTGCCGAGGCCCAGGGTCTGCTCGTTCGCACCTACACCAAGGTGAACGCGCCGCTTCTGGATCGCGCGCCCCGGCTGAAAGTCGTCGGCCGCGGCGGGGTGGGGCTGGAAAACATCGATGTCCCCGAGTGCCGCCGTCGTGGGATCGAGGTCGTGTACACCCCCGATGCCAACACCCTGGCGGTCGGGGATTTCGTTTTCGGATATCTCCTTCAGCTTCTTCGCCCGTGGGAATTGTTCCGCGACGCCGTCTACCCCCCAAAGGAATTCAAACGCATCCGCGACACGGTGCGCGGGCGACAGCTCAACGAACTGACGATCGGCATTCTTGGCATGGGGAGAGTCGGCCGGCGGGTCGGCCGCATTGCCGCCAATGGCTTCGGCATGCGCGTGATCTACAACGATCTTGTCCAGGTTTCCGGCCTGGATTTCCCCGCCACGCCGGTTGAAAAGCCGGCGCTCTATCGCCAGGCGGACGTTCTGACGATCCACGTGGACATGCGCCCGGGGAACGAGAACCTGGTCGGCCGCGATCAGCTTGCGATGCTGAAGCCCACGGCCGTCGTCATCAACACCAGCCGGGGAGAAGTGCTGGACGCCGCCGCCCTGGCGGATGCGATCAGGGGAAAAAAAGTTGCCGGCGCCGCCCTGGACGTTTTTGCCCCGGAGCCCCCATCGCCTGATTTTCCATTGCTGGGATTTCCCAACGTCCTGCTCACGCCGCACCTGGCCGCCAGAACGACCACCGCGCTTCAGAACATGAGTTGGGTGGTGCGCGACGTGATCGCCGTTTTGCAGGGCGACAAACCCCAATTCCCCGCCCCGGTCTAGCCGCGTCGCTTGCGACGCGCGTTTTCCGGTCAACGCGGTTAAAAGGAAACGCTTACTTTCAATGGAGCTGAAATGACCAACGACATCCACCTCACCGTCACTCCACGCGCCAGTCGGCAGACGGCCGGCTCGGGCTCCAAGTGGGAGCCGAAGATGGGCTATTCCCGTGCCGTCCGCAGTGGAAATTATATTGCCGTTTCCGGCACCGTCGGCGTGAACGCCGATGGCAAATATCCCGCATCCCTCGAAGAGCAGACACGGCGATCCCTGCGGATCATTCAATCCGCCATTCAATCGCTCGGCGGCAAGATGGAGCACGTCATCCGCACGCGGATGTTCGTCACCGATGTGTCAAAATGGGAGGAGGTGGCGCGGGTGCATGGGGAAATCTTCGGCGAAATCCGACCGGCAACGGCGATTGTCGAGGTCGCCAAACTCATCGACCCGCAGGCAAAAATCGAGATCGAGGCCGATGCGATCGTGATCTGATCATTCGCCACACGCCACAGCCGCCTTGCGGATCGTCGCGCCGTGGATGGATTTGGCCAGATCGGGAATCACGCGTTTGGCCGCCAGTGTTACCAGGGATTCCCGACTGCGGCGGCGCACCGACAGCAGAACGGTTGCCCGGGGCCCGACGATCATGCTCTTGGCGTGTAATTGCCGCATTTTTCGCGGCCCGATCAGGCGGCGCATCCTTCCGAGAAAATAGCCCTCCTCGAAGACGTCGACCCAGCAATTGCAGGAAGATTCAATCCGTTGCATGAATATCTCCTGGGTCTGAGCCAAGTTTGTAGGTGAAAAAGCCCCGCCTTGGGGTTGGAATGGTTGTTCCATTTTTCAACCGTCTAACCCAAGGAAGGGCTTATGGATATTACCACAGCAGCACAGGAT
>JBEKEC010000017.1:0-80930 GCA_050014015.1 Tepidisphaeraceae bacterium
ATCCGGCGCGCAATCCGTTTTGTCGCTGCGTTCCGCATGGCTCAACGACCAATGGGAGGAATTTTGGAGTCAACGCCCTCTGGCGGCGTAAGAACCCACCTACTTTGATGGCTCAGACCCCTTGCCACTTGCACTTGACCCCTCCATTGGTTTCCAACCCAATACCGGCTATAACCGCAGCTATGCGACGGCTTTTCCTTCGTGATTGCGCCCCCGGCGACGTGGTCGAGGACGTTTTCATCATCACCAACAAGCAATTGGCCGCCACCTCTTCCGGCAAATACTACATCAAGGCCTTCTGCTCCGATCGCACGGCCCAGTTGAACGTCCGAATCTGGAACGCCACGCGAGATCAGTTCTCGGCCATCCCCGACGGCGGGTTCCTCCGCATTCGCGGGCGCGTCGAGAACTATCAGAACAATCTGCAACTCATCATCGAGCAGATGTGGGCGGCCAAGGAGGGTTCGTTCGACATCGCCGACCTGATGCCGCATACCGAGCGCGACGTCGATCAGATGTGCGAGCGGGTGTTTGAAATCTGCGGTAGCTTTCAGAGCCGGCCGCTGGCCGCGCTGGTGCGGGCGTATCTGGACGACGAGGAGTTAATGAACCGTTTTTGCCGAGCCCCCGCGGCGATGACTTTCCATCATGCGTTCGTCGGCGGATTGCTGGAGCACACGTTGAACGCCATGGAGGTCGCGGATGCCGTGTGCAAGTTTTATCCCAGGTTGAATCGCGACTTGGTGGTGGCCGGGGTTTTCCTGCACGATCTGGCCAAGACGTGGGAGCTTTCCTACGACAGCGCGTTCACATATACGGATGGGGGGCAATTGGTCGGCCATATCGTCAAGGGCGCCATCTGGGTGGAGAAGAAGGCCGAGCAGGCGGAGAAGGTTTTAGGTCCCGGCGAGAAGATCCCGCAATCGCTGATTGACGTGATTCAGCACATCATTCTGAGCCATCATGGCGAGCCGGAATTCGGCGCTGCGCGGCTGCCGTCGACGCCCGAGGCGATCGCGGTTCACGTCATCGAGAACCTGGACGCCAAGCTGATGATGGCCTTGTCGCTGACGCGCGGCGAAGGCGCGATGGCCGAGTCGAACTGGACGGATTGGCAGAAGGCGTTCGGCGGCCGGTTATACCGCCCCGACGTGGCCCCCGCGGACGCAGCCCCGCCGGACGCAGTCCCGCCGGAAGCGCCCCCGCCGGCTGTGACCCAGCCGGTTATCGCCCCTCGGGTTATCCCGCCGGCCGAAACGCGGACGGCGCCCGTGCCCGCGGCCACGTTGAAGGTCAACAATCCCCTTTTTGAGAGCGCCCCAGCGCGCAAGCGCTGAGGATCACGTCATTTATCATCCCGACCCTGGTTGGTAATCCCAGGACATGGCTGATTTGCTGCGGCGGAGACTGTTATCTGCACGTAATTCTTTTGCGTTCGGGGGGTTCGGAGGTTTAACCTTCGGCAGTTTACGTTTTTTCCCAATTCGGTGGGCGAGGATTTTAGGTCTATCAATTCAGCGAAAGGAAATGCCATGTTGAACGTCAGGAACTGCCTGATCGCCATTGCGTGCGCGACTTTGCTGGCCGTGGCGGTGGTGGCGATCGCGCAAGACGCCACAACCCAGCCGGCCGCCGCGGAGCCGAGCACTCCAACTCGAAGTCGCGTGATCGCTCCGTTCAATAGGTTAAGCGATTTGACCGACGATCAGAAAGCGAAGATCAGGGATATCCATACCGAGATTCTCGACGAGGAGAAGCAAATCCACCAGAAGGAGCACGACGAGATCACCGCGCTGCTGACGGATGACCAGAAGAAGGAACTGGAGGACATCGAAGCGCGCCTCGCTGCCGAGAAGAAGGCCGGCACGGCAGAGCACCGCGCCCAGAGCGAGGAACAGAAGGCGCAGGAGCTGAAGCAGCAAGCCGACAGCATGGGCGCGGCGGCCACTCAGCCATCCGGCGGTCAATAAACGCCCCGCATCATCCGATGCGTGATTCACGTCCCGGCACACCGGGCCGTGCGCTTTCAGCGCGCGGATCGGCGGCGTTGCTTCTTTCAATTCTTCCGAAACTTCCAAAACCAATTTGCACTTTCCGACCAATCCCTATAATCCCCGCCCATGGCAAGCGCGCCCTCTTCCGTCCTGGACAGTCTCACCGAATGCGTCCGCCCGGAATTCGAGGCCGTCCAGACGCTCTTCGACCAGGAGCTGGCCAGCAATCTCCCCTGCGTCAACACGCTCTGCCGGCACGTCAGCCGTTTCCGCGGAAAAATGCTTCGGCCGCTCCTGGTCCTCCTGTCCGGCAAAGCCTGCGGCAAGCTCACCGATGCCCACACCGTCCTGGCGACCGTGGTCGAGATGGTTCACATGGCCACGCTCGTCCACGACGACGTCCTCGACGACGCCGAGCTTCGCCGCAAGGGCGCCACCATCAACCATCTCCGCGGCAACGAGGCCGCGGTTCTCCTGGGCGATTATCTCATCAGCCACAGCTTCCATCTTTGCTCCAGTCTGGATTCCCAGTTTGCCTCGCGCGTCGTCGGCCAGACAACCAACCAGGTCTGCGAAGGCGAACTTTTGCAAATTCATCACCGGAATAATCTCGATCTGGACCAGGAAACGTATTTGCAGATCATCACCTGCAAGACGGCCGTGCTCTGCGCCTCCTGCTGTCTTCTGGGCGCGACCTTCGCCGACGCCGACGAGGCTTGCGTCGAGCATCTCCGTCAATACGGCCAATGCCTCGGCACCGCCTTCCAAATCCAGGACGACATCCTCGACATCGTCGGCGAGGAATCGACGGTCGGCAAAACGCTCGGTATTGACGTGTTAAAGGGGAAGCTGACGCTTCCGATCATCCATTTCCTGGCCAACGCTCCGCACGAGCATCGCGCCCTCTTGCGTTCGCTGCTGAAGAGTCACGATGCCGACAAGGTCGAACGCATCCGTAATCTGATTCTTCCCAGCCCGTCGGTCGAATACGCCGCCCGGCTCGCCAAATCCTTGATCTCGCGCGCCCGCGCCGCGATTACCACCCTGCCTGATTCGCCCTCGCGCCAGGTCCTGGACACCCTGGCCGATTTCGTCATCACCCGTCCGATGTAATCCTTCCGTTAGGAAACAGGAATTGCTTGCCTTTTTGCCCATCCCTGCGCATCATTCCAGCGGTTGTTGGGTGATCGCATTTCCGCGGAGACTCATGATATGCCGGGAGCCACCGAGACGTTTTCCTGCGGCGGATGCAGCCGCGAAATGACATGGAAGAAGGAGTTCGTCGGACGGCGGGTTAAGTGCAAATCGTGCGGCCACTCGATGACCATCCCGCCGCACCCGCTTGGCGCCGAGCCGGAACCTGAAGCCGCCGACCACGACCTTTATGCCCTGTCGGACTTGGCGAACGACGCCCGCTCGGCCGCTGCGAAGTTGCCCCCGACGATCGTCCAGGCCATCGCCCCTCCCGTCGCCGCACCCGCCGCCGCTGGTACGCCGCATCCGGTCATCCCCCTGGCGTATCGGAACGCCCCCACCGCGCGCGAGCTGGAGCGATCCTCCTCCAATGTCTTCATCCACAAAAAACGCGACATCCAAGTCCCCATCGCGCTCCTGATCGTCGGCGCGGCGCTTTATATCGGCTACTACGCCATCCATTACCACCTCGGCGGTTTCGCAATTCTGGCCACGGGCATCGGCCTGATCATCATGGGAATCTTGGAAACCGGCATACTCTTCGGCTTCGCACTGGTCATCGCCGGCCCCCTTGGCGTCAGCTTCGGCGGCATCGGAACCGCCCTGCTCAAGTTCGCCGCCGTCGCTCTGTTCTGCGACGGAATCACCACCTGGGTTGACGGCCTTTTCGCCACCTGGACCGGCGGCTTCGGCGGCGGCGGTATCTTCGGCTTTGGCGCCATCGGACTTCCCATCGCCCTTGGCGTCTACTGGGTCACCCTCATCTACCTTTTCAGCATGGACCCCGGCGATTCTTGGATGGTCGTCGTCATTCTCAGCATCTTCTATCGAATCCTTCGCGTCGTCCTGATCGTCCTTCTGCTGAAGCTCATCCTGAGCTTCGGCGGCGTCGCGGGGTCGTCCGTCGCGATTCCCTCCACCGGCGGCGGATCCGTCGCCACCAATCCCGTGATCGATGAAGTCAATCGGGCCAAGGCACAAAACGTCCTGCACGAAGCCCGCAAATACGTCGCCGTCAACGGTCGAGTTGCCGAAAGCGCCACCGTCAATGGCTGGTACGACGCCGGCGCCAAGAACGTCTGGTTCGAAACCGACCGCGACATCAACGGCAAAGGCGATGCCTTTCAGATGGTCGTCGAATTGCCGGATGATAAAGCCGCCCGAACCAAGTGTTACGATGTCGCGAAAAAGTATTTCAACGACAACGGCGAGTCGGACGAGGCAGAAGCGATGCAGGACGACGGCGACCCCTACCTTATGGTCCAGCTGCCGTATCGCCGCTGAGAAGTGGATTCACTTCTTCGCCGTCGCCACTTCCGTGGTTTCGGCCGCGGTCTGCACCGTGCATTGCTCGGGCGGAACGTCGTTGAGAATCCGCTGAACCTCCAGCATGTTCGCCACCGGACGGCCCGCGATGGCGGTGATCACCGTACCGACGCACACACCCTGCTTTTTCAGCGGGCTGTCGTCCTGTATCCCCACCACCAGAATCCCCGCCCGATGCTTGACGTCGCTCGTCGCCACCGGCCAGTTCGTCGGCACCGGGCCCAGGACCATTCCCCGCCAATACATCCGCTGGTTCTGGCTGGAAACCGCAAGCTGCACGGCGCGCTTCACCGGCGTGACGTTCACCGCCATCTTCTTGCCATCCCGAACGACGTTGAGCGAAATCGCGCGCCCTACCGGCGCGGCGCCCACCAGCCTGACGAACCGAGCCGTGTCGTCGATCGTCTGGCCGTCGATTTGAACGATCAAATCCCCGTCCTTCAGCCCCCGGGCGGCCGGCGAGCCGGCTTCCACCGATTCCACGCATACTCCGACCGCTTCCGACACGGCCGCTTCGTGCCTTTGCAGCGGCGTCGGCGCGGTGACCGTCACCCCCATGTATCCGTAAACCATCTCCCGCCCCTGCTCCAGCTGCGCGATCTCACCCAGCAATTCCGGGGTGATCGGCAGCGCAAAGCCGATCCCGTTGGTCTGTCTCTGCGGCAGAATCACGGCCGTATCGATGCCGATGACCCGCCCCTCCAAATCCAGCAATGGACCCCCTGAATTTCCCGGATTGATCTGTGCCGTCGTCTGAATCAGGTTGGAATAGAGCCGGTCTTCCTTGCTCGCCAGGCGTGGAAGCGAGCGGTCGGTCGCGCTGATGACTCCGACGCTGAGCGACATCTGCCCTTCCGTCGCCAGCCCGTACGGGTTTCCCAGCGTGATCGCCCATTGGCCGCGCCGGCATTCGTCCGTGGCAAACCGCACGGTCGGCAAATGCGTGGCGGGAATCTTCAGCACCGCCAGATCGCCCCGAGGATCGGCTCCCACCACGATCGCCGGAAAAACTCTGTGCTCGTCCGTCGTGACCCAGAACTGCTGCGAACCCTCGATAACGTGTTCGTTAGTGACGATGAACCCATCTGGATCGACGATGAACCCCGTGCCGATCGTCCGCGTGGTCTTGTCCAGCAGCGATTGCAGCAACTGCGGATTCATCTCATCGGCGCGAAGGGCGCCGTCGGCGGCGTTGGCCGTCTCGGCGGCGGAGATCGACACCACCGCCGGCGCAACCTGCCGGGCCACGGATTCGAATCGGACCTGAAGCACCGTCAGGTCCGAAGCATCGGAATCATCTTCAATCGCTTCGGAAGGCGTTTCCGAACCGGAAGGCTTCGCCTCCGAACCGGAAGGCTTCGCCTCCGAACCGGAAGGCTTCGCCTCCGGGCCCATGGCGATGCCATCGGCGCGGGGCGCACCGGCTTCCGTTCGGGCGGCGCCCGAGCCGGTCGCAACGTCGGCGGCTGCGGCAACACTGGCCGCGAACTTCCGCCCATGTCCCGACAAGCCGAACGCCAGCGCCAACCCAGCCAACGTCACCGTCAGCGCACGCCCGTGCCCAGATAGAGGATGACCCATACGAGGCCATTATCGGTCATCCGGGTGCGGTCCCTTGCAATTCTTAGAAGCTCTAAGCCTCGACCGCGTCAACGGCCGGCTTGGCGCTTGCAACGCCCTTGTTTTGCAGGACCGCCTGCCGAATCTCCTCCAACACGTCCTTATGCTCCACCAGGAACTGTTTGGAGTTCTCGCGCCCCTGGCCCAACCGCACGTTTTTGAAATTGAACCATGCCCCGCTCTTGTCCACGACGTTGGCCAGGACCGCCAAGTCCAGCACGTCGCCCTCGAAGCTGATGCCGTGGTCGAACATGATGTCAAACTCCGCGTCGCGGAATGGCGGCGCGATTTTGTTCTTCACCACGCGCGCCCGGGTGCGGCATCCGACGGAAACCTCCGCGTCCTTGATCGTGCCCGTCCGCCGCACGTCGATCCGGACGCTGGAGTAAAACTTAAGCGCCCGACCGCCTGGGGTCGTTTCCGGGTTGCCGAACATCACCCCGATCTTCTCGCGAATCTGGTTGATGAAGATGACCGTTGCCCGGCTCTTGGAGATCGCGCCGGTGAGTTTTCGCATGGCCTGGCTCATGAGTCTGGCCTGCAAGCCGACGTGGCTGTCGCCCATCTCCCCCTCGATCTCCGCGCGGGGAATTAGTGCGGCGACCGAGTCGATGACGATCACGTCCACCGCGTTGGAGCGCACCAGAAGCTCGCAGATTTCCAGGGCCTGCTCCCCGGTATCGGGCTGCGACACCAGCAGATCATCCAGCCGAACCCCCAGCCGCTTGGCCCAGGATGGATCCAGGGCATGCTCGGCGTCGATGAACGCCGCCACGCCGCCGGCTTTCTGGGCATTGGCGATGATGTGCAGGGTCAGGGTCGTTTTGCCGCTGGATTCCGGCCCGAAAACCTCCAGCACCCTTCCGCGCGGAACCCCATTGCCGCCCAACGCGATATCCAAACTGAGCGAGCCGGTGGGAATGCCGTCCACCGTGGCCCTTATATCGCCGTCGAGCCTCATAACGGCCCCTTTGCCGAACTGCTTCTCGATTTGCTGAACGGCGCGGGACAGGGCCGATTCGCGGGCCGATTCGTGCCCAGCGGCCTTCGGGGCCGCCGGCTTGGCCGGCTCCTTCACTTCACGTACCACAGGCTCACGCAGCACAGGCTCGCGCACATCAGTTGCGGACGACGCGGACTGGTCCTTCTTCGCGTCCGTCTTTTCGATGGACTTGATCACGAGAAACTCCTTTTCCGCCGGGTATCTTGTTCAGCCGGCGACATGTCACGGTGACTTAAAGCGGGCGAATGCGACGGCGAATCCGCCATCAGAACATGCCCCGCCAACTGAACTCGACGGAAGTCACCAAACCGTCCCTGTTCAGTGTTTGTTCGGGTATAATATCAACCATCGGCGCGATTGCAAACGGAAATCCAGAAATATTTTTTTCGAATATTCTGACCCTGAAATCTTCTATTCAACCAGCGAGAAGCTCGCGACACGTCCATACGTCGGTCCATCGCGGTCCAATCGGCTTTCGATCAGGGCGAAGGCGTCGATCTCGCACCGGCACTCAGCCAACCCAGCCCCCGCTTCTGCGGCGGCGGCGCGCACCGACGCTCCCACGCGATCCTTCACCCGCGCCAGCGTCACGTGCGGCGTCCACCGGCGTCCCTCCAACGGAAATCCCGCCGCGTAACACGCCTGGTCGATCGCGCTCTGTAGCTTCGCACAATTCCCCGCTTCATCCTCCAACGCCGCCGCCACGATGCGGATCGGCCCATGCGGCGGAAGACAAACGACTCCCGCCGTCGCAAGCCTGATCGGCTCGGTCATTCGAATTGCCCGCAATTGTCCCAAAACCTTCGGCAGTTCAGAATCCGCAGTGTCCCCCAGGAATTTCAGCGTGAGGTGCAACTGTTCCGGCCGCGTCCATTTCGCTTTTAGAATTGGCTGCAACAGTTCCCGCATCTTTTG
The DNA here is from genome assembly GCA_050014015.1 of Tepidisphaeraceae bacterium. GTDB lineage: Bacteria > Planctomycetota > Phycisphaerae > Tepidisphaerales > Tepidisphaeraceae > PALSA-1353. The sequence goes on from JBEKEC010000017.1 coordinate 8,053, forward strand.
CAGATGCCGGCGAACCTCGTCGGGAAGTTCGATGGCGATAAAAAGGCGCATGCGGGCCTCCGTCGTGTCTGCCAAAATCTCAGGAAGAGCATGAATTGAACCGCCAAGACGCCATGACGCCAAGGTAAAATCATGGCTCAATTCCGACCTTGGCGTCTTGGCGTCTTGGCGGTTCAATCGCCTTCGTTCCCGAACCCGCCGTCAAAAACTCATCGCCGCCTTCAATTTCTCCCATCGTTCGTCAATCTGCTCGCGCGTCGCGGCCGTCAGGCCGGCCAGGGAAAAATCCGAAATCGTGAAGCTGGCGACAACCGTGCCGAACGCCAACGCCCGTCTCAACGCGGCGCTGCTGAGATTTCCCTGGCTCACCAGGTATCCCATCATTCCCCCAGCAAAACTGTCGCCGGCGCCGGTGGGATCGACGACTTTGTCGGCCGGATACGCCGGCAACACGAACGTGTCGCGCTCGCTCACCAGCAGACACCCGTGCTCGCCCTTCTTGACGACGACGAATTTCGGCCCCATTTTCAGCACGTCCCTGGCGGCGACGATTACGTTCTTCTGGCCCGTCAGCAGCCGGGCCTCCCCGTCGTTCAACACCAGCCCGTCAACCTTGCCCAGCAATTTCTCCAGGTGCGCCCGTTCCGTCTGAATCCAAAGGTTCATGGTATCGGCCACGACCAGCTTCGCCGATTTCAGCATCCCCAGCGTTTCCTGCTGAAGGGCCGGATGCGTGTTGGCGAGGAAAACAAATTCGCTGTCCAGAAATTCCGGCGGGATTTTCGCCGCCCGCTCGGCCAGAACGTTCAGATCGACCTCGACGGTCTCGGCCTCATTCATGTCCTTCAGATACGACCCATGCCAGCGGAACGTCTTGGAGCCTTTGCGGATTTCCAGGCCCGCCGTGTCGATATTCTTCCCGCGGAAGACATCCAGCAGCGGCTTGGGGCAATCTTCGCCGACGACCCCGACGAGGCGCACCGGCGCGAAGAACGACGCCGCATGCGAGAAATAAACCGCCGATCCGCCGATGACGTCCTGCCGAGACCCGAACGGCGTCTCGACGGTGTCGATACCGATGGAACCGGTGACAAGCAAGGACATGGAAGCTCCCAAAAGCAAATTCGAAACTCGAAATTCGAATGACGAATCAAATTCGAAATTCAAAATTCGAAACAAAGACCGTTTCGTCATTCGAATTTTGAATTTCGAATTTGATTCGTCATTCGAATTTCGAGTTTCGAATTTCCATTATTCCCTCCAATCCTGTCACGCTTCGATTGTCCTGTCCAGCGACAACCCGCTAAGATACTCTCCCAATGTCCCCTCCCGCTTATCTCCGCCCCTATCTCGATGCCGTTCAGCGGCACGGAGCGAAGTTCGAATCGCTGCTTTGGGCCAATCCGTCCGCGCAGGCGGCGCGCTTCGCGGCCCTGGCGCGATGGTGTGAATTGGAGGCGCGCATCGTCCTCGACGCCGGCTGCGGCCGCGCGGATTTTCTCGACTATCTCCTGGCTCAGGACATCCATCCCATCCGATACATCGGCCTCGAAGCCGTCGAAACCCTGGCCCAGGCGGCCCAGGCGAAAATCCCGCCCAACGCGGCAATCGTGCGCGGCGATTTCATCGACAATCCGGCCCTGCTCGACCAAAACGCGCACGTCATTGTCTTCTGCGGATCGCTCAACACACTGCGGCCAGACGACTTTTACCAAACCCTCCGCCTCGCCTGGCAATACACCCGCAGCGAGCTGGCGTTCAATTTCCTCTGCTCCACGCGCCTGGCCGCCGGCAAGCATCTCACCTGGCACCCCATCGCCGACGTGCTGGATTTCGCCCATGCTCTGACCGCCGACGTCGCCCTCGACACCGCCTACCGCGACGGCGATTGCACGATCGCGATGAGGAAAGCGAATTAAAAAAAGCCCGGGCCAAACGCATTCTGGCTAATGAACGCCCCCCAGCCGCGCCAAGCGCTCGTACAGCGCCGCCGCCGTTCGCGCGCCGGCGTGCAGGCAATCCAGGCCGAATTTCTCGTTCGGGGAATGCACCCGATCGTCCGGCAAACCGAATCCCACCAGCAGCGTGTCGATCCCCAGATTCGATTTGACGAGCTCGACGACCGGAACGCTGCCGCCGCTGCGGATCAGCGCGGGGCGCACGCCGAAGCCCACCTCGACCGCCTCGGATGCCAGTTCCATGGCCGGGCTGTGCATCGGCACGAGAATGGCCGGCGTATCGCTGTGGGGAATCACTTCAATCGCGGCATACTTCGGACATCGTTGCCGCATCGCTTCCGTGAACGCCTCGCGCACGGCGATGGGGTCCTGGTTGGGAACCAGGCGCATGGAAACCTTGGCGGAGGCCTTGGATGGGATGATGGTTTTGGCGCCGGGGCCTTGGTAGCCGGAGGTCAGCCCGTTGATGTCGCACGTCGGCCTTGCCCATATCCGCTCCAGGACGCTGTAGCCGGTTTCGCCGTGCAGGCCGGGCAATTTCAACTCGGCGGCAAACTGCTTCTCGTCGAGAGGCAGCTTGGCCCACGCCTTGCGTTCGTCGGCCGTCAGGGGAACGACCTTGTCGTAAAACCCCGGCACGTTCACGCGCCCGTCGCGGTCGTGGAGCGTCGCCAGCAGTTCGCACAGCACGTTGGCCGCGTTGGGCACGGCCCCGCCGAATAGGCCGCTGTGCAAATCGTGGGACGGACCCGTGACGACAACCTCCACGTACACCAACCCGCGCAAACCGCAGGAGATGGCCGGGATTCCGCGAGCGAACTGGGGAGTATCGCTGATGACCGCGATGTCGGCACGAAGAAAAGCGCGCTGGGCGCGCACGAACTCGCCTAGATTTGCCGAGCCGATCTCCTCCTCGCCTTCGATCAACAACGTGAGGTTGACGGGCAGTCCCGCGTGCGCCTGCCAAGCCAGGATCGCCTCGACATGCGCCCAGACCTGTCCCTTGTCGTCCGCCGCGCCGCGCGCGTAGATCGCGTTGTCGCGCACGGTCGGTTCAAACGGCGGGCTGGTCCACAACTCCAGCGGCTCGGGCGGTTGTACGTCGTAATGGCCGTAAAGCAGCACCGTGGCTCGCCCAGCGACGTGCTTATTTTTCGCCACCACAATCGGCGCCCCGCTTCCAGCGCCGGTGGGAATGATCTTCACGTCCAGCCCGCCAAAGGCAAGATGGTCGGCAAGCCATTGGGCGCATCGCTGCATGTCAGGTTTGTGCTGGGGCTTGGTGCTGACGCTGGGAATAGCCAGGAATTCCACGAGCGCCGCGACCGCCTGCTGGCGCCGGGATTCGATGGTTTGAAGAACGGCCTGAAGCATTCAGGCAGATTAACCGCCCACGCTGGATCGCTCAAATTTATTTAACGGCTCGGATGCCGCAGGGGATACACCGTCCAGAAATACATCACCAAAAGCGCCGCCATCCATATCGCGAAAACCACGCACAATACCTTGAACAACATCGGGCGCGGCGCCAAGCGCGGGGTCGGCTTGTCCGTCGGGGCTTTCCCTTTGGCCGGGGGTTTCAACATTTCGCCGCAATGCGGTAGGCGGATTCAAATGCCTTCGTGAAGTCGTACACGTTGCGGAAATCGTCGATCGTGTCGTCGGGCGTCGTGGACATCGCCTCGTGCCGGGCCAGGCTGAATACGATTCGCCCGAAATCCAGCGTGCAGGTGATGTTCCATTTGCGAAGCACGGTCTGGGCCAGAAACCCCCACTGCTTGGTCGCCAGTTCCCGCAATCCATGGCACAACTGCTGCCCCGTCACGTGCCTGCCGACGCCCGGCTTCAGCGCCGGACCGAATACCCGGCACACCGTATATGCCAGACCCCGCTGCACGAACTCGTAGGCCGCGATCGGGTACACACCCAGATCGTCCGCCGCGCGTTCCAGGACAATCGGCAGTTCCATCTTGTCAGACGGAGGCATGGCGGGAAGTCTAACAAGATCGACGTCAATTGGCCAATAGGCAACGGCGGACTAACCGAAGATTTCCCCCCCGCCATCCCATGCCGTGATTTATTGTCAAAAAGCCGTCGCCAAAGGAGAGAAATACGCCGCTGATTTGTTATGATGGGCAAATGCACTGTCGAACTCTTTTGTGCGCGGGAATTTCCGTATTGGGCCTGGGCTGGGGAATGATGGGTTGCGACATCTCGCCGCCGGAGGTTTTCGATCCGCGGTTGATTCAACAGGACGAACGCGCCAACGTCGGCGAAACCAACCCCGAGGCCCTTCGTCCGCTGCCAGCAACACGGCAGGACGCCTTCACGGACATCGGTCCCGGGGGTGAATCGCGCGTGAACGGCCAAACCGTTCGTCCCACCACCGGGCCGGACCTCGACCTCGAGCCCATCGTCCGCATGGGACTCCATGAGATCATCCACCGCGCCGTCGCCAACAACCATGACGTCAAGGTCGCCGCCTACCAGCCCGCCATCGAAGGCGCCCGCGTGATCGAGGCCCTGGCCAATTTCGATCCCGTCTTCTTCACCAATCTCCAATACCAGCAAAAGCACGAGCTGAGCGCCGGCACGATCTTCAACAGCTTCACCGGCGGTTCGCCGTACACCAGTTTCATTCTCGATTCCGACTTGGGTACGCTGCAAACCGGCGTCCAGCAGAATCTCGCCAGCGGCGGCCAGCTTCAACTCCAATATCAAGCCACCTACAACTGGTTCCTTCCCCAGCAGACCCAGTTCAGTCCGTTTTACGAAAACGATCTGACGCTTTCGATCACCCAACCGTTGCTGCGAAATTTCGGCTACGACGTCAACCACGCCCAGATCGTCATCAACCGCCTCAACCAGAAGGTCAGCCGCCTGGAGTTCCGCAAATCCGTCGAGCAAAACGTCGCGGACATCGAAAAGGCCTACTGGCAACTCGTCCAGGCCGTGCGCGACATCCGGATTCAGGAGCAACTCATCGTCCAGACCGAGCAGACCTACAACGTCCTGTTCAACCGCATGCAGCAGAAGATCGACGTCAGCCCCCTCCAGGTCGCCCAGGCTCAAACCCAACTCGAGCTGCGCCGCAGCCAGTTGATCCAGTTCAAGGCGCAGGCCCGCGATTTGTCCGACCAGATCAAGGGGCTTATGAGCGATCCGGAATATCCCGTCACTTCCAACGTGCTCATATTGCCCGCCGATGAACCCATCGATGAGCCGATCGACTTTGACCTTCAGGACGAAATCAACACCGCCATGGAAAACCGCCTTGAACTCGGCGAACAACAGTTGAAGGTGGACGCGGCCGTCGTCACCGTCAGCGTGGCCAAGAACAACCTGCTCCCTCAATTTGATTTTGTCGGCTCGGTGGGTCCCCAGAGCGTCAACAGCGATTTCGGACTCACCTTCACGGGCCTGGATTTCTCCCACGTCGATTTCACGGTCGGCTTCAAGCTCCAGATGCCCATCGGCAACCGGGCCGCCCGCGCCATTTACCAGCGGTCCCTCTATCAGCACATGCAGGCCATCGAACAGTATCGTTCCAACATCGAGACGGTTGCCGTGGACGTGAAGACGGCCGCTCGGGCCGTGCAGACGACGTGGGAAGTGAGCCGCTCCAGCCGCCGATCGCGATTCGCCGCCGAGGACGCCCTGAAGCGCATCGACACGCGCGAAAGCAGCGGCGAGCCGCTCACCCCGGAATTCGTTCAGCTCAAATTGCAGATCCAGGACGCCCTGGCCGAATCGCGCCAGAACGAAGCCGAGGCCATCTCCAATTACAACATCGCCCTGTCCACATTGGAGAAAGCCAAGGGCACGATCTTGCGCTACGACAACGTCGTTTTGCAGGAAGACCCGCTGAAGCTCCAGGGCAACGCGATGGTCCGTTAAAATGAAATTCCAGGTCATCGGCCAAAACCGCGACACCGGCGCTCGAATGACGTTGGAATTCGAGGCCGAGAGCAAAGCCGCCGCCGAGCGCAAGGCCGCCGGCCAGGGCATGTCCGTTCATCGCGTGGTGGACATAACTGACGGCTACCCCCCGCAATCCCACGTCCCCAACCCCCGTGCCGGCAACGTCCGCCGCACCAGCGGCGGAAAACTCAAAGCCATCCTGATCCTCCTGATCATCCTGGCCGTAGCCTGGTATTTCCGCGCCTGGATCATGCATCGCATCGGAATGCAGCAGTGAATCCCAACCAAAGCCGAGGGCAGCTCGCTGCCTCGGGCCATTTCCCCAAACCCAAGTCCATTTACCCAACGAAGCATAACCGGCCTCGCTCGGCAATTTGGCTTCCTTCCCACCTTACGCCGAGGCAAAATCCTGAGCCCGAGGTCGTCTTCCCCCCAAAAACACGAACGATCTGGCCTGGTGCGCACGTTGGACTTAGAATGAAACAAGATGCGAGAGTCTCACGATTCCTTGCCGCAACACCAGCCAATTGATTATGCGGGCCCCGGCGCGTTTGGCGGGCAACCATCTGCCGGTGCCGCATTTCCCGCACAGGGTCTTCGAATCGTTGGTTTCTTCAGCTTGGTAGTGAGCATCCTGACCTTGCTGCTTGGCGGCTACCTCCTCTGGGAAAGCTTTAAGAAAATGTCGCAAGCTGCGCGAGACATCCGAGACCTCTCCGCCAGAGGACCTTTTGTAGTAAGTTTTGGGAATGAGTTGTCATACACGGGGTCTCGTTGGGAATCGGTCATACTCGCTGGGCTGCTTCTGTTGCCTGTTTTGCTGCTGCTGGCCGCAGCAATGCTGCTTCGGTCGGATGGGCGGCGCCTCATACTGCACTGGATATACATCCCGTTGCAGTCGCTCGCCAGCATCGCTCTTGCAATATGGTTCATCCTTAATTCACCCGCGGGAATATTGTTTTACGTGGGTGCAATTCTCTGCCTCATAGGCTTTGCCTACCCGATCTTTTTGCTCCCCCTCCTCCTCTTCGCAGCACGATGACAGACGTAGGGAATGCAAAGCGCAGACCGCCAATCCACCTCGCTACGAGCGATGCACTTTCCCTAAACAGCAGTTATTTCACTGCGCGCACGGGGTCTGAGCGTGTGCCCGCTCCCCCTTCACCCCACCATCGCCTCAGCCAATTCCGCTTTGCTCAGCACGTGCTCCGCCTTGTGCACCGGCATCCAACGCGAAGCGATCAACTGCAGAATCGCCACGCCCACCATTCCCATGAACACCCAATGCAATCCGCCGTCGATGATCCAGCCGGCGGAATGCAGAATCGCCGGCGACAACCGGGCCCGCGCATGCGGATCGAGCAGCGAAGCCGGCGTTACGCCCGAGGATTCCAGGCCAAAAAGTTTTGGGCGGGTGATGACGTTGAACACCGCGCCCAAAATTCCGATGCCCATCGATCCGCCGGCGGTGCGGAAAAATTGAACGCTGCTGGTGACGATCCCCCGGTGTTGCCAGCTCACGGCGTTCTGGGCCGACAACAGAAAACTCATGGAAGCCGGCCCGAATCCGAACCCGGTCAGCGCCAGCACCGCCGCCAGAACGTGTTTTGATACGCCGAATGCCGTGCCGGCCAACAGCCCGCTGAATCCAACCACGATGATGGCCGAGCCGAGCATGGAGGTATTTCGGAACCCCCATCGGACGACCAGCGGCGCCGCGAAGATTCCGGAAAGAGCCCAGGTGAGCATGACGGGGCTGACGACCCATGCCGCCGATCCCGGTCCACCCCCGCGCACGCCCTGCACGTACAAAGGCACGAACGTGTCGAGGCTTAGGAATCCGATCCCCAGCAGACAACTCCCCAGCAGCGACGGGCCGATGGATCGGTTCATCAGCAAATCCACCGGCATGATCGGGTTGGCGGATTGACGTTCGTTGATGATGAAGAAGATCATGGCCACGGCCGCCACCGCCCCAAGCGCCAGCGAGACGTTCATCGGCCACCCGCCCGGCCCCAGCCGCGACACCAGCATGAGCAGCGACATGCAACCCACCCCCAGCGACGCGATCCCCGCCAGATCCAGATGCACCGATCGCGGCTTTTCCTGATCGTGGTAATATCGCACCAGCACCAACATTCCCAGCAATCCGAACGGCAGATTCACAAAGAAGATCGACTGCCAGCCCAGCGTGACCACGAGGAACCATCCCAGCGCCGGCCCGGCCAGCGATGCCGTCCCCCACACCGCGCTGAAAAGCCCCTGAATCCGGGCACGCTCTTCCAGAGTGAAAATGTCCCCCAGGATCGTCAAAACTACCGGCATGATCCCGCCCGCACCCAGCCCCATCAGACCGCGGTAGGCAATCAATTCCGGCATCGACCGCGAACTGGCCGCCAGCAATGAACTGACCGAAAACAACGCGATCGCGAAAAGGATGACCCGCTTTCTTCCCAGCGAGTCGGCCAATCGGCCGTACAGCGGCATGCTCACCGTACACGCCAGCAGATAAATCGACGCCACCCACGAATAATGTTCCAGCCCATGCAGCGACCCGATGATCGTCGGCATGGCCGTGCTGGTCACGGTTTGTTCCATGGATGCCAGCACCATGACCAGCATCAGGGCGGCCGTCACCCATCTTCGATCCAGCTTTGGCCTGGTCTTGCCCGCCGCCACGATCTGCACGGGCGAATCCGGCCCCATGTCCACCGGCACCGCCCCGTTGCCCCCATGCCCCGTCCCCCGCGCAATCCCGCCAACGCTCCGCATCGTCTCCACACCCTCCCGGCAACCACTCATTGGCGTACAACGTCCTTCCAATTCAACTTCTACAACACACGGTGAAAGATCGGAGAGTATAGGCGAACGGCACGATCCAGGGCGAATAACCGACCCGCGGTCTGGAATCCCCGTGTGGCCGCGATGCCGTTCGACCGCCGAAGCAGTTCTTTTCCGTTAGCCCCCGGCTTTGCCGGGGTTATTGATAATTATTCCTGCGGATCTTTGCGAGAAAACCACCCCTCGGCGGCGTATTGGACTGTGGATACGCCATGTTCCCCTTTTGGAGGTAATCATGAATCCAGCGATGTCGATTTTGGCCGGTCTTGCCTGCATGGCTCTTTGCAGCATGACGCTGGGGCAGCCCGTGCCAGCGCCAGCCAATACACCAGCGGAGATTCCGGAGGCCGCACAGAAACTTGAGGATACCATTGTACCGGATATTTCGGTCACCGGGTCGACGGATCTGGACACCATGATTCGGCAACTGCGCGACAAGGTGGCGGGGTTCAACGTCGTGATCGTGCGGGGCGAGGGCGTACCGAACGATTATCCAACGTTGCCGACGATGCAGACGAAGAACGTCACCGTGGGACAGTTCCTGCAGTTTTTGAAGACTTCCTTTGCGGGCGTGAACACGCAGCGGATCGACGGGCCAAATGGACCGTTGTACGTTATCAAGATCGATGCAGTGCCGCGCGTTCCGGCGAATTCGCCCGGATTGCCTCGGTACTACGGCACGCCGCCGGAACCGCCCGCCGCTCCGGCCGATGATCAGCCGCATGTAAGGGTATATTATCTGGCGGATATTCTGGCGTCGCTCGATCCCTCGGGTCAAAATCAGCAGGAAACGCTGAACGACGTGGCTTCGCTGATCTCCCAGGCGCTGGAAGAGGTCGACGAGAAGTTGCCTTCGGAAATCAAAATCCATGCGGCTACTTGCACCCTGATTTTCAAAGGCGGCCCGCAGAAGATGGCGGTCTTAGACCAACTGCTTCAGACCCTGACGCCGAAAAACGATCCGGAAAAGAAAAAACTCGACGATGAGATCCTGATGCTCAGGTCGGATCTCAAGCTACAGCTTGAAGCGGCGGACCGCCGCGTCCAACAACGAGAACAGGAACTTGGTGAGGTGAACAAAGAACTCGCGGCCTTGAGAATGAAATACCTGGCCGCCAATGCGACGACCCGGCCGTAATATTATGAGCCGAGCGATTCACCTGAGGCGGTGTGCCGCAGTCGATAGACAAACTCACGGCGGCGATGGCGGCGGGAGACTCGAGGGCTGTCGAGGCGTTCTATCGGCAATATTTTGACTGGATTTACCGCCAGGCCCGCCGGGCAACGGGACGCGACGAATCGTTTTGCCTCGACGTGGTGCAGGACTCGGTATTGCGGGTGATTCGGACGGTGAGGCCTATCGCGACGGAGGGACAGTTTCGCGCTTGGATGCAACTGGTCGTGCGGACGACGTCGCTCGATTTGATGCGCTCCGAACGCCGCCGGCGCAAGCGCGAGGCGGCAGTCGTTGCCGGGTCCGCCGACGAGCAGCCGCCCATCGATGACCGCCAACCATGGCTCGAGGAACAGATCGCCAAATTCGACCCAATGATCGTAAAGGCAATCGAGATGAGATATCGGCGTGGTTGGACCCTCAGTCGGGTTGCGAGCATGTTGGGCCTGTCGATTGGCGCCATCGATGGACGGCTCCGCCGCGCGATTCAGGAATTGCGAACCCGCGCCAAGGACGAATTCGATGAGTGATTCAATCCCTGATTTATCCGCCCGCGGATTCCAGCGGAAGGATCGGATCCTGAGCCTGGCCCTGCGGGCTGCGCGACGGCGGCGCTATCGGCGACTGGCCCGAAATGGCGCGGTATTTGCCTTGGTCTTGATCGCCGGCATGGCAACGTGGCGCATGGCGGAACGAAAGCCGGCGACAGTGAAGAACGGCAATGTTGTTCTTCAGCGCAACCAAGCCGTGAAGCCGAGCGGCGTCACAATTCTATGGATACAGACCGATCCAAACGTGCTGAAGCGCATGGAAGAGCCGCCACGTGCCGGGACATGGCAACGGATTGGAGACGATGAATTGCTGAGAAGTCTCGCCGACGCCGGACACCCGGCTGGCTTGCTGGAAATCGGCGGAAGGGTTGTGCTCCTGCCGAGAAATTAGAGCACTTTGCAACTCAGTGTACCCCAGTCAAAATCCACCCGCGCGAATTCCCCTTCCCGGAACGCCCACGGCGCTGCCGTGGGTCTTTCTTCGCGAAGATGACAGCACGCCTGCGACCCACTGAATCGGGTGCAACGCGCTGCGCCCGGTGCCGTCTCTGATCTGATGTCGGCACGACGTCCCCGGCGCCAACACGATGCTCTGGGGCGAAGCCTGTCGAACCGGCCCAAAAACCGAAAGCTCGCCGATTCGCATCGACAAATCGTAATGTTCCGCCGTGAACCCGAACGACCCGGCCATCCCGCAGCAGCCCGCTGAAAGCACCGTCAACCGCTCGCCCGCCAATCGCCGCAGCAATCCCGCGCTCGTCTCCTCGCCCCACAAGGCCTTCTGATGGCAATGCCCGTGCAGCAAAATCCCCGGACCCTCGGCGTCGGCCAAAGCGGGTTTCTCCGGGTGTTCATCCCAGAACCGATGAATGAAATCCTCGACCATCATCGCCTTGCCCGCCAGCCGACGCCGAAGGTCCATCCCCGTTTCCAGCCGCAATTGCAGCCAATCATCTTTGATTGCGCTGAGACAGGACGGCTCGCAAACCAGCACCGCCTTCACGCGCTCATCGAGGATGAATTCACGCAGGTCGCCGAGGGTTCGATCGGCCGTTCGGATTGCGCCGGCCAACAGTCCCGTCGATATCATGGCGCGGCCGCAGCATCCGACGGACGGCAAATCCACCGAATATCCCAGCGATTCCAGCGCCTCCACGGCGGCGCGGCCCACTTCCGGTTCGGTATATGCGCTGAAGCAGTCGGCAAATAATACGACCCTGGGCCGCCCGGCGCCCGTCGCGCGATCTCGCCCGCGCTGCAAGCGGTAAAGCGACCGATGAAACCGAGGCAAGCTTCGCCGCGGCGACAGCCCGAGCATCCGGTTCGCCACCCCGCGCGTCGGGCCCCAGCCCGCCAGCGCGTTAAACAGGCCCGGCGCCAGCGACCCCAATTGATTGATCGCGCGAATATGTCCAAACGCCCGGGCGCGCAGGGGAATGGTTCCATTCAACTTAAACCGCTGCCCCGTGTATTCCGCCTTGAGTTTCGCCACGTCGACGTTGCTGGGGCATTCGGTCTTGCACGCCTTGCAGCTCAGGCACAGGTCGAGCGTTTGCATCGTATCCGGGTCGTCCCACGCCGGTGCGCCCGCGCGACCCGCCAGCGCCTGCCCCGTGATGGCCAATCGCAGCGCGTTTCCGCGCCCGCGCGTGGAATGCCTCTCATCAAGCGTCGCCCGGTAAGAGGGACACATTGTCCCCCCCAACGTTTTTCGGCAGAATCCAGCCCCATTGCACCGTTCCACCGCCCCGCCAAATCCCTCTTGATCCGAATAATCAAAGTAAGTCTCCATCTGCCCGGTTTTGAAATCGCCCGTCTGGGCCTTCACCCGAAGATGCTCGGTGATGCTGCCGGGCGCTCCCGCCCGAACAATCATTCCCGGATTGAGAATCCCCGCCGGATCGAAGACCCTTTTGATCTCGGCAAACGCCTCGATCAATTGCCGTCCGTAAAACGTCTCCAGAAGCGGTCCGCGAGCGCGGCCGTCTCCGTGTTCCCCCGACATCACGCCCCCGCATTCGCGGGCCAGTTCCGCCACCTCGATCGCGATGTCGCGCATGGATTGAAGGTCCTTCGGCTCGTGGAGGTCGAGCATCGGCCGCACGTGCAGAACTCCCACCGAGGCGTGCGCGTAATACGCCGCCGACGTCCCGTGCGCCGCCACGATCCGGCGGAACTCTTTGACGAATCTCGCCAGGTTTTCAACGGGGACCGAATTGTCCTCCACGAAAGTCACCGGCTTGCGCGTGCCGGAAACGTTGTGCAACAGCGCCTCGCCCGCCTTGCGCAACGTCCAGGCCCGGAGCATCTGCCCGGAATCCCGATAAACCGCGATGGCCGAGTTCGGAATAATCGCGCGCAGTGCATCGAACCGCGAATCGAGCTGATCCATCGCTGATATGTCCGTCTGCTCCGCCTGATATTCAACGTACAGCGCCGCATTCGCATTCTCGCCCCGGATTTTCGGAATCAGTTCAGCGTACTGCCGGCATTCGGTATTGTTTCGAGCCGCGTCGAGCACCACGTCATCGAGCAATTCAACGGCAGACGCGCCGCTGGCCAATATTGCCGGCACGGATTCAATGGCCGCATCGACCGATTCGAATGCCGCGATCGCCAGTCCCCGCGCCGCCGGCGTCGGGTGAAGCTTTAGCTTCGCCCCAATCACAATCGCCAGCGTCCCTTCGCTTCCGCATATCAGACCGGAAAGATCAAGGTCCTCGGCGACCACCCCGCGGTCCAGTTGGCTCAGAATCAGATCCAGTCCATACCCCGCATTGCGCCGCACCAGCTTGGGGAATTTGCGGCGAATCTCATCGCCGTAACGCTGAACGACCGACAGAACCTGCTGGGCAAGCCGCAGCGCCCCCGCATCCCGCCGCCCCGCCCCCGGCTCCAGCCAGGTCACCTCACCATTCGAGAGAACGACTTGAACTCCGGCAAGATTTTCGCTGGTTCGACCATACCGCACGGAACGCGCTCCCGCCGCGTTATTGCCGATGCAACCCCCGATCGACGCTTGAGCCATCGACGCCGGGTCCACCGCAAAGAAAAGACCAGTTCCCCGCTCCGCCAGCTCGCGGTTCAACTCGTCGATCGTTACGCCCGGCTCGACCCGGCAACTCCGACCCGCCGCGTCGATATCCACCACCCGGCGAAAATTCGGCGACAGATCGAAAATCACCGCATGATTAACCCCTTGACCGGCCAGGCTCGTCCCCCCGCCACGCGGCAACACCGCCACCCCCTGCTCGCCACAATATCGCATCGCTCGCCGCAGCCCCTCGGCATCCCGCGGCAACACCACCCCAATCGGCTCAACCTGATACAGCGAAGCATCCGTCGCATACAGAAGCCGGTCGTGACGATCAAACCGAACCTCGCCAACGTCCAGGCCGGCCAAGTCCCCGGCAATCGTTGCCCGGCCGCTGTCCGAAACCGTCATCATCGGCTCGGCATCGTCATTACCAAGGACAGGAATCGCAAATGCCATATCAACGTGGACTGATGACAATCATGTGGGAATACTGCTCGCCGCCCCTACCTCACGATCAACACCGAGCACGGCGCGTATGACAAAACCCGTTTGGAGACCGATCCGAGCAGCCATTCCTTCATCCGGCTTCCGCCGCGATGACCCATCACGATCAGGTCCGCTTTGAACTCGACCGAATGGTGAATGATCTGGTCCGCGGCATGGCCGACAGCGACATGAGTTTGCAATTCAATGGCGCGTGCCTTCGCGTCCACACGCAGCCGTTTGAAGTCCTTCTCGTAGTGCGTTTTGGCCAAGTCCAAAATCGCCGTGGTCTCGACCATCGTGGGGGGTTCCGGCAGTTGTGCCACGGAAACCACGCCCAAGCTGGAGCCCAAACGCTCGGCCAGTTCCAAAGCCGAATGAAAGGCATGCGCCGCCGCCGTGGAACCGTCGTATGCAACGAGAATTGCTTTGTACATGGGGGTTCCTCACTCGCTGATTGTGTTCAGTTGGCCAGACTTTACCGGCGAGGCGGTGGATTCTCCAGCGGCCGGCGCACCTTCGGATTGCCGAGGCAGCAAATAACGAGGCAGGAAGAAGGCATTGGCGATGAGCGTCGGAATCACGGCGCTGGCGATGACCGTCGCAACCACGTGCGAGTATTGCGCCTGCGTGATGATCTTGTGATTCAGCCCGAACAGCGCGGATATCGTTCCGAACGTCAAACCCGTGGACATCAGCATTGTCGTATACAACCCCTCCTGCTTGACGTAACCCAACGCTCTGGTGATGGGATAGACGCCGACAAATTTCGTCGCCATCTTCGCCAGCAACAGCACGAGGAAAATCAGGGGCGTTGCCAGCAGGACCGGCACCGAAACGAGCGAGCCGGCGCGGATGAAATAGAACGGCGTCAGCAGCCCGAACGTGAGGGTGCGGAGCCTTCGCACCAGCAGGTGATTTTTGCCGACCGTCCCGGCCAGCACCATGCCGATCAGGTACGCCGGCAGCACCGCCTCGCTGTCCGCCCACGCCGCCACAGCGCCCATCCCGAACAGGAGAAGCAGCAGATACTTGGCTTCCAGTTCAGAGGGGCGATCGCCGTACCAGCGGAAGAATCTCGGCGTCAGCCAGAAGATCAGCGGAAAAACCACCAGGCATCCAACCACGAACGCCAGCGTACGCACAGTGAACGGAGCAAACACCAAACCCAGGAAGATCACCGTGCCCAGGTCATTGATGAAACAGGCCGCCAGAATGGCCTTGCCAAAGTCAGTCTTGTTCAACCCCAACTCCAGCATGACGGCATAGACCACCGCTACCGAAGTCGTCGATAGGGCAATGCCGCAGAGCCAACTCGCCTGCGGCCCCCAATGCAGCACGTATCGCGCAATGGCCGCGCAACCGAAGAACGGCGAAAAAAACGCGATCAGACCGACGACCGTCGCTTCCTTCCACTTGACGCGGAAGACCTTTGGGTCCAATTCGGCGCCGGCCAGGAAGGTAAGCACGATGGCCCCCGTGCCGGAAAGGAAGGTGATCCAGGATTCGTTCGCCCCCAGCGCAGCCGTGCCGACCAGGGCGCCGATCACCAGTTGCGCCACGGTCCCCACGACGATTTCCGACAGGGCTGTCGCGATGCGGAACCAAATCGACAGAAGTGTCGCCACCAGCGCCAGTGCCAGCCAGAGCGATGCTTGAGCCCAAACGTGCGTCATAACGCCTCCTCGGCCGAAACAAAAAAACTCGCCGACAGGCGAGGTATGCAGTGATTGCACCACTCCCGCCTGCGGGTTCATCGCGGCAGGAGTCATTAGCCGAAAAGGCGGTTATGCGGGGGACTCCATCCCCAAGGCCACGATTATTTTAGAATCGGCCGGTTGCGAGTCAATACGTTTGAAATCCAAGCCAATCGCCATTATGATTCGTCGCATAAAGGCGGTGGAGTTCGCCGCAATCGTCCCGATTCATCGGGACCAATGACTCCTATCGGGCCGACGGTCCGCTGGGAGACTGAAATTTGCCCTGGCAGGCCCTGGCCCGTCAGGGCTTTTTTTTTGGCGAGGCCCCCGGTGCAACAGCGTAGAGCGAGGCGGGGATGATTTATGCTGAGGGAAAAACCGCTGAGAGTTTATCGCCAGTTCTTGACGCGGCGATCCAGCAAGTGGTGAGTCTCGGCCCGGCATACGAAACGGATGCCGCGAAGCTCACCGAATTGAAGGACCGGCTTGCCTCCGGCCAATTCCACCTGGCGGTTCTGGGCCAGTTCAAACGCGGAAAGAGCACGCTGCTCAATGCGCTGCTCGGCCAGATCGTGCTTCCCACCGCGGTTGTGCCGCTTACGGCAATTCCGACGTGGATTCGGTTTGGTCACCCTCCGCGAGCGCGAGTCGTGTTCAGCAGCGCAGCCGCCCCCGAGGAATTTACGACGACCGATCCGGCGGAGCTTTGCCGATTTCTGACCCGGTTTGTGACGGAATCAGGCAACCCGCACAACCGCCTTGGCGTCGCCAGGGTCGAAGTGTTTCATCCGGCGGAGATACTGAAGAACGGCGTGGTATTCATCGATACGCCCGGCATCGGATCGACGCTCCGCCACAACACCGAGACGACGCTGCATCTCCTTCCGCAGTGCGATGGCGCACTGTTTCTCGTTTCGGCTGACCCGCCGGTAACGCAGGCAGAGGTCGAGTTTCTCAAAAAGGTGCGGCCCAACGTCAATCGGCTGTTTTTCGTCTTGAACAAGGTCGATTATTTGAACCCGGCCGAAGTTGATGATGCGGTAACGTTTTTCCGGAAGGTCATTTCTCAGCAGGCCGAGGAAGACCCTGAATCACCCATTTTCCCGGTCTCAGCCAGAGAAGGGTTAAGCGCCAAATCCATCGGCGATTCGGAACGATGGCGCAACAGCGGGATGGCCCAAGTCGAGGAGCGACTTTTGGGGTTTCTTGCGCGGGATAAGATGGATTCATTGCGGCGAGCCGTGCGGCACAAGGCGGCCGACATCGTGGAGGATGTCATCATGCGGCTGCGGCTATCCTTGCGGACCTTGGAATTGCCGCTGGAGGATCTGCTATCGCGGATGAAGACGTTCGACCAACGAATCAAAGACTTGCATCGGGAGCGCGTCGCGGCCCACGACCTGTTGGCCGGTGACAAGAAGCGAACCCATGAATTCCTGGACGAGCAACACGACCGGCTTTGCAAGCGTGGCATGCAACGGCTGAACCAAGTCCTCGATCAGGTGATCGTCGCCGCCGGCGCCCAGCCCTTGAACGACGACGACTTGCAGGAGTCGCTTAGAACCGCCATCCCCGATCTGTTTGACGGCGAATTCAAGGAGGCGATCAGACTTTTTGACCGGCGATTGGCCGAGGTTCTCCACCCGCACCAGGAACGGATGGACCGACTGGTCGAATCGATCCGCAAGACGGCCGCCGATCTTTTCGAGGTGCCCTATCGCCCAATGGACAATTCCATCGCTTTTGACGCGACGCGCGAGCCCTTCTGGCTCACGTACCGATACGAGCACGTATTCGGACCGATTTCACCGGGGATGATCGACGTGCTCATCCCTCCGCGGCTTCGCCGCCGCCGAATCGAACGGCGGTTCAGGAACAAGATCGAAGCCCTCGTCCTGTACAACGCGGGGAAGCTGAGAGAAAAACTTTACGACCAGATCGAATTGACGTTTCGCCGCTTCCGGCGTTCGCTCGATGAGCGGCTGGGCGCCACGATTGCGGCGACGTACGGCGCCGCCCAGGCCGCCCTGAAAAAGCGAGAAACTCACGCCGGCGCCTTGGCCGGCGACGTGGAACGACTCGGCGCGGCGATCGGCGCTCTGGAAGAGATCGGCACTCGGCTCATTGATGCCGGAGGCATGTCGTGAAAAATCCGCCAGCCAAGTTCATCGGCTTCTTCAAGCTCATCGAGGCGATGAAGCAGCCGGGTTGTCCGGTTTGCGCGCGGATCATGGATGACACCCACCACGCGATGGACGGCTTCCTGTACGAGAGCGTCAACGACGCCGGACTGCGCGATCAGATCCGCCGCGATCGCGGCCTGTGCCATCGCCATAGCTGGCAGTTGGCCCGGTTCGGAGATGCGCTGGGGAGCGCGATTTTGTTCCGGGACGTGCTGGGATCGGCGCTTCCCGCGCTCGGCGGCACACGTGCGGCATCGCGCTTCCGCAAGCCACCGGCGCGGTTGGGCGCCCAGGTTTGTCTATTTTGCCGCCAGGAAGCTAAATCGCACGAGGGTCTCTTGTGGCACCTGGTTACCCACGTTGATGACCCGGAACTGAAAGCCGCCTGGGAAGGACCCGCGGTGCTTTGCATTCCGCACCTTGGCGATTTGTGTGGGCTGCTTCGTGATGATGCCGCGCGCCACCGAATCATCGAAATGCACCGCGGCAAGTATCAGGCGTTGTGCGACGAAATGAGGCAGTTGATTGAAAAACAATCCCACGATCACCGCACGGAAGAGATCGGCCCGGAAAAGAACTCCTGGATTCGAGCCATCGAGGTACTTGTGGGTCGGTCCGGAATCAGTTAGAGCTTGAGGAAACGTTCGACAACTTACATCACCATTACAAGGAGATAACCGTGAACCGTCAGATCGCTTCAATTCGAGCAATGGAAATATTGGATTCGCGCGGCAACCCGACGCTGCGGGCCTTTGTCACCTTAACCGATGGCACAACGGCCGCCGCCTCCGTGCCCTCCGGCGCATCCACCGGCGAGAACGAAGCCGTCGAGCTTCGGGATGGGAATTCAAAACGTTACGGCGGCAAGGGCGTTCTCAAGGCCGTGGCCCATGTCAACGACACGATCGCCCCCAAACTCCGCGGCCTCGATCCGTCCCATCAGCGCGAGATCGATCGCCTGATGATCGACCTCGACGGCACCCCCAACAAGGCCAAACTCGGCGCCAATGCGATCCTGGGCGTGTCCATGGCCGTCGCGCGGGCCGCCGCCTCCGCCGCGTCGCTTCCGCTCTACGCCTATCTCGGCGGCTCCGGATCTTGCCGGATTCCGATGCCCATGATGAACATCCTCAACGCCGGCAAGCACGCCGACAACAGCGTGGATTTCCAGGAGTTCATGGTCATGCCCATCGGCGCGCCGACGTTCGCCGAAGCGTTGCGCTACGGCGCCGAGACCTTCCACGCCCTGAGGAAGATTCTTCACAAAAAGAACTACAACACCGGCGTCGGCGACGAAGGCGGGTTTGCTCCGAATCTCAAGAGCAACGAGGAAGCCTGCGATGTCATCGTGGAAGCCATCGGCGCCGCCGGGTTCAAACCAGGCAAAGACGTTGCGTTGGCGCTCGATCCGGCCGCAAGCTCGTTCTTTGAAGAGAGTGGATACAACCTCGCCAAGTCCAAGCAAGGCCGCAAGAACAGCGATGAAATGACCGCGCTCTACGCTTCCTGGATCGGCAAATATCCAATCGTTTCCATCGAAGACGGTCTGGCCGAAAACGACTGGGCTGGGTTCGTTCAGCACACCAAGGCATTAGGCGCCAAAATCCAAATCGTCGGCGACGATATCTACGTCACCAACACCAAATTCATCGCTCGTGGGATCGCGGAGAAAG
Source organism: Tepidisphaeraceae bacterium (assembly GCA_050014015.1). Lineage (GTDB taxonomy): Bacteria > Planctomycetota > Phycisphaerae > Tepidisphaerales > Tepidisphaeraceae > PALSA-1353. Next base: position 27,574 of record JBEKEC010000017.1, read on the forward strand.
CCACCAACGCGGTTCTCATCAAGCTGAACCAGATTGGCACCGTGACCGAAACCGTCGAGGCGATCGAGATGTGCCGGAAAGCCGGATGGAATTACGTCATCTCCCACCGCTCCGGCGAAACCGAGGATGCTTTCATGGCGGATTTCGCGGTGGCCATGGGCGGCGGGCAGATCAAGACCGGTTCCGCTTGCCGTAGCGAACGGATGGCCAAGTACAACCGGCTTCTGGAAATTGAAGCCGAATTGGGCAAGGCCGCGGTCTTTGAAAATCCCTTCAAGGCGCGCGCATAGCAGCCCGCTGCTTGATCCACTGTTGCAGGTTGCGCGCCCCATGGTGTTCCGGCTTCTGCTTCAACGCCTCCGCCACCCATTTCGCGGCTTCGACGTATTGCTTGCGGCGATAGAGGCATTCAGCCAGGTGAACTTTGAATTCCGGCTCGTACGGATTCAGCCAAACCGCCCGGCGAAACTGGGATTCAGCCAACTCCGCCGCGCCGCGGTCGTTAAAATAAAGCCCCAATTCATCGCGGTCATAGCCAAGGTATGGGCTGGGACGCATGACGTTTTCCCGACGTTCTTCGCGGTCGATCTTGCGGCGTTTGGCAGCCATGCGTGCCAATTTCCTTAACCCATCCAAATGGGCCTTGTCAATCCAATTGGATATGTTTCGCTCCGCCGGTTTCTGTTACCATTCGCTCCCCAGGAGAACGTGAGATATGGCCATCAGCGACACCATCAAAAAGGGAATGATCCGAGCGCCCCACCGCAGCTTGTTGCGGGCCACCGGCGTTATCCAAAGCGACGCCGATTTCGACAAGCCGTTCATCGCGGTCTGCAATTCGTTCGTGCAGATCATTCCCGGCCACGCGCACCTGGACGTCGTCGGCCGCAAGGTCCGTGAGGCGGTCCGCGCCGCCGGCGGCGTGCCGTTTGAGTTCAACACCATCGGCGTCGACGACGGCATCGCCATGGGCCACGTCGGCATGAAGTATTCACTCGCCAGCCGCGAGTTGATCGCCGATTGCGTCGAAACCATGTTGCGGGCGCATTGTTTCGACGGCGTGGTCTGCATCCCCAACTGCGACAAGATCGTGCCGGGGATGATGATGGCCGCCGCGCGCGTGAACGTTCCCGCGATCTTCGTCAGCGGCGGACCGATGAAGGCCGGCGTCACGCCGTCGGGAAAGATCATCGATCTCATCACAGTCTTTGAAGGCGTCGGCCAGGTCTCAGCCGGAAAAATGACCGTCCAGCAACTCACCGAAATCGAGCAATACGCCTGTCCAACCTGCGGCTCGTGCTCCGGCATGTTCACCGCCAACAGCATGAACTGCCTCTGCGAGGCGCTCGGCCTGGCGTTGCCGGGCAACGGCACCATTCTGGCGACCGATCCGCGCCGCGATGAGTTGTTCAAGCTTGCCGGACATCACATCGTCCAGCTCGTTCAAAAGAACGTCCGTCCGCGCGACATCCTGACGCCCAAGTCGTTTGACAACGCCTTCGCCCTCGACGTGGCCATGGGCGGAAGCACCAATACCGTGTTGCACACCTTGGCGGTGGCCATCGAGGCGGGCACCCCCTTTGACCTCAAGCATCTCAACGAGGTCTGCGCCCGCGTGCCGTACCTGTGCAAGGTGGCCCCGGCGGGCAAGTATCACCTGGAAGACGTCGATCGCGCCGGCGGCATCAGTGCGATCCTCAAGACCCTCTCCGGCAAACCCGGCGCGCTCAATCTCGATTGCATGACCGTCACGGGCAAGACGCTCGGCGAAAACGTCGCCAATGCCTTCGTGAAGGACACCGACGTCATCCGGCCGCTGGACAACCCCTACAGCGAGCGCGGTGGGCTGGCGGTGCTGTTCGGCAATCTTGCTCCCAACGGATCGGTCATGAAAACCGGCGCGGTCGCACCCAGCATGCACAATTTCCGCGGCCCAGCCGTCATCTTTGAAAGCGAGGAATCCGCCGCTCAGGGTATTTTGGAAGGCAAGGTCAAGTCGGGCGACGTCGTCGTGATCCGCTACGAAGGCCCGCGCGGCGGGCCGGGAATGCAGGAAATGCTCGCTCCAACCGCCAACATCATGGGCCGCGGACTCGGCGAAAGCGTCGCCTTGGTTACCGACGGCCGGTTCAGCGGCGGAACACGCGGCGCGTGCATCGGGCACGTCTCCCCCGAAGCCGCCGCCGGCGGCCCCATCGCCCTTGTCCACCCCGGCGACACCATCCACATCGACATCAACAACCGCCGTCTCGAATTGGAAGTCGCCGAAACCGAACTCGCCCGCCGAAAAGCCGCCTGGAAACGTCCGCCTCCGAAAATCGATTACGGCTATCTGGCCCGCTATGCCGCCCAGGTAACCAGCGCGGATACCGGAGCGATCCTGCATCAACCGAAGTAATTGCAATTTCCCCCTCCCCATGTACTCAGGGGGAGGGTTGGGGTGGGGGTCGAATGTCGTGGAGACGTTAACCATGAATACTGCGATTTCCCCCCTCGCGGGCAAACCGGCTCCCAAGGAAATGCTCGTGGATTTGACCCGCCTCGAACGTGAGTATTACCAGCGCCGACCCGATCTGTCAGACCCAAACCAACTCGTCAGCTTCGGCACCAGCGGACATCGCGGCTCGTCGCTGCTCGGAACATTTACCGAGGCGCACGTCCTGGCCATCTCGCAGGCCATTTGCGACTACCGCCGCGCCAAGAAAATCACCGGCCCGCTTTACGTGGGCAAGGACACCCACGCGCTATCCGCCCCCGCCCAGCGCACCGCCCTGGAAGTTCTCGCCGCCAACAACGTCCAAACCGTCATCCAGCCCAACGACGGCGTGACGCCGACGCCCGTCATCTCGCGCGCCATCATCGTTCACAATCGCGGACGCACCGCCGGTCTTGCCGACGGCATTGTCGTCACGCCTTCGCACAATCCGCCCGAAGACGGCGGCTTCAAATACAATCCGACCAACGGCGGACCCGCCGACACCGACGTGACCGACTGGGTGCAGGATCGCGCCAACGAATTATTGCGCGGCAACAATGCCGCCGTGTTGCGCGTGCCCTTTGCCGCCGCCATCAAGGCCCCGACCACACACGCTCAGGATTTCATTCTGCCCTATGTCAACGACCTGCGGAACGTCGTGGACATGGACGCCATTCGCGCCGCCGGTTTGAAGCTTGGCGTGGACCCGCTCGGCGGCGCGGCGTTGCCTTATTGGGAGCCCATCAATTCCATTTACAAACTGAACGTCACCGTCGTCAATCCGAAGCTCGACCCGACGTTCTCCTTCATGACCGTTGACCACGACGGGCAAATTCGCATGGATTGCTCCAGCCCCTATGCGATGGCCGGGCTCGTGAGCCTCAAAGATGAATTCCGCGTCGCCTTCGGCAACGATCCCGACTCCGACCGCCACGGAATCGTCACCCCATCCTCCGGTTTGATGAACCCCAACCATTATCTCGCCGTGGCCATCGGCTATCTTCTCACGCATCGTCCGCACTGGCCGCCAAACGCGGCGGTCGGCAAGACGCTTGTCAGCAGCGCCATGATCGATCGCGTGGTCGACAAGCTCGGCCGTAAACTGTGCGAAGTGCCGGTCGGCTTCAAATGGTTTGCCCCCGGACTGTTCGACGGCTCGATCTGTTTCGGCGGCGAAGAAAGCGCCGGCGCAAGTTTCCTCCGCCTCGACGGCTCGGTGTGGACAACCGACAAGGACGGCCCGATCATGGATTTGCTCGCGGCCGAAATCACCGCGCGCACCGGCAAAGACCCCGGCGAACATTTTCGTGACCTGACGGCGCGGTTCGGCACGCCGTATTACACGCGCATTGATGCACCGGCGACACCGCTACAGAAGGCCAGCCTCGCAAGGCTGTCACCCGAGGCGGTAAAGGAGTCGAAGCTCGCCGGCGATCCGATCACCGCCAAGCTGACGCGCGCCCCCGGCAACGGCGCTGCCATCGGCGGGTTGAAAGTGGTGGCCGAGAGCGGCTGGTTTGCCGCCCGTCCATCCGGCACGGAAAACATTTACAAGATTTACGCCGAGAGTTTCCGCGACGAGCAACATCTGCAAGCCATTGTGAACGAGGCCCAGGAAATCGTGAACAACGCGCTGGCCCTTAACGAGTAAGCCGACGCAAATAAACGCCGCTGATGTTCGATTGCGCCGGTTTTTGCCGTTTCCCGGAGCACCGTTTCTCACCTAAGATGCACCAACATGCCGGTTGCTTCACCCCATACTGCACCCGCCGCCGTCGATGCTTCGGCCAACGGGTCCGCTGCCAAGCCGGCGGAAGGTCTCAGCAGCGAAGAGGCCCGCCGCCTGTACGAGCAGTTCGGCCCCAACTCCATGCCCGATACGTCATCCCATCCGGCGCGAATGGCGATGGAAAAACTGTGGGCGCCAATCCCCTGGATGCTGGAAGCGGCGATCGTGCTGCAGGTGGTGCTCGGCAAATACGTCGAAGCCGCCATCATCGCCGTGCTCCTGCTGTTCAACGCCGCGCTCGGCTTCTTTCAGGAGGGGCGTGCCCAGGCGACGCTCGCCGCCTTGAAGTCGCGCCTGGCGCTGACTGCCTCGGTCCGCCGCGACGGCGCGTGGAAGAACCGCCCCGCCGCCGACTTGGTGCCGGGCGACATCGTGAAGCTATCGCTCGGCGGCGTGGTTGCCGCCGACGTGCAATTGCTTGAGGGGAACGTCCTGCTCGATCAATCCATGCTCACCGGCGAGTCGATCGGCGCCGAAGCGGGTCCGGGATTCCAAACCTATGCCGGGGCGCTCGTGCACCGCGGCGAGGCGGTGGCCCGGGTCACGGCGACGGGAACCCGCACCAAGTTCGGACGCACCGCGGAATTGGTTCGCAGTGCCCATGTCGTCAGTTCACAGCAAAAAGCCGTGCTGCGCGTCGTGCGCAATCTCGCCGTGTTCAACGGCATCCTGATCGTCATTCTGGTGGCGTATGCTCTCGCCCACGCGATGCCGGTAAGGGAGATCATCCCCCTGGTTTTAACGGCGGTTCTGGCGTCGATCCCCGTTGCGCTGCCTGCCACGTTTACTCTTGCCAGCGCTCTGGGGGCACGCTCATTGGCACGCCAGGGCGTCTTGCCGACAAGGCTCTCGGCCGTCGATGAAGCGGCCACCATCGACGTGTTGTGCGCGGACAAAACGGGAACGCTCACGCGCAACCAGCTTACCGTCACGTCGGTCTGCCCGATGCCGGGCTTCGACGAGCCGCGGGTCTTGACGATGGCGGCGCTGGCCAGCTCCGACGGTGGACAGGACCCCGTGGACCAGGCCATTCGTTCCGCCGCCTCACGCAAAGTCGCTTCTAATCCGGCCAAACTCTTCCACTTCGTGCCCTTCGATCCCGCGACGAAAATGTCCGAGGCGACGGCGGTGGATCCGGACCTTGGAACGGTCCGCATCATCAAGGGCGCCTTTGCCTCCGTCGGCCGTTTAGCGGCCCCGTCACCCACCGCGCCCGCGGCGGCCAACGAACTGGAGGCGAAAGGCTTCCGGGTGCTGGCGGTCGCGGCCGGGCCGCCCGCGGCGATGCAACTCATGGGTTTGATCGCGCTCAGCGATCCCGCCCGCGAAGATTCCGCCGACCTGGTCACGGAACTGAAATCGCTCGGCGTCCGCACGGTGATGGTCACGGGTGACGCCCCCGCGACCGCGGCGATTGTCGCCGATGCCGTCGGGCTCGATGGCGCGCTCTGCCCGCCCGGGCCGATCCCCAGCGACGTTCGCCCCGAAAATTTTGCCGTCTTTGCCGGCGTCCTTCCCGAGGACAAATACAAACTCGTGAAGGCGTTCCAGCAAGCCGGTCACACCGTCGGCATGTGCGGCGACGGCGCCAACGACGCGCCCGCGCTACGCCAGGCGCAAATCGGGATCGCCGTATCCACCGCGACCGATGTCGCCAAGTCCGCCGCCGGCGTCGTGCTCACCGATCCGGGACTCGCCGGCATCGTTGCCTCGGTCAAGGAGGGACGCATCACCTTCCAGCGCATCTTCACCTACGCCCTGAACTCCGTGACTAAAAAGATCGTGCAGGTGCTGTTCCTGATCGTCGGCCTCATCATGACCGGCCACGCGATCCTCACGCCCATGCTGATGATCATCGTGATGATGGCGGGCGACTTCCTGGGCATGTCGTTGACCACCGACAACGTCCGCCCGTCCCTGCGGCCAAATAGCTGGCGCATCGGCATCCTGACGATCGCGGGTATCTTTATGGGCGTTTCCGAACTGGCGTTCTGCGTCGGCGTTGTGGCGATCGGCCACTTCCGCATGGGGCTGGGCATCGCAACGTTGCAGACGTTGGCGTTCTTCGCCCTGGTGTGTGGAAATCAGGCAACCACTTATGCCGTCCGCGCCCGTCGGCGAATTTGGTCTTCACCCCGTCCCAGCCGTTGGCTCGTCTTATCGTCCGTTGCCGATCTACTGATCGCCTTGGTGCTGGCCGAACGCGGCTGGCTCATGATGCCACTGCCGCTGAGCGTGTTGGGCAGCGTCGTTGCCGGCGCGATCGCCTTCGCCTTCGTCTCGGATTTGGTGAAGGTCTCCGTATTCAGGCGCTTAAAGATCGCATAAATGACCGGGAATCGACCTGATGGAACAGAACCTCGAGCCTTACAGGATGGGAACGAAATGCGCGATGACAAGCACGATGTGGAAAGCGAAGGGGCCAAGCCACGGGATCACGCGCATCCGCGCCACCACTTTTGGAGGCACGCGCATCGAGATTGGCGAGTCTGGCTCGCGGTGGGCCTGATGCTCGCCCTTATGCTTGTCTACGTGATGACGAACAACCTGTCCTTGAGACCGGGCAAACGCGCGATTCAACCAACGCCCGCGGCGAATGCGCCTTAGAATCGCGGAGAATCCAACTGAAGGAAGAAACCATGCAAAACGACGTAATGGAACCCAAACTCAAACGCGGCGCCAACGGTCCGCTTTCACCCGATCTGCTGCGAAAAATCGACGCTTATTGGCGTGCCGCCAACTATCTTTCCGTCGGCCAGATTTATCTCTACGACAATCCCCTGCTCAAGCGCCCGCTCACCCTTGCGGACGTGAAGCACATGCTCCTGGGACACTGGGGAACCACTCCCGGACAGAACTTCATTTACGCCCACTTGAACCGGGTCATCAAAAAATATGACCTCAACATGATCTACGTCTCCGGCCCCGGCCACGGCGGCCCGGCCGTCGTCGGTAACACCTATCTCGAAGGCACCTACAGCGAGATCTATCCCAACGTCAGCCCCGACGAGGCCGGCCTGCGCAAGCTCTTCCTCCAGTTTTCCTTTCCCGGCGGAATTCCCAGCCACGCTTCGCCGGAATGCCCCGGCTCCATCCACGAGGGCGGTGAACTCGGCTATTCCCTCAGCCACTCTTTCGGTGCCGTATTCGACAATCCCGATCTCATCGTCGCCTGCGTCGTCGGTGATGGTGAGGCCGAAACCGGACCGCTGGCCACGGCGTGGCATTCCAACAAGTTTCTCAATCCCGCCTCCGACGGCGCGGTCCTGCCTATCCTGCATCTCAACGGCTACAAGATTTCCAACCCCACCATCCTGGCCCGCATCGAGCACGAGGAATTGGAACAGTTGCTTCGCGGCTACGGTTGGACGCCCTATTTTGTCGAGGGCCACGAGCCCGCCCTGATGCATCAGGCGATGGCCGCGACCCTCGACCAAGCCGTGGAGCAAATCAAACAAATCCATCAGGACGCGCGCGTGCACGGCAATCTCACGCGCCCGCGCTGGCCGATGATCGTCCTCAATTCACCCAAGGGCTGGACGGGGCCCAAGGTGATCGACGGTCTCCAGGTTGAAGGAACGTTCCGTTCGCATCAGGTGCCGCTGTCCGATCCGGCCACCCATCCCGAACACCTCAAGCTGTTGGAAGACTGGCTGAGAAGCTATCGGCCGGAGGAACTCTTCGATGAACAAGGCCGCCTCAAGCCCGAACTGGCCGAGCTTGCTCCCAAGGGCCAGCGACGCATGGGCGCCAACCCCCACGCCAACGGCGGCATTCTCCTCCGCGACCTTCGCATGCCCGATTTCCGCGATTACGCTGCCAACGTGCCTACGCCGGGGGCACCCGGCATCGGCGATACCCACGTCCTCGGCCCGTTCCTCCGCGACGTGGCTAAGCTGAACAACGAGCAGCGGAATTTCCGCGTCTTTGGCCCCGACGAAACGCTCTCCAACGGCCTGGAAGCGCTGTTTGCAACGACCCAGCGCCAATGGGACGCCCGAACCGTGCCCAACGACGAATTCCTCTCCCCCGCCGGACGCGTCATGGAAATGCTCAGCGAGCACCAATGCGAGGGCTGGCTCGAGGGCTACCTCCTCACCGGACGCCACGGTCTGTTTAACTGCTACGAGGCGTTCATCCACATCATCGATTCGATGTTCAACCAGCACGCCAAATGGCTGAAGGTTACTTCGCACCTGCCGTGGCGGCGGAAGCTCGCATCCCTGAACTATCTCCTGGCCTCGCACGTTTGGCGTCAGGATCACAACGGATTCACCCACCAGGACCCCGGTTTCATCGACCACGTCGTGAACAAAAAGGCCGAGGTCGTGCGCGTTTATCTTCCGCCCGATGCAAACTGCCTCCTGTCGGTAATGGACCACTGCCTGCGCAGCCGGCACTACGTGAACGTCGTTGTCGCCGGTAAACACCCGGCTCCGCAATGGCTGACAATGGATGCCGCCGTCAGGCACTGCGCCGAGGGCATCGGAATCTGGCAATGGGCCAGCAACGACCAGGACGCCGCCCCCGACGTCGTGATGGCCTGCTGCGGCGACGTGCCCACCCTGGAAACTCTCGCCGCCGTCTCCATTATGCGCCAACGTCTGCCCGACCTGAAAATCCGCGTGGTCAACGTCGTCGATCTCATGAAGCTCCAGCCTCAGTCCGAGCACCCGCATGGGTTGAGCGAGATCGATTTCGACGAGCTCTTCACCAAGGACAAGCCCGTCATCTTCGCCTTCCATGCCTACCCATGGTTGATCCACCGCCTGACCTATCGCCGAACCAACCACGACAACATCCACGTCCGTGGCTACAAGGAAGAGGGCACCATCACCACGCCCTTCGACATGACCGTGCTGAATGAACTGGACCGCTTCCATCTCGTGATGGACGCCATCGACCGCCTGCCGCAGACCGGCGACAAAGGCGTCTACCTGAAACAGCAGCTCAAAGACAAGCTGATCGAGCACCACGAATACATCTGCAAAAACGGCCAGGACCTGCCGGAAATTCGCAACTGGAGGTGGGGAATTTAGCTTTCCAAAAGGACTGAAATCAACCAATGGAAAATATCGAGTAGTTTTGAATTCAACATTCCGATGTCCAGAAAGAGAAAGACCCATGCTCCATCACAAACTACTTTCGCCAGAAGGGATCCTCGTTCTCGAACCCCAAGCTCCGCTCGAAGCGGCCGATTTTGTGGGCTTGGCCCATGAGATCGATCCATACATCGCGGAACATGGCAAATTGCGTGGGGTGATGATCCACGCGAAAGCCTTCCCTGGCTGGGTGAATCTCGAAGCGGTTCTCGCTCACGTGCGGTTTATCGAGAGCCATCACCAAAAGATTCAAAGATTGGCTCTGGTGAGCGATAGCAGCCTTCTCACCCAAATTCCCAGGATCGCCGCCCATCTTGTACGAGCGAAGATCAAACACTTCCCGGAATGCGACCATGAAGCCGCGTTGCGATGGCTTAAGGACGCGCCAAGCCCCAACAATTGAAATGGAGCAAACCCAAATGAATGCCAAAGAGCTTGACGACACCGCGAAGGCGCTGCTCGCCGGCGACAAGGGCCTGCTGGCGATGGATGAAAGCAATCCCACCTGCAACAAACGATTTGCCAGGTTGGGAATTCCCCAAACCGAGGAGGCCCGGCGCGCCTATCGGGAGTTGATTGTAACCACGCCCGGTCTCGGGGACTGCATTAGTGGCGCAATCCTCTATGACGAGACGATCCGCCAGCAAAGGAAAGATGGCACTTCTCTTGTCAAAGCCATCACCGATGCGGGAATCATTCCAGGCATCAAAGTTGACGCCGGCGCCAAGGACATGGCCGGTTTTCCCGGCGAGAAGATCACCGAGGGCTTGGATGGATTGGTCATTCGCGTGCGGGAATATTCTCGGATGGGCGCCCGATTCGCCAAATGGCGGGCCGTGATTGCCATCGACGCCGGCATCCCCACTCCGGGCTGCATCGATGCCAATGCGCACGCCCTGGCTCGCTATGCCGCGATCTGCCAAGAGGCCGGATTGGTTCCGATCGTCGAGCCGGAAGTGCTCATGGAGGGCTCGCATGATCTGCAACGATGTTTTGAAGTAACCGAGCAAGTCCTTCGCGCGGTTTTCAATCAACTCAATTCTCAGCGCGTGATGCTGGAAGGCATGATCCTCAAACCCAACATGGTGCTGCCGGGAAAAGACTGCCCGCATCAGCTCGACGTGGAGCACGTCGCCGACGCCACGGTAAAGTGCCTATTGAGAACGGTCCCCGCCGCCGTCCCCGGAGTTGCATTCCTTTCCGGCGGCCAGCCAGCCGAACTGGCATCGGCTCGCCTGAACGCGATGAATGTTCGATTCGCCTCCAAAATGCCCTGGACTCTCACCTTCTCATTTTCCCGTGCGATCCAGCAACCGGCTTTGGAAATCTGGTCGGGCCGCGACGCCAACGTGAAGTCCGCCCAACACGCCCTGCTTCACCGCGCCAAATGCAACCGGGCTGCGCGCCGTGGCGAATACAACGCCGCGATGGACAAAACATGAGATCTAAAACAACCCGGAAAGAATACCAATATGAAACCCAATGCCGATCAGCCCAAGGCTCCCGAATCGAAGCCGGGATCGATGCCCGATGCCAAGGCCGATTTGAAATCCCTGCCCATGGCCGATTTGCAGAAGCAGTTGCAATCGTCGCAGGACGGCCTCAGTCAAGCCGAAGCGCAGAAACGGCTGACCCAATATGGCCCTAACGAGATCGAGGAAAAGAAGACCAATCTGTTTCTTAAATTCCTCTCCTATTTTTGGGGTCCCATCCCATGGATGATCGAGGTGGCGGTGATTCTGTCGGGAGTGGTCCGGCACTGGCCGGATTTCTTCATCATTCTCCTTTTGCTTGTGGCCAACGCCCTGGTCGGATTCTGGGAAGAACGCCAGGCGGGCAACGCCATCGCCGCCCTCAAGGCCAAGCTGGCGATCAAGGCCCGGGTGAAACGGGATGGGAAGTGGATCACCCCGGCGGCGCGCGAATTGGTGCCGGGCGACGTCATTCGATTGCGCCTGGGTGACATTGTGCCGGCGGATGCGCGCTTGCTGGCCGGCGACCCGCTGGAGGTGGATCAGTCCGCGCTGACCGGCGAGTCATTGCCTGCCGAGCGCAAATCCGGCGAGGCGGTGTTTTCCGGTTCCATCATTCGTCATGGTGAAATCGACGCACTGGTCTATGCCACCGGCACACACACCTACTTCGGCAAGACGGCGCAACTGGTACAGGAAGCGCACACCGTCAGCCATTTCCAGCGCGCCGTGCTGAAGATTGGCAATTATCTGATCGTCCTCGCGGTGGCTCTGGTGGCGGTAATCATCACCGTCGCAATCTTCCGCGGCGACCGGATCCTCACCACATTGCAGTTCGCCTTGGTGCTGACCGTCGCCGCGATTCCCGTCGCGATGCCGACGGTGTTGTCCGTAACCATGGCGGTCGGTGCGCGCCTGCTCGCCAAAAAAGAGGCCATTGTCAGCCGGTTGGTGGCCATCGAGGAATTGGCGGGCGTGGACGTGCTATGTTCGGACAAAACCGGCACCCTGACCCAGAACAAACTGACGCTGGGCGATCCGTTCTGCGTCAACGGTGTCCCTGCCGAACAGGTGATCCTCTGTGCCGCACTGGCTTCTCGCGCGGAAGACAAGGACACCATCGACCTGGCCGTGATCGGCGGCGTGAAGGACGACCAAGCCTTTAAGAGCTTTCAGGTCGTCCATTTTCAGCCGTTCGACCCCGTGCACAAACGCACCGAAGCCACCGTCAAATCCGCCGATGGAAAACAGTTCTATGTGACCAAGGGTGCGCCCCAGGTGATATTGCAGATGGCCGCCAACGCCAACGAGGTGAAGCCCGCCGTCGAAAAGGCCGTCAACGAATTTGCCATACGCGGCTTCCGTTCGTTGGGCGCAGCCCGTGCCGATCAACAGGGCAAGTGGGAGCTTCTCGGCGTGTTGCCCCTCTTCGATCCGCCGCGGGAAGATGCCAAGGCGACCATCGCGACCGCGCGGCAAATGGGCGTGAACGTCAAGATGGTCACGGGCGATGCCCTGGCCATCGCCCGCGAAACCGCCAAGACATTGGGAATGGGGGCAGACATTCTCGATGCCGGCGGCTTGGGCGACGCCAAACGCCAGGAAACGACCGCCGTCTCCGAATCCATCGAGAAGGCCGACGGCTTCGCCCAGGTATTCCCGGAGCACAAGTTCCACATTGTCGATGTCCTGCAAAAGCGCGGCCATATCGTCGGGATGACCGGCGACGGCGTGAACGACGCCCCCGCGCTGAAGAAAGCCGACTGCGGCATCGCCGTTTCCGGGGCGACCGATGCGGCGCGCGCCGCGGCGGCCATCGTGCTTCTCACCCCCGGCCTATCCGTAATCATCGACGCCATCAAGGAAAGCCGTCGCATCTTTCAGCGCATGAATAGCTACGCCATCTACCGCATCGCCGAGACCCTGCGCGTTCTGTTCTTCATGACGCTCTCGATCCTGATCTTCAACTTCTATCCATTGACGGCGGTAATGATCGTCATGCTGGCATTGCTCAACGACGGTGCAATCCTATCCATTGCCTACGACAACGTTCATTACAAGCACCAGCCCGAGGCCTGGAACATGCGCATGGTGCTGGGTATCTCAACGGTGCTTGGCCTCATCGGGGTCGCCTCCGCGTTTGGCCTCTTTTATCTTGGCGAGCGCGTCTTTCGCCTCGATCGCCCCCACGTCCAGACGCTGATGTACCTGAAGCTGTCCGTCGCCGGACATCTCACGATATTCCTCACGCGCACGCGCGGCCCATTCTGGTCCATACGCCCCGCGAAAATCCTCTGGATCGCCGTCCTCGGCACACAAATCCTCGCCACCTTCATCGCAGTCTATGGGCTCTTTATGACGCCCCTCGGCTGGGGTTGGGCGCTGTTCGTCTGGGGATACGCTCTGGCTTGGTTCCTCCTCAACGACCGCGTGAAACTCCTTGCCTATAAGTTCCTGGACTCTGCTCATGCCTCGTCCGTAATCAAAAAACCAACCGTTCCGATACCGACGACCGCCGCACCAGCCGCGTGAACATGCGGTCCATAGGAGAGATCAATATGGAAATCAATTCAGTGGCCGAGAAAGCCCCGTTGACCCTCACCGTCAACGGCGGTTCGTCGAGCATCAAATTCGCCGTCTTTTCCTCCACTACAAAGCGGTTGTTCAGCGGGCAAGTCGAGCGCATCGGAACCCCAGGCGCGCGCCTGACGGCCACGCGCGACAATTCCTCCGACCCCGAAACGCTCCCCGTTGTCGCCGCGACCTTCCATGCCGGCGTTCAAAGCATCGTGAATTACCTGCATCAGCGGATTGGCAAATCAGCCATCGGCGCCATTGGACATCGCATCGTCCATGGCGGCATGCACCTGCTCGACAACCAACTCATCACCGAGGAATCGATCGCCGAGCTTCGCCGAACCCAGCCGCTCGATCTGGCCCACCTCCCACGCGAAATCGCACTGATCGAAGGTTTTCGCCAGGCATTTCCCGACATTCCCCAGATCGCCTGCTTCGACACCGCCTTCCACCGAAACCTCCCGCTCGTCGCCCAACTTCTCCCCATCCCCCGCCGCTACCATGACGCCGGCGTCCGCCGCTTCGGATTCCACGGCCTGTCCTACACCTACCTGATGAGCCAACTCTCCGCCCTCGCCGGCCCGGAGATTGCCAACGGCCGGATCATCCTCGCTCATCTCGGCTCCGGCGCCAGCATGGCCGCCGTCCGCGGCGGCAAGCCCATCGACACCACCATGGCTTTCACCCCAACCTCCGGTTTGGTCATGGGCACCCGCCCCGGCGATCTGGACCCCGGTCTTCTGGTCTACCTGATGAAGGACCAAAACCTCTCCAACGAGCAAATGGACAAATTCATCTCCCAACAGTGCGGCTTGCTGGGCGTCTCGGAAACCAGTTCCGACATGCGCGATCTATTGGCCGCCCGCGTCAACGATCCCCGCGCCGCCGACGCCGTCGATTTATTCTGCTACCAAGCCAAAAAACATCTTTGCGCGTTAACCGCCACTCTCGGCGGCCTGGACACCCTAGTCTTCTCCGGCGGAATCGGAGAACACGCTCCCGAAGTGCGTGCGGGGATTTGTGAAGGCTTGGAGTTCCTGGGCCTGCAAGTCGACGCATTCCGAAACACCCGCGGCTGCGACGTCATATCCGCCGACCAAAGCCGCATCGCGATTCGAATCATCCCCACCGACGAAGAGATCGTGATCGCCCGAATAGTCCGGTCGATTTTGCAACATTCCTGCACCGAATAATATTCCTCTTTGACAAGTGAATAGTCGGCCTGGGGGCGGTGGGGCAATCGCGTGTTTGTCGGCGTAGGCCGCTGACCTCCTGCTATCGTGGACCATCCGCATTGCGGTCGATTCAGCAGTGTCACCAATTCCCCGAACTTCCAAATTGGCTTTGACAGGCCAGTTGCAACCTCCAACTGGTTAGAGGTGGTTTCCCAAGATCCACGGATTCGGCCAAACGCTTACCAAGTAAAGCGTACCGAAAGGGCGGAAGGCCATTGGCGACCTCCCAGTTCATTTCTACGTTCGCGCGTAAACTCTCGTATTCTGAGGCTGGCCTTCTACGCATCCCTGAAGCAAATTGCCATTTATCAGATCAACGGCTTGAACGCTGTCTTGAGCTCCGCTTGCTGCGTCTTTTAGAGTAAAGGTAATCCTGCCTTCAGCATATCTTATATTCTCAACTTTGAAGTGCTTTTTGGCCGACGGGCCCGCGCCCTCGCCCTCATAGTAGTAGTTCATTTGTCTGTCAATGACGACCTGTCCAGTGTGCCTCTCCCAAGTATGTTTCCACTTGCCCATCAAGATGTCGGAGGGATTTGGCTTGTCACTCGACGCCCCTTCGGCAACCTTCTCGTAGGCCACCTTAAAGATTTCCCCACCAGGATTCATTAGTTCCTCTCCCTCCAAGTGGGCAGCGTCGATAATTCGTAACCTATTTTGGCCAGTTCGTTTCCCTTGTTGGATGCCTCGCTTCTCAAAAGTAAGAATGCTACTGGGCTCGTTGCGTCGTACCTCCGCGATTTCATAGCTGGCGCCCGAGTACGTGCGATATGTGCTGTTACCGGCAATGACAAACAACTCCACCCCCCGCCTTGTGCTACTTGTGCTTGCAAAGCGCAGCTGCCACGTTCCCGGAAAGGTAGTTGCTGCAGTAGCTCTTGCCTGCTCGATAGGTCCCGCTTTCAGCCGGGCTAGGAGCTTGCTCACCACATTTCCCACGTCCCGTGCCCGCACGAGCGCGCTTTGATGCAGGTCTTCGAGCGCGCCATATTCCGACTCCGAACTTCCGACTTCGGCGCCAATGATTTCGTGACTATCCCCCGAAAAAAGTTGCAAACTAATAACGTCCTCATCCCGTAGTATGCCACTTTCGTCCAAATATGTGCGACTCCACTTCCAAATTTGCACCGCTACTCCTGCTATCTCCGTAGTGAATCGCCCTGATCGGGTCGGCTCCATCCAACTAACCTTGTTTTCTTGCGTGTTCTTCGTGAGTACGTCGAGAAATTCGACAAGTTGCTTAGGCACGGGCATGGTTTTCTCCAAGTTTTTGCGTCGCGCGGCTCATGGCCTCGTTAAGCTGGCCATCGATGATATGCATCTTGTTAATTTGATTCGCCAAATCTGTTGGCGTCACCGATGTTGGCGCAGCCACACGATTCAAGAGAAGTTTCTGCATGGTGTCGATATCACTCGCGATTTGCTCCTTTTCGTCTTCAAGGAGGGTCAAACCGATTTGAACGTGAGGTTGAACGCGCGCCATGGCGCGTCGCAGGTCGGACAAGCGATCGTTGGCGAGTTCGTATTTTTTTGTGCGAAGGAAGATGCAAACGGAGCTTGAAATCGCGCAAAGGTCTGTAAGATCAACGAAGGCCGTAACGCCGGCGAGGCGCTGAAGAGTTATTTCTACTGCGCGGTTCGCGGCCGAGGCGGCGTCAACTGCCTGCCGCGCTAGCTCGCGGGACTGGGCGATCTGCCATATCGCGATCCAATATGCGGCAGTTCCAACTATCGCTCCGGTTGCGGTCAACCAGAATGACCAGAAATTTAGGTACCAGCTCTCTTGAAAGAATTCATAACGATAACGGGAAGTCCACCAGGCAAAGCCAATCAAGCCTAGCAATAAAATGAGCAGCGGTACGAGCGCAAGGAGCTTCGGCCGTTGCGCCACCCTTGAAGACGGAGGGTCGGTGAATAAGCCGGGGTTTTCCATATCCACCCGCTTTTCCGGCTAGCGGCGCGATCGCCAATTTCCTTATCGACGGTCCGGATGAACCCTCTCCGCCAATATTTGAATAATCTGCGCCGCTGTTAACCGATCATTGTGCTTGAAGGGTTCATATCCCGCAAGCATGCGCCGGTATGTTTCCAATGTGGGGATGTGGCTATTGATCGCCGGTAATTCCTGCCATTTGTCCTGAGATTGGAAGAACTCGTGCAGACCAAGGTATTCGCTTTCGTTGTTGCCATCAAAGCCTGGAAAATCAAGGTCTCTAGCCCTGATCCCTTGCTGTTGCCCGGCCGGCAATTCCGCGTAGCTGTTCCTTAGCCGCCGATACATATCGAGGATTTCTATCACTTCGCGGCATTGATCGTCCGACATCGGATCGGAGAATTGACCTATCATCCAGTCGTAGCAAAGCTCATATCCGCTTTGGACGATTTTGCGGTACTTCGCGTAGGACTCCGCCTCGTCGGGATAGAGTTTCTCCAAAATCTGAAATTGGTTGGCGAGGATCAAGCGATCCTTCGGGTCAAGGCGCAAACGGCCCATAGGCGCTCCTGGCTAGAGTTGTATCCAACGATGATACTTGGCGTCAGACCCAATGCAAAGCGGCCCAGCCCTCGCCAAGCCGGCCCCCCTTTTTTTAGCGGATAAACAAACGGGACAGGTCCAGGATAAACAAACGGGACAGGTCCAATTACGGGACGAACAAACGGGACTGTCCACCCACATCCCCGCTGCCGCCCAAAAAATATTTCCAAAAAATCCACCGATTTCCAAAAACACGTCCTTTTCTTTCACCTCGCCGCTATAAATGTAGAGGAGTCCGCTTTGTCCGCTCTACTTTCCACTATCTACTATTCCACTTTCTCGCGCAGCGTGCCCGATCGCCGCTTTTTCAAGTCGGTCCCCCCGTAGACGTAGACAAAACCCCCCGTGGCGCTGTCGAAAACAGGGGTTTTGTTGACGGCGCCCCAAGGCCGATTCTGCAACCGTAGCTTTATGATGTCCATTATTAACCGGGAAAATTCAGATTCGCCGCGGATTAGGCGGATTGACACGGATGGGAAGAATGAGCCTATCCGTGCCGCAATCCATCAAAATCTTCGCACGCTGCGCAAATTTGCGGGTCGGATTATTCACCGCGAAGTGCTCCAAGAGCCCGAAGAATCAATGCGGAGAAGAAGCTATGAATTCTCATTAGCTCTCCTGCTCCCCTGTTCTCCTGCTCTATTGCGGCCACTCGGCCGCAATGGCCTCTATCGGAGTCGAACCGATACGCCCTTTCGGGCATTGGATTTTGAGTCCAACGCGTCTGCCAATTCCGCCAAGAGGCCGAGATTCAAATCATCCTCGGAAAGCCGCCGCTCTTGCGGATTTCCGACGGACCGGCGCGATGGTACAGCATCCGTTTTCGTTTCGCCAGATTCGATTTGAAATCCATTGAAGAAGGATCTCACGCAGAGGCGCAAAGGCGCAGAGAAGTAAGAGACGTGAAGCCCTTGTTTTCTTAATTCCTTTGCGCCTCTGCGCCTCTGCGTGAGCTATTTCTTCGACTTCGTATTTGACCCCCGTTGCAGCGAATTGCTCTGGACAGATTATCGCCATCCAAGAGTGCCCAGATACGGCATCAAATTGCTTAAGATAAACCTCCGGCGGTAATCTGTCCGATGGTGATACGGAGGGCACCGATCGGCGAATGAATTACTTCATTTACATAGCTTGCGTGGTATGCGGCTGGGCGATGCTGCGGATGATGGGGGCCGAGCGAAGCCAGATGGTAAGGGAGCTGGAAACGAGGCTTCGGCGGGAGGCCAAAAAGGGGCTGCAAACCACCGATGCCGAGCCGGTCCTCCTCGGCAGCCCGTCGGGCGCGTCAAAACCGCCGCCGGCGCAAAATACAAAACATTGACTTGCCGGCATCTCCCGGCGTAGGCTAATCATAGCGTAAGTTCCCGCATCTCTTTCGGTCTGATCGCGAGGCACCCATGGAACAGCGACCTCTGCCGACGTTCACCTGGATTTTTGCCATTGCTTTCCTGGCCGTCCTGGCGGCCCTGGGCGCGGGGGTCATTCTCCTGCGTCATACCGATACTCCCCCCGCTTCCGTCGCCACCGGCGCCGCCTTTCTCTGCGCGGGATATCTCGGTCTTATCGCCATCCTCGTCACCCTCCCCATCGCCCTGAATCTCGCTGCCGCGCGAAGAAGCCATCTTCGCCATCAGGCCGAGTTCATGACCACGCTCAGCGACCGTCTCGAAGGCATCTCCATCCTGATGAATCTCATCAGCGAGCAGCAACTCCTGAGCGACCGCGCCAAGGCCGTCGCCTTCCGCGAGAAGGACCACGACGCGGTGCGGCGCGCCGTCGTCGAGGAAATCGCCCAAAAAAATTGGGAGGCCGCCTACCTGCTCGCCAACGACATCGAAACGCAATTCGGATTCAAACTGGAGGCGGACGAGTTCCGCAAGGAGATCACCGCCAAGCACACGGATATTCAGCGCCGGGAGCTGGCCGAGATGCTGGCGCCCGTCGATCGGCACATCAAGGGCGAGGCCTGGGGCGCGGCGATGCAGGAAGCCCAACTCATCATGGAACGCTTTCCCGACGATCCCCAATGCCAACGCCTCCCCGAGGAAATCGAATCACGCCGCCAACTCCGCAAACAGCAGCTTCGCCAAAGCTGGCAGGACGCCCTCGACCGTCACGACGTCGACGGCAGCATCGAGATCCTCAAGCGATTGGATCTCTACCTCACCCCCGCCGAGGCCGAGTCGATGCAGGAGATCGCACGCAACGTCTTCAAGGAAAAACGCGAGAACCTTCGCATCCGCTTCTCCCAGTCCGTCAAGGAGCAGCGGATCGCCGACGCCATTCGCCTCGGCGAAGAGATTATGAACGACTTCCCCAACACGCGCATGGCCCAGGAAGTTCGCGACATCATGGACACGTTGCGCCAGCGCATGCACGAGCCGCAATCCTCTTCCGCGTAAACACGCGGTAGGCTTCGCCTCCGCCCGGTAGGCTTCGCCTCCGCCCGGTAGGCTTCGCCACCGCCACCCGGAAAATCCCGAATGTCCAGCCAAGACCCAACGCCAAAGCCCGCCGAAACAGCGCCGCAGGCCAGGTCGTTATTCGCGCGCTATCCCGGCGTCATCATCAAAAACGTCATCGGTTGGCTCCTGATGCTCTCCGCCCTGGTTTTGGGCAGCTTCTTCCCCATCCCCATCGGCACGCCGATGTTCATCATCGGCTTCGCCATGATTTCTTTGCCGGGCAAGCGCCGGCTGACCAGCGGCGCCCTCCGCGGCATTTCGATCAACCTCTACACCCGCAAGGCCCGGATGTGGCGATTGGCCGGATCCCTTTTGCTGCCGCCGGCCTTCGTCTGGTTCCTGGCTTTTCAGCGCCATCCCATCGTCCATCCATTACAGATGACCCTATTGCGCCTGTGCGCCATTTATTCCGTCACGATCCTGGGCGCGTGGGTCTTCACCTGGCTTACGCTCCTGGCGATCAACGCGGTGGTGAGGGTTCTGCCCAGGGTCCGGCGTAGCGTACGGCCGTGGCTCCGGGATCATGGAATCAATCTTCTTCCACCCCGCCGAAAGCCAAGGTTCCAGCCCGCCTCCCAGCGCCCGGACGATCAGAACATCATTGAGTTCGGCGGCTCCCATCCTCTTCGCTGGGGACGCAGGGAAAAACACTCCGCCCAGAGGCAAAAATGAAGTCCTATCCGATTTGACCCTCGACCGCGCCCATGCCATCCCCGGGGACCGGCAGGCAACAGCCTGAACTGAAAGTGATCTTTACGCCAATCATCTTTCGCAAAGCGAAGCCGACCCGATGTTGTGTGCCTAATATGGAGATGATCAACGGCCCGCCGCGCCGCCCGATCGCGTTGACGCCCAACGCGACCTGACCGAGGATCGCGATGACGGATAGAAGCCATCAAGCCATGAGCGTGGATGCAGGGCCGGCGGAGTCCAAGGCAGAGGCGGTTCAGGCGCCGATTGAGGCGACGTCGACATCCGCCGGTGACGGGGCTGGGCCTGCACGTGCGATACCGGCAACGACCGTCAAAGATCACCGGGGCGCCGGGCGGCGGTGGCTCCTCTGGGCCGTCGGTGGAGCAGTTGCCATCTTCGCGTTGATTGCCGGCGTCCGCTGGGTTGTCTTCGCACTCAACACGGTTTCAACCGATGACGCGTACGTGAACGGACACGTTACGTTCGTTGCGCCGCGCGTGCCCGGCCAGGTCATGCTCGTTCTGGTCGATGACAACAATCGGGTGCACAAGGGCGACTTGCTGGTGCAGCTCGACAAGGAGCCGTACCAGGTGCAGGTCGACATCGCCCAGGCCGCGGTCGCCGCCGCGCAGGCCGATCTGGTCGCCGCGTACGCACAGACGCGCGGGGTCGAGGGGCTGATGCGCAGCTTGAGGTTCAGCCTCGAACGGGCCATTGAGGATGTGGACAATCAGATCGCCGAGTTGCGATCGAAGGTGGCCGCCCTGCAATCGCGCAAGGCGGAATTAGCCAAAGCGGAGGCCGATTACAATCGAGCGGTGCCGCTGCTGAAATCCGGCGCAGTTGCCCAGGAGGATTTCGACACTCGCGTGGAAGCCCGTCTGGTGGCCCAGGCGCAGGTTGAGGAGGCGTTGCAGGGCGTCTACCAGGTTCGCGTCGCGCTTGGTCTTCCTCCCAAACCCGAAAAAGGCGGCGACCTCACACAGGTGCCTCCCGACCTGGATCAAACCTTCTCCTCGGTACGGCAAGCGCAGGCCGCCTTGATCCAGGCGGCTTCGCAGGTCGGGGTGACCGATTCGTTCAACAAGACGCCCAGGCAGATGGTCACCGATTTCTACAAGCGCGATCCGCAGGGGGATATTGATCGCATCTACGCCAAACTCCTCATTGACGCGCCCGCGGTCAAACAGGCCGAGGCCAAATTGGCCCAGGCACGGCGCAATCTCGATCAAGCGACGCTGAATTTGCGCTATTGCGACGTGGTGGCGGAGATCGACGGCGTCGTCACCCGGCGAGATGTCAACCCCGGGAACAATGTGATCGCCGGGCAAAGCGTCATGGCGGTGCGGTCGCTCACCGATATCTGGGTGGATGCCAATTTCAAGGAAACGCAGCTTGCGAGTTTGCGAATCGGCCAATCGGCGGATTTGGATTTGGACATGTACGGCAGCCGCCAGCATTTCAAGGGGCGCATCTCCGGTTTCACCATGGGGACCGGTTCGACGCTGGCGCTGCTTCCGGCCGAGAACGCAACGGGGAATTTCGTGAAGGTCGTGCAGCGGCTGCCCGTGCGAATCGACCTGCTGGATTACGACCCGGACAAGATGCCCTTATTCATTGGTTTGTCCGTTATGCCCTATGTACATGTGAACGAGGAGCCAACCGGACCCGATGCGGGCAAGGTGCTGCAACCCTACTTGCCGACAACTGCGCCAACGACCGAACCGGAGACGCCGTGACGGCTGACGCGATCGGATTTCCCCTGTTGCGGCAGAGGACGATCGATCCCCGCCTGGTGGCCATCGCGGTTGTCATACCCACCTTCATGGAAGTTCTGGATACGACGATCGCCAACGTGGCGTTGCGCTATATCGCCGGCGGGCTCTCGGCGCCGGTCACGGACAGTGAGTGGGTCATCACCAGCTATCTCGCCGCCAACGCGATTATTCTTCCGATATCCGGATATCTGGGCACTCGGCTCGGTCGGCGGAATTATTTCCTCTTGTCCATCGCCCTGTTCACTATCGCGTCGGCATTGTGCGGGATGGCCACCAGTTTGAATGCACTGATCGCATTCCGCATCCTCCAGGGGTTGGCCGGAGGCGGATTGCAGCCGTCGAGTCAGGGCATTCTGCTCGACGCATTTCCACCCGAGAGGCAAGGCGGCGCGATGACCGTCTTCGGAATCGCGGCACTGCTCGCCCCGGTCGTCGGCCCGACGCTTGGAGGTTTCATCACCGATAACTATGGCTGGCAATGGATCTTTTATCTGAATGTGCCCGTCGGATTGCTCGCTCTGCTGTTATGCGGCGCTCTGGTCTCGGATCCGGATTATCTCAAGGCCGCGCGATCCAAATTACGCGGAAGCCGCCAGCGCTTCGACACGCCGGGCCTGTGCCTGCTGAGCGTGAGCATGGTCTGCTGGGAGATCATGCTGAGCAAGGGTCAGGAATGGGACTGGCTGGGCGATCCGTTCTTCCGCGTGCAGACGCTTCTGATCGTTTTCTTGCTCGGCATTTCAAGCCTGATCTATCGGGAGATGCGGATTGCCAATCCTCTGATCAATTTTCGCACGCTCGCCGACAGAAATTTTCGCTCCTGCAGCATCATCATTTTCTGCGCGTTCGCGGTGCTCTATGCAAACACGACGACCCTTCCGGCATTGTTGCAGTCGCTGTTCGGCTACGACGCGACCACGTCGGGATTGGTCCTTTCACCCGCGGGGATAGGCGCCATCCTCACGCTGCTCATCGTCGGCTCGCTGCTGATGCGGGGCGTCGATGCCCGGTATCCGATGGCCGCGGGACTCCTGACATTGATGATTGGGAATTTCTGGATGTCGCGGCAGAATCTGGATATCAGCCCCTGGCAAGTCGTCTGGCCGCGCGTCGTCGTGATTGCCGGCTTGTCGATGCTCTTTGCCCCGTTGAACGTGGCGGCATTTTTGCACATTCCCAGGGAGCTGCGCGGCGCGGCGGTGGGATTGCTCGCCCTCCTCCGTAATGAGGGCGGAAGCGTCGGAACCTCCGTCGCCCAGACCATTCTGGAACGTCGCGAACAGTTCCATACGCTACGGCTCAATGAAAAACTCGACGTGCTGAACCCCGCTGTCCGTGAACTATTTACGCAGGGCCAATCCTTTTTCCTGCAACATACCGGCGATGCGCCCTTGTCTAGGCGATTAACATTGCAGGCGTTGGAACTGGCGCGCAACCAGCAGGCCCTTTCGCTGGCTTACTTTGACGTGTTCTGGTTCTCGGCGGCGGTGGCGGGGGCTATGGTTTTCCTTGTCCTACTGATGCGCCGCTCGGTCGCGGAAAAAGGCGCCCACGTCGCGGCCGAGTGAGAAGGATTCGGATGGAAAGACCTTTTAGGTTGGGACGATCTTCAAGATCGCCCCGCCAACCGGCGCCGCTGTCGTCTCAAGCTGGCGTCAGTGGCTCCGCCGTTTGTGCCGCCACCGGACCCAGGCGCTTCCCCTCCAATATCCAGATGATGTTCCGCAAATAGACGAACGACCCAAACGCTTGGCCCAGCAATCCGATCGGATCGCGCCGCCACAGAAAGTACGCCAGCAGCAACAGCGAGCCGACGAGGCTCATCCACCAGAACATCGGCGGCACGATGCTGGTTCCCTTGCGCTCGCTGGCAATCCATTGCACGACCATCCGGCCGGTGAACAGCAATTGCCCGAACAAGCCCAGTCCCAGCCAGAACATGACCGTCGTGGAATTCGCCCCCAGGACGGATGCCATGCCGCCGCCTTTGCCCGATTGGTAAATCCGGTCGGTCACTTGCTCGAAGCTCACCTTCTCGGTCGTGCCGCCGGGATGCCAGATGAAGTATTGGTAGCTGCCCCCCGCGTCACGCTGGAGATAAACCTGGGCGCGGGAATCAGACAGCTTCACGTCGGTGCGCACCGCATCGCCGAGCGGCGGACGCTGCCGAAAGAGCGCTACGGCCACCACGCATAGAATCCCGACGAACAGGACTTCGCCCACAATCAGGTAAAACCGTGACATTGCCGCCTCCAAGCCGCGGTGTATGCCCCCGCGTCAGCTTTCGCCCCGCATCATTTCCGCCGCCGCCGCCGTCGCCGCATCGCTCACGAACGTCCGCACGAATGCCGCATTCTCTTCCCGCGAAATCGGCACGTATTTCCCGCTCGCCGCCCCGACGATCGTGCCGTGTGCATCCACCGCCTCGGCCGACGTGGCGATGAGCTTGGCGCGGCTGGATTCCACGCGGGCTCTGAATATCAGTTCGTGGCCCACCGGCGCCTTCCGCCTGAACCGCACGGTCATCTCCCCGCAGACGCAAAACCGCTTGCCCGACCACGACGCCGCCCAGACCATCGCCTCATCAAAAACCATCGCCACCACCCCCCCGTGCGCCATCCCCTCGAATCCAATGTGCTCCACCCCCGGCGCGAACCGCGTCTGCACGATTCCCGTCTGGGGGTCAACGTGTAAATGCAGGCGCAATCCCTTGGCATTGCCCGGCCCGCACACCAGGCAACCGGCGGTGTGTGGCAATTCCAGCGGCATGATCAGGTGGAAACCGGCTCAATCGTCTCAACCGGCGCAGTTTCGACTTCCTTGGACTCCCGCGCCATTCGGTGCAACACGTAAAGACTATTGAATCCAACGTAAAAATATCCCCCGGCGAAAATCGTCAAGAACGGCACCGCCTGCAGGCAAAATTGATATCGCAGGCTGATGAGGATCCAGCATGACATGTAACACCCGAACGCGATCTCGACGATCGGCAAACTCAGCCTGCGCAGCGTCCACACCCCCGCGCTCTGCCAGGTGCGCTTGGCGATCCCCGTCACCCCGTATTTCTGGGTCCGGACGAACTCGCTGGGCTTGCGGCGAATCGCGCCCCAGATCGCCTCCAGAACCGCCTTGCAGTTATTCAAGCTCACGCCCACCCCCAGCGCCATCAGCATCGGCATGTACAACAGCGCCTTCCACCCCGCCACGCGCCCGAGCAACTCACGCTGCCCGAAGATGAAGAACGTGCTCGCAGAGCATGTCGCCAGAATGAACAAACTGACGCTGAAGAGGTATTGGCCCCACGTATGATGCTCCCTCAGCGGGCTGTAAAAGCTCAGGAACGCCGGGTACATCAGCACCGTCAACACCACCATCATCACGTACACGATCGTGTTCGTCAGATGAAAGAACGCCTCCGTCTTGACGCGCCATGGCAGGTGCTTGGAACGCAATACCCGCGGCAGCAGCTTGATCGCCGTCTGAACGCTTCCCTTGGTCCACCGATGCGCCTGTTGCTTGAATCCGATCATCTCCGGCGGCAACTCGGCCGGGGCGCAGAACTGCGGAAGATAGACAAACTGCCAACCCTTCATCTGCGCCCGATAGCTCAGGTCCAGGTCTTCCGTCAGCGTATCGTGTTCCCAGCCCCCGGCGTCGTCGATCGTCTTCCTTCGCCAGACCCCCGCCGTCCCGTTGAAGTGCATGAACCTGCCGCTACGGTTCCGCGCCGTGTGCTCGATCACGAAATGCCCGTCCAGGAATATCGCCTGGCTCTTCGTCAACAGCGACGCATCCCGGTTGAGATGGTCCCACCTCACCTGCACCATCCCCACCTTCTCATCCGTGAAGTAATCCAGCACGTTGTAAAGCATGTCGCGCGGCGGCACGAAATCCGCGTCGAATATCGCGATGAATTCCCCCGTAGCCTTCGGCAGCCCCTCCGCAAGCGCGCCCGCCTTATAACCCTTGCGGTCCTCCCGGTGGACGTACTTCACCGGATACCCCTTGGCAACCCACTTGTCGCACGCCTCACGCGCTATCCGCGCCGAATCGTCCGTGCTGTCATCCAGCACCTGAATCTCGAATTTCTCCAGCGGATAGTCGATCCGGCACGTCGCGTCGATGATCCGCTCGGCAACCTCCCGCTCGTTGTACATCGGCAACTGCACCGTCACCCGCGGCAGCTCGTTGAACTGGCCCTTCGGCTGGTAATGATCGTGCCGGTGTTTCAGATAGAGATAAACCAGGAGGTAGCGGTGAAATCCGTACAGCGCCACAATCGCCAATACGGAGATGTAAACCAAAACCACCAAATCGTCAGAGATGCGATCCAGCATAGGGATTTGCGAAGGGGATTCCCTTTTTCCGTCGTCCCTTCAAACCCAACGGCAGCGCGATTGTAGAGCATTGACCAAATTTGTGTCAATGGCGGAATACCACGACGGAAGGCGCATTCTGTTTACCGGCCGCACTTGTGCGTCGTTTCTGACCCCAAATCAAGGCAACTATAGTTCCCATCGCCCGGCAACCCTGGCGGCTAAACAAAATGCAATTGCCACGGTGATACCCGCTTGAATCCCGAAAACCGTCGCCGCAAGCCCAATCCGCCGAAATGCGGGGCACTACCCTTCGGCCGGCGAAGATTTCGCTTCCGCGGGCTTTTCCTCCTCCGGAGCCGAATCAGCCTTGGTCTTCTTCAGCACCTGTGCCGCGAACCGCCGCCGCCGCTCGTTCCGCTTTCGCCGAAGCCCCGCGCTCCGCCGGATCGTCCCGCGCGGAACGTTCTCTTCGGTCAGCAGTTGCAACAGCACCAGGCTGCCGCCGTCCCCGATCCGAAAATCGCTCAATTTGATGATCCGCGTATATCCCCCAGGTCGATCCGCGAATTTCGGGGCGATCTCGTCGAACAGCTTTTGAACCACCGTCTTGCCCGTGAATTCCTGTTCCTCGTCCGTCAGCCGCCGATCGTTCAGGATCGAAATCACCCGCCGCCTCGCCACCAGCGTGTTCCGCCGCGCCAGCGTGATCAGCTTCTCCGCCATCGCCCTGACTTCCTTCGCCTTCGGCATCGTCGTGCGAACCTTCCCATGCTCGAAAAGGCTCTGCACCAGGTTCCGCCGAAGCGATTTGCGATGCTCGCTGTCCCGGCTGAGCTGCCGGCCGAATATCCGATGACTACTCATTTTCCATTCCCACTTTCATTCGCTCGCGAATTCCGTTCGCACGCGAAGTCTATTCGCTGGCGGAGGTATCCGCGGCGCCGCTTGTCTGCGGCTCATGACCGGCTTCCTCGGCGCTTTCCTCGTCGTCCGGCATCGTCGCCGCCGCCTGCGGTGTCGCGTCCAGGTCCATGCCCAGACTCAGTCCCAAATCAGCCAGCTTCCGCTTCACTTCGCGCAAACTCGTCTTGCCGAAGCTCCGGACCTTCAGCAAATCCGCGTCCGCCTTTTTCACCAGGTCGCGAACCGTCGCTATCTTCGCCGATTCCAGGCAGTTGTTCGCCCGAACCGACAAATCCAACTCCTGGATCGTCATGCTCAGCTTCTGCTGAAGGTCCGGATCGATCATCGCCTTCGTCGCATCCCGCAACGCCGCCACCGCGTCGTCGTTCGCCGTCTCCGTCCCCAATTCGAAGTATTGCACGAACGGGTTCAGATGCTTGCGGAGAATCTTGCTGGCTTCCACCAGCGCCATCTCCGGCGTGATCGTTCCGTTCGTCCAGATCTCCAGAATCAGCCGGTCGTAGTCCGTCTTTTGACCCACCCGCGCGTCCTCCGTGCTGTAACGCACTCGAGTCACGGGCGAGTAAATGCTGTCCACCGCGATCAGCCCGATCTCCTGCTCTTCCACGTCCGCGATGTTCTCCGCGGCGGTGATGTACCCGCGGCCCTTGGAGACCGTCAGCGACATGTCAAACGAAACGTCCTCCGTCAGCGTCGCGATCACGTGATCCTTGTTCACCACGGTGATCGCCGGGTCGGCCTCGATCATGCCCGCCGTCACCGGGCCGGCCTTGCTCAACGCCAGCTTCATCTCCTTGTCCTCGTCGCTGTCGAGCTTCACGATCAGGCTTTTGATGTTGAGAATGATGTCGGTCACGTCCTCCATCACCCCGGGGAGGCTGGAAAACTCGTGTTCCGCCCCCTTCAGCCGGATGTGCGTCACCGCCGCACCCTCCAACGACGAAAGCAAAATGCGCCGCAGGCTGTTGCCCACCGTCGTGCCGAATCCGCGCTCAAACGGCTCGGCAACGAATTTCCCGTACGTGTCCGTCGAAACCTGCTCGTCGCGAACCACGCGCGACGGCAACTCTAAACCGCGCCAACGCATTCTCATAAAAGGTTCTCCTGGATCTGCGCGTCCCACCGGATCGCTGAAGTTTACCGCCCCAACCGTTAGGGGCCATCTGTCTTCCGCCTCGCCGATGGAATGCTTGAATGTCTCTTCGTCTCTAGAAATTCGCTTCTGAAATCTGCCGCTTTACTATCGCAAAACGTCACGCCCGCCCAACGTCACACTCGCCGCTTCTTCGGCGGCCGGCAGCCGTTGTGCGGCAGCGGCGTCACGTCCTCGATGCCCATGATCTTCAATCCCGCGTTCTGAAGGTTCAAAATCGCCTGCTCCCGCCCGGCGCCGGGGCCCTTCACCTTCACTTCGATTTCCATCATCCCCGCCTTCTTCGCGACTTGCGCCGCGTTCTCCGCCGCCCGGCCCGCCGCGTACGGCGTGCTCTTCCGCGCTCCCTTGAAGAACCCGCCCTTCCCCGCCGACGCCCACGCGATCGTCTCCCCATTCGGATCCGTTATCGTCACGATCGTGTTATTAAACGTCGCCTTGATATGGGCGATCCCACGCGTCACGCCCTTGCGAATTTTCTTTTTCTTCGCTCCGGCCTTCGCGCCCGTCTGCGGTTTTGCTTGCTCGCTCATGAATGCTCCGAATCGTCATTGGTCATTTGTCATTTGTAAAAGATGGTTTCTGCTAATGACCAATGACTACTTGCTCAGCTCCTTCACGCCCTTCTTCCCGGCGACCGTCTTGCGCGGGCCTTTGCGCGTCCGCGCATTCGAGCGCGTCCGCTGCCCGCGCACCGGCAGGCTCCGGCGATGCCGGCTGCCCCGATAGCTCCCGATGTCGCGCAAACGCGCGATGTTCTGCGTCATCACGCGCCTCAAGCCCCCTTCCACAAGGTAATCCCGGTCGATGATCCCGATGATCTTCGCCAATTCCTCTTCGCTCAACTCCTTGGCGCGGCGATTCGGTTCGATCCCCGCCTCACGCAAGATCACCCGGCTGTTGCTCCGCCCGATCCCGTACAAATACGTCAAGCTGACCCAGATCGGCTTGTCCGGTGGAATGTCCACGCCCGAAATACGCGGCATAATTTTATCCCTGCCTCTGCTTGTGTTTCGTGTTCTTGCAAATCACGCGCACCACGCCCTTGCGGCGCACGATCTTGCAGTTCTCACAAATCCGTCTCACGCTCGCCCGAACTTTCATATTGCCGTCTCCAGCCTTGCAATCGTCGAATCGTTTATCATAGCACAACGTTGACATTCCCTCAAGTTCCCCCCCTACGTCCGTCGGCGCCTGAATTTCCCCCTCCCCTGGTACTCCGGGGGAGGGTTGGGGCGGGGCTCGAACGTCTATTCGCCCGCCAAGCTCCCCCTATTGCAAGCAATACCAGACACACTCCTCAACTTGCACAAACAACTTGCCACTTGCACTTCCTCTCACGTCCCCGTCGGCGCCGCCGCGATCGGGGCGATTTCCACCGGCATCCGCCCATCCGTTAGCACGTCCACCCCCGTATCCGTAACCGCCACCGTATGCTCGAAATGCGCCGCCGGCATCCGGTCCACCGTGAATACCGTCCACCCATCCCGGTAAAGGTCCACGTCCCGCCGCCCCGCCACGACCATCGGCTCGACCGCCAGCGTCATTCCCCGCCGCAGCACAAAATCCCCGCTCAACTGCTCCGCCGTCACGAAATTCGGCACTTTCGGGTCCTCGTGCATGCCCCGCCCAATGCCATGCCCGACGAATTCCCGAACCACGTTGTACCGGTTCTTCTCCACGAAATGCTGGATCAGCCGCGCGATGTCCGACCAGCGCCGCCCCGGCCGCATGTTCGTCAGCGCCAAATCCAGCGATTCGCTGGTCACGTCCAGCAGCCGCTGCAACGCGGGGCTTATTTTTCCCACTCCCACCGTCGTCGCCGTATCCGCGCAATACCCATCCAGCGACAACGCCAAATCCAACGTGACGACGTCCCCCTCCTTCAGCGTCCGCGACCCCGGTACCCCATGCACCACTTCCTCGTTGATGCTGATGCACGTATGCCCGGGAAACCCCTCGTTCGGCCGATACGTCGGAAAATTCTTCGACAGCGCTTTCGCCCCCGCCCTTTCCAACTCCCTCCGCGCCAGATCGTCCAGCGATTGCGTGCTGACCCCCGGCGTCGCGGCTTGACGCATCTTGGCCAGAATCTCCCAACCCAGATGCCCCGCACGCCGCATGCGCTCAATTTCAAACCGGCTTTTGATGATGATCGGCATGGCGAGTACGAAATCCGAATGACGAATCAAATTCGAAATCCGCATGACGAAGCGGCCCTTGTTTCGAATTTTGAATTTTGAATTTGATTCGTCATTCGAATTTCGAGTTCCGAATTTCACCTAATACTGTCTCCCCTTGATCCTCTTTCCTTTGCTGCCGGTGCCGCCGAGGAAGCCGCTGTAATTCCGCATCAGCAGATTCGCTTCGATCCGCTGGATCATGTCCAGTGCGACGCTCACCACGATCAGCAAGCCCGTGCCGCCCAGGAACGCCGATATCCGCGCGTCGATTCCCATGCTCGTCGTCACCATTACCGGCACCACCGCGATGATGCACAAAAATGCCGCGCCCACGTACGTTATCCGCATCATCACCTTTTCCAGATAATCGGCCGTGCGCTTACCGGGACGAAGACCCGGAATAAAGCTCCCATAGTCTCGAAGCTGATTGGCCATTTCCTTCGGCTGAAACTGCACCGTAGTCCAGAAGTACGCGAAGAAATAAATCATCGCCGCTTCCGTCACCAGGTAAATGAATCTCCCTCGGGAAAATTCATTGTTCAGCCACATGAGAAAGTTGTGGAGTCCGCCGGTTTGAAACCAGGTCCTGGCAACGTAGGCCAGAATCATGCTCGGAAACAGCATCAGCGACTGGGCGAAAATGATCGGCATCACGCCGCCGTGATTCACGCGCAGCGGCAGATACTGCCGCTGGCCGCCGTAAATCCGCCGGCCACGCGTCTGCTTGGCCTGCTGAATCGTGATCCTACGCTGCGCCTGCGTGATCAGGATCGATCCCGCCACCACAAACACAAAGCACGCCACCAGGAAGATGATTTTACCCGGCGTGATCTGCCGCACGCCGCTCGCCTGCCCCGTCAGCGTGGTCTGTCGCGCCAGCTCGGCGACCGCGCCCGGCATCCGGGCCACGATCCCCGCCAGAATCACCAAGCTCACCCCGTTCCCCAGCCCATATTCGTCAATCTGCTCCCCCAGCCACATTAAAAAGATGCTCCCCGCCGTCAGCGACAGCAGCCCCATGAACCAGAATACGCTCGCATAGTGCCGCTGGAACAATGGCATCACCATCGGCCGTCCGCTCGGACCCTGCTGCATATACGCCAGCAGCATCACCGCCTGGATCATGCACAATGGAACCGTCGCGTATCGGCTCCATTCCTGAATCTTCTTCCTGCCCGTCTCACCTTCCTTCTGCAATTTCTCCAGCGCCGGAACCACCGTCCCCAGCAACTGGAAAATGATCGACGACGAAATGTACGGCATGATCCCCAGGCTGAAGATCGAACTCTGCGTCAGGCTTCCCCCCGAAAAAATCGACACGTAGCTCGCCATCCGGCCCGCCGCGCTCGTGTCGTCCTGGTTCTTCTCGATCTCCTGCATCCTCGCCTGATCCACGCCCGGCAGCGGAACCCAGAATCCGATCCGGTAAATCAGCAGCATGAAAAACGTGAACAAAACCTTGTTCCGCAACTCCGGCACCCTGAAGATGTTCAAAAACGACTTGATCATGCTTCACCGTCCACTCGGAAAAACCATGCGCCGGGCTATTCCGCCGCCGGCTTGGCCGGTTGCTCGACCGGCTCGGCCTTTGGCGCCTCCGGTTTCGCTTTGGCGGCTTCCGGTTTCGCTTCGCCCGCCTCCTCCGTCACCGCCTTCTTCTTCACCGGCTCCCGTGGAACAAACTTCTTCTTTGGCTTGGGGAATTCAAACGTCTCCCCCTTGATGTTTTGCGCCGCGCCGCCCGCCGCCACGATCTTGGCATGCGCCGCCTTGCTGTACCACCCCACCTGCACCGTCAGCTTCTTGCTCAATTCGCCCTCGCCCAGGATTTTCACCGGCTGGGAACTGTTCGGCACCAGCCCCGCCTCCCGCAACACCGCCGAATCCACCACGCTCCCGTCCTTGAACTCGTTCAAGTCCGATAAATTTACGATGTGAAATCGCCGCGCAAAATCGTAGTTGCTGAATCCACGCTTGGGAAATCGCCGGAAAATCGGCGTCTGCCCGCCCTCGTGCCCACGCTTGATGTACGTTCCCACGCGAGCCTTGGCGCCCTTCGTGCCCCGGCCCGAAGTCTTGCCGTGACCGCTGCTCTCGCCCCGGCCCTTCCGCGTGCGAAGCGTGTTCCGCGGCGCCCCGGTCGTGATGTCATGAATCATGCTCATAATTTCCTGCCTCAAAAAAGCCCGGCAGCCGCGCCTTTCCTCGAACCTCATGCCGATACCAATTCGCCCGCACCCTTCTCCAGCTTCACGCCTCGTGTCTGCTCCACCTGTTCCCGGTTCTGAAGCTGTTTCAGCGCGGCTATCGTCGCCTTCACCAGATTCTTCGGGCTTGTTGACCCGTACGCCTTGGTCAGAATATCCGTGATCCCCACCAACTCCACGCACGGCCGCACGCTCTTGCCCGCCGTCACGCCCGTGCCCGGCCGAGCCGGCACCAGCACCACCGTGCTCGCCCCGCTTGTCCCCTTCGCCGTGTGTGGAATCGTCGTTCCCTTCAGGTTCACTTTGAACATCTGCTTCCGCGCGTCCTTGGTCGCCTTTTCAACGGCCGGCGGCACTTCGTTCGCCTTGCCGTAACCGATCCCCACGTTCCCTTTGCGATCGCCCGCCACCACCAGTGCCCCGAAGCTGAACGTGCGCCCGCCCTTGACCACCTTCGAGCATCGGTAAATGCGAACGACCGACGATTCGATCCCGCTCTCATCGCCGCCGCGGTCGCGCCCGCCGCCGCGTCCCCTGCCGCCCTCCTGCCGACCCCGTCGCCCCTCCCGTTGCCCCGACCCGCGCGATTGCTCGCGCGGAGCCACCGGCGCTGCCGCCGCCGCATGTGCTTCCGGCGCTGGCGCCGCTTCCGGAGTGGAGCCAATGCCTTCCACCGCCTTCGCCGCCGACTGCTGATTCTCACCTTGCTGTTCTTGCTCAGCCATATTTCGCTCGCTCTATCGCCAAAGCCCGCGGAGCTTGCTCCGTGGGAAACTGCACGACTCAAAACTAAAACCTAAAACTTCAATCCCCCCTCGCGCGCCGCATCCGCCAGCGCCTTGATCCTTCCATGATACCGCCGTCCGCCTCGGTCGAAGCAAACCGCCGCGATCCCCTTCTCCTTCGCCTTGACCGCGATGGTAAGCCCCACCTTCTTCGCCGCCGCCACGTTCCCGCCGTTCTTCAACTCGACGCCGCGATCCTCGGCGCTCACGCTCGATGCCGACACCAGCGTCTGACCCGCATAATCATTGATGATCTGCGCGTAAATGTGCTTGTCGCTCCGGAACACGCTCAGCCGCGGACGTTCCGCCGTCCCGAACAAGCGCGAACGGATCGACCATTTCCGCCGATTTAGACGCACCTGCTTTTTCTTGTTCTTATCAGCCATCGTCCGATCCTCTACTTCGCGGCCGCGCCGGCGCCGGCGAACGCCTTGCCCGGCTTGATCTTCACCACTTCGCCCTCGTAACGAATGCCCTTGCCCTTGTACGGCTCCGGCTTGCGAACGCGCCGAACGTCGCTGGCAAACTGGCCCACCAGTTGCTTGTCCGGCCCCGTCACGTGAACCTTCGCACCCTCCACTTTCACCGCCACGCCCGTCGGGATCGGCACGCTGATCGTATTGGCGTATCCGACCGACAACACCAGGCTCGGCCCTTTTATCTCCGCCTTGTATCCCACCCCCTGCACTTCCAGCGACTTTTTGTACCCATTGGTGACCCCCTCCACCATGTTCGCCAGCAACGCCCGCGTCAGACCGTGCAACGCCTTGCTTTGCCGTTCATCGTCCGGCCGCGTCACCACCAGTTCCTTCTTCGCCGAATCCAACGTCACCTTGATCGTCGGATGCACTTGTTGCTCCAGCTTTCCCTTCGGCCCCTCCACGCGCACCAGTTGCTCCTGCACCGTAACCTTGGCGGCGCCGATGGGAACAGGTTTTTTTCCAATGCGACTCATGTTAATTAGTGGCAAGTTTCAAGTTGCAAGTTGCAAGTAAATTCAAATGCTTTGTATTTACTTGCAACTTGCCACTTGCCACTTGCAACTTCCTTTCTTCAACTAACCGTGCACAACAACTCGCCGCCGACGTTCTGTTCCCGCGCCTTCCGGTCGCTCATGACGCCCTTGCTGGTGCTCACGACCGCGATGCCCATGCCGTTCAGCACCTTCGGCAGGTCGTCCACGCCGCGGTAAACCCGCCGGCCCGGTTTCGATTGCCGGTCCAGCTCGTGAATCACTTTCTCGCCGCTCATCGAGTATTTCAGCTTCAGCCGAATCTGGCCCTGCCTGCCATCCTCGATCACGTCGAATTGCTCGATGTATCCTTCGTCCTTGAGCACCTGCGCAATGCCGTTGCAGATTTTGCTCAGCGGTACGAGGACCATCCGCCGTCCGACACGGTTGGCGTTGCGAATCCGCGTCAGCATGTCCGCGATGGGGTCTTGATTGTTCATCGCTTTTCTTTTCCTGATTGAGTGCCGATCATTACCAACTCGCCTTCTTCAGCCCGGGAATCTTTCCCGCCAGCGCCAATTCCCGCAGCATGATCCGCGAGACCTTGAACTTCCTCAGCACGCCGCGCGATCGGCCCGTCAGTTGACACCGGTTCCGAGAACGCGTCGGGCTCGAATCCCGCGGTAACCTCGCCAACGCCGCGTAATTCTTCTGCTTCTTCAACTGCCACCGAAGCTCCGCGTATTTCTTCACCAGCGCTTCACGCCGCTTCTGCTTCATTACCCAGGCCGTCGTCGCCATAAAAATCCCTGTCCAAAAATCCAAAAAATCCAAAATCTAATTCCCCTGCTTCCCGGATTTCTCCTCCGTCCGGAACGGAAACCCGAATTGCTTCAGCAACTCCCGGCCCTGCTCCGGATTCGGCGCCGTCGTCACCATCGTCACGTTCATCCCCTGCTGAAACTGCACTTCCGCCGCGTTCACTTCCGGAAAAACCGTCTGTTCCGTGAACCCGAAGTTGTAGTTCCCCGCCCGGTCGAATCCGTCCGCCGAAAAACCCCGGAAGTCCCGAACTCGCGGGATCGCCAGCGTAATCATCCGATCCAGGAACTCGTACATCCGGCTCCCGCGCAACGTCACCTTCAAACCCGTCTCCTGACCCTCCCGGACCTTGAAGTTCGCCACGCTCTTTTTCGCCTTGCACCGCACCGGCTTCTGCCCGGCGATGATCCCCAGCTCCTTCTCCGCCTGCTCCACCTTCGCTTTTTCTCCCGCCGTCGCCAGCTTGCCAACCCCCATCGAGATCACGATCTTGTCCAGCCGCGGCACCGCCAGCGAGTTCTTGTATCCGAACTTCTGCAGAAGCTCCGGAACCACCTTCTCCCGAAAATGGATGAGCAATCGCGGCGGCGGCGCCGGCTCCTGCGGACCGCTCTCCTCAACCTCCGTCTGGGGCGCCGCACCCTTAGGTTTCCTCTCCTTCTTCCCGCCCCCCTTCCCGCCCCCTTCCGGACGCGGACCCTTCGCCTGGCCCTCATGCTTCTGGCCTTCGTGCTTGCCGCCGCCTTCCTGCTTGCCGCCGCCTTCGGCCTTGGGGCCCTTCTGCTGCTTCTTCTTGTCCTGTTTCTCTTCAGACATATCCAACTCTATGGCTAAACCTTCACTTCTTTCCCACCGTTCCCAAATCCGTCCCGCTTCCGACCGCGATCCGATGTTTCTTCCCCTCTCGCGTTTCAAACCGCAGCCGCACACCCTTGCCGGTCGTCGGATCGATCGGCATCACGTTGCTGATGTGGATCGCCGCATCCTTCTGAATCCGCCCCCCCTGCGGGTTCCGCTGCGAAGGCCGAACGTGCTTCCACACCCGGTTGATCCCCTCCACCACCACGCGCTGTTTGCCGGTCACCACGCGCAGAACCTTCCCGGTCTGACCCTTGTCAGCTCCGGCTATCACCATCACCTGGTCTCCCGCTTTAATATGTCGCGGCATATTCAATTCCTATTTGCCCTGCCAGTTGCAAGTAACCGCTCCTGTCTTCACTCGCAACTCGCAACTTGCAACTTGATGCTTCCTCATGCTTCCTCACACCACTTCCGCCGCCAGCGACACGATCTTCATGAAGTTCTTGTCGCGCAGCTCGCGGGCCACCGCGCCGAAAATTCGCGTGCCCCGCGGATTGTTCTCCTTGTCGATCACCACCGCCGCATTGCGGTCGAATCGCACGTAACTGCCGTCCTCTCGCCGCGTCGGATGCTTCGTCCTCACCACCACGCACCGGATGATTTCGCCCTGCTTGATCTCGCCCGTCGGCTGCGCCTTCTTCACCGCGCAGATTATCACGTCGCCGATATGCGCCACCTTCCGCTTGAACTTGCCCTTGCTGCTGCTGCCCCGCAGCACCTTGATGCACATCCCCTGCCGGGCCCCGGTGTTGTCCGCGATGTCTACGTATGTCTGTTGCTGAATCATGGCTAATCAGTGCAAGTTCCAAGTGGCAAGTGCAAGGAAAAAACTTGCAACTTGCAACTTGCCACTTGCACTTCCCTTACCTTTCTTCCGGCGCTTTGCCCGTCATCACTTCCTCCGCCGAGACCTGCACCGCGCGCTCCGGCGCTTTCTGCACGATCCGCAATAGGCGGTGGTGCTTGGTCTTGCTCAGCGGCCGGCACTCGGTGATCTCGACCGTGTCGCCTTCCTTCGCCTCGTTCTTCTCATCGTGAGCGTGCAGCACCGTCCGCCGTTTCAGGTATTTGCCGTACTTCGGATGGCGGGCCTGGTAGTTCACCACGACCTTGATCGTTTTGTGACCCTTGTCCGATGCCACTACGCCGAGGATCTTGCGGAGCAGCGCTCGTTTGGGGGCTTGGACTGTTGTTGCTTCGGGCATAAGAGTTCTCGTTGACTATTTCGCCTCGGCCGGCCCTGTCTCGGCCGACACTGGCTGGGACGCCGTTTTCGCCGCTTCCAATTCTCGTTGCCGCAGCACCGTCTTCAGCCGCGCGATCGCCTTTCGTGCCTTACGAAGCTGGCTCGGGTCCTCCAGCTTTTCCGTCACCGACTGCGTCCGCAGCGTGAACAGATGCTTCTGCTGTTCGTTCAGCTCGTGCTGCACGTGACCCGTCTCCTTCTCTCGAATTTCCTTCATCTTCATAAGTTCGCCTTCGATGCTAGGCCACCGCATGACGCCGATGCACGAACCGGCATGCAATCGGCATCTTGTGCGCCACCCGCGTCAGCGCCCGCTTGGCCGTCGCCTCGTCCACCCCCGTGATCTCGAACATCATCGTCCCGGGCTTCACCACCGCGCACCAATATTCCGGATCGCCCTTCCCCTTGCCCATGCGCGTTTCCAGCGGCTTTCCCGACACCGGCTTGTGCGGAAAAATCCGGATGAACACGCGCCCCTCGCGGCGAAGAAAGTGGCTGCACGCCACTCGCCCCGCCTCGATCTGCCGCGCCGTGATCCACGCCGCCTTCAGCGACTGCAAACCGTATTCCCCGAACGCCACCGTATTCCCGCGCGTCGCGTTCCCTTTCATCTTGCCGCGATGGCTTTTCCGAAACTTCACCCGTTTGGGCATCATTGCCATAAAACACCTCGCAGAAGTCGGAAGTGCAAGTTACAAGTGCAAGTTGCAAGCAAGAGGAAGAAATTTCTCAACTTGCACTAACAACTTGCCACTTGCGCTTCTTTCTCACCTTCGTCCTCGTCGCGGGGCGCCGCCCGGCCGGACGTCCGTCTCCAATACCTCTTCGCCGTACATCCCGCGATATATCCAAACCTTCACCCCGATCGCCCCGTACGTCGTGAACGCCACCGCGAACCCGTAATTCACGTCCGCCTGAAGCGTCGTCAGCGGCACCGAACCGATCGTCGACTTCTCGTTCCTCGCGATTTCCGCGCCACCCAGACGGCCGCTCACGCTGATCCGTATGCCCTTCGCCCCCGCCTGCATCGTCGCATCCATCCGCATCTTCATCACGCGCCGAAAGCTCGCCCGCTTCTTCAACTGCTCCGCGATCGCCTCCGCCACCAGTTGCGCGTTCAAATCCGGGTTCTTGATCTCGATCACCTTGATCGGCGCAACCTTCCGCTTGATCAGGTCTTCCAATTCCTCCCGCAGCTTATCCACCTCCGCGCCCTTCGGGCCTATCACCAAGCCCGGACGCGCCGTCTTCAGCGTCACCGTCACCTCTTCCCGCGTCCGCTCGATCAGGATGTCGCTCACCGCCGCGAACGGCGGCTGTCGATTCAATCGCTTGTCGATGTGCTTGCGGACCTTCTGATCCTCCACCAGAAAATCCCCGAACGCCGACTTCGGCGCATACCATCGGCTCTTCCAGTCCTCGGTGATGCCCACGCGAAATCCTATTGGATTGACCTTTTGACCCATACGCGTCCTTCATTTCCTCCGCGGAGGTTTCTTGCCCTCCGCGCGCTCATCCAGCGTCACCACCAGATGGCTCGTACGCTTCAAAATCGAATACGCCTTGCCTCGATCCTTCGGCTGAAACCGCTTGATCACCGGGCCGGGATCCACCCAGCACTCTCGCACGTACAACGCGTTCCGCGACCGAACGTCCTGCTCCGCCGCGTTCGCCACCGCCGACCGAACGACCTTTTCGATCATCCCGCTGGCCCGTTGCTTGGCGAAACGAAGCAGCGTAATCGCATCGTCCACGTCCCGTCCCCGGATCAGGTTCATCAGCAACCGGGCCTTCCGCGGCGCGATCCGTGCAAAGCGATGCTTGGCTTCAAATGGCATAATCAACTCCCAAAACCAACCGCGCTTACGACGCCGCCGGTGCTGGCGCCGGCGCCGTTCCTCCACCCGCCGCCGCAGCCGCGGCCGCCGCAGCCTTCTTGCCGCTATGGCCCTTGAATATCCGTGTCGGTGAGAACTCGCCCAGCTTATGCCCGACCATGTCTTCCTGCACGAACACCTTCAAAAACTTGTTCCCGTTGTGAACCTCAAACGTATGGCCCACGAATTCCGGTATGATCGTGCACGCCCGGGCCCACGTCTTGATCGGCTGCTTCGCCCGGTTCTCGTTCAGCTTCGACACCTTCCGGAACAGCTTCTCGTCCACGTAAGGGCCTTTTTTTGCGCTTCTGCTCATTTCTGCTCCGGCTTGTTCTTATTCCTCAATTATTCACCGTCTGCGGCCTCTGCTGGTGCGTTCCAAACTTCCGCCGCCGCAGAATCAACTTTTCACTGTTCTTTCTCGGGCTCCGCGTGATCCCGCCCTTCGACAGAACACCCGTCTTGCTCACCGGATGCCGGCCCCCGTTGCTCCGGCCTTCACCGCCGCCCAGCGGATGGTCGATCGGATTCATCGCCTTGGCACGCGTGTGCGGACGAATCCCCATGTGCCGGCTCCGGCCCGCCTTGCCTATGCTCACGTTGATCCAGTCCAGGTTCCCCAGTTGTCCGATGGTCGCCCGGCAAGCGCTTCGCACCCGCCGCATTTCCCCAGACGGCAGAATTATCACCGCCCATTCCCCTTCGCGCGCCCCCAGCCTCCCCACGCCCCCCGCCGACCTCACCAGCTTCCCTCCCTGACCCGGATTCAACTCTATATTGTGTATCTCCAACCCCGTCGGAATATTCGCCAGCGGAAGACAGTTCCCCAATTCCGGCGGTGAATCCGGCCCGCTCACCACCTTCGCCCCAGGCCTCAGCCCGTTCGGACACAAAATATACGCCTTGGTCCCATCCTCATATTTGATCAGCGCGATGTTCACGCTGCGGTTGGGATCGTATTCGATTGCCTCCACCACTGCCGCCGCACCGTCCCTGCCGTTCCGCTTGAAGTCGATCATCCGATACAGCCGCTTGTTCCCGCCGCCACGATGCTTCGCCGTGATGAACCCGTGATGGTTCCGACCGTTGGCGCGAATGCGCCCCACCACCAGCGACGCCTCCGGCTTAAACTTCGTCAGCACCGACTTGTAATCCAGCACCGATCCCGCACGCCGGCCCGCTGATGTCGGATTGTAATATCTGATTGCCATTGCTACGTCCTAATACAGTTCGATCCTCGAATTCTCTTCCAGCATCACGATCGCACGCTTCCAGTCGCTTGTCTTGGCCATCTTCGCGCGCGTCCGCCGCGGCTTGCCCTTCCGGTTCATCGTCCGAACGTCCTTCACCTTCACGTTGTAGATCGCCTCAATGGCCCGGCGAATGTCCCCCTTGCTCGCCAGCCGCGCCACCTGGAACGCATACACGTTCCTCGTCTCTTGCAAATGCGTGCTCTTCTCAGTGACCAGCGGCTTGATGATGACGTTCGTGTAATCCATGCGCTTACCTATGCCGTCTTTGCCTATGCCAAAATCTGTTCCAATCCTGCTTTGGTCAAAAGCAGCGTCCGATTCCTCAAAATGTCCCACGCGTTCAGTTGCGATACCGTCGTCACCGTCGTCCGATCCAGGTTCCGCGCCGACCGTTCCAACGCTTCATCCCGCCCGCTCAGCGCCAGCAAACAGCTCCGGTCGATTCCCAGCGCCTTGTAAACCTCGGCCATCAGCTTGGTCTTCGGCTCCGTCAGCTTGATTTCAGTTACGACGCGGATTTCATTGCTCTGGAGCTTGGCAAGGATCGCGCTGTTCCGCGCCAGCCGGCGCACCTTCTTCGGAATGGCCTGCCGCCAGTCCTTGGGCCGCTTCTGCTTGGCATGCCCGCCGCCCTTTTTGATCGGATTGCGGATTCCGCCCGTCCGCGCATTTCCGGTGCCCTTCTGGCGAAACACTTTCCGCGTCGCCCCCGCCACCTCGCCGCGCGCCAGCGTCCGCACCGTCCCCTGCCGCTTGTTCGCGTGATACGCCACCAACGTCTGCTTCAGAAGGTTACGGCGCACCGTTCCGCCCAGCTTGGCTTCGTCCACCTGAACGCTCTCCACCTTCTGCCCGGTCTGATCAAATACGGGGACTTCGATCATGATGCCACTTCTTCTTCCTTCTTCAGCCTGGCGGTAATTGATTTCCTGACAAAAAGGAGCCCGCCGTTCGGTCCCGGCAAAGCTCCTTTGATCAGCAGCAGATGATGTTCCTTATCAACCTTCATCAGCGGATGGTTCCGCGTCGTTACGCGATCCATCCCCATGTGCCCCGCCATGCGCACGCCCTTCTTCGGCTTGCCGCACTGCCCGCGCCACGTCGCGCGCGACGCGATCGAGCCCGGCGAGCGATGCTTCCGCTCCGTTCCATGCGAGTTGCACTGACCCCCGAAGTGATGCCTTTTCATCACTCCCGCAAACCCTTTGCCCTTGCTCGTTCCGATCACGTCCACGAATTGCACTTCATTGAACAAATCCACGTCCACCTGCGCCCCCGGCGCCAATGTCGTCGCTTCGGCCAACCGGATTTCCCTGAAATGCCGCTTCGGACCAACACCCGCCTTGGCCGCATGACCGATCAGCGGAAACCGGCTCAGCTTGGCCTTCAAGTCCCCAAACCCAAGCTGCACCGCGTTGTATCCGTCGCTCTGTAACGTCTTCACCTGCGTCACGTGACACGGCCCCGCCTGCACGACCGTCACGGGCACTACCGCGCCCTTCTCATCGTACACCCGCGTCATCCCGACTTTGGTTCCCAATAGCGCCGGCGTCATACCTGCACCTTTCAAGACAAAACCACACTCACGACTCGCGGCCCTCCCGGGCGAACGGGTTCTTGGTTGAACCCCACGGTCTTAACGGCAAAAACGCCCCTTAAATCAGGGGCGTATATCCATTCAAAAAAATCAGGCCTTGATCTTCACAAAAACACCGGCCGGCACAACCAGGCGGTTCAACGCCTCTACCGTCCTGGCCGTTGGTTCGAAAATGTCGATCACGCGCTTATGCGTGCGCATCTCGAACTGCTCCCGGCTCTTTTTATCAATGTGCGGACTCCGCAGCACGGTATATCGTTCGATCCGAGTTGGAATCGGAATCGGCCCGCAAACCCGCGCATTGGTCCGCTTCGCGTGGTCGACAATCTCCCGCGCCGAGGCGTCCAACGCCCGGTGATCGTACGCTTCCATCCGAATTCGAATCCGATCGCCTTGCATGCTTCCGAATTTCCTACTCTGCCCCACGTTTGCCGTAACTCATGCCGGCCACCGGGGAAAGACGGAATAGTCTACTTACGTCCCGCCCCCCGTCAAGCCGCCCCCACACGATTTTTCCCAAGACCCGAGCCGGGCCACTTTTCCATTCCAAAGCCCTGGGAGCTTGCTCCCTGGGAAATCCCATTTGTTTCCACATTCCAATAATCCGCCGTCTACCTCCTATTTCCCCCTCACCTCCACGCTCTTCGCATGCCCATCTAGATGCTCCGCCTGCGCCATCGCGATAATCGCCTCCGCATCCGCCCGCAGCCCCGCCGCCTCATATTTCGCCACGCTGGAGCGCTTGAGAAATTCATAAACGCTCACCCCGCTCGTAAACCGCGCGGTCGTATTCGTCGGCAAACAATGGCTCGGTCCGGCGACATAATCCCCCGCCGCCACCGCCGAATACGGTCCCACGAACACCGCCCCGGCGTTCCTCAGCTTCTTCAGCACCGCCCCATCATCCCGCGTCTGCAAATTCACGTGTTCCGCCGCGAACCGATCCGCCAGCGCAATCAACTCATCCATCGACTCCCCGACAATGATCGCGCTATGATCCTTCAGCGCCTTCTCCGCCGCCGCCCGCCGCGTCAGCGACCCCAATTGCTTCTCCAATTCTGCTCGCACCGCCTCCGCCAGCGCCTTGCTCGTCGTCAACAGGAAACAACTCCCCGGATCGTGTTCCGCCTGCGCCAGCAGATCGGCCGCGATAAACTCCGCCCTCCCCGATTCATCCGCGATCACCAAAATCTCGCTCGGCCCCAAAAAGCCGTCGATCCCCACGCATCCCGCCAAAGCCCGCTTGGCCAGTTGCACGTAAATATTCCCCGGCCCGACGATTTTTACCACCCGAGGAATGCTCGCCGTCCCGAACGCCATCGCCGCGATCGCCGCCGCCCCGCCGGCGCGAAAAACCTCCGTCAATTTCAATTCATGGCACGCCGCCAAGACCAGATCGATCTTCCCATATTTGCTCGGCGGCGAGCAGACCACGATCCGTTTCACCCCCGCCACCTGCGCCGGCACGGCCAGCATGATCAAACTCGACGGATACGCCGCCTTCCCACCGGGAAAATAAAGCCCCGCAGACTCCAGCGCCGTAAACCGCATCCCCAATTCCACCCCCGGCCTCCGCAACGGCTGAACCTCCTTGGGCATCACGTGCGACTGATATTCCCTCACCTGCGCAATCGACCGCCGAACCGCCGCCAACTGATCCTTCGCCACCCTCCCCGTCGCCTCGGCCATTTCCTTTTCCGTGACGCGAATCTGTTCGACGGAGAAATCCGGATCATCGAATTGTCGGCAACTATCCACCACCGCCGCATCCCCGCGCTGCGCCACGTCCGCCAATATCTTCTGCACCCCCGCGATCTGCTTCGCCCGCTCGCCCCGCCCCAAAGCCAATGCCACGGGATCGAGAGCCAGTTCGTGCAACAGCGTCTCAACGCGCGCCAAATCTTGCGGGTTACCAAGTTCGAGAATCCGAATCATAGGGCGGTAAGATTATGCCAATCCCAATTAAAACGAAAGATGCTTGGAACACCCACGGCGCCGCGGTGGGGATTCTCCCGAAAAGCAGCCCCAAAATCATTTCGTCACCCAGCACGCTGCCACATGCCCCGGCTTCCCGTCCTTTGCCTCCCACGGCGGAACGTCCCTCCCGGGGACATGCACGGGGACGCAGCTAGAATTTTTCTAGCTGCGTCCCCGTGCGTGTCTCCAAAAGTAACGTCGAGGTCAAGGGTGGAAAGTTTTGCCTTGCTCCATCATTGCAAGAATCATCTTCATCCGCTTCTCTCTGGTCTCCGGCTTCCTTGCTGTTACAAGGCGATAAACGATCGAATAAACATTTGCCTTGTTAAGTGTCTTAAAAAATGCCTCCGCTTTTTCGCTTTTGCTCAACTCTTTCAGAAAGTCTGCAGGCGGGATGGCATCCCTGGAGGAAACATAGGCCGATTCCCATCGACCATCGGCTTTTGCCGCTTCAACTACCGCCAGCCCCGCAGGGGTCATTGCCCCTGCTTCTATAAGA
Source organism: Tepidisphaeraceae bacterium (assembly GCA_050014015.1). GTDB lineage: Bacteria > Planctomycetota > Phycisphaerae > Tepidisphaerales > Tepidisphaeraceae > PALSA-1353. Next base: position 72,352 of record JBEKEC010000017.1, read on the forward strand.
CGCTCGACATGCTGCGTGTTTATCTTTGACCACCCGCTTTTGGAACGTCTCGGTGTGAATTTCTGAAGCCAGCATAGTTTGTCGAAGGGTTTCTTCTGACCGTCAATCCAGCCATAGCAAAGCGCCTGATCAAGCGCTTCAGCATAGCTCACGGATTTCTCGCGCGAATCTTTTTTGCAAATGCGTAACCATATACCATTTGACTCCGCATGGTTTTTCTCCAGCCAGCGTCGGAAACCCACAGATGTTTTGAAATATAAGATTTGCATCAAGTGTACTCCGTCGCTGCACCAATAACCGCGACGGCTCTGAATTCCCGTCGCCCCAGGAAATTCAGGGTTTGCCCGGTTATTCGTTTTCTATCTGCGTGCATCTGATTTCAATCCGTCGCCGATATTATTTCGTCACCCAGCACGCCGCCAAATGCCCCGCCTTCCCATCCTTCGCCTCCAGCGGCGGAACCTCTCTCGTGCACTTGCTCAACACCCGAAACTTTTCCCCTCCGCTTTCCACTTCCGCCGTCCCGCCGAATTCCAGCACCCGCAGCGAGATCGCCCCGTTCATTCCCCGCGGTGATAACGTGATCGGCTGATTCGGATCGCCGCCCTTGGCGGCCGCTTCGCGCGTCAATTGGCATCGCGGATGAAACGGACACCCGCTCGGTGGATCGGCCGGCGACGGAACCTCGCCGCCCAGCACGATCCGGTCCCGCTTTCGCCGCGGGTCCGGTTCCGGGGCCGCCGACAACAACGCCGTCGTGTAGGGATGTTTCGGATTTGCGTACAGCTCCCTCGCCTCGGCCTTCTCGACAATCCGGCCCAGGTACATCACCGCCACCTCGTCCGAGAAATGCTCCACCACCGCCAGGTTGTGCGCGATGAACAGATACGCGATGTTCCGCTCGGCCCGCAGGTCGGCCAAGAGGTTCAGGATCTGGCTCTGGATGGAAACGTCCAGGGCCGACACCGGCTCATCGCAGACGATGAAATCCGGCGACAGCGCCAGCGCCCGCGCGATCCCGATCCTCTGCCTCTGCCCCCCGGAAAATTCGTGCGGATATTTCCCCGCGTCGTTCTCGTCCAATCCCACGCGCCGCAGCAGCGACGCCACCGTCTGCCGTTTCTCCTGCCCCGACGCGATTTTGTGTACCTCGATCGGCTCGCCGATGATGTTCCCCACCCTCATCCGCGGATTCAGGCTGCTCACCGGGTCCTGAAAAATAATCTGCATCCGCCGCCGCATCCGCCGCAGCGCTTCACCCCGATACGCCAGGAAATCTTCGCCGTCGTACCTGACGCTGCCGCTCGTCGGCGGGATCAGCCGCAGGATCGCGCGACCCACCGTGGTCTTTCCGCATCCGCTTTCACCGACCAATCCCAAAGTTTTCCCCGCCGGCACGTCGAAGCTCACCCCATCGACGGCCTTGATCCATCCCACGGTCCGCGAAAGCACGCCGCGCTTGATCGGGAAATACGCCTTCAAATCCCCCACCTGCACCAGCGGTCCGTTCGTACTCATCGCGACACCTCCGCCGCCCGGCGCGAATCCGTCGTCGGCGGCGTCACCGGCATGTCGGCGAAATTCTCCACGTGATGGCAAGCCGCCCAATGTTTCGCCCCCACCTCGCGCAGCGCCGGCTCCTCCCCGGCGCAAACCGCATCGCCGTTCATCCGCGGACATCGCGGATGGAACTTGCACCCCGTCGGAAACCGCTCTGGACTCGGCACCGTTCCCGCAATCGCCTCCAGACGCCTGCCGGCCCGCCCCAATCTCGGCATCGCCCGGAACAGCCCCTCCGTATACGGATGCCGCGGTGAATCGAACAGATCGTTCACCCCCGCGTATTCCACCACCTTGCTCGCATACATCACCGCCACCGCATCCGCGTTCTCCGCCACCACCCCCAGATCGTGCGTGATGAGCATGACCGACATCCCCCGCTCCTCCTGAAGTTTCCTCAACAGTTCCAGAATCTGCGCCTGAATCGTCACGTCCAGCGCCGTCGTCGGCTCATCGGCGATCAGCAATTTCGGCCGGCACGACAGCGCCATCGCAATCATGACTCGTTGCCGCATCCCTCCCGACAAACGGTGCGGATACTCGTGCAGCCGTTTGCCAGGATCGGCGATCCCCACGTCCCGCATCGCCTGCTCCGCGATCTCGTACGCCTCTTTCGTCCCCACGTTTTGATGCAGTTGCACCGCCTCGACGATCTGTTCCCCGACCGTGAAAACCGGATTGAGCGACGTCATCGGCTCCTGAAAGATCATCGCGATGTCTTTGCCGCGCACCAGCCGCATCTGCTTTTCCGGCAGCGACAGCAAATCCTTCCCCTGGAACAAAACCTGCCCTCCCAACACCCGCCCCGGCGGGCTGGGAATCAACCGCAGGATCGACAAGGCCGTCACCGATTTCCCGCACCCGCTTTCTCCAACCACCGCCAGCGTCTGCCCCGGAAAAACCGACAGCGAAACGTCCTGCACCGGCCGAATCTGGCCCCGCTCGGTATCGAACGCGATGGTCAGGTTGCGAAGCTCCAGTAGCGGCCCGGCCATTATTTCACTCCGTGAAGTTTCGGATCCAGCGCATCCCGCAGCGCGTCGCCCAGCGAATTCAACGCCAGCGATATAATCAGGATCGCCACCGACGCGGCGGCAAATTCCCACCACACCCCGCGCAGCAATTCCAACTTCGAATCGTCGATCATTCTTCCCCAGCTTGGCTTGGTGGTAATTCCCAGCCCCAAAAACGCCAGGACCGTTTCCGCCTGCACGTACGCCACCGATGACAGGCTGAACGTGATCACCACGATGTGAAACGTATTGGGCAGGATATGCCGGAAAAGAATGCGCGGCGAGCCCAATCCCAGCGCTCGCGCCGCAACCACGAAATCCTGGTCGCGCAGCTTGATGACTTCCCCGCGAATGAGCCGGCACAATCCCACCCAATCGGTCAGCCCCAGCGCCAAAACCACCGTGGGCAATCCCCCCAGCTTGGCCCCAACCGACGCCAGGACCGATCCGGAATTCACCGTCTGCAAATTTTGAATCACGTACGCCATCGCGATCACCAGCAATAACCACGGTATGCTGCTCACCGTCGAGTAAAGCCAGGTGATCAGGTCATCCACCCATCCGCCGAAGAACCCCGCCAGAAGGCCCAGCACTGCCCCGATGGAGATGCTGATCGCGCACGTGCAAATCATGATCAGCAGCGCGATGCGCGTTCCATACGCCACCCGCCATAAAACGCTTCGCCCCTCGAAATCCAGTCCCAGCCAGCAACCCGGCGAGATGCTCCGCGTTCCGTCCGGACCCGTCTGGAAAAACGCCGGCGGGGCAAACGTCTTGTCGGCCGAGATCGGCTTCTCGATCTTGTCCTCCATCAACGGTAGGAAGCTCACCAAACCCACCGCGACGTAACATCCGACGATAATCAGGCTCGCCAGCGACAGCCGGCTTCCCACCAGCCTGCTCCACGCCTGTCGACCGATCGACCGCGGCGCCGCCGCACCGGCCATCGAATTGTCGTCGATCGTAGTCATCTCAGCGTCACCCTCGGGTCAACCAGCGTGTACAGAACGTCCGTCACAATCAGCATCAGCAAATACAACAGCGACGTCACGTAGACGATGAACATGACCACCGGCTGGTCCTGCGCATGAATGGCATCCACCAGCAGGTTCCCAAATCCCGGAATTTGGAACAGCCGCTCCAGCAGCAGCGAGCCGACGAAAAGCAGCGGCAACGTCGCCACGGTATTGGTCAGCACCGGAATGAGCACGTTGCCCAGGACGTGCGTGAACAACGTCTCCCTCGCTCCGACCCCTTTCGCCCGGGCCGTCCGCACGTAATCGGCGTTGATCTCCTCCAGCACCACCGTGCGGTAGAATCGAACGCCATAGCCCAATCCGGCGATGATGCTGGCGACGATCGGCAACGCCGCGAAGTGCAACGCATAGAAAAAACCCGCGCTCCATCCCGCCACCGGAAACCATTGCAGCCACCCGCCGAACACCCATTGCATCGCCAGATACAGGCTGATCGCCGGAACGCTCAGCCCCACCACCGACAAGAACGTCACCCCATAATCCAAAATCGTCCCCCTCCTTGACGCCACCAGCAACGCCAGCGCCAACTGCAAGCCCAACTCGATGAAAAACGCCGGCACCTGGATCGCCAGCGACACCGGCGCCTTCCGCGCGAACAACCGCCAGACCGATTCCTGATACCTCGATGAATTCGCGAAGTGAAACGTCAGGATATTCGTGAACTGCCTCCATTTGGGAACATCCGTTCCCAACTGGTGGCGGATGGCCTGGAGCTGCGCTTCGCTTTTGAATTTCCCCGCGTAAACCCGCGCCGGATCGGGCGCCACGATGCAGAACAATAAAAACGTCACCGCCACGATCCCCAGCAGGATCGGAATTGAAAGCAGCAGTTTGCGAAAGATATACGCCAGCATGCGCCCTTCACGTCACCTTCGGTTAATGCGCCCCGAGCCGTTTTTCCCGCAGCTTTTCGTCCAAGTTCCAGTGCTGGAAAAACCCGTACCCGTAATCCATGGCATGTCCCCCGCTGACCCAGTCGTAATGCAGCGCATAAGACTTCGGATACGCGACGATCAGCCAGGGGCACTCGTCCATCACGATCTTTTCCATGCGCACGTAAAGCTGCCGCCGCTCGGGCGTATCCCGCATCACCGCCGCCTGCTCGTACAGCTTGTCAAACTCCGGGTTCACGAACGCCGTCGAATTCACCCCCATCGCCGGCGCGTTCTTCCCGTAAAAAAGTTGCAGGAAATCCTGTTCGTCCGGATAGTCCGCCAGCCATCCGCCGTCGAATAGCTGCGTCTGCCGATTGTCCGTCATTTCCAGCCAGCGCGCAAAATCCCGGAACTCCGGCTCCACCCGCACGCCGATCTGCCGCATCTGTAGGACAAAATTCTCCGCCATCTGCCGGCTCAGCGTTTCCGAGTCGCGCATCAAAATGTGCAGCGTCGGGATCGGGCCCCCATTGATCCTCTCTGCCTCAATCAACTTCTCTCTGGCGGCTTCCAGGTTGAATTGGGTGTAGGGATTGACCTCATTGGGATCAAACGTCCCAAACCCCGGCGGAATCGGACCGATCCCGGGCGTGCCCCGGCCGTTCCAAAAATTCGCGACGTACGCATCACGGTCGAACGCCATCGACATCGCCTGCCGCAGCGGCTTGTTCTTCCCCAAGATCGGGTCCTGCATGTTGAACCCGATATATTCCGTCGCCGCTTCGTCCGCCTTGCGTAGGATGATCCCCTTTTTCGCAAGCTCCGGAGTCAACGTCCCCGTGCCCGGTCGGATCGCCTGCCCAAACGACTCCTTCGGAATCCCCGAAAGATCGAACAGCCCCTGCGTGAACAGCAGCCACGGCGGAACTTCTTCCTGGAAAAAATCGTATTCCACTCGCGATACGTGCGGCATCCTCTCCGAGCCCGCGGCCATCTCATCCCCGTCCACATCCGGCCTGCCTCGGTAAATCGGGTTCGCCTCCAGAATGATCCGCTGATCGCGCAGATATTCCGCCACGCAATACGCCCCCGACCCCACCGGATGCAGCCGGAAATCCCGCTTCCAATAATTCACCGCGTCGTGCGAAACTATTCCCGTCCACATCGCCGCCAGATTGTAGATCATCTGCGGGTTCGACTGCGGCATCACCAGCCGGATCGTGTGATCGTCCACAATCTGGAACCCCGTCACCGGCCGGTCCCACTCAACCCCGCCTGGCCCAACCCTCTTCGTATAATTCCACCAATCCTCCAGCCCGACAATCTGGTCCTGAAAAACCGCCGAGTAAATCGGACTGGCTAGATTGAAATCGCATATCCGCTTGAAAGTGTAAATGACGTCCCGCGCCTTGATCTCCGGCCCGATCCCATCCGGCCAAACCTTCTTTTGCGGATCGTAAAATCGAATCCCCTTCCGCAGCCGGATTGTCATCTCTTTATTGTCCTTGGAATACTCCGGCATCGCCGCCGCCACCTCCGGAAACAGCGTGTACGGCCTCACCCCATATTCATAATTGTAAAGACACTCGTAAACCTCCCCGAGCAGCGCCGCGCTCGGCTCGTCGCTGGCTTCCGCCGGATCCAGCGATTTCAGCGTCGCCAGTTCCTCCACGTACAAAGTATGCGGATCGCGCAGCGGAGTGAACGACAGCGAAATGCCCACCCCGGCGACGAACAACCCCACGATCGCCAAGTAAATGAAGAAGATCCACTTCGTTTTTCGCATTCTGAATCAGTTGAACATCCAAAATCCGAAATCCGAATGACGAATCAAGCCTCTTTTCCTCCTCCCCATGTACTCAGGGGGAGGGCAGGGGTGGGGGTTCTTGCTTGGATTCGGGAGGATTTCAGCAGAGCATTTTAATTCGTCATTCGGATTTCGCACTTTCCGATTTTACCACTACACTTTCGCCGCTTCGCGCTTCGGATCGAACGCATCCCTCAATCCGTCCCCCACGAAATTCAGCGCCAGCAACGTCACCCCCAAAAGCGTACACGGAAACAACAGCAGCCACCAGCACGACGCCACCGGCGCCAACGCCACCAGCCCGTCGCTCGCCAGCGAGCCCCACGTCGGCAGCGGCTTCTGAATCCCGATCCCCAAAAAGCTCAGCAGAGACTCCTGCAGAATCGCCTGCGGAACCGTCAGCGTCGCATACACCGTGATCGGCCCGATCAGGTTCGGCAGCAGATGCCGCAGGAAAATCCGATGCCCCGGCACCCCCGCCGCCCGCGCCGCTTCCACAAACGGCAACGTCCGCAGCGACAGCACCTGACCACGGATCACCCGCGCCATCGTCAGCCAGCTCACCAATCCGATCGATAAAAACAACACCACCAGATTCGCCCCCACGCTCGAATGCAACGCCTTGCCCAGCCCGGACTCCAGCGCGATCTTGAAAAGAATCACCAGCAGGATGTACGGCAGCGCATAAAGCACGTCGACGATCCGCATCAAGAGCGAATCGATCCATCCCCCGCGATACCCAGCCACCAGTCCCACGCTCACCCCCAGCGCCACGCTGATCGCCGCCGCCGCCAGCCCGATCGTCAGGCTGATCACCCCCCCCGCCAGACATTGCCCAAGCAGGCTCTGCCCCAGCATGCTCGTCCCGAACCAAAGCCACGCGCCATGCGTTTGCGGCGAAAGAAGCGCCGAATCCGCCCGCTGCCGATCGAAATAAAAATCCGACGACGGACGAAGGGTCCAAGGGAGTGAAATTACGCAGATGCCGAGGAGCAGGGCGAGAATACCCCCTCCAATCGTAATCCGGCGATGGTTGAAAACTCGAAATTCGAAATTCGAATGACGAATCAAATTCGAAATTCGAATTTCAGACTTCGAATTTGATTCGTCATTCGAATTTCGAATTTCGGATTTCATTGCGGCTTCCCCTCAATCTCGATCCTCGGATCCACCACCGCATATCCAATATCCACCAGCAGATTCAGCGTCAGCAGGAATGCCGCATACACCAGCACCGTTCCCAGGATCAGCGTCTGGTCCCGGTTCTTGACTCCGTTGACAAAATGCTGGCCCAGCCCGGGAATGTTGAAAACCGTCTCCACGACGAACGACCCGGTCATCGCATACGCCGTCGCCGGGCCCAGGTACGTGAACACGGGTAAAAATGCGTTGCGGAAAGCGTGTTTCCACACCACCGTCCATCGCGGCAATCCCTTGGCCCGCGCCGTCCGGATGAAATCGTTGCCCAGAGTATCCAGCATGGAAACGCGCGTCAGACGGGCGATATAAGCCATCGGCATCAATGCCAGCGCCAGCGCCGGCAGCACCATTTGCCGCAACTCGCCCCATCCCCCGCCGGGAAGCCAGTGCAGCCAATCTGAAAATATCACGATCAGCAACCCCGCCGCCACGAACGCCGGCAGGCTTACCCCCACCAGCGCCAACCCCAAACTCACCACGTCGAGCAATCCCCCCCGCCGCACCGCCGCCGTCACACCCGCCGCGCTCCCGCCTATCAACGCGATGAATACCGCCACCAGCCCGAGCGCCATCGACACCGGCAGCGAGCTCCGCAGGATATCGTTCACGCTCCATCCCTCGTACGACAGGCTCGGCCCGAAATCCCCATGTCTGACGATCTGCCACGGATAATACGTCAAAAACTGTTCCCAGCTCTGGGCATGGAAGCGGAGTTTGAGATCGTTCTTGGCCGCCTCGCTCAGCGCGCGGTCGTTGTTCTCGTACGGCGATCCCGGCGCCACCCAAACCAGCGCGAACGTGATGAGATACACCACCGCCAGGATCACCGGCAACTGCACGATCCGCCATGCAATAAATCGCGCCATGCGACTGCGCCTCAAATCCAGATTACCGCGAAGACGCGAAGGCGCGAAGTTGCGCGAAGGAAGACCAAACTTACCAATCTTCCTTCGCGCAACTTCGCGCCTTCGCGTCTTGTATGTTCAAGAATACCAAGAGACGTTCTACTATGCCTCGTCGTGTTCGCGTGACGACGAGCGCAGCGAGGAGTCATGCGAACACGACGATCGGCCCAAAACCGATCGCG
>JBEKEC010000018.1:0-90514 GCA_050014015.1 Tepidisphaeraceae bacterium
GCGCCAGCATTAGATTCGACGAGGATTTCGACGCCGGGGACACCCAGCCGCTTCACCGCCCCCGGCACCAGCGCCACGCGCGTTTCCCCTCTGGACATTTCGTTGGGTACGAAGATTTTCATGGAAGTCCGGGAAAACGATTCAGATCAGGCGGTGACGTTATAGCGGAGAACTCTGCCGAGGCAAGGGCGGCGCGGCCACCTCTTGTGGCGCGGCCGAGAAAGCAATTCAAACATGCGCTTGCCATACTCTAAAAGAGGCGTCTGCCGCAAAAGATGGCCTCGCCCTTGTTTGGTTTCATTTGCTGCGCCAGCGACCGCACTTGCATGGCAAGCTCGGTCCGATTGTTGGAGCGGGTTCGCGCCAAGATGCTTGCGATGTGGGCGCGGACTGTGGATTGGCCGATACCCACCGTGGGCGCGATGTTTTTGTCGCACACGCCTCGCAGCAACAGATCGAGGATTTTGGCCTGTTGTGGGGATAGCCCCAAGAGGTCGAGGACCTCCCGCCAATGATCGGGTTCGATGGACAACTGGGGGAGGGATTCCGCCTGGGGAATCTCGGACTTGTTCCGACCATTCACGGCAGCGGCCCTCCAAAGAAGAAGTCGACGTAACGGCGTTCGAGCAAGGCGCTCGAAGAATCCAAATGCCGATGGCATACGGTGTGCCATGGCATTGCGAGGTCTTTTGAAGACAAGCCGCCGATTTGTCGGACATTTTCTCAAAAATTGGAACCGGCGCGGATGAAACGTCCCACAAACGAGAAATGGGCTGGCGGAAACGGGAATACGGAATCTCAAACCTAATGCCCAACCGGGCATGACGATTGCTCTCCAGAATCTATTGCCACCAATCGATTGTTGTCGCATGCGTGAGGCTCCCCACTGGCAGGCGGTAAGATATGGATAGGACAGTACTTGGCGTTGATTTTGCGGCGGGCCAACCGAGATGGGTCGACCGAGCACAGGACGAAATCACAAAAAAACCAATGGTGAAGCTACCCTGCGTCACCATCCGGTTCGCCGGCGACAGCGGCGACGGCATGCAACTCACCGGGACACAGTTCTCCGACACCTCCGCGCTGGCCGGTAATGACATCAGCACGATGCCCGACTATCCCTCGGAAATCCGCGCTCCGGCGGGCACTCTGGCGGGCGTAAGCGGGTATCAAATCCAGTTCTCCTCGAGCGACATTTTCACACCCGGCGACGAGGTCGATACGCTGGTGGCCATGAATCCCGCGGCGCTGCGGGCCAACCTGAAATCGGTCCGGGCCGGCGGCACGGTGATCGTCAATGAGGACGCCTTTACTGCCGTCGATCTGAAAAAAGCCGGATACGACAACAACCCGATCGAAGGAGACTCCATTGGGGGCAATCGCCTGGTGAAAGTTCCCATCGATCGGCTCAATGCCGAAGCGCTGAAAAGTTCCGGACTCACCGCCAAGCAGATCGACCGCTGCAAGAACTTTTTCACCCTGGGGCTGCTGTGCTGGCTCTACGATCGTCCGCTGGAGCCGACGCTGAAGTACATCACGGCCAAGTTCGGCAAAAAATCCCCGCCGCTCGCCATGGCCAACAGCGTCGTGTTGAAGGCCGGCCATGATTATGGTGAAAATGCCGAGTTGTTCCCCGTTCAATATTTTGTCGCCAAGGCCAAGCTTCCGCCGGGACGTTACCGGAAGTTGACCGGCAATGAAGCGATTGCGCTGGGCCTGGTGACCGCGGCTCGGTTGGCCGGGAAGGATCTGTTCTACGGCAGCTATCCGATCACGCCCGCCACGGACATCCTGCACAATCTGGCGGAATTGAAACATGCCGGCGTGGTCACGTTCCAGGCCGAGGATGAAATCGCGGCGATCGGTTCGGCGATTGGAGCCAGCTTCGGAGGCGCGATTGCCGTGACCGGCACGAGCGGGCCGGGCGTGGCGCTCAAGAGCGAGGCGATCGGCCTGGCGGTCATGACCGAATTGCCGCTGGTCATCGTGAACGTGCAGCGCGGCGGTCCGAGCACGGGCCTGCCGACCAAGACCGAACAAGCCGATCTGTTGCAGGCGGTTCTCGGGCGCAACGGCGAATGTCCCCTTCCGGTCATCGCGGCGACGAGCCCGGCGGATTGTTTCAATGCCGCTGTCGAGGCCTGCACGATTGCCGTTCGCTACATGACGCCGGTCATGCTGCTGAGCGATGGATATATCGCCAACAGCGCCGAGCCGTGGCTGATTCCCGACGCCCGATCGATGCCGAAGATTGAGATCGCTCATCCGACGGCTGGAAACAATGGCGACGTATTTCAGCCCTACCGGCGGAATGAAGACGGGGCTCGGCCGTGGGCGGTGCCGGGCACGGCGGGCCTGGAACATCGCATCGGCGGGTTGGAAAAACAGGATGGCGATGGGACGATAAGCTATGACCCGGCCAACCACGAGAAAATGGTCGGCCTTCGCGCGGCGAAAGTGGCGGGCATCCGCCCCGCCGGCGCGGCGTTCTATTGGACCGGCCTCGAACACGGCGACGTGCTGATCGTCGGATGGGGCGGCACCCATGGCGCCATCAAGGCGGCCACGCTCGATCTCCGAAAGCACGGCGCCGCCGTCTCCGCCTGCCAGGTGCGATATCTCAATCCGTTCCCGCAACGGCTTGGCGAACTGCTCGCCCGGTTCAAGACGGTTCTTGTGCCGGAATTGAATCTCGGACAATTGGCGTTGTTGCTGCGCGCCCAATATGGGATCAAAACGGTTTCCCTGACGAAGGTGCGCGGCCAGCCGTTCACCATCAGCGAAATCATCGCCGCCGCCAAGACGCATCTTCCCGTCCAATTGAAATCATTGGTCGCTTGAATGGCAACGTGCCTCTCGAACTGGATCGCAAGATGGAAATTCTCAATAACCCATCACCCCCGAAAGAAACCTGCGCCGGCTGTACTCCCGCGGACTTCGCGTCAGATCAGGAAGTGCGCTGGTGCCCGGGCTGCGGCGACTATTCCATCCTCGCCCAGACGAAAAAAGTGCTCGCCAAGCTGGGGATTCCACGCAGCAAAATCGTCTTCGTCTCCGGCATCGGATGCTCCAGCCGATTTCCGTATTACCTGAACACGTACGGATTTCATTCGATCCACGGCCGCGCGCCCACCATCGCGACGGGCCTGAAACTGGCCCGGCCCGATCTCGATGTCTGGATTACCACCGGCGACGGCGACGCGCTGTCCATCGGCGGCAACCACCTCCTGCACACGCTCCGCCGAAATCCAAATCTCAAGATTCTCCTGTTCAACAACCGCATTTACGGCCTGACCAAGGGCCAGTATTCGCCGACCAGCTTGAAGGGCGCCAAAACCAAGAGCAGCCCGATGGGATCACTGGATACGCCGATTCGTCCGATGAGTTTCGCACTCGGCTGCGGCGCGACGTTCGCCGCCCGGTCGATTGCGGTCGATACGCGGCACCTGGAATACGTACTGGAGCGCGCGGCCAAACACGTCGGCACGTCGCTGGTCGAAATCTATCAGAACTGCGTCATCTTCAACGACGGCGCGTTCAACTACGCGACCGAAAAAGACCTGAAGCCCGATACGCTTGTGTACCTGGAACACGGCAAGCCGCTGATCTTCGGCAAGAATCGCGACAAGGCGATCGGCCTGAACAACCGCCTTCAGCCGCAGGTCGTCAATGTCAGCGACACCAAACCCGCCGATCTGCTTGTGCATGATGAACGGGAAGCAACCCCCGCCGTCAGCTTCCTGCTGAGCAACCTGACCCAGCCCGATTTCCCCGAACCCATGGGCGTGTTCCGCGCTGTCGAGCAGGATTCGTTCGACGCGATGGTTCACGCCCAAATCGCCCAGGCCCGCGCCCAGCGCGGCCAGGCGGACCTGCAAGCGATGCTCGATGGTTCGGAATCGTGGATTGTGCAGTAACACCGATTACAGAAATCGTTTGCACTTCCCGTAGCCCCGGATGTACATCCGGGGCTTCGATTGACGCGCAGCGAAAAAATGCAAACCGCAAAATCGCTCCTATTGCGAAACTCAGGCAGCCGAAGGATTCGACGATCGGACGCAATCCATTTTTGGGAAGGCGTTTATCGCAAAGAGAGGGGTGGGCCATCTCGACGCGATACGATGTTGGACCAACCGAGGATCAGGGATACGGTGCGGTGGGGAGGGTGGACGGGGGAGAACCGCGTCGCTATTATACCGATGGCATGGTAAAGCGACATGAGCAAAAACAGTCTTTCGATGCCGTTGATGACACCGGTAATCGGCAAACGCTGCACGTTTTCGTCGACATCATTGACGCCGGCCATTTTGGGGATCCGGACGCTGAAATTGAAGGCATGAGAGCTATTCGCACGAACGACGGCAAAAGTGTAAATTGGTTGGGGGCGAAGAAGTATCAGGTGGTTTCCACTGGGCAGATACTGACTTCTAACGATCCCGACGCACCGTAATACGTCAATACACCGACCTATATAACTGTCCCCCTGGGCAACGACAACGGGGGATGGATGGGGGACGTTCACTCACCGGGATTCGGTTCCAAATTGTTCCATACTTCGTACACCGCCCAGATGGCCTTATAGTTGGACGTAACACGTGGATGAAGCAATTTGTGGATCGTGCCGCTTTTTTTCTCGCAAAGATCGCGAAGCTCGATCGCGCAGCTTTTCTTGAATCGCTGCCTATCGATCTTGTCATCTAAGTATTTCGCGCACGCGTCTTCGTATGAATTAAGCTGTTGCTCCACGGCAATATCGTAGTTGGCAAGGTGCACGTCGTATACCGACCTCTCGTCCGGCGGCAGCTCTTCCGGTTTACGGTCCTTGCGAATCGTTATGATTTGAATGTTACACTGCTGCACCCATTGTTGACTGGCGGTGATTGTTGCGCGGAGTTGCGTTTCGGCCTGTCCGGCGGCGACAGAATTTGCGCTTTTACTCGCGGATTCCGCCCGCCTAGCAAAGTAGATAGTCACCAGCAAAGCTAATATCGAAACGACTGCCGACGCCAAAGCGATCCAGTCCGCATTATCCGGGCCGTTCGATGCTAACTGACTGGCGGCCGTCGCCTGGCTAAGCAATTCCAAGATCGCCATCCCAGCTATCTCCCGATGAGGTCGCCGGTAGCGGGCCGATTGTCACCTGAGCGGGATGACGAATCAAATGTGGTGCATAAGCCGGCCTCCGCACCGCCTCCCCATTTCAAGTCTTCTCGCGAACCAGGACGAAAATCGCTTCGGTGGCGTTGCGGTTGGGGTCGTCCTCGACGAATCGCCGCTCTTCGCTGTTGAGACAAACCTTGCGCACAATCGAGATGCCGAGCCGATGGCATAGATCCTCGACGTCGAGGATGGAGGCGAATCGGCGATTTGGAGTGTCGTACCAATCGAAACGGAAGGACCCTTCCATCTTGGGCGAGCGGCCATCGCGCCAGAACATCTCGCGGAGGCGGCGATAGGCGAAATTCGGAAAGCTCACGATGGCCAGTCGGCCGATGCGAACGATTTCATTCAGAATCCGCTCGGTATCGGCGATGCATTGCAGAGCCTGGGAGAGGACCACCACGTCGAATTGATGATGGCGGAAGCCGGCGAGGGATTTGCCGACGTCGGCGTGGACGACGTCCAGGCCGCGTTGGAGGCAGGAGATGATGGCCTGGGGTTCGAGTTCGACGCCGACGGTGCGTGCGCCGCCGGCTTGGGCCAGGCGGGACAGCAGTTCGCCGTTGCCGCATCCCAAGTCCAAAACGCTTTTGCCGGGCGGGATGAGGCCGAGAATGGCGGAATGGTCGGGGCGGTTGCCGTGGAAGATCGGCAGGGGCACCGATGGGTCCGGCGCGGGTGGTTCTTGCAGCTCCTGAGCAGCGGCGCCCTCGCCGCTGAGAAATGCGCGGATAAGTCCGCCGTAGATTTCCAAGCTGTCCGATAGGAGAAACGCATCGTGGCCCGACAGCGTTTGCACCTCGCAGGAACTCACGGGCTTGTCCTTGCCGATCAGGGCATTGACGATCTGCTCGCTCTGCTGCGGGGGAAACAGCCAGTCGCTGGAATAGCTGATGACCAGCCACCGGCACGTCGCCGGCGCAAATGCTTCGCTCAAGTCGGCATGCGAGTGGCCAAGATCGAACAAATCCATCATGAGCGAGAGTGTGACGTAGCTGTTGGCATCGAATCGCTCGACGAACTTGTCGCCCTGGTGCGCCAGATAGGCCCCGACGGAAAAACGCTTTTCGAAAGCGGTTTGGACCTGGGTAGGCCGCAGGCGGCTGGGGTCGAACTTGGCGGTCATGGCTTCCTGCGACAGGTAAGTGATGTGGCCGAGCATGCGTGCGATGGCCAATCCGACGGCGGGTCCCGGCGGGCGATCGTAATAGTTCCCGCCGCGGTAGTTTGGATCACGGAGGATGGCGTTGCGGGCGACCACGTCAAAGGCCAGCGCCTGGCTGCTGAGCCGAGCCGCCGTCGCGACCAGGATGCATGACTGGATGCGATCGGGGTATCGCGTCGCCCAGAGCATGGCCTGCTGGCCGCCCATGGAGCCACCGACGACGGCGTGAAGCCGGTCGATGCCCAGATGATCCAGCAGCCGCCGATGCACCTCGATGGTGTCGCCGATTGTGGCGGTGGGAAATGCGGCGGCGTATCGGCGCTGCGTGAGCGGATTGACGGAGTTAGGCCCGGTCGTGCCGCGGCATCCGCCCAGAATGTTGGGACAGATCACGAAAAAGAGATCAGTGTCGATCGCCTTGCCCGGTCCGACGGCGATGTCCCACCACCCGGGTGAGTCGGCCGGATCGTGGCGGGCCACGTGCGAATCCCCGCTGAGCGCGTGGCAAATCAACACGGCGTTGCTGCGCGCCGCGTTCAGCGTTCCATAGGTTTCGTAGACAACGGTAACTTCCGGGAGGAGCGCTCCCAGTTCCAGCTTCAGCGGCTGGGCGAACGTGACCGATTTGGCGTACGGCAGCGAGGCGGCGGAGCGGAGGCTGTCGCTGCTTTGGAAAATCGCCTTGTCGGCGGCTTCGGCTTCGTTCATGTCTGCGATGCCTTCAGCGCCTGGTCCAGGTCGGCAATGATGTCGCGCACGTCCTCAATGCCGATGGAGAGGCGCACGTACTCCGTCGTCACACCGGTCTGGGCTTGTTCCTCGGACGTCAATTGCGAATGGGTCGTCGTCGCCGGGTGGATGATTAACGACTTGGCGTCGCCGATGTTGGCCAGGTGGCTGAACAGTTTCACGCTGCGGATGATTTTCTCGCCCGCGGCCTTGCCGCCCTTGATGCCGAACCCGACGATCGCGCCCTGCCCGTCGGGGAGATATTTCTTGACGTTCGCCGCGTCGGGATGCTCGGGTAAGCCGGGATAATTCACCCATTCGACGGCCGGATGCTTCTTGAGGAACTTTGCCACAGCCAGGGCGTTTTGGGAGTGACGCTGAAGGCGCAGGTGCAGCGTCTCCAAGCCGAGAAGCGTGAGGAACGATCCGAACGGACTTTGGCAGGCGCCGGTGTCGCGGAGCCAGTGGGTGCGGATGTAGATGATGTAGGCGACGTTACCGATCGCACGCAGCGCCTCTTCAAACACCATTCCGTGATACGACGGATCGGGAGCGGTGAATTCCGGCCACTTCTTGGGATCCTTGGCCCATGGGAATTTGCCGCTGTCGACGATCGCTCCGCCGATGTGCACCCCATGCCCGGCGATGAACTTGGTCGTGGAATAGACCACGATGTCGAAGCCGTGCTCGATGGGGCGGAAAAGCGCCGGGGTCAACGCGGTGTTGTCGACGATCGTCGGCAGACCGTGGCGGTGAGCGATATCGGTCAGCTTCTTATAATCCGGAACGTCGTTCTTGGGATTGCCGGGCGTCTCCAGGTAAATGGCCCGAGTATTCTTGTCCACGAGCTTGCCGATCGTCTCGGGCTTGGCGGGATCGAAGAATCTGACTTCGATGCCGAGCCTTTGGAACGTCTGGGTGAACAGCGTCCACGTTCCGCCGTACAGGCTTGTCGCGGATAGGAAATTCTGTCCTGAGTGGACGATGGTCAACAAAGCGGCGGTGATGGCGGCCTGTCCGGAGGCAAAGACCAAGCCCGCCGCCCCACCGTCCAACGCCGCCAGACGTTTTTCCAGCACGTCGTTGGTGGGATTCATCAGGCGCGAGTAGATGTTTCCAAATTCGCGCAGACCGAACAGATTCGCCGCATGTTCCGGGCTCTTGAAAACGTACGAAGTCGTGGCGTAGATCGGAACGGCGCGAGCGGTGGTCGTGGGATCCACTTCCTGGCCGGCATGCAGCGTCAATGTGCCAAGATGAAGCGACGGGGGGATAGCCATATTGTAATTCCTTTCCGAACGAAAAAAAACTTGCATCATTTAGAGGCGGCCTCATTTGGAGGCGGCCGGTTGTTCCTGTGTAAACAGCACGGTCGACAGATACCTCTCCGCGAAATCGGCAATGAACGTGACGATGGTCTTGCCCTGATATTCCTTTCGAGCGGCCAGGCGGAGGGCAACGGCCACGTTTCCGCCCGAACTGATTCCGCCGGGAATTCCTTCTTCCTTGGCCAACCGGCGGGCGGTCTCGACGGCCTGGTCATTCGTCACCGTTTCTACCCCATTGAGCAGGGAGGTGTCCAGATTCTTGGGGACAAATCCGGCGCCGATGCCCTGGATCTTGTGCGGACCGGGCTTCCCACCGGAAATAACGGGTGAGTCGGCCGGCTCCACGGCGATGGCGCGGACCTGGGGATTCTTGGATCGAAGGAATCGCGTGACGCCGGTGATCGTCCCGCCGGTCCCCACGCCGGCGACGATCACGTCGACCTTGCCACCGGTGTCGCTCCAGATTTCCGGCCCGGTGGTCTGCTCGTGGACCAGGGGATTGGCGGGATTTTCGAATTGCTGGGGCGTCCAACCATTCTTCGTCGTCTCGAGCAGTTCGCCGGCCTTGTTGATGGCTCCGCGCATTCCCTCGGCGGCGGGAGTCAGTATCAGGTTGGCGCCCAGGAATTTGAGCAGAGCCCTTCGCTCCATACTCATCGACTCGGGCATGGTCAGAGTGAGGCGATAACCGCGTGCCGCCGCCACGAACGCCAAGGCAATTCCGGTGTTCCCGCTCGTGGGCTCGATGACGTGAGTATCGGGGTTCAAAATGCAGCGGGCCTCGGCGTCCTCGATCATCGACCGGCCGATGCGGTCTTTGACGCTGGCCAGCGGATTGAAGAACTCGAGCTTCACCAGGACGGTGGCGGCGCCCTCGGGCACGATCCGGAACAGCTTGACGAGAGGCGTGTTGTACGTCGTCTGGACAATGGATGAATAAACAGTCGGTTTTGACATATTGGGCTTCCTGTCCTTAAAAGAGTTACTCCGAACCGGAAAGCGAATCAAAACTCATACTTCAACTGTAGCCAGAAGGCGGAATCCGCCCGAGCGTTGGCAAGCACGCCGAAATAGCCGATTCCCGCCGTCACGTCGACGTGCGAATTGACGAGCCAGCTCACGTCCAGGGCGTGCCAGTCGTTTTCCTTCTCGACCAGTCCGGGTATTTGACCGTAGGGGTCGGTCTTTCCGCGATATTCGTAAGCGATCAGCAGCCAGTCGGTCGGCAGATAATTGACGTTGCCTTCGAAGGTGGCGTTGTAGTGGTCTGCGAAGCCGAGAAATCCGAGCTGCGCCCCTTCGCTCTCGCGTCCACCGACGGACACGATCAAAGGCCGCCCAAACACCTTGGCGAAGGTTTTCGACGCGGTCAAAGTGAAATCGACGCCGTCCTGGTTGCGGTAGCCGAGGGAACTCAACGCGCCGCCGAGCCGATCGTTGATGCTCCGGATTCCATCGTTGTACTTGAAGTGTGCGCCTACAGTCACGGCCGGCAACCACTGCCACCCGAAACTGTTTTCCGGAAGGATCAGGCCGCGGGCATTGACGTTGTACAGCCATACGTCGCTGGCGTGAACGTCGACGCCGGTCGCCTTCTGAATGTCGTTGGGCAGAGTACCCAAATCGAGCCGGTCAGCGCCGAATCCGATTTCCACTCGCCCAAAAAGATTCTCCGTGAAGGTGAACGCTTGCAGGTCCTTCTGGCCGAGGTTCACGTACGAGTACGCGGCGGCAGGCAGGCCGAGGACGTTGTCGCCCAATGGCGGATTGACCAGGTACGCCATCGGCGTAATCGCCCCGCCTCCATATCCCTCGATGACGTGGAACGGCAGCGGCGGACCTTTTTCCGGAGCCGTGGACTTCTCCGTTGGCTGCGTCTGAGCGTCGTCGCCATAAATCGGTTCGGTTTCAAGAAACCCTGATGTCGACGAGGATGCATCGGAAATTTCCAAACGATCGGACGAAACAGCGGTCGATTGCGCGGTCGGCATGTCGCCCGTGTTCGCCAAGACAGTCGCGGGAATGACAAGCGCGGCTGAGGCGAGCGCGGCAAAGCTAAACGCCTTCATGATTTGATACTCCCTGCGCCAGACCAGTGCTAGGCAGGGCTGGCCAAACGAATAGACTGGTTGAAAACAGTGCAGTCACCTCGAACTAAGGCCCAAGGTGAAACGATCAGAATCGCGTGGCTGGTTGAAGGAAGGCAGACCCGGATCGATCAGCACGCGGAGGTGCGCCTACATTCGCCCGTTCTGTGGGCGCAAGCCTCAAGGGCGGCCCGGAGGGCTTTCCTGGCATCGGCGCCGGCGTGAACTCCGACACCCATCTGAACTTCATACCCCATATCGCCATTACTCAATTTACTGTACTCCTACAGGATTAATAGAATATCGACAGATAAAACAGATTTGTCAAGACCATTATCCGTAAAAATTTACGGCACTTCGCTTAACTGTATTATTTTTAGGCGCTTATACTTGCGACAAATTTTAACCGGGCTAACGCGTTTTGGCCGGCGGGACCGGCGCTTCAACCAATATCCTGGCGGCGGCGACCATGCCGAGCGAGACTTCGTCGCGGTGCGGAATGCGAATCTTCACGGCCTCGGCGGCCGGCTCGCGCTTGAACACGGTGACGATCGAGCCGGGCGTCAATCCGGTGCGCTCGGCAAACTGCAGGAATTCGGGGTTCTGGTCCAATACGCGAGCCACTGTTTGCGGCATGTCGATGGGACAATCGGCAAGGCTCATGCGGCGAGGTTCGTGCAAGTGGCCCTTGGCGGTGGGAATCGGGTCGCCGTGCGGGTCGGCGGTTGGATGGCCGAGCAATGCGTCGATCCGCTCCAGCACGCGCTCGGAGATGGCGTGTTCGAGCATGTCGGCCTCATCGTGAACGACCGACCAGTCCAGCCCGAGCGATTTGACAAGAAAGAGCTCGACGAGGCGGTGGCGTCGCAAAACGTGCAGGGCCAGTTGCTCGCCGCTGCGGGTCAGCTTCACACCTCCGCGGGGCTCGTATTCAACCAGACCAGAGTCGGCTAAAGCCTTGACCATGGAGGTGGCGGTGCCGGGAACGACCCCCATCGAGGCGGCAACGCGGCCCATGGGGACCATTTCCCCCCCGCCTCCGCGCTGTTCCAAGTAAAGCTGCTTCAGGTAGTTTTCAACCGTGCTGGTTGCCATAGGCAGCCTCTGGTCCTTCGCCGCCTAAAAGTTTATCAGGAAAATGACCGATTGACAAATGACGGATTATACGCTATTTTTATTTTGGATAATCAAAATTGCCTTACCGATTTTCCGAAATGGTCTGTGGGATGAAACATGGGTATGGTAAGGGATAATCAAAATAGCGTCCTGCTCGCAGACGGCGCGGCGATTTCGCCCCGCCTGCCGGCCCATGCCGGGCAGGTGGAGCCACAACTCGCCAGGGAAGACCTCAAACGCGCCGAGGATCGCCGGCGGGTCATGGTCAATCGGACCGGCGCCCGGCGCCGGCCGTGGATGCTCCTCTGGCTGCTGATCGGCCCTGGGATATTGGTCATGCTGGGCGAGAATGACGGACCCAGCATGATCTCCTACGCCCAGACGGGCGCGATCTATGGCATCGGCTTTTTCCTGCCCTTCATCGCCATGACATTCGTCATGGCCTTTATCGTCCAGGAAATGACCGTGCGGCTCGGCGCCGCAACCAAACTCGGTCATGCGGAACTGATCTACACGCGCTTCGGCCGGTTCTGGGGCTTTTTCGCCATGGCCGATTTGGTTTTCGGCAATTTGCTGACGCTCGTGACGGAATTCATCGCGGTGCGCGCGGGTCTGGGATTCTTCGGCGTACCGCCCGCCCTGGCCGTGCTGGGCGCATTTCTTGTGGTCGTGGCGGTGGTGGCCACCCGGCGCTATTGGACCTGGGAACGCATCACGATGGGTTTCGCCGTCTTTAATCTCATCTTTATACCCGTCGCCTTCATGGCACACCCCGTGAGCAGCCAGGTCCTGCACGCGTTCTTTGCCTGGCGTCCGCTTCCCGGCGGGTTCACCGCGCAATTTGTTTTGCTCATCATGGCTGATATCGGCGCCACCGTCACGCCCTGGATGCTGTTCTTCCAACAAAGTGCGGTCGTCGATAAAGGCTTGACGACCGCCGACATTCGCCAGGGGCGCATAGATACCGCTCTGGGCGCGGTGCTTGCCGCCGTTGCCGCCATCGCCACGGTCTTGGCGGTGACACCGCTGTTCACCCACCATGTCGACGCCTCCAGCTTTCAGGGAGCTGAATTTGCCCAGGCCCTGGTGCCCTATGTGGGAAAAGTCGGAGGGACGCTGTTCGCCATCGGCATCTTTGAAGCCGGCTTGGTGGCGGCGATCACCATTTCCTCCTCGTCGGCATACGCCTTTGGGGAAGTCATGCGTAAACCGCATAGTTTGAACAATTCGCTGCGCGAGGGCTGGCCTTTTTATGCCGTGTTGGTTGCCGCCGCCGGCATTGCCGCAACCCTGGTCCTCATCCCCAATGCGCCGCTGGTCTTCATTGTGCTCGTCGTGAACGTCATCGCCACGTTGGCGATGCCGCCGGCCATCGTGTTCCTCCTCCTGCTGGTCAATGACCGCCAGATCATGGGCGAGCACGCTAATACGCGCCTGGCCAATTTCTTCGGCATCGGTGTGACCGTTCTGCTTGTCCTGGCCGGGCTGGTTTTCGGGGTCACCACCGTCTTCCCGAAGCTGTTTCCGTCATAGGAGAACTGAAATGACTCAAGTGATGTATGCCACAGAAATCCGCCAACCACGGCTCAGCCCCCCCAAGCATGGGGAAACATGGGTGCATGAGGTGCTGGAACCGGATCAAATCTCCACAGCCAAACGACGCTTTGGGCGAGCCAGGTTGACTCGTGGAACCATTGTGCTCCTCTGGGGGTTGCGAATCTACGTTCTGTTGATGACGTACCTGATCGGCGTGCAAATCTGGAATGCTCTGCACACCTGAGGTTAAGCGCCCATGCTGTGGCCGAAGCCGGCAAAATCATTTCGTCCGGGTGACCGCGTGATTTTCAGCACGCCCAGGCACGGCGCGAATCCGGGAATCGGCGCGAAAGACGTTCGGCCGGAACCGAATGGCGAAGGGTATCGTTACATCGTCGAAGACTTCTGGATCGTTGCCAACACCAACGAGGCCCAGGTCGTTGTCAAAACGAGGCAGGGAAGGACTCACGTTCTGGACGCCGCTGACGCCCGCATGCGCGTTGCGTCATGGTGGCAGCGGCTGATTCACCATCACCGGTTTCCCAAACGCCAACCCGGCACGCCACAGCGCAGCCTGCCGGCCTGACTTGGGCCGGCGATCTCCTCGCCATGGGCACGTGCGGACATCATCAGGTGATCTGACGATCACAAGGGAACTCTCGGTGAACAAGACATTATGGACGGCCGCGATCATCGTGGCGGTGCTATTGCTCGGTTCGAAAGCGGTCGTACTTGGCGAGGAGCCGACGCCCTGCACGGCCGCGGCAACTCGGCCTTTGGACAAGGGGCAATACACGCTGTTCAATCCCACGCCGCCAGACCGAATGCGAGACATGGATATGGACCGGCCCGACAAGACCAACACGCCCCGCACCATCGACGCCGGTCACCTCCAAATCGAAACCGGGCTGTTCGACTACGAATACGACAGGGATCGATATCAAGGGGCGAATTCGCGAACGGATGCTGTAAATCTTGGACAATTCGATTTCCGGCTTGGCGTCTTGAACAGTCTTGAGCTAAACGCGGTCGTGAACGCCTATGACTTCTATTCGACCACGGATTACGTGGCGGGTCAGTCCATTCGCCAAAACGGCCTGGGTGATACTGTCATCGGGGGAAAGCTGAATCTTTGGGGCGACGACGCCGGCGATGAGCCTTGGGCAACCGCGCTGGCGATCCAGCCGCAGTTCAAAATTCCCACGGCCCGAGAAGACGTCGGCAACGGCCATCCTGAATTATTCGTTATTTTTCCATTCTCAATGAATCTAGCAGCGGACCTTCAGTTGAACTTCCAGACGACGGTGTCGCGGGAGCGCAGCACGGACAACACCTCCGACGTCACCGGATGGGCGAATACCGCAGAAATTGACTACAGTTTCACCGACAAGTTCGATATGTACCTCGAGTATTGGTTACATGCCACCACAGAGCGCCATCAGGAATCCCAACAGACGTTGGACGTTGGCGCTAAGTACGCCGTCACCGACAATCTGGTGTTGGACACCGCACTGAATTTCGGGCTGAACAAGGCATCTCAAACCGTCGAATGGGTCGCAGGCGTAAGCGTCCGGCTCTAATTGCAGTCAACCGACTGTTGTCCACGTTACGCACGATAAACGCTGAAAAGTCCGCATTTTCACGTGGCTTCCCCAGTTTGTCGGCTTTGAGCGCCTTTCCTTCCCGGCTTTCCCACGGCTCAACCTCCGCACGCCGATCATCCAAATCACCGGCCGGATAAACGGCCCGATTCATCGCGGTTCGACCGGGGCAAAGCGCCGATTCGTTTAAGGATTCTGAACAACAGGCCGATGCTTCGCTCGTTCTATCGGAGGGAAGTCTGATGGCGCTGAAGCAGACCCATATCTATCGCGGGCACGCAATCGTGCACCACGTGTTCTCCACCGACCAAACGGATGAGATAATCGAGCGGTTCACGGTGAGCGTGCCGGGCAAGAGCCAGCTTTGCACCAAACCGACGCTGACGGAAGCAAAGCAATCGGTGGATGAGATACTCACGACGCCGGCCCGCCGGTATGCGGTGAATTCAACCTGAAATCTCAACGGGCAACCGGGAACGGTTCGCGGCTGGCGGGGAGTCGGGTCAACCCTTCAATCCGCGCAGAATGAACTCGATGGCCTCTTCGACCGAGAAACGTTCGAACTGCCGCAGATTCAGCGCGATCATTGAATACCCGATTCCGGTGTTGATGAGTTGCCAGGTGGGCGTTTTAGAGTCCAGGTCGCGTTTGAATTCCCCGGCCTTCTGTCCGTCCTCGACGATCTTGCGGAAGAACTGTTCGATCTCAAGGTAGTGTTTCTTCATCACGGCCCGGACTTTTCGATCGCGGCTGGTGGCCAGCGCGCCGTGGATAACGTTATAGGCATCCTCATTTTCGTGGATGTGATTGGGAAATTCGCGAGCGATGGTCCGAATCTTGTCCGTGGAGGTAGGGGCCTTGGCGATCAGCTCGCGCCACTGGCGAAGCGTCTGCTTGCTCATGGCGCGGGTGATGGCGACGAACATCTCCTGCTTGCTGGCGAAATGGCGATAGAGGATCGGTTCGGTGACGCCGGCGGCATCGGCGATGGCGGCGGTCGTCGCGGCGTTATATCCCCATTTGGCGAAGATCTTCGTCGCGACTTTGATCAATTGCTCGCGCCGCTGGGGCCCTTTGAGCCTGGACATGACGGGTGTCATATCGGGAATGCGTCAAACTGACAAGCACGATCATGAGGATCGTTACCGCCTGGCCCCATCCCATCCCGGAATTCCGCTTGTTCTGTCCGATCCCTATGCGATAATGGACCAAATATCCGGGAGGTTTTGCGATGGCGGGACGCTCGAATCGGGCCGGGGGGTTTCTACTGCCGCTGGCGATCGTTTTGACGCTGGCGATGGGAGCGAGCTTTGTTCGGGCGCAGTCCGCGCTCATCAGTGCCGCCGAATCCGCACGCTCCAATGCGGACACCACCCCCTCCACCGAGGCCGCGGCGAAAAATGACGTTAAGTTGTGGGCCGTCTTTCACACCACCCGGGTCGATCTGGACTGGGAATGCCATTTGACCGACGTCACCCAATTCCGCATCGAACGTGCCGCCCACGGCTCGCATGATTGGACGGAACTGAGGACCGTCTCGGCAACCGTGACCAGTTTCAGCGACACCCAGGCCAAATCCGTTGATTTCGACTATCGCGTGAGCGCGCTGGGGGCGGATGGGACGGTCCTGGCAACCTCGCCCGTCGTCCAAGCGAGCAAGAACAACATGCTCACGGTCTTGAACGGCGGCAAAATCACTCTGCAGGACTTTCTCGATATCGGCGTCTGGCAGGATACGATCAAGACCCTGGTCATCGGTACGCTCTCGTTCATTCCCAAACTGCTGTCGGCGGTGATCCTCTTCGGAATCTTCTGGCTGTTTTACCGCCTGGTTCGCCGGATCATCCTCGGATCGATGTCCCGGGCGCACGTCGATTCCAGCATTCGTGACATGCTGGGGGCCATCCTCCGATGGTCGATCCTGGGCTTCGCGTTGGTCATCGCCTGCGATCAAATCGGCATTCAAATCGCCGCATTGCTGACCGGAGTCTCTATCATCGGCTTGGCCATTGGCTTTGCCGCCCAGGAAACGCTGGCCAATTTCATCGCCGGCGTCGTGATCTTCTGGGACAAGCCGTTCAAGGTCGGGGACTGGATCATTATCGACGGCATGTTCGGAAGGGTCTTACGCGTCAGCTTCCGGTCGACCCGCATGCTGAACCTGAACGGCGAGACCGTCGTGCTGCCCAACACCTACATGCTGGCCAACCGCGTCGCCAATCACAGCACCCACCCGGTGATCCGGGTCGATATCCCCATTGGCATCGCCTACAAGGAATCGATCGACAAGGCCCGCGAGGCGCTTTTGGCGACCGTGGATGGCGACGAACGCATCTGCAAAGACCCCCCGCCCAGCGTGGTCGTCAGCCAATGTGCCGACAGCAGCGTCAATCTGGTGTTTTGGCTATGGATTCACGATGAGTCCGTCGAAAAGTCGGTTTTTTACGAGTATTTGGAAAAGGCGAAGAAGGCCCTGGATGCGGCCCATATCGAGATCCCCTTTCCCCACGTACAATTGCTATTGGAGAACACACCCGCCCTGGCGGCGCTGGGGGCCGCCCCCCCGCAAACTTAGGACTGAGGGCTTCTAAAACTAATCTTTGCCACTTGAGCCTGCCCCGCCCTTGGCGGTAAACTATTGCCTGGTTTACTTGAACCCCGCTGGACGTTCGGCAGTAATATAGGTAACGGCTGTACAGATGGGTTAGGAAACGACTTCCTCGACCCACGGTTAATGCCCGCCTGATGTTTGTCGCAGCCGCCTGCGAAGGACTCTCCCGATGGCCAAGCAGCAGAAAAAACTAGGCGAGATTCTTATCGAATGGGACATTGTCTCCACCCGCGAGGTGGCCAAGGCCCTGGAACATGCCAAGGCCAAGAGCCTTCGCATCGGCGAAGCGCTCATCGATCTGAAGTTGTGCAACGAGACGAATGTCTACAAGGCGCTGGCCGCGCAGCACAACATGGAATACGTCGATCTGGATAAGGGCGCCATTCCGCCGAATGCCGTGAACCTGGTCCCCGACGACCTGATGCGGAAATATCTCATTCTGCCTCTGGGGATGGAGAGCGGAAAGTTGCGCCTGGCGATTCACGATCCCCTGGATTTCGAGATGCTGGAAGTCCTGCGATTCCGGCTGAACAAGGACATCCGCACGGTCCTGGCGCCCAAGGGCCGGATCAAGACCATCCTCGACGAGCTTTTCAGCACCAGCGCGACCAACACGATCGACAAGACGATGGACCGCACCATCGACCGGCTGCGCGACTCGCTGGATAAGTCGATGGACAAATCCCTCGACCGGTCGGTGGACCGCTCGATCGACGTGGAGTCCGGCAACCTGAGCGATGATGACGGCAAGTCCGATCCGACCCAGGCGCCCATCATCAAGCTGGTGCAGGCGATGATCGGCGAGGCCGTCCGCAACCGGGCAAGCGACATCCACATCGAACCCATGAAGGACCGCGTGCGGGTGCGCTATCGCATCGACGGCGAATGCGTCGACCGCGATCGGATTCCGCTCCGCATGAAGAACCCGCTCATCAGCCGTTTGAAAATCATGGCGGGCATCGACATCGCCGAGAAGCGGCTTCCCCAGGACGGGCGAATCAAGCTCACGATCGACAAGTCGAACGTGGACTTCCGCGTCAGCACGCTGCCGGCGTATCACGGTGAATCGGTGGTGCTGCGTATTTTGCGTCCGGATAGCGTCCGGATCGGCATTCAGAGCCTCGGGTTTGAAGAAGAGGATTACAAAGTATTCCAGAAGATCATCAAGCGCCCCAACGGGATTTTCCTGGTCACCGGCCCGACCGGCTCTGGCAAGACGACGACGCTTTACGCCGCCCTGAACGAACTGAACCGTCCCGACAAGAAGATCATCACCGCCGAAGACCCAGTGGAGTACAACTTCGTCGGGATCAATCAATGCCAGGTGCGGGAGAACATCGGGTTGAGCTTCGCCAAGATTCTGCGGGCGATGCTGCGTCAGGCGCCCAACATCATTCTGGTCGGCGAAATCCGCGACAAGGAGGTCGCCGAAGTCGCCGTCCAGGCCGCTCTGACCGGCCACCTGGTCTTCAGCACGCTTCATACGAACGACGCCCCCGGCGCCATCACGCGGCTGATCGACATGGGGATCAAGCCCTTCCTGGTCGCCAGTTCGATTCAGGCCATCATGGGCCAGCGTCTCATCCGGGCGCTTTGCCCCAAGTGTAAGCAGCCCGACAAGGAGCCGGACCCGATGTGGCTGAAGCTCGCCGGGATCAGGCCGGACGATCTCAAGGACAAGATCATTTACAAACCGCGCGGCTGCGATTATTGCACGAGCACGGGGTTCCGCGGGCGAATCGGAATCTTCGAGTTGATGCACATGAACAACGAAATCCGCACCCTAGCGTTCGAGCGTGCGCCGACCAACAAGATTCGCAAGGCCGCCCTGGCCGGAGGAATGAAATCCCTCCTGGCCGATGGCCGGATCAAGGTGCTCTCCGGAATCACCACGGCCGAGGAGGTCGTCAAAGTCGCCCAGATTGAAGGCGTCGTTCAAATGTAGATCGTACAGGTATAATCAGCCATGGCATCAACCCTTCAAATAGACCGTTTGCTTGAGACCTGCGTTCGCCGCAACGCTTCGGACCTTCATCTGCCGGTGGGAAAACCGCCGACGTTGCGGCTCCACGGCCATTTGCGCGAACTCCAGACCAAGGTCCTGGACGCCGAGGACACGATGGCGCTGATGAAGAGCATCACCCCCGAACGGATTCAGCAGGAATTCGAGGAAACGGGCAGCGGGGACTTCGGGTTCGCCTTCGGCGCCGAAACGCGCTTCCGCGTCTCGGTCTTCAAGCAAAAGGGTTGCGCCAGCATCGTCCTGCGCCGAATTCCCAATAAGCTGATGACGTTCGAGGAGATCGGCCTGCCCAAGATGGCCGAGCAAATCTGCCGCCGGCCCCGCGGAATCTTCCTGGTCACCGGCCCCACCGGGTCGGGAAAAACCACGACCCTGGCGTGCATGATCAACCACATCAACGAGAATTTCGATCGCCATATCATCACGATGGAAGACCCCATCGAGTATTACCACGACCACAAGAAGTCGATCGTGGTTCAGCGCGAGGTGGGCGTTGACGTTCCCAGCTTTTCCGAGGCCCTCCGCCGCGCCTTGCGTCAGGACCCGGACGTGATGCTCGTGGGCGAAATGAGAGATTTGGCGACCATCGGCTCGGCGATCACCTGCGCGGAAACCGGCCACCTGGTTTTCGGGACCCTCCACACCAGCGGGTGCGCCAGCACCATCAATCGCATTATCGACGCCTTCCCCACCGATCAACAGGAGCAGGTGCGCGTTCAGTTGGCCAACAATCTCATCGCCGTTCTTTCCCAGGCGCTTTGCCCGCGGGCGGACGTCGAGGGCATGGTCGCGGCATACGAATTCATGTACGTCACCCCCAGCATTCAGAACCTGATCCGTGAAAACAAGGTCTTCCGAATCGACTCGGAAATTCAGACCGGCAAGCGCTACGGCATGCAACTGCTTGATGACACGTTGTGGACGCTCTATCAGGCCGGCAAGATCAGCGCCGAGGAGGCCATCGACAAGAGCAAGGTGCCGGGGATGATGATGGAGCGTTTCACCCGGGCGGGCATCGACGCCGGCATGGGCGAGGACGAACAGTTGGGCGGCGGAGACGCCGGGGGCGAGAACAGCGCCACTCCGGCGAAGCCCAAACCTTCCGCCCCCGGCGGCGGTGGCGCCGCGACGCCGACCCACGATGCCGAACGCCGGGCACAGATGGAGGCCAACCGCGTCCGGATGCAGGCGATGGCCGCGAAGAAGCAATAGCGAAACGCAATCCCGCGGATGGCCATCCGCGGGCTTTTGGAAAGACTAAAGGACTCCAGCGATGTCACAAGCACCTTCCGAACCGAAATCCCCAGTGAACAAGCCGGCGAATCCCGCGCCGGCGGCGGCGCGGCACGTTCCCGTGACAGCCGTCCCGGTGACTCGCATTCCTCCGCCGCACCGCGCGCCGACCGCGGCGCCAACCCATACTGCGCCGGCGGCCTCGGGCAATGGCAACGGCGCTCCCGCCGCGCCTCCGGCCGCCCCGCCTCCGCCGCCAGCCGCCGCGCCGACGACCGCCGACTTTCCGGCTGCCGCCCCTTCGCCTGCCGCCCCTTCGCCTGCCGCGCCTTTGGCTGCCGCGCCGACCGCCCAGACCCCGGGCATACCCGCCATCTCCGAACTCAAGGGCCGGCCTCTGGGCCGGGTCCTTCAGAAGATGGGGAAGGTGACGCGCGAGCAATACACCGAAGCCCTCAACTTCCAGAAACAAAAGGGCGGCGCTCTCGGGCGAATCCTCATCGACATGGGCGCGATCAAGGAGAGCGATCTCAGCATCGCCCTGGCGGCGCAACAGGGATTCGAACTGATCAACCTGGAAGGCGTCACCATCGATCCGGCCACCATCGCGGCGGTGCCGGCGCAGCTCGCCACCACCAACAAGGTTCTGCCGCTGACGTTTGATCCGGCCACCAAGAGCCTGACGGTGGCGATGGCCTCACACGAGAATTTCCGGGCCCTGGACGACCTGCGGTCCCTGATGCAATACCAGGTGACGGCCAAAATCGCCGCCGATACCGAGCAGTTGGAACGCCTGATCGGCAAGTATTACCAGGCCGCCGCCGAAGGCATGGGGGAAATCCTCGGCGAGCTTCAAAATGATGATTCGCTCAAGGACCTCAAGAACCGCGGCGAATCGATCGACATCGACAGCCTGGAAGAGGCGGCGAATTCCAATCCGGTCCGCAAGCTGATCAACCTCGTGCTGTTGCAGGCGATCAAGGACAAGGCATCCGACATCCACTTCGAACCGTTCGAGGGCGAGTTCAAGATGCGGTATCGGATAGACGGCGTGCTGTACGAGATGATGCCGCCGCCGGCACACATCGCCCCCGCCATCAGCAGCCGCATCAAGGTCATGGCGAATCTCGACATCGCCGAGCGCCGGCTCCCGCAGGACGGGCGCATCGAGCTGAACGTGAACAACCAGCCGATCGACCTCCGCGTCAGCGTCCTGCCGACGATGTTCGGCGAAAGCGTCGTCATGCGCGTGCTCGACCGCGCCAACGTCAGCCTCGACCTGGACAAGCTGGGCATGCGAGATGAAGACCTGACCACGACGCGCCAGCTCATTCACAAGCCCAACGGAATCGTCCTCGTCACCGGCCCCACCGGCTCCGGAAAAACCACGACCCTTTATTCGGCGCTGCGCGAGCTGAACGATGCCAGCAGCAAGCTGATCACCGCCGAAGACCCGGTGGAGTACGACATCGACGGCGTCATCCAGTGCCAGATCAGGCCCGATTTCGAGTTGACCTTCGCCCGCATCCTTCGATCCATGCTGCGTCAGGACCCCGACATCATTCTGGTCGGCGAAATCCGCGACAAGGAAACCGCCGAGATCGCAGTGCAGGCGTCCCTGACCGGCCACCTGGTTTTCAGCACGGTGCACACCAACGACGCCCCCAGCGCCATCGCGCGTTTGCTGGATTTGGGGCTGGAGCCCTTCCTCGTCACCGCCACCATCGAGGGCGTCATCGCCCAGCGGCTGGTGCGCAAGATCTGCCTCAATTGCAAAACCGAATACACCCCTTCACTGGATCAGCTCATGGAGCTGGACCTTCGTCACGAGGACGTCGTCGGCAAGAAGTTCTACTACGGCAAGGGCTGCAACATGTGCAACAACACCGGCTACAAGGGCCGGCTCGGTCTTTATGAGATCATGCTGCTGGATGACGACATGCGCGACCTCGTCATCCAGCACGCCAGCACACAGGTCCTCCGCATGGAAGCCCAAAAGCGCGGGATGCGCCCGCTACGAAGCTGCGGCATCATGGCAATTTACGACGGCATCACCAGCATCGAAGAAGTCGTCCGCGAGACGATCGTCGAGGAAAAATAGTTCCTTCCCCGGATTCTCTCATCTCACTTCGCCCGCCCGTCCGATAAGACACTCAGCCCGAGCGGTGTCGCACGGGACCGCGTAGCCAAGGAGAAACTCATGTTAAAGTCCACGCTCGTTTGGGCCGTCGCCGCGCTTTTGGCGGTTCCGGCTGTTCCAATGTTCGCCACGACCACGACTCATCACAAGCTGGTCGCCCCGGCCCTAACGCATAGAGCCGTCGTCAAAGTCAGCCATCGGCATCGTCTCGTTCGCGCGACGCATCGCAAGGTTACAAATCTGACGCACCGGAAGCTGATGGCGACGCGTCACGTAGCCCGCAAAGCGATCGCGCGCCACTCGGCGGCTCGCCACACGTCGATCAGCTCCACCCCCCACTTCCGCGTTCACGTGACCAAGATGCCGCCGACCATCGACGGAATCCAGGCCTGATCGACCAGAATTCGATTGCAGTCCAGCGCCGGGCGGCACAAGACGTGCCGCCCTTTTTTTGTCGGCGGATGCGATGGTGGAGTTTCGGGGAACGCTGCTGCGAAACTACCCCTGCGGCGATGGAAGGTTGGCGATGAAATCCGCAAGCTGGCCGCCCGTGGGACTCTCGGCATTGCGGACGTAATATCCGCTTGTCGCGACGCCGGCGCACAGGCTCTCTTCCAGGCTCAATCCGGCTACGCGGCCGATGCAGAAGCCCGCGTTGAAATGGTCGCCCGCGCCCGTGCTGATTTTAGGCTGGTGGACAAACGGCCCGGCGAAAGCGGCGGATTCCCGCTCCGTCGCCGCCGCGGCGCCTTTGCGCGGATGGATCACCACGCACGAGATGCCCAGCCGCCTGCGAATCTCGCCGGCGGTCCGCTCGATCAAGGCTTCCGAATCCGCCGGCAGCGCGATGCCCAGCACCTGCGCGACCGCCTCCGATTCCTTCAGGTTCAATCCCAGGACCACGTTCACCGTCGATTGGAAGCCGGACAGAATCTTCAGCGCCGCCGAGAGGTCGTCATGGGTGCGCTTTTCCGGGTCGGCCAGATCGACGAACAGAATCCGCTCCTGCTTCGGGCAACTTGGGAGGATTTCGCTTTGCAGCACGTACCAGATGTCGGACATGAACGGCAACATCGTCCAGTTCATCATGCCGATCAGCTTCGCGCCGCCGAACAGCTTGACCAACTGCTCTTTCCCAACGCGCCCGGCGAGGTTTTGCCAATTGACGTCCCCCAGACTCTGGTGCTTGCCGAGCATCAGCTTTCCATCTTCAAATTCCAGGGCGTCGGTATGGCCCGGCTCGGCAATGCTCAGGACCTTGGCACGTCTGGCAAGCTCGGCGAAGACGGGATGGATGGTCGGATATCCCAGGCAGCCGACGTACGTCACCGCCAACCCCGCCGCCGCCAGGGCGTTGGCCATGATCGGCCCGTTGCCGCCCAGTTTGGTCTGTTTGACGTAAAGCTCGTAATTGCTGGATTGGCCCGCGGCCTTCAGGATCTTTTCGCCGAATACCGCGATGGTTTTCATCGGCTCGAAATGCTGGCGGTCCAGCCGCTTGTTCACGACCGCGATGATTTCATCCACGAATCCGTCCAGGCCGATCAGCGCCGGAATCGCGCCCAGCGTTGGCAGCGCGGCCGACAATTTTCCGGCGGCGGATTCAGAAATCTGTTGGCGGGTCAGTGCCATGGCGGGGAATCAGTAGGTCGGCTCCAGCTCCGGTCCGTTGGGTAACGGCGGCATCAACGTGTAAGACGAGGGCGTGGACAATGACTTGTTTACCTCCATCGTCCATGGGAACTGGAAAAACACGCCGGCGGGCACGTAGCAGAGATTGCCCAGATACAGCACCGGTTCCGTAAGCGCGTTCAGTATGCACGGCAGCGCTATGGGCTGAAGCGGAGTGTAATCGGGCCGGGTCAAAACCGCGTCGTTGACATAAAACCCCGCCGATGGGTTCCATAGTCTCTTTTGCATCGCCGGATCGGTCTTGACCGGCGTTGAACTCAACGCCTCGGGACCGGGCGTATTGTGCTCAAGCTGACAGCCGCCCAACACCAGGAGACCCAAAACCACCGTCCTTGGCGCCAATTTACGGATTGAGGACATGATTCATATCCTTTTTGAAAGCTTCGCTGTTGAAATCGGTCATACCGCCCCCGGAGATATCCTCATGCTCAGCGGGAGCATAACCCATCGGATCGGACATCGCCCGGGTGGTCGGATCACCGGCCATGGAATCGTCATCGGATAACTGCGAATTCGACGAACATCCGGCGCCCAGCACCAGCATGGCCGCCATCGACGCCATCGCCAACGTCATCAATCGCGTCGTCATGATCGCAACTCCCAAAGCCCCGGTACGCCGGGCGCTTTTGACTTTCCTATTCTACCGTCCGTCATCCGCATACTCGACAGTGTAATTCGGCGATTCCTTGGTGATGGTGATGTCGTGCGGATGGCTCTCGGCCATGCTGGCGGAAGAGACGCGGCAGAAGCGCGCTTCCTTCCGCAAAGACTCGATATCGCGGGTGCCGCAATATCCCATTCCCGCCCGCAATCCACCGACCATCTGATAGACGAAATCGCCGAGGGACCCGCGGTACGGCACGCGCCCCTCCACGCCCTCGGGCACGAGTTTGCTGGATTCCCTCACACCCGCCTGGCCGTAGCGGTCCTTCGATCCGCTGATCATCGCCCCCATGCTCCCCATGCCGCGATACGTCTTGTACCGCCGGCCCTGGTGAATGACCATTTCACCGGGTGATTCGTCCAATCCGGCGAACAGGCTGCCCATCATGACGCTGCTGGCTCCGGCGGCCATCGCCTTGGTGATGTCCCCGCTGTGTCGAATGCCGCCGTCGGCAATCACCGGCACGCCCGCGAGGTCGGCGATGCTGGCAACGTTCATGATCGCCGTGATCTGCGGGACCCCCACTCCGCTGATGATGCGAGTGGTGCAGATGGCGCCGGGACCGATCCCCACTTTCACGCCATCCGCCCCGGCGTCGATCAGGTCCCTGGCCGCTGCCGCCGTCGCCACGTTCCCCGCGATCACTTCGATGTTCCACCGCTTCTTGATCTCTTTGACGGTATCCAGCACGTTCTGGCTGTGCCCATGCGCCGTATCCACCACCACGACATCCGCATCGGCGTTGATGAGCGCCTCCACGCGGGCAAAGTCGTGAACGCCCGTGGCCGCCCCCACCCGCAGCCGGCCGCGCCGGTCCTTGCAGGAATTGGGGAACTGATGCATCTTGTCGATGTCCCGCATGGTGATCAGCCCGATCAGCCGGTTTTCCTTGTCCACCAGGAGCAGCTTCTCCACCTTGGACTTGTAAAGAATCCGCTCGGCCTCATCCAGCGTCGTATGCTCCGGGGCGGTGATGAGCTTTTCGCGCGTCATCACCTCGCCGATGCTCCGCGCGTCGTTCTCCTGAAATTTCAAATCGCGCCGAGTCATGATGCCGACGAGCTTCGGAGGCTTGGAATTCCCCATCGCCGCATGACGCCGATGCGGCAACGCGCTGACGTCCGGCCCGCCTTCGACGATTGGAATCCCGCTGACGTTGTATTCCTGCATGATCTTGCGCGCCGTGGCAATGGTTGCCGTCGGCGGCAACGTGATCGGATCGACGATTATTCCGTTCTCGCTGCGCTTGACCTTCTCGACTTCCCTGGCCTGATTCTCGACGGAAAGATTTTTATGAATGATTCCGATCCCCCCTTCCTGCGCCAGCGCGATCGCCAGCGCCGCCTCGGTGACGGTATCCATGGGCGCGGAGATCAGGGGAATATTAAGTTCGATTTTGCGCGTCAGGCGAGTATGGGTATCCGCATCCGCCGGCACAAACGCGCTCTTGGCCGGGATCAGCAGAACGTCGTCAAAAGTAATCGCGTCGTGAACGATTTTGGGCTGTTCCATGTGATACTGCTACCGCCGAAGGGGATTCGTGTCAAGAAAATTGCGAATCCGTTGGCGGATCAATTCCCGCGTGTAGCCGGCGGGCTTGCCCGCCGTATTGATCCAAATCTCGCCACAAAAAATATCTCAAAGTGACCCTCCACCGGAATTTCGTGTCTGGTTCAGCTCGCGTTTATTTCCTTTCTCGGCGGGACTGTTCCACACTCCGGACATCGGTCTGGTGTGGCGCGGAGATCGTAGCCGCAGCGAGTGCAAATACGATCGCGAATGCGCTGATCCATCATGTTTTTGTGCATCTTCCGGTATTTTCTCAACGCCACGATCGCCATCGCTGAAAACAATATCGCTGGGAAAAGCAGGGGAAATTGCAATAGTTGGACACCCGGATAAGTCTTGGATGGTCCCACAAAGATGTTAAACGCGATTTTGTCATGGCCGATCAGGATCTGAATGAGTTTCCATGACGCGCCGCCCGGAGACCGGCGAATCCATTCCCAGATGTACTGCTTGAATTCAGATCGCACTAACAGACTTATCGTTGCGACACACAGCAGCAATGATATTGTTGCAATGCCACCCCACAGCCATCGGCGAAAGCGTTTCATCGACGGCAATTGTACCGCGATTCAGTCGACCACCTTCAGTTGGGAATCGTAAATCCCGCTCGATTTGCGGTCGAATACGGCGGGCAAGCCCGCCGGCTACACGAAACAGAATGCGGCCGCCCCGTGGATACCCGCGCCCACTTGATTCCTCCCCATTGCTGAACTAGGGTTTTGCCATGCCTGTTACCCAGCTCAATACCGAACAAATCAACCGCTACAAGCGGCATCTGATCCTTCCCGAAGTCGGCATGGACGGCCAACTCAAGCTCATCAACGCGAAGGTGCTCTGCATCGGGGCGGGCGGATTAGGCTGTCCGATCAGCCTTTATTTGGCTGCCGCCGGCGTCGGGACGATCGGATTGGCCGATGTTGATGTCGTCAGCCCGAGCAATCTTCAGCGGCAGGTGCTCTTCGGCGTCTCGACCATCGGCGAGGACAAAGTCAAAGCGGCCGGCAAACGCCTCAAAGACCTGAACCCCGACGTCAACATCATCGAGCACAAAACCGTTGTGAACAGTTCGAACGTTCTCGAACTTGTGAAGGATTACGACGTCATCATCGATGGGACGGACAATTTCCCGACGCGATATTGCGTGAACGATGCGTGCGTGCTGCTTAGAAAGCCGAACGTGTATGGTTCGATCTTCCGATTTGAGGGAATGGTGACGGTGTTCGCGGCGCATCTGGAGAATCCCGATCGGCCGGGCGAGCGCGGGCCGTGCTATCGCTGCATGTATCCCGAGCCGCCGGACCCGGGATCGGTGCCGAGCTGCGCCGAAGGCGGCGTCGTCGGCGTGTTGCCCGGAATCATCGGAACTTTGCAGGCCAACGAAGTGCTCAAGCTGATCCTGGGCATCGGCCGGCCTGCGATCGGGCGGCTCACCACGTTCAGCGCCCTCGATCTGGAATTCAAGACGTTCAAGCTCCGGCGCGATCCGGCTTGTCCCGTTTGCGGGGACCAGCCCTCCATCACCAAGCCGATCGATTATGAGCAGTTCTGCGGCGTCCCCACACTCGACCCCAAAAGCCTGGCCGAGACCGAAGCCGAAGTCCGGCAATCCAAAACCGGATTTAGCGCCCATCCGAAATCCGATCCCTCGCTCGATTCCCGCGGGCTTCCCCCGGGCTATGCGTTCAAGCCGGATTGGGAAATCACGCCCCGAGAGGTCAAATCGCTGCTGGATCAGAGCAACGATTTCCTTCTTATCGATTGCCGGCTCCCCAGCGAACAGGCGATCACCCGCATTGACTCGGCAAAGCTCATCCCGTTGCAGCAATTGGCCCAGCGCATCGGCGAACTCAAAGGCCATGAGCAAGACAAAATCGTCGTCCATTGCAAGAGCGGCGGGCGATCCATGCAGTTCACTCAAATCCTCCGCCAGCAGGGGTTCAAGGACGTGAAAAGCATGGCGGGGGGAATTCTGCTGTGGAACAAGGACGTCAATCCCGGCGGACCGCAGTATTGACCTGAAATTACGGAAGACGATTGAACCGCCATGACGCCAAGACGCCAAGGTGGGAAAAAGCAAAGCCGAAATGCATTATTGCCGCTGATGTGAATCAGATTCGCAAAGATAATTCGGCATGATTTATAATTGACTTCTTGGCGTCCTCGGCGTCTTGGCGGTTCAATTCATCTTCTCTGCTTGACGCTGTGGACATTCGCGGGCAAATCGGCACAATGTCCGGCCTCATACAACAGGAGAACCATGTCAGAGGAAACACAACCAGAGGGATCGCAGCCGGGCGTTCAGGTGCTTTTGGACGAACGGGAACTGCGGCAGATTTACAGCAATTCCTATCGCATTCACGCCACCAATGACGAGGTCGTGATCGATCTGGGCTTCAACATGCCCAATCCGAATCCGCAGACGGGCCAGCAGCAGTTGCTGCTGAAGATCACGGACCGCGTGGTGATGTCGTACATGAACGCCAAGCGGCTCTCGCAATCGCTGATGCAGTTGATCAAGCGATACGAGCAGCAATTCGGTGAACTGCTTCCGCCGGGCCAGCGCGGGCAAAACCGTCCATAATAAGAAGGGTTCACGACGCCAGCCGCGCCGCGGCTGCCTCGCGATGGGTGACCGCATCGGCCAGTCGTTCGGCCGTGAGCGGCTGATTCCCCATTTGCTGGATTTCGATCGCGGCCGCGAGCGATCCCAGGTATGCCGCCGCGTACAGCGATCCCCCGCACGCCAACGCCAGGCTCGCCGTCGCCAGCAACGCATCGCCGCACCCCAACGGATCCACCACCCGGTTTGAGAAAGCCGGGAGGTATTCGCTGGAAAGCCTGCCGAGCATCGCATCGTCCGCCTGCTGGGGCGGAGTGAACGTCACCAAGCCCTGTTTTCCCAGGGTAATGATGGCCTGACGCGCCTTGGTTTCGGCGAGGAGCCGCCAGACAACCGCGCCAAGGCCGCTGGCGAAATCGTGCAGGGTCTCGCGTACCTCCCGTTCCGTGGGACACAGCAGGTCCACCGATTTGAATCGCAGCAGGCTGATTTGCCGGCCGCTGACGTCCGCCGTGAGAATTGGCACCGTCTTGCGCAGCTCGGGCATGATGCGGTCCAGAAGCGATTCGGTGATCAGCCCATATCCGAAATCCGCGAAGACCACGGCCGCGGCGCCTTCGGAGGATGCCAGGATTTTCTCGGCGATCCGCTGTTCGCATTGCGAATCGATCGGATCGACCGTTCCGCAATCGACCTTGAAAAGCTTGGTTTGATCCGCCAGATAGCGGCTCTTGGTGACGATCTGCCGGCGATGACCGGAGGATTCCACGGCCAATCCGCGGCTTTGCAGCCGCATCGCGGTTTCCCGCGAGAATAGATCGCTGCCCAGGCTGGTCACGAGGGTGGTCTGGGCGCCCAAGCCGGCCAAATGAAGCGCGATGACCGCCGCGCCGCCGTCATAATCCCGGCTTTGCAATTGGCGAAGCGCCATCATCGGCCCCTCGCCGGCGATCCCCGTCGCGTCGCAAAAGTGATAACAGTCGAGAATATAGTCCCCCACCACGACTACCTTCTGCCCGCGGAATTTCTGGATCACGCGGTGCAGCGACGCGCCGGAAAGATCGAATTTCCTGCGAAACCGCAAAACCTTTTCGTCGGACATGGTTTGGCGGTCTTCCATGGCGTCGATGAGCGAGGTGGAGGAATAAACCACCTCTCCGCTGGAGAAAACCACCCTTCCGCCGTGACGCGCCACCGCATCGCGCTCGGCCAGGAAGCGCGGATCGCTGTTGCGTTCGTATTCCTTGCCCTTGACGTAAATGTCCGGCTGGATTTCCTCGAGCAGTTCCACGGCCGTCGGATGCGGATTGACGTAAACCCAATCCACGGATTCCAACGCCGCCAAGCTGGAGGCGCGAAGATCGTCGGGGATGAGCGGCCGATCCACGCCCTTTTGCACCTGCGAATCGGCGCTGACCGTCACGACCAATTCATCGCCCAATGATTTGGCGTATTGCAAGTGCTGGATGTGCCCCGGATGGACGATATCAAAACAGCCATGGCAGTGGACGACAATCCGACCGGCGGATCGCGCCTCGCGGCGCACGGCCAGCAGCCTTTCGAGGTTGCAAATCTTCCTGCCAGGAACCATCTGAAGTATTTATCGGACGAATCCCCGTTGGAACTGAACCCATGCAAATGAGCCGGCCAATAAACCCGACGGATATGCGACTTAGCTATCTATTGACGGCACGCCACAGTCCCGCGGCGGTTCGGCAAATCCTTGCCCATTTGTGCGGGATAACCCCCCTGCCGCGGGGCCAATGGGAAATCTGTCTCGGGCATGAAACCCCCGCCAACGGCTCCGCCGCTGGCGCCAGCGGCTCCGCCGAGGCGATCCGGGCGCAATTCCCCAATGTTTGCCTGCCCGCCAAGGACCAGACCATCGCGGCATGTTCCGGGCAATACGTCATCCCGCTGGGCGAACATTCCGGCCCGGCCGACGGCGCGGCGCTTCGATCGATCCTTTCCCTTCTCGATTCCGATCCAACCATCGGGGCCGTCGTCGGAAAATTGACGATGTCCGACGGCTCGACCCAGGGTCCGGCTTTGCCGAGTCTCGTTAAGCTCGGAGCAAGCTGTTTCCGCAAGTCGGTTGTGGACCGCATCGGCGGATTTCCGGCGATCGGCGGATCGGCCGCGGATTACGATCTCAGCTTCCGCATCCTGGGCGCCGGCTTTCGCATCGACCGGCGGGAAGACATCGTCTTTGAAGGCCTGGCCAAAACCGCCGACCAGACTTCTCCCACCGTCGCCGAAGTCGCCGAGCAGCTTGCGGTGGCGCATCGGTATCTGCCGCCAAAACTGCGGCAAATCTATTGGCAGGATTGGGCGACGAAATACCGCGCCCTGGCCGCACACGGCGGGAAGAAACGCGCCGGCCATCTGGCGGTTCTGCTGGCTCGATTGCAATCCATCCGCCAAATCATCTCCGCCGCCGATCCGGTGACTCAGGACGTGCTGGAATCCGTGTTCGCATTCCGCAAACAGGCAACCATGATCGGCGACTGGGCTCGCCGCGGCAGCGTTTGGCGGGTTGTGTTGGCCGACTTCACCGACAACGTCTGGGCCACCTACAACGCCTGCCGATCCACGGGATTGCAAATGCGCTGCCTCGCCGACAACAACCCGGCCTTCGAGAACCTGTCCTACCGCGATCTTCCGATCGTCGCGGCCAACCGCGCCTTCGAAGGCGGCGGAATCGACGGCGTCATCCTCACCAGTTCCGAGCCGTCTGGAATCGAATCCAACTTCAAATCCCTCCGCAATTATTTCCACGGCCCCATCCTCCGCCTCTGCCAAATCCCCCGACAAGCCACGCATGCCAAGGCCGTCGCGGCGTGATGAGACAGAATGCGACACTTTGAGACAGTTTGGAGAGTTTGATTAGTACACACAAACTTATTGATTGAGTGTAACTGCTGTTCACAAATATAGTTACGGCTCGAATTCGGAGCGGCATGAATGAGACAGCAAGAAAACTGTCTCAGGCGGGCTCATGCGGAGCAGCGCTATCCGAAAGGCGGTGTGACGTTCATTATCACCCGGCCTTTTTTTGGGGGCGAGCAGAATCGTCGCGTTCCCCGGTATCCCATGGCAAGTTAAGGGGAACATGAGATGGTCCGATGGCGCTGCAGGGCGACTTCGTCCATTGTCACCAACGCCGCGAAAATTCTCGGAGCAATCGTCATGAGAGCTTGGATCAACGTCAAAATATTGGACTCGAAAGTCCCCATGTATGCGTCGGCGAATAACAAGTCGCGCCTTATCTGTCAGTTAACGGACTGCCCGGAGGTGGAACTTACCAAAGGCTCGGGCGGCTTCGTCGAAATCAAGCTCGCGGATGGCCGCTGCGGCTTCGTCGATGGCAAGGTTGCCATCCACAGCATCAAGACAATGTGCCTGCGCCAAGACCAGGCTCCGCTTTACGCGGCGCCGGGCCTGAACGCGCCAGTCGTGGCAATGCTGGAGAGAGACGCTCGCATCACGACGCGGGGCGTGACTGCCGAGCAGGATGGGATCAAATGGCTCAACGTCACCGCGGACTCAGGGCAAGTTGGATACATTCGGGGTGACGTTAAGGTATTGATTTTAGCCGCAACTCCGCGAATTGAGCGAGACCGCCGGGATGGAATGAGAAACGTGCTGATCGGCGGCGGGATATGCCTCATCGGCGTCCTGGTGACCGCTGGAAGCTATTCGGCCGTTTCACAACATGGGGGACCTTACCTCGTCGCCTGGGGAGCGATTCTGTTCGGCGGCATCCAACTCTTTAGGGGCCTCAGCCAACTCACCACGGCGGCTACGCCAGGCACCAGATAGCTCACCCACTGTTTTGCTGACTGCAAGGGCAACCGGCTTACTTGCGTCCATTAATTTGATGTGTATAATTCTATCGTGCAGTTCCGATGGAACCGCTGGAACGCCGATGAAAACATT
Source organism: Tepidisphaeraceae bacterium (assembly GCA_050014015.1). Taxonomy (GTDB): domain Bacteria; phylum Planctomycetota; class Phycisphaerae; order Tepidisphaerales; family Tepidisphaeraceae; genus PALSA-1353. Next base: position 33,154 of record JBEKEC010000018.1, read on the forward strand.
AAAGACCAAGCGGTATCAGGACATGAACGCCGCCGAATTGGCCGACGCCACGAAGGAATACGAGCAGCCGGGCACCATTGACCGAACGCGGCCGATGACGTCGGCGGAGCGGGCTGAAGAGCGCAAGGCCCGCAGGCGTGCCGGACGGCCGCGGATTGGACGCGGCTCGGAACGGATCAACATCACGATAGAGCGGGGATTGCTCGCGGAGGCGGACGCCGTCGCCCGTCGTTGGAAGATTGGCCGCTCGGAATTGATCGCCAGAAGCTTGCAGCAGATGCTCTTTCGAAAGGCGGTGTGACCGTCTCTTTCAGTCGGGTAGGGTGGGTGTACTCGCCCACCGATTGCGCGTGTCGAGCCGAATGGTGGGCGAGTACGCCCACCCTACCCAGATTTTTCAGCCCGCCTTTTTCATTGAAATTCCCGCGGCCTTGGCGAGGGCCTCGGCTTTATCGGTTTTTTCCCAACTGAAGCCGCCGTCGCGGCCGGGGATGCGGCCGAAGTGGCCGTGGCGAGCGGTCTGCTTGTAGATCGGACGGAGCAGATCAAGGTACTTGATGATGCCGCGCGGGGTGAGGGGGAAATGCTGCTTAATTAGCTCCGCGATCTGGTCTTCGGGGATGGCGGCGGTGTTTTCGGTGGTGACGGTGATGGAGACGGGATTGGCCACGCCGATGGCGTAGGCCAGTTGGACTTCGGCGCATCGGGCGAGCCCGGCGGCGACGATGTTCTTGGCGATGTATCGGCCCATGTAGCAAGCGCTGCGATCGACCTTGGAGGGATCTTTTCCGCTGAAGGCGCCGCCGCCGTGGGCGCCGCGGCCGCCGTAGCTGTCGACGATGATCTTGCGCCCGGTGAGACCGGTGTCGCCGTTGGGGCCGCCGACGACGAATTTTCCCGTGGGGTTGATGTGGAAAATAATGTCGTCGTTCCACAGCTTGCGGGGGACTACCGGCTTGATGACGTGTTCGATGATTTGCCGCTTGGCCTTTTCGCTGACGGTGTCGGTCTTCTTGTCCAGGATGGATTCATCGTGCTGGGTGGAGACGACGACGGTGTGAACGCGGGTGGGACGCTCGTTTACATATTCAACCGTGACCTGGCTCTTGCCATCCGGCCGAAGCCAGGGGAGCTTTCCATTGAATCGGACGGCGGCAAGGCGTTCGACGATGCGATGGGCGAGATGGATGGGAAGGGGCATCAGTTCGGGGGTTTCGTCGCAGGCGTATCCGAACATGAGGCCCTGATCGCCGGCGCCTTGTTCCTTGGAATCATCCTCGGCGTGTTCGACGCCACGGGCGATGTCGGGGGATTGAGAATGGATGGAGGTAAGGACGCCGCAGCTTTGATAGTCGAAGCCGATCTCGGGATGGGTATAGCCGATCTCGCGAATGGTTTCGCGGGCGACCTGTGCGGCATCGACGTAGGCGTTGGTGGTGACCTCGCCGGCGAGAATGACCTGGCCGGTGGTCACGAGGGTTTCGCAGGCGACGCGGCTGCGGGGGTCCTGGGTGAGCAGGGCGTCGAGGACGGCATCGCTGATCTGGTCGGCGACCTTATCGGGATGGCCCATGGTGACGGATTCACTGGTGAACAGATGACCGCGGCGGCGGAATTCGGGGGACATTCGTTTTCTCCATCAGTTGAGTTTGGCCGGCAAAATTAGAGGAACGACTGTACAGGCCGCGTGGTCCGCCAGCAAGGCATCGACGCGGTGCATCGACGCGGCGATGGGGAGATTTGATGGAAATTATGGAGTTTATCTTGGATTGATAAACTCGATAATTCGCATATAATTACTGCGTGGACCGCATTGCAAATCCTTTTGCGCCTGGGGCTGGCACACCTCCGCCCGAGCTTGCCGGCCGAGCCGAAATACGGGAAACAGTTCACGTCGCCATTGAGCGGGTGCGCCGAGGGCTACCCACCAAAAGCGTCTTAATGATCGGGCTTCGAGGCGTCGGCAAGACGGTGTTGCTGGATCGAATGAGGGACGATGCCGAATCAGCGGGCATCCAGACGCTAAGAGTGGAAGCGCCGGAAGATCGTTCGCTGCCGGCGATAATCGCGCCGGAGTTGCGGCAGGCCATGTTAAGGCTCTCGCGGAACGCACAGGCCAAGGATCTTGCCCAGCGGGCGCTGCGGGCGCTTTCAGGATTCGCAAAATCCCTGAAGATCAAATACGCAGACATCGAAGTGGGCCTGGACTTTGATCCCGAACCGGGCTTGGCGGACAACGGCGACCTCGAGCACGATTTGCAAGCTTTGCTGGAATCCGCCGGCGACGCGGCGCGAAAGGCCACAACGGCGCTGGCCCTGTTCGTCGATGAACTGCAATACGTTCAAGAGGAACAGCTCGCGGCGTTAATCACCGCACTACACCGCACCGCTCAAAGGCGTCTACCCGTTGTTCTCGTCGGGGCCGGGCTGCCACAGTTACGGGGGAGAATGGGCCGGGCCAAATCCTACGCGGAACGCCTCTTCGATTTCCCCGAGATTGGCCCGCTATCTCCCGAAGCGGCCAGGCTGGCCATCGCCAAACCCGTTCGCGATCAAGGATTCGACGTAACCCCGGAAGCGTTGGATCGCATTCTGGAGCAGACGCGCCGTTACCCTTATTTCTTGCAGGAATGGGGCAAGCATTCCTGGGACACGGCGCAAGCCTCTCCGATCACGCGGGAGGACGTCGAGAATGCGTCGGCGGCCGCCGTCGCCGCCCTGGATGAAAGTTTCTTTCGCGTCAGATTCGACCGGCTCACTCCCGCCGAGAAAAGATACCTGCGGGCAATGGCGGAACTCGGCCCGGGACCCCATCGGTCGGGAGACATCGCTGAAGAACTCGGGCGCCCGGTCACCGCCCTCGGTCTGTCTAGAAACAAAATGATCGCCAAGGGCATGATCTGGAGTCCCAGCCACGGCGACACGGCATTCACCGTCCCCTTGTTCGACGAGTTTATGAAACGCATCATGCCGGGCGAGGACTGGAAGGGTTAGCCGCCGGGCTTGCCTTCGTCCAGCTCAGTCGAGTCGCCCGGCGTTGGGGATCGTGGTTGACGGCCGCAAACGCCGCGTAAATGTGGCCGCTAAACAATTTGCTTGACAAAGTATTATGTATTACATAGTATTTAATGTAAGGCATGGAGAACAAATCCCAATTTCTCAAAGGCTGCGCCCGGACGCTGGTGCTGCAACTATTGGCTGAGCGGCCAATGTATGGATATGAACTGGCGGCGGAGCTGGACCGGCGAAGCGGGGGAATCTTCGCACTGGGGCAGGGGACGCTTTATCCGCTGCTCTATTCCCTGGAAACGAAGGGGCAGATCCGGGTGGCAAGGGAGGAAACGTCGGCCGATCAGGGCCGCAAGCGGCGATATTATGCCCTGACCCCCAAGGGGCGAGCGGAGTTGGAAGCCAATGTCGTCACCTGGAAAGAGATCGTCCGCGGAATGCGGCTGGTTCTTGAAAGCTCACATGCCTGATTCAATCGAAACCTATCTGGAAGACGTGCTGTGCTACGCGGACCTGGCGGCTGGGGACGAACGCAGCGTCCGGGCGGAATTGGCGGAGCATTTGCACACGATGGTTGAGGCCTCCCCCACGTCAAATCCAAAGGAGATTTACGCCATGCTCAGCGAGGAATTCGGCAAACCCAAAATCGTGGGCCGCGCAGTCGCCGCCGCCAAGGGACGGATTCGGACCTATTTCAAGAAACGGCGGCGCAGACTTCCCATACAGGTGGGGATCGCCCTTCTGCTGGCGTTTGCGGTGCGATTTGCCGTGGCGCAGGAATTCCACGTCAGCGGCGACGGCGTCGCGCCGTTGGTTCCGCGCGGAAGCAGGGTCCTGGTTTATAAACTCGCCAATTCCTTCGATCCGGGAGACGTGGTCGTCTACCGCCTTGGCAAAGTTGAATACCGGCTGGGGATCGTTCAGCACGCGACCGGCTCAGGCGGATGGGTCGTGGAACGGAAGACTTGCGGTGTGAAGGAAACGCTGGAATTGCCAAAGGGCCAGATCGTCGGGCGGGTGTTCTTGAACACGCGATAGAGGTTTTGGAAAAACGAAATTCCCTGCCCGCTGAAGCGGGCAGCCCGCACAAAATCTATTCAAACAACGACATTTGCCGCGAATCCTGGACGATGGATTCGGTTTGGCCGTCGGCGAAGCGGGTCAGCAGGCGGTCGCCGGGCTTGGCGATGGTCGAGTCGCGGAGGATTTGGCCGGATTTTTTCAGCGTGGTGATCGTGTATCCGCGGCCCAGGACGGCCTGGGGTGAAAGGGCCTGGAGTTGGCGGTCAACGGCGTCGAGTCGGGCGGCGCGGATTTGCAGGGACGATCGGGCGGACACGGGAAGGCGAGGTTCGAGGATCAGCAGGCGATGCTGCGCATTGCGCACACGGCTTGAAAGGGCAAAGGTCATCGACCTCTGGCGATCGTCCAAAAGCTGGCGGAGCATTTGGATTCGATCCATGGGCCGGCGGAAGAATTCATGGCGCTCGACGGCCGCAAGACGCTGGCGGGAATCCTGGGCGGTCTGGCGGATGATGCGGCCCAGTCGTCCGCCGGCCTGGGCGAGCGACTGGCCGGCATTTTTCCAGTATTGGGTGACGACCTGAGCGGCCTCGGTGGGGGTATGGGCGTGATGATCGGCGACCAGATCGCTGATGGAGCAATCGACCTCGTGACCGATGCCGGTGACGATGGGGATGCGTGAAGCGGCGATGGCGCGGGCGACGATTTCCTCATTGAAAGACCAGAGGTCTTCCAGCGATCCGCCGCCGCGGGCGAGCAGGATCACGTCCACGCCACCGAGTTCGGCGGCGCGGCGGTTGAGGTGAACCAGGGCATCGGCGATTTTTGCGGCGCTGCCCTCGCCCTGAACCGGGACGTGATAGACCATCAGCTTGAGCCAGGGGAATCGGCGCAGGACTTTGAGCATGTCCTGCAAGGCGGCGGTGGCGCGGCTGGTAAGCAGCACGAGGCGGAGCGGATAGGGCGGAATCGGTTTTTTGCGCGCGGGATCGAAAAGCCCCTCGGCGGCAAGGCGGGCCTGCAATTGGCGGAAGGCCAATTCCAGCGCGCCGCGCCCGGCGGGCTGGAGTCGCTGAATCTGAAGCTGATACCGGCCCTGCGGCGCATAAACGGAAACGCGTCCGGTGGCGATGACCTCCAGGCCGTCTTCCAGGCGAAATTGCAATCGAGCGGCGTTGTCGCGCCAGATCACGCAGTTGATGCAGGCGGCGGAATCCTTCAGGGTGAAATAGAGATGTCCGGAGGCCTGGCGATCGCTGGCGTTGCTGACCTCGCCGCGCACGGTGACGGTCGCGGGAACGCCGGTTTTGATGGCTTTTTCGATGGTTGCGGTGAGCTGGGTGACGGTGAGGGCGTCGGCCGGCTCGGCGGGGGGCGGCGCCGACCGCCGCTGGGCCATGCGCTGATGGAAATCGAAGAAATTCTCGGGCATGGGGGACACTATAGCCAAGGACCGTCGCATTTGGCATTTCCCCCTGGCGCGGGTGGTGGGTCAGTTTGAATGATGAAGCAGTTTGGCATTCCCAGGGAGCAAGCTCCCAGGGCTTTGGATTGCGAAAGTGGCCCGCTACTCTCACCGCGCCAATTCCGCCAGCAGGCGGAATTTCAGCTCGTAATGTTCGTAGGGGACCTCGTGTTTGTGGAAGGGATAGATTTCCATTTGCTTCTCGGCGGTGATGTGGTTGTAAGCGCCGTAGATGGAACTCGGCGGGCAGATGTCGTCCCAAAGTCCGTTGGAGATGACGGTGCGGCAAGTGATCCAGGGGGCGAGATTCATGCAATCGAAATAGCTGAGGGTGCGAATCGTCTGCTCGTACAAATGGGGGAACGCCTTGATAAATCCGGTAATTTCGGGATACGGCCCGGCCAGGGCGATGTTGATGGATCGGCGGAAGTCGCAGAGGAATGGGATATCGGGCAGGGCAAGGGCCGGCTTGCGGGACAGGGCGGCGACGGCGAGGGTGAGTCCGCCACCCTGGCTGCCGCCAGTGATGGCCAGGCGGGCGGGGTCCACTTCGTCGCGATGGGACAGCACGTCCAGGGCGCGGACGGCGTCGGCATAGCCGTGACGAAAATAGTACGTCCGTGGATCGCGGATGCCGGCGGTCATCCAGCCGCTGTAATGGCCTTCGGGATAAACGGCGGTGTCCTGGGATTGGCCGTTCTGGCCGCGGCAATCCATGCTCAGGACACAGATTCCCTGGGCGGCGAGGTGGATGAGATCGAGCGGGCGGGCGGCGCGCATGCTGTAGCCGTGATAAACGCACAGGCCGGGGATTTTCCCGCGTGAATCCGGCCGGAGATACCATCCCGCCAACCGCCCGCCCCCGAACGCGTCGAACCGAACCGCGAAACAGTCGATCCCTCGCACCGGCAGGTCGTAAGGGATCAGTTCGGCATTCAACGGCTGCTTCTCGGACTGGGAAAGAACCGAATCCCAGAAGGACTGGAAATCCTCCTGGCGATAGAGCGACGGCTTGTATTGCCGAAGCTGTTCCAACGGCATGTCGATTGAAGGCATGGGGACTCCGGGAAAATGCCGAAGGGAATGATAGCGGAAGAGGCTTCGGGGGGAAAATCCGAAATCCGAATGACCGAATGCCGAAGCGGGATTGATTCGCGGGGTCGGCGGGTTTATGAATATCGCGTCATTTGCGGAGGTGAAACGCATGAACTTGGCGCATTTTTCGCTCGCGTTGGTGGTGCTGGTCTTGGCGCTTGGGGTGGAGGGACGAGGCGATTCCACGCCGAGCACGCGGCCTTCGCCCGGTACCCTGGGTGATGTTCGCATCCAGACGCTTAGGCCATATAGCTATGCGTTTGTTTCGACTCAAACGAATTTTAATAAGCTGCGCGACACCATTGACGCACAGATGCCAAAGCTCGACGCTGCCATCGATGCGGGCAAGCTGCGGCCCATGGGGCCGGTCGTCTTTACGTACCATGGAGCAACGGTGGACCCGAATAAGGAATTCACGCTGGATATCGGCGTGATCGTGGAGGATGGGAGGCCGAAACCGGATGGATTTCAGATGATTACCGTGGGGTCGTCATCCTGCGCGACGGTGATCTACGCGGGCGATATATCGCAGCTTGGGCAGGCGTGGGGGAAGCTTTATGGCGAGATTGGCCGGCGCGGCTTGCAGCCGACGAATGTCTGCCGCGAGGTCTATCTTTATTGGGAGGGGCGGGAATCGGCCAACAACCTCATTCAATTGCAGGCCGAGTTGTCGCCGTCGAATTGAGCCCATCCGACGGGGTGAGATTCCCGAGAAACTCGCCGAGGCGAAGCCACAATTTTTCGCCGCCAACGTCGAAAATATCGTTGTGACCCGCGCCCTGGACGTTCATTCTCGTCACGTTGCCCTTGGCTGAGGCCGCGATGCGCGCAGCCATTGCAAAGGGAACGATGTCGTCATCGATTCCGTGGATGATCAGGATCGGGCAGGAAATCCCGGGCAACTTGCCAACGTTATCGAAGCGATATTTCAGCAGCAGAGAAGTGGGAAGCCAGGGGATCGCCGAGTGGGCCATGTCGGGCAGAGTCGTAAAAGCGCTGAGCGTTACCAACCCGGCGACAGGACGGCGGCTGGCAAGATCGATTGCAGCGGCAGCGCCCAGGGACCAGCCCATCAGGACAATCTTCTTGGCATCAATGTCATCGCGGCTAAGCAGGTAATCGTAGGCGGCATCGGCAGCGGCATAGCAACCTCTTTCGCTGGGCTTGCCGGCGCTCATGCCGTAACCTTCAAATTCGGGAATGATGACGTTCGCGCCCAGGCGTCGAACGTGATCGAAAACGTCGGTGCTGTACGCCATGCACGATCCATTGCCATAGAAGAAAGCGACGGTGGGCCGATCGTGAACGTCCGCCAACGGCTGGCCGTCGCTTTGGAGCGCCTTGCCAAACAATGCGGCGATTGTTGTGCCGCCGGCCGTATGCAGGGTGAGCAGTTCATTGCCGTGACCTTGCGTGAGGATCGCGTCGCGCTGACCCTGTGTGGAAGCGCCGGGGAAAATGAGACTGTCCTGAATTGCGAAGATCACCAAGGCGGCTCCAAAATAAACGAGCAAGGCGATTCGTAGAACGCGCATGCTCCATCGCCGCAGAGGGCTTTTGCGACGAGGTTTGATCGGCACGTCGGAAGCGGGCAACGGCATATTGGCGCGTCGTCACATTATATCCAGCCTGTACCTTCGATGCCGACTGGGAAAAGGGGTCATAAGCCATTTATAACGAATCGCATATTTTGCCTGATATTAGCGGAGATTTATAAAAAGGCTTATGACCCCTTTGTTCAATTGAAGGTCAAAACCAGCAGCGAGACGCCCTGGCGGGGCAGATGAACGTGAAGATCGGAATCTCCATGGGAAAGGCCGACCCGATGAGGTTGGTCGAGAGTCGCGAGCTGGCCGGCGGATTGAAGGTCGGCGTATTGCTCGGCCGTGGGATGCTGCGGGGAACCCATTTGCAGCCAGACGGCGTATGCGTCGCTGTGCGAGCGGTCGATTCGGTATTCCGTCACAGCCGCTGTTGCGGCGGTGGTGGGCGGAAGATTGGCGATGGACAGGTCGATATCCGCCGAGGGGCCGGGAACGTCGTCATCGTGGTAGTTCCAGAGCAGGATCGCCAGTTGCCGGGGGTCCAGAACGGCGACGGCGCTGACGTCGGGTCCGGCACGGACGCTGGTTTTTTCGATGGAAGCAAGTGAACTCGCGGCGGAACTTTCGACGGGGAGGCGGTCGCCGTGCATTTTTGACAGCATGCGGAAGACGTTGAGGACGGGGAGGTCGATGCCGTTGGTGGCCAGGACACGGTGGCCGGCGAACAATCGCTCGCCCTCGAATTCAAAGGCCCAGGTGAGTGCACCTTGGAAATTGACGTTGTGTTTATCGGCAATCTCGAATGTTCCGGCCAGCGCGGCGGCGGTGTAGCAGGCGTAGAGCGGGGAGTTGCGATAGTTGAGTTGCGGACCGGTGCTGGCGGCGCTGCCATCGGGATCGGATTCACCGATGACGATCGGCGTGTTTTTGAATTGCGGGAAAGCGGCGACCGTGGCGAAACCGGATTCGATGTTATTCAACTGGTTGGACAGGCCCATTCGCACGTGGCCATCGAGGAATTTGGGACTGCCCTTGGCGTGGAAGGAGATGAAATCGAGGGCAGAGCCTTTTGCGCCGGTGGCGGTGTTGTCGCCGTCGATGCAATGTTGGAGAAACCCGCGTAGGAATTTTCCGCCGCCGCCGGCTTGTTCGGGTCCACCGACGCGGGCGGTGGGCAGCGCGCGGCGGACGCCGTCAACGGCGTAATCGTAGAGTTTGTAATATTCTCCGGGGGAGCCGTGCCAATAGCTGATGTTCGGCTCGTTCCAGACTTCCCAATACCACGATTCGACCTCGGACTTGCCATAGCGCTGGACGCAATGGTTGACCCACGCATAAACAAGGTTTCGCCACTTGTCGTAATCCTTGGGCGGATAGGATTGCCCGCCCGCGACGGGGGTGAGTTTGCCCGAGGGGAACGTCGTGGGATAAAGATCGGGCCGGGTGGAAAGGTCTTTCGGCATGAAGCCGATCTGGGCGTACGGCTTCAAACCGCGCTGAACGTAGGTGTCGAAAATGCGATCCGTGATGGTCCAGTCGTAAACCGGGTTTCCCTTGGCATCTTCGGTATAGGCGTTGGTTGAACTCCATTTAAGGGCCGGTGTGCCGTCGCCGGAGGTAAGCAGGTGATGGCAGCGGATGAAAACCTGCGGGCCTTGGAGTTGCGAGAGTTCGGTGAGGAGTTTTTGGCCATTGGGCATGAAGGTGAAATCGGCCTCGTCGTAGCCGAAGTACCGCCAGGCGGGTTTCCATTCACCGCCGGGCTTGCCGGCATCAATGCGGATGGAGACGGGAAGATCGGGTTGTGAGGCCGGGACATCGGCGAAAGCGAGCGACGCCAGGAACGCAATGACCAGGGGCGCGCCGCCCAATAATGGGGAAAGGGCTTTAGGCATCATGGCCGGCATGATACCGGGAGTTCAGCATCAAAGCCGGGGCTGGAAAGTCCGGCCACATTGCAGAATTTGAGAATCGATGATTTGGACGAATTGAGCGACGAGCGAGAATTGCCCTTCGGGGAGTCGCGTGCAGCGCACGACTCGGCAACGAATGGCCAAGGGTTCTGAATCGGGGAGGGGAATGGCGATAACGAGGCTGGAGAACGGCATCAGGGCCTGCGGGGTAAGAAGGCCGAGGGTCTCGGCGGAAATGTCGCGAAGAGTGACGGAAATCGGATCGCCGAGGAAATCGCCCTCGAGGGCAAAGATCGTAGCCGGGCTGCGGAGTTCGACGCGCCCGAGGGCGCGCTGGCAACCGGACCCGGAAAAACGTTCCACCGGGCGCCCCACAATCTGCTGGATAATTTGGGCGGAAAGGCGCATGGGAGCTATCTCCCATTATCGGGCCGAAGGAGTGGGAGGCTGAAGATCGGCCAACTTCCTGATCCGCTGTTTTTTTTGAATTGGCCCCCCTGGGAGCAAGCTCCCAGGGCTTTGGGCGGCTGGAACATGGATTGGCCGCGGATATAGTAATTTCCCATGAAAAGAGGATTGATAATTCGCGGCCTGGCGTTGATGGGATGGCTCTGGGGCGGATGGGCCGTGGGGCAGACGGCGCCTTCGGCGCAGCCGGAACTGCGGCGGAGCGAAACGCCCGGGCAGCATGAAGCGCGGATGGGATGGTGGCGGCAGGCGCGGTTCGGGATGTTCATTCATTGGGGCGTCTATTCGGTTCCGGCCGGCACGTACGATGGGAAGAAGATTGGGGGCATTGGCGAGTGGATCATGAACAACGGCCGGATTCCCGTCGCGGAATATGCCGGGTATGCCAAGCAGTTCACGGCGTCGAAATTCGACGCGGATCAATGGGTGGAAACGGCGCAGGCGGCGGGGATGAAATACATGGTCATCACCGCCAAGCATCACGACGGGTTTGCGATGTTCCACACGAAGGTGGACGGCTACAACGTTGACGATGCCACGCCGCTGGCGCGCGATCCGCTGGCGGAGTTGGCGGCGGCGTGCCGGAAGCATGGGATGAAGCTGGGATTTTATTACTCGCAATGCCAGGATTGGCATCACCCGGGAGGAGAGGCACTGAGGGGAGGGCACTGGGACAAGGCGCAGGACGGGGATTTTGATGAATATCTAAACAATGTTGCGGTTCCGCAGGTGAAGGAATTGCTGACGAATTACGGGCCGGTATCGGTGTTGTGGTTTGACACGCCGACCAAGCTGATGACGCCGGAGCGGGCGGCGGAGTTTTTACCACTGCTGGATTTGCAGCCGCAGATCATCGTGAACAATCGGCTGGGCGGGGGATTTAGGGGCGACACGGAAACCCCGGAGCAGCGGATTCCGCCGCAGGGTTTTCCCCCCGGCCGGGATTGGGAAACGTGTATGACGATCAACGACACGTGGGGATACAAATCGTACGACACGAATTTCAAATCGACCGAAACCCTGCTGCGCAATCTGGTGGACATCGCCAGCAAGGGCGGGAATTACCTGCTGAACGTGGGGCCGACGAGCGAAGGGATCATCCCGCAGCCGGAGGTGGATCGGATCAAGGCGATCGGGGACTGGCTGAAGATCAACGGGGAGTCGATTTACGGGTCCGGGCCGACGGCGTTCGGGGCGGAGGCGGGGAATTTCGATGCCGTGAAAAAGGACAGGAGCGGCAAACCGGCGTGGGTGGTGACGTGGGACTGGCGCTGCACCACCAAACCGGGAAAACTGTTTATCCATTTGTTCAAGTGGCCTGGGGAGAAATTCGAATTGAGCGGCGTGAAGGGATCGGTGAGCAAGGCGTACATGCTGGCCGATCCCCAAGAGGCCGGTTTGGCGGTGCGGCAGAGCGGGGATCACGTTTCGGTAACATTGCCGGCGGCGGCGCCGGATAAGATTGATTCGGTGCTTGTGCTGGAGAATTAAAGGGGGTTAATGGGGACTGGGGGAAGGGTCACGGGACGGGCGAAGAGCCCCGCCGAGCAAGCTCGGCGGGCTTTGGGGCGGCAGACGCAAATTTCTTGACCTGACGGCCTATGGGAAGTTAAATTACCGGGTAGTCCATGCGGACGGCGGAAAACCCTACCTTTTCCCTGACCGGACGCGCATCAGCGCCGGTTATGAGCGACTGACGTGACGCTTTATTCGCCGTTGTGATGATTGGAGGTTTGGTATGGCTGCGGTTGGCCCTCAAAGCTCGGGCGGCGGTTTGATCGCCGCGGTCGTGGTTTTCACGATTCTTTTCGTGGCGGCAACGATCTTCGCGATCTACTTTGGCGTCGATGACGGGAAGATAAGGGACCAGCTTCAGGTAGAAAAGAATAACAACAAATTGATCTTTTCATCGCAGGATTTGGGAAATCTGCGGTATGCGGAAATCAAGAGTTCACTGAAGCCGGGACAGTCGATTTTGTCCGTGGCGTTGCAGGATTCGCAGGAATTGGCGGAAACGATCGACGGGAAACTGGAGGCCAATAAGAAGCAACCCGTCGCCGCGGCGGAGCAGGCCCGCAAGGCGCTGGCGAATGCGGCGCAAAAGCTCCCGGCGCTGAACCTGACGCCGAGCATGAATCTGGTGTCGGTGATTGACAAGCTGACGGCATACGGTGCGGACCAGCAATACCAGAATACCCTCAAGCAGATGGCTCAAGACCAAGCGGCCGGAGACGCGGCCAGGCAAATCGCGCTGTTGCAGCAAGAGGTGCAGAAGGCGCAGGACGACGTGACGGCGGCTGACAAGGTGAAGAACGACGCCCTGGATCGGGCGCAGAAGGCGGAAAACGATTCTCAACTGAGGATCAAGCAGATGGCCCAGTCGATGGACGTGGAGCGCGGTCAGATGAACTCCGAACTTCAAAAGGCGCAGGAATCAATCGCGGCAAAGGGCAAGGAACTGGACCAGGAAACGAAGCTGGCGATGAGCTTGACGGACAAGCTGGCGGGACACCGGATTTCACCGGTCGATCCCCTGTTACGGCAGCCGGATGGGACGATCGCGTCAGTGGCATCAGACGAAATTGTGTACATCAATCTGGGCCAGGGCGATCACATCGTGCCGGGGATGACGTTTGAGGTTTACAGCCGGCGCGAGGGGATACCCAAGCAGGAAGACCTGATGAGCGCCGAGAACATGCCGATCGGAGAGGCGTCGATCGAGGTTGAGCAGGTTCTGGCATCGGTGAGCCAGTGCCGCGTCACCAAGATGGAGATCGGCCAGCACATCGCCGAGGGTGATTTGATCGCAAACCTGGTGTATGACCGGAACACGAAATACAACTTGGTGGTCTACGGGGATTTCGATCTGGGTCAGACGGGCAAGGCGAAGAAAGGGGACATGCAGAAGATCGAGGCGTTGGTGACGGACTGGGGCGGGCACGTTCAGAAGGACATCGACGTGGATACGGATTTCGTGGTGATGGGCTCGGAGCCGAAGATCGACATATTCAGCCCGGACGATTTGAACGATCCGCTGATGCGGCAGATGCAGCAGAACGAGAAGGCGGCCTACGATGCGTACCAGGCTGTGCTGGAAAAAGCGGAGAAGCTGGGGATTCCCATCATGAATCAGAATCGGTTTCTTTATTTTTGCGGATACTACAACAGCGCGCAGAGATAGAATTTTGCGCGAATAAGCGGCAAGCGATCGACCCATCAAGGCTCACGGATACCGATCCGTGAGCTTTTTTTTCGCGGCGGGGATTTTTGTGGTAGGTCCGAGAAAATGCCTGGGTTAAAACGGTGGTAAGTTCTCAGGTAACAAATGTGAAAGGACGATGTTGCGGTTAAAGTTGACGCAAGTGACCGGACGGTTAGTATGCGCCAGCCGGGAAAACGTTCATTAAATAGTGATTTTCCCGGACGTTGATGGAATTCGGCAGGAATTTGCCACCGATGAGATTGACAGCCACTTCAATGCAGGCCGCCCCATCCCCGTCGGCCATCGAGCCCGTGCCCGCCGAGACGCCGGAGTTCGAGATTCGCGCCCGGAGCGGATGGGTGGCGATCGACTTCAAGGAATTGCTGCACTACCGGGAATTGCTCTATTTCCTCACCTGGCGGGACGTCAAGGTTCGGTACAAGCAAACGGTGCTAGGCTTCGCCTGGGCGATCATCCAACCGGTGATGACGGTCATCATTCAGACGGTGATCTTCGGCACGGTGGCGGGGTTTGCCAGCAGACTGCCGCAGGAGCTGAAGGACCGGCAAATCCCCTATTCGCTGTTCAATTACGCGGGGGTGCTGGCGTGGACGTTGTTTGCCACGGGAGTGGGTTCCGGCGGCACGTCGCTGATGAACCAGCAGAACCTGCTGACGAAGATATATTTTCCCCGTTTATTCGTGCCGACGTCCGTGATCGCGGCGGCGATGGTGGATACGTTGATTTCGCTGGCGATGTTTTTCGTGCTGATGGCGTGTTATCGAGTGGTTCCGCCGTGGACCATCGTCTTGATCCCCGCGCTGTTGTTGATGACCGCGTTGGCGGCGATGGGAATGGCGTACGTGATGGCGTCGCTGACGGTGACGTATCGCGACTTCCGGTTTCTGTTGCCGTTCATGGTCTCCACCTGGATGGCCATCAGCCCGGTGGGATATCCGCTGGATCCGCACCGGCAGTGGATTCGCTGGCTGCTGCGGCTGAACCCGATGTACGGGATCATCAACGCGTTCCGATCGGCGTTGCTCAAACAGCATTGGGATTTCCCCGGACTGGCGATCGCGATAGCCGAAGTGGGGGCGATCCTCTTGTTCGGACTCTATTATTTCAAGAAGACGGAGCGCCGGTTCGCGGACATCGCATAGATGCCAATCGCATAGGTGGGACATGAGCGCGGCAATCAGCATCGACGGAATCGGCAAGGTGTATCAGATCGGCCTGAAGGCCGAGAAGTATCTGACGCTGCGCGACACGATCATGTCGGCGATCAAGAGTCCGTTTCAGCGGCTGGCGGGGCTGCGGGGCGCGGGGCCGGAGGAAGGGAAGTTCTGGGCGCTGAAGGACGTGTCGTTCGACGTTGGGCGCGGGGAGGTGATGGGAATCATCGGACGCAACGGGGCGGGGAAATCAACGCTGCTGAAAATCCTCAGCCGCATCACCGAACCCACTGAAGGCCGCGCCAAGCTGAAAGGCCGCGTGGCATCGCTGCTGGAGGTGGGGACGGGGTTTCATCCGGAATTGACGGGGCGGGAGAACGTGTATCTGAACGGGGCGATCATGGGGATGCGCAAGGCGGAAATCGACCGGAAATTTGACGAGATCGTGGCGTTCGCGGAGACGGAGAAATTCCTCGACACACCGGTGAAGCGTTATTCCAGCGGGATGTACGTCCGGCTGGCGTTCGCGGTGGCGGCGCATTTGGAGCCGGAGATATTGATCGTGGATGAAGTGCTGGCGGTGGGCGACCAGGAGTTTCAGAAGAAATGCCTCGGCCGGATGCAGCAGGTTGCGCAGGGGGACGGGCGGACGGTTTTGTTCGTGAGCCACAACATGGGCGCGGTGCGAAACCTGTGCGATCGCGCGGTATATCTTCGCAACGGCACGGTCGATCAGATCGGCGATACCGACACTGTCGTGGATGCTTATTTGAACAGCACGATCAGCACCGAAGAGAGCGACCTGCTGAAACGCCCGAGGTTTCCGGGGTTTTTGCACACGCTGGCGAAATTCGTGATGATTCCACCGGCGGGCAAGGCCCGCGTGGTCGCCGGCGGACAGGCAACCTTTGAATTCGAGTTGGACGTGAAGGAGCCGGTACACAACGCTTGCCTGGGCTTCATGTTCAACTCCGACAAGGGATATCGCGTGCTGGGATTGAACAGCCGGCTGGAGCTTCGCGGCGTGACGCTCGAGCCCGGTCGGCGCACCGTTCGATGCAAGGTCGATTCGCTGGCGCTCAAGCCGGGAAGATACGTGATGGACATCGAGATTCGGAGCAATGCCCGGCCCTACGATTACGTGGAGCACGCGACGGTGGTGGACATTGAATTCGACGATTTCTACGGCACGGGGGAGATGCTTTGGAATTACGAGGGAAGCGTGCTGCATCGCGCGAGTTGGGAGTTCTAATGGTCACGGCGCCCGAAACTACCAACTCGACACAACAGGCGATGACGCTGCAAGAGGCGTTGAAGCAGGTTTCGATGACCGCGGCGAACATGGGCAACTCCGCCGCGTTCGAGGCGGTGCTGGAAGACTGGATCAGGTTCCTCGGGGGCAGGCCTGGGGAAATCGCCATCGTGGACGGCGGGAGCGCCCCGGCGATGCACGACATCTATTGGCGGCTGTTCAAGGAAAAAAAGATCGACAAGCTGCAGGTGATCCGGCCCGAGCATTGCGAGAACGACCGTGAAAAGTGCTATTACCAGGAACACCTCGCCGGCGCGTTCGTCGCCAATCCGTACCTGCTCTTTTTCAAGTCGGACACGCTGCCCTATCGCGAGGGCCATGAAAACTGGCTGGTCGAGGCGATGCAATATCTGGATCGCCCCGACACGTTCGCCGTGGGCGGAAGCTTCAACGTTCCAAGCAAGCACCACGAGGCGTGGCCGGGCTGGTATTTCAGCGACAAGTGCAGTCTGAATTTCGCGTTGATGAAGCGCATCACGTTCATGAAGGCGATGGAGGAATTCGCCGGCGAATACATTTCCAGCGGGTTTCGCGGAAAAAGCCCGATGGGACCCAACGGCGGACGCTACGTCATGGAGACCGCGTTCGAGCGCTACATTCAGAATCACAAACAGTACACGCTGGTAAGAGTCGAGGACCCCACCTGGACGGTATTTCACACCAACATCCAGGGCAAGCGGCTGATGGAAGTGCGGGAGAAATACCTGGCGCGCGTCGGGGTCGAGCGCTACATGAACGCCAAGGTGAACAACCGGGTATGGGGCGGTTGCTTTTACGGTCAACCGGAAATGCGCTGGGTCAACCTGAAGTGGAAATTCAGCGACGCGGTGGTTCAGCCGATCGCGCGAGCGATCAAGCGGCTCCTGGGTATGGCGGCGCCTTGATAAAGATTCACCGCGAAGAAGCGAAGGAGCGAAGGAACGCGAAGTTAAATCAATTGATTTTTCTTCGCGTATCTTCGCTCCTTCGCTTCTTCGCGGTAAATCTTTTCAATAACGTTCAATCATGAAGATCAATTTTCTGCTGACCAACGCGAGCATGTCGGGGGGGACGCGCGTGATCGTGACGCAGGCGCGGGAGTTGATGGCGCGCGGGCACGAGGTGCGGGCGTATTCAACCCCTCCACCGCCGCCGGGATTTCGCAAAACGCTCAAGTCGCTGTTGCGCGGCAGGGGCTGGCCGAAAATCTGGAAGCTGGGCCCGTCATTTTTCGACGGAAGCGGGGTGCCGCACACCGTCATCGAGAAATTCCGCCCCATTTCCAACTCCGATTTGCCCGATGCCGACGTCGTCGTCGCGACGTGGTGGCAGACGTCGCCGTGGGTTTGGCGGCTTGCGCCGTCGAAGGGGGCCAAGGCCTTTTTCATTCAGCATCACGAAATCTGGAGCGGATACCCCAAGCAGGTGGACGCCGCCTGGCGATTGCCGCTGCACAAGATCGTGATTTCAAAATGGTTGAAGGAATTGGCGGGCGAAAAGTTCGGCGATGCGGACGTTTCGCTGGTTCCGAACAGCGTGGACATGAAGCTATTCAACGCCCCGCCGCGCGCGCGGCATGAGCGGCCGACCGTCGGATTGCTCTACAACGCGACATGGTTCAAAGGCTGCGAGGTGGCGTTGCAGGCGATCGAAATCGCGCGGCGGGAAATCCCGGATTTGCAATTGGTTGCGTTCGGTCAGGAGAACGTTCGCCGCTGGATGCCGTTGCCGCAAGGTGTGCAATATCTGATCAATCCCCCGCAGGAAACGATCCGCGACATTTACGCCAGGTGCGACGTTTGGTTATGCGGCAGCCGGTCCGAAGGATTCCATCTTCCGCCGCTGGAGGCGATGGCCTGCCGATGCCCGGTCGTTTCCACGCGGGTTGGCGGTCCGATGGACATTATCGAGGAGGGGAAAAACGGGTTTTTGGTGGATGTTGAAGACCACGACGCATTGGCGGAGAGATTGGTGCGGGTATTGAAATTATCGGACCAACAGTGGCGGGCGATGTCCGATGCCGCGTATGCTACGGCCAGCCGATATACATGGCAGGACGCGGCCGCGTTGATGGAAGAGGCGTTGGTGAAGACGATTGAAAGGTCCCGGACCAAGCGGGCGATCGGGGCCTGAAAACGACGTTGGCAAGTCCGAGCCTCGCACCGCCGCTCATTGGAGTCGCCAGGATGTTTGGGATTCAGGGCAATATATTCGCGTCGGTGGCGCTGTTGGGGTACATCCCCTTCGCGCTGCTGCTGTTTGCGATCCTTCCTCCGCGCAAGGCGGTCATCTACGACTTCCTGGTGGCGTGGCTGTTTTTGCCGATGTCGCATTTGCCCCTGCACGGATTCACGGATTTCAACAAGATGTCGGCGGCGTGCGTGGGAACGCTGCTGGCATCGTGCATCTTCGATTTTGAGACGGTCCTGTCGTTCCGGCCGAAAATCTGGGACATCCCCATGCTCGTCTGGTGCGTGTGTCCCTATATTTCCTCCTACTTCAACGGGCACAGCAGCTACGACGGCATTTCCGCCATCGTGTACCAGACCACAAGCTGGGGATTGCCGTACTTCATCGGGCGGGTTTATTTCAATGACTTGAAGGGACTGCGCGAGTTGGCCATCGGTATCGTGCTCGGCGGGCTGTGGTACGTCCCGTTCGTTTGCTTCGAGTTGCGTATGAGTCCGCAGCTTCACCGGATCGTTTACGGATACATGCAATATGAATTCGCCCAGGCGACGCGCTACGGCGGCTACAGACCCATGGTTTTCATGCAGCACGGGCTTGCGGTGGCGATGTGGATGGTCACCAGCGCCATGACCGCATTCTGGCTTTGGCGATGCAAGGTCGTGGACAAGATCATGGGAATCCCGATGGGATGGGTGTGCCTGGTGCTGCTGGCGACGGCGGCGTGGGACCACTCGGTTGGAGCGGCGGCGCTGATGGTGGTTGGATTGTCGGTGCTGTGGCTCACGGGAGTCACCAAATCGAGCATTTGGATTGTCGTTTTGACGCTGGCCCCCCCAACCTGGATGGTGGTTCGATCCACGGATTACTGGAACGGACGCGACCTGGTCCATTTCATTCAACAGTATGACAAGCGGGCGGCGCAGTCGCTGGCGGTGCGCCTGGCCAGCGAGCGGGTCCTGGCCGACCGGGCGCTGGAGCGACCGGTTTATGGCTGGACGGCCTGGCACCTCTACGAAGGCCGGGAAGAGACCTTGAACCGCGGCGTTCCCGACCAGATGTGGATCATCGCCTTCGGAAAGTACGGCCTCATCGGGCTGATTTCGATGACCACCGCTTTGTTGTTGCCGGTGTTGGTCCTGGCGTGGCGAATCCCGGTGCGTTACTGGAAACATCCGGGCGCCGCGCCGGCGGCGGCGTTGGCGATGCTGCTCACGCTCCACATGTGCGACATGCTGTTTAACGCGATGGTCAACCCGATCTTCATCCTTTGCGCCGGCGGGGTGACGGGGCTGGGCTTCTCGATGCGCGGGGCGTCCCAGCAGTTGCCCGCGCGGCCCCAACTCATGAACGCGCCGCACGCCCTGCCGATGGGACCCAGCGCCGCATCGGCTTGAAACGCCCCACGGAAATCCGCCCGTGTATCTGGTTCCCATCCAAGTTCCGATCTATCTGGACGGCGACCGCAAGCTGGTCACGACCGAATGGTTCCGATCGCTGTCGCTGTTGCGTGACAGCTTCGGCGGACGATTCGGCCCGATCGGCGTGGCGGCGCCTAGTTTGCCGGCAAAAAGCGCATCGGTCGAGCAAACGCTGGTCGAAGTGCCCCAAAGCACCGATGGGCTCAAGCTCTTCCCCAGCTTCGACAAGCGATGCCGCGCTCGGCGATTCTGGTTCCACGACCGCGCCCGATGGCAATCCGATCTTGCCGAGCTGACCGGGCGCGCCGCCGTCGTACACGCGGGAGTTGACGATGTCTATCGTCCCATCGCCTTCGAGGGTTTCCGCATCGGATTGCGTTTCGGCAAGCCGACGGTATTCGTCCAGGACACCGACAACGTGGTGCAGCAGCGTCAGCTTGTCGCCGGCGAAGGTCCGGCCCTGCGCGCCAAGGTCGGCGCTTACACGTGGATTTATGAGCGGATGTGCCGCTGGGGCGTGGCTCGGGCCGACTTGTCGCTGCTCAAAGGCTCGGCCCTGATTCGCCGCTACGGCGCCTACGCCAAGAACGCCAGGGAATTTCATGATACGTCCTTTTCGGCGGCGGACATCGTGGCCAAGGAGGAACTGGAACGGAGATTGGCGACGCTGAGCCAGCCGCGAGCGCTGCGTCTGGTGTACTGCGGCCGGCTCACGGGACGCAAGGGCGTCGATCGGAGTTTGGGCATTCTCGCCCGGGCGATTGCGTTGGGCGCAAGCGTGGAATTCGACGTTATCGGGGATGGAACGGAGCGCCAGGGCCTGGAGTCGCTGGCGGAGTCCGCCGGAATCGGGCAGCGCGTCCGGTTCCTCGGATCACTTCCGTACGATGCGGCGCTGCTCAAACGGCTGGCGGGATACGATGGACTGCTGTTCACGCCGACGGCGGAGGATACGCCGCGGATGATTTTCGACGGCTACGCGGCCGGGTTACCGCTGGTGGCGTTCAATATCGGCTATGTTCAGGAGCGACATGAGCAAGAGCACGCCACATTTTTGATGCCGCGCGAGCAGATCGAGGAATCGGCCGCGGGGCTGGCGAGGCTATGCCGGAATCCCGGACAATTGGCGGAGCTTTCCCGTTCGGCGCGGGCTGCGGCAGAATATCACAGCGCGGAAAATTGGTATCGACGACGCGCCGAATGGACGATTGAAGCTGTTGAGCGACATACCCGTGCCCGGGGCACGGCGACGGTAGGAAGAGCCGCATGAATTTGCTGGTTATCATCGTCAATTATCGGACGCCCAAGCTGACGCTGGATTGTCTGGCGTCGCTGGCGGGGCAGATCAACGACGGTCCGGAAACGCACGTGATCGTGGTGGACAACGGATCGGGGGACAATTCCGTCGAGTTTCTGAGGCAGGCGATCATCAAAAATGACTGGGTCCGCTGGGCAACCGTGATGCCGGCCAGGGCGAACCTCGGATTTGCCGGGGGCAACAATCTGGCGTTGGACAAGCTGCTGGACCATCCCGAAGCACGGTACGTGCTGCTGCTGAACAGCGACACGATCGTCGGCGAAGGCGTGTTGCGGCATTGCTATGAGAAGATGGCCGCCAATCCCTCCATCGGGATCATGAGCTGCCTGCTGCTGAATCCCGACCAGACGGTGCAGAACACCGCGCGTCGGTTGCCGACGCCATGGCGGATGGCGGCGATCAGCTTCGGCCTGCCGTGGATTTGGCGCCGGGGCTTTGGCTGGGCGGACCTGGACGATCCCGGTTGGGACCGCCGAACCGAAGCCCGCGAGGTGGAATGGGTGGGCGGCACGTTCATGTTCATCCGGCGGAAAGTGATCGACAAGCTCGGCGGGCTGGATACGCGGTTTTTCTTCTACGGCGAGGACGTCGAATTCTGCCGCCGCGCCAGCAAACACGACTGGATCATCTGGTACGATCCGGCCGTCGCGGTGGTTCACCTTGCCGGAGCGTCCAGCGATCCGAGCCGCCTCGATCCCAAGGAACGCGATGCCTTGAGATGGCAGGCAAGATATTTGATGCAGCGGCGCTGCTACGGATTGGCCGCCGAGATCTTCCTGCGCGCCGTGGATATCACCAGCTTTGGCCTGCGGTTCTTGAAGTTGCTGTTTTTGCGGCGTAGCCATTCGCCGGAGTTCGCGGCGCAGAAGGACATTCTGGCCATGCTGCTGCATTGGCCGGCGGCAGGCGAAGCCTCCGCGGCGGCAGGCGAAGCCTCCGCGGCGAGCAAGAGGTGAGCACCCATGCCGCGCCGACTTCGCGTCGCCTTTGCCCTGCCGGGCCTGCACAAGGTGGTGCGCGGGGCGGAGACGGCCTTCGAGCAGATCGCACGGCACCTGGCGCGCCTGGGGCATCAGGTCACGGTTTTCGGTTCCGGCTTGCCCAGGGCAGGCGAACCCTACCGCTTTTCTCACGTGCCCTGCGTTCCCCGCGAAAGGTTCGAGAATTGGCCTAAGTTCCCATTTCTCCGCTCCAATTATGCCTGGGAGGAACTGACTTTCGCGCCCGGACTGATGCGCCAATTCCGAGCCGGTGATTTCGACGTTTCCGTCGCCTGCTCCTATCCCTATTCGAACTGGGTTTTGCGCCGTCAACCGGTGAAACACGTCTTTGTCACGCAAAACGGCGATTGGATGGTGCAGTCCAATGATGCGGAATACCGGCTCTTCGGCTGCGACGGATTGGTCTGCACGAACCCGCAGTATTTTGAGCGGCATAAGGATCGATACCGCTGCGTCCTGATCCCCAACGGCGTGGAGCCGGACGTCTTCAAACCGGGCGAGGGCGACCGATCCGCATACGGTTTGCCCGCCGACGGGCCGGTGGCGCTGATGGTCAGCGCGCTCATACCCTCCAAGCGCGTGGTCGAGGGCGTGCGCGCGGTGGCCAAGGTGCCGGGATTGTTTCTGGCCATTGCGGGCGACGGCCAATGCCGCGAGGACGTGGACCGCGAAGGCCGCCGGCTCATGGCGGGAAGATATCGGCGAATGCAATTGCCGCGGGAACAGATGCCCGGCCTGTATCGCTGCGCCGACGTGTTCCTGCACATGAGCCGCGAGGAACCCTCCGCCAACGCATATTTGGAAGCCCTGGCGACGGGGTTGCCGGTGGTGGCGCACGATTGGGAGGTGACGCGCTGGACGCTGGAGGAGACGGGGGTTTTGGTGGACACGGGCGATCTGGCCGCGGTCGCCAACGGGATTTGGCGCGCGATTCCCCGCCGCGAAAGCGCCGACATCGCGGCCCGCCGTGCGCTGGTGGAGCGCCGGTTCGCCTGGTCGGTGCTGGCGCCGAAATACGCGGAGTTTTTTTACGGCCTGCTCGACGGCGACCCCCGCGGAGCGGGGGGCTAACGGATGGCAAAGCGGGGGTGGGCGTGTTCGCAATGACCGCGCCACCCGGATATCCTCTTTGAAGCACCCGCGTATGCCGCACTTCATCTACATTCCGTTTTTGTTCGCGATCGGAGCGTGCGTTGGAAGTTTTCTGAACGTGGTGGTGTATCGTTTGCCGCGGGGGATGTCGCTGGTCAGGCCGCCGTCGCGCTGTCCTGAATGTGAAACGCCGCTGGCGTGGTATGACAACGTTCCGGTATTCGGATGGATATTCCTGCGTGGAAAGTGCCGGTATTGCCGCAAGCCGATTTCGCCGCGCTATCCGATCGTCGAGGCGGTCACCGGCTGCTTGTTCGTCTTCTATTACGTCATGTTTTTCATCCTCCATATCGGGCCCACGGGGGAAATGAACTGGCCGATTTATGGTTTGTACATGATGCTCATCAGCGGGCTGCTGGCGGCGAGCCTGATCGACGCGGAATTGTTCATCATCCCCGCAGCAATACCCTGGTGGATCGCGGCGGTCGGGATCGTCGTGCATGGCGTGGCCGATCAGCCGGGATCGGCCGGTTCGCTGATGGAGTGGCCATCGGCGCTGGCGCTATGCGGCGGATCGGCGATTGGACTGGCCATCAGCATGGCGTTGCTCCAGTTGCGGATTTTGCCGCTGAGCTTTCCGACGGGAGATTTGCTGGAAATGGAACGGGCTGAACTGGAGGAGAAGGCGAAGAAGGCGGCCGACGCGGGCGAGGAAGGCCCGGACGTTCCGCCGGAATTTACCGCCGCGGAGGTTCGCCGGGAGATTCGCAAGGAGATGTTGTTTCTGATGCCCCCGCTGGTTCTGGGAGGAGCCTCCGTGCTGCTGTACCTGCACGCGCCGGCCGTGTGGCAGATGTGGCACGCCGCCGCGAGGATCGACTGGCTCAACGCCGGCATGGGGGCGCTGCTGGGCAGCCTGGTCGGCGCGTTCGTGGTCTGGCTGACGCGGATTCTCGGCTCGTACGTCATGGGCAAGGAAGCGATGGGATTGGGAGACATGCACCTGATGTTCGGCATCGGGGCCGTTCTCGGCGGCTCGGCGGCCACGATCACCTTCTTCATCGCCCCGTTCGCCGCCATCGCCGTCGGGATTTATCTGCTCATCGCCCATTCGCGCCGCCAGCTTCCGTTCGGTCCGTATTTGAGTTTGGCCGCGGGCTTCGTCATGCTATTTTATGCTCCGATCGCCGCGTACCTGCAGCCGGGATTGCAAGCCATGATCTCCCTGATCCGCCAGATGTTGCCGGGCGCTTAACCTGCGAGGATTTTATGGAAAACCTTTGGCTCAAGATCAAAATCTGGACGAAGATCGTGATCTTCCTGGCTGTCGTGGCCTACCTGCTGTTGTTCACCTACAACAACTGGGATCAGGAACTCACGATCTGGGCCTTTTTCGGCCATACGTTTCATAACGTCTCGGCGCTGGCGGTGATGCTAATGGTGCTTCTCGGCGGGGTCGCGGGCACCTTTCTGGTGCGGATGGCATATCGCGCGGTGAGGCAAGTCCGCGAACTCAAACAAAGAAACGCAACCGCCAAGATGCACAAGGACGTGGCGGACATCAAGGCAAAGGCCGCGATGCTGCAAACCAAGCCGCAGACGCAACCGGATGCGAACGCGTCGCCGTGAGCGGCGAGGCGGAAACTCGAAATTCGAAACTCGAATGACGAATCAAATTCGAAATTCGAATTTCGGACTTCGAATTTGATTCGAATTTCGAATTTCGAATTTCCGCATGCTATACTCCACCCCATGTCGATCGCGATCGTCGATTACGGAATGGCCAATCTGCGTTCGGTGCAGAAGGCGTTTGCGCGCGCCGGAGCGGAGGCGAAGATCATTTCCCGGCCCGAGGAGATCGACGCGGCCGATAAACTGGTGCTGCCGGGCGTCGGGGCATTCAAGGATGCCGTCGCAACGCTGGGCGAAAGAAAACTCGCCGAGGCCATCGTCCGGCACGTCGAAAAGGGAAAGCTGTTCCTGGGCATTTGTCTGGGCCTACAGATGCTGTTCGACGTCGGATACGAGGACGGCCAGCACAGCGGCCTGGCGGTCCTCCGCGGAAAATGCGTGCGATTTGACGTGGATACGACCCTGGGATTGAAAGTCCCGCACATGGGCTGGAACCAGCTCATCGTCCGCAATCCCTCGCCCCTGCTGACGGATTTGCCGCCGGGATGCGGCGTGTATTTCGTGCACGGCTATCACGTCGTTCCGGACGATCCATCGGTCATCGCCACCGAAACGGATTACGGCCGCCCGTTCGTCAGCAGCATTTATTGCGAAAACATCATGGCGACGCAATTCCACCCGGAAAAGAGCCAGAAGGCCGGCCTGAAGATCCTGGCGAATTTCGCGGGAATGTGAGGGGCGGATATTTCGGCGGCTCGGGCCGCCACTTCGAGAGGATGGCGAGACGTGGCGGCGATCGGACGGTGGGGCGCGACGTGGGCGATTGTGCTTCTGGGTTTGACCGGGTGTTCGACAATCCCTGATTTTCGCTCCGTGTCATTCAGCGGACGCAAGTTCAACGTTTCAGATTACGGCGCCGTCGGCGACGGCAAGACGAACTGCACGGCGGCGATCCAAAAGGCGATCGATGCCTGCGCCTCGGCCGGCGGCGGGCAGGTTGTGGTTCCGAGCGGGACGTTTCTCACGGGCGCGATCAATCTGGCCAGCAACATGGATTTCCATTTGGACAAAGGCGCGAAGCTGCTTTGCAGCCGCAATTTTGACGACTATCCGCTCGTCTACGCCAGTTTTCTGGGCAAAGACACGGTGCAATGCGCCTCGCCGATCACGGCGAGGAATCTGCACGACGTTTCGATCACGGGACCGGGGGTGATCGACGGGCAGGGCGAGGCGTGGCGAACGGTCAAGAAATCCAAGCTTAAGCCGGAGCAGTGGGACAAGATCGTCCAATCCGGCGGGGTGGTCAACGCGAAAGGGGACCAATGGTGGCCGTCGCGCTCGGTGATGGAAAACCAGCAAGCCCTGGCCAAGCTGCGGGAATCCAACGAGCCGCCGCGGATGGAGGATTACGTGAAATATCGCGACCTGCTGCGCCCGGACATGGTGGCCCTGATCCACTGCGAACATCTGCTGCTGGATGGCCCGACGTTTCGTAACTCGCCGTTCTGGGCCGTGCAGGTTTTGCGATGTCACGACGTCGTCGTGCGCAATTGCACTATTTACAACGAAATCTGGGCGCAGAACGGCGACGGGATCGGCTTCGATTCCAGCCGGGACATCCTCATGGAAGATTCGACGGTTTACGCCGGCGACGACAACGTCGTCCTCAAGAGCGGCAAGGACGAGGAAGGCCGCAAATACCATCTGGCCACCGAGAACGTCACCATCCGCCGATGCACGAGCACGTGGGGCCACGGCGGGTTCGTGCTCGGCAGCGAAACCTCCGGCGATATCCGCAACGTGCACATCACCGACTGCGTCTGCAACGGCACGGACGTGGGCCTTCGATTTAAGAGCGTTCGCGGCCGCGGGGGAGTAGTCGAAGACATCCACGTCGACGGAGTCACCATGTCCAACATCACAACCCAAGCGATTCTATTCGACATGTTTTACGAGAAGGCCGATTCCAAGCCCGAGCCGCTCAGCGAGCGCACGCCGTGTTTCCGCGACTTCGACATCCGGAACGTCACCTGCCAAAGCGCCGGGCAGTCGCTCTGGATTAACGGCCTTTCCGAATTGCCGGTCTCCAATCTTCGTTTTGAAAACATGCGACTGGCCGGCGACGCGGGCGCGGTGATCTCCGAAGCGAAGGACGTGACGTTCAAGAACGTTCAGATCGAATCGAATACATCTCCGGCGTTTTCGACACGGAATGTGGCCGGCCTGAATTTGTGGGATTTGCAGACAAAAGTCGGGGATTAGAGCGGGTTGCCGGAGGGGGTACGCTTTCGCGAAGAAAGACCCACGGCGGCGCCGTGGGCGTTCGGGAGGGAATTGGCACGGGTGGGCCGTTCCGTGATTTTCATGTCGCCAGGCGAGAATGGTACAGCATGAAGTAAATGATTACCCCGGTGATGGAAACGTACAGCCAGATGCAGAACGTCGGGATGGCGATTCGCCGATGGTTGATCCAATCGCGGCGATAGGCGCGGAGAAGCGTCAGGTAAATCATCGGAAGCATCACCATCGCTAAAAACAAATGGGGGAAGAGGATCGCCAAATAGGTATATCGCAGCCAATGCGGGGCGTGGGAATGGACGGTGGTGTGTACGCCGTGGAGATAGTGATTGGCGAGATAGCAGACCAGGAAGGCGGTGGAGACGGCGGTGGCGGTGACCATGGTGAAGCCGTGGGCGCGCCAGCGGCCGGTCTTGATGAAGAGGAAGCCCAGGCAAAGGAGGATGCAACTGGCGGCGTTGAGGGTAGCGTCGACCGCGGGCAGGACGGTCATTGCCCGGCTCCGTTGGGATGCGCGATCAGCCAGTTGGCGTCGTGAACGAGGTCGTCCATCCGCTGGGGCACGAAGGAATCGTAGTAGCCGCGGAGTTTTCCCTGGGCGTCGATGAGGACGAAATGCTCATCGTGCTGGATGGGAGCATCGCCCGCGGCGGGGGAAAAGCCGAGTTTCATGGCGCGGATGACTCGCTCCTGGGTTTTTTGGTCGCCGGTGAGGAAAATCCAGCGGTTTGATTGCGCGTGATATTTGGCGGCGTATTCCTTCAGGACGGCAGGGGTATCGTGGGCCGGATCGACGGAGAAGGAGACGAGAAGCACGCCCGTGGGCAATCGGTCCTGCAAATCGGACATGTGTGCGGACATCGTGGGGCAGAGGGAAGCGCAGGTGGTGAAGATGAAATCGGCGATCCAGGGATGGCCGAGGAGTTGGGCGTTGGCTGCCGGGCGGCCGTCCTGATCGGTGAGAGTGAAGGATGGGGCCGGGTCGAGAATTGGCGGCGCGGAGGACGGCGCATTGGTGGAGCCAGCGGAAACAAAGCCTGCTTGGGAGTTGGGATTTGAGTTCACGGGCAGGGTTTTCATGGCGACAACGCCGACCATGCCGCCCACGGCGACGATCCAGAGAATGATGGTGATGATTTTTTGAGGTTTGCTCATAAAAGGGGCTATTGCAAATCCGCCGCCACGCGCCGGCCGGCCATGAGGCTCGAGGCCAGGAACATGGCCGCGGCGAACGCGAGACTGATGCCAAGACAAATAGACCACGATGGAAGGCGAAGGTTAGCGGAATTAGTGCAGTACAGCGCTCGGCGCAGGGCGGAGACGCCGTAGGTGAGGGGATTGACGCTCATCAGCCAGCGCATCGTGCCGTGGGCGCCGCTGGCGGGGAACATCGCGCCGGACAGGAACCACATGGGGATAAGAAAGAGATTCATGATGACGTGAAAGCCCTGGGTGGAACTCATGCGCCAGGCGATGCAGAACCCTAGGCCGGACAGAGCGAAGCTGACGATGAACGTCACGGCGACGGCGGCGAGAAATGAGATCAGGCTAAGTTGGATCCCGACCAGAGGGGCCAGGAGCAGAAACAGGACTCCTTGCGTGGTTGCCAGGATTGTTCCGCCGAGCACCTTGCCGAGGACGATCGCCATCCGCGAGACGGGAGCAACGAGGACGGATTGCAGAAATCCCTCGCGGCGGTCCTCGATGACGGAGATTTCCGAAAAGATGGCGGTGAAGAGGAGGATCATGACGAGCGTGCCGGGAAAGAAATATTCGATGAAATTGCCGCCGCCGGGCATATCCGAGCGGAAGCTGCGCCCCATGCCGGCGCCGATGACGATCCAGAAAAGGATCGGCGTGGCCAGGGCGCCGATAATGCGGCTGCGCTGGCGGACGAAGCGGATGAGTTCCCGCCAGCAGAGCGAAACGGCCGGGAGAAAAAGCCGCGAAGAGATCGAGGAGGAATCGGGGGTCATGGAGTTTCGAGTTCAGTTATTCTATACAGAATCCGGCTTGGCACCAATGGGAAGAAAACTCAAGGCGACGCGGACGGCATCGCGGGGAACGGCAAAGGCCATTCGTTTGCCGGTGCGCGGATGATCGAATGCGAGCTCGACGGCGGCGAGCATCAGGCCGTTTCGGTGCGGTTTCCCGCCGTATTGGACGTCGCCGAGGATTGGGAAGCCAGATTCGGACAGGTGGACGCGAATCTGATGCTTGCGGCCGGTGTGGAGGGTGACGCGAAGCAGGGCCAGATCCCCGCGGCGAGCGGTAAGGGCTTCGCCCTCCCCTTTTGTCACGGCGAATTCGGTGACGGCCCGCTGGCCGCGGCCGTGGACGCGGGTGGAATGGACCGATCCGTCGGCGCGTTCGACCAGGAAAGATTCGATTCGCCCGACGTCTTTTGGCGGCGGCGGAGAA
Organism: Tepidisphaeraceae bacterium; assembly: GCA_050014015.1. Classification (GTDB taxonomy): domain Bacteria; phylum Planctomycetota; class Phycisphaerae; order Tepidisphaerales; family Tepidisphaeraceae; genus PALSA-1353. The sequence continues at coordinate 62,709 of JBEKEC010000018.1, forward strand.
ACGATGGCGTGATACACGCGGGTAACGGTGTGATGGAAGAATTGACGTTTGAGCGAATCGTAGGCCCGATTGTTCTTGGAGAAGACGAGCAATCCCGATGCGTCGCGATCGAGCCGATGAATCAGACCCAGGCGCGCGGTCGGATCGGTCAGGGTGAGATAATGGCGCAGGGCGGCGAGGACGGTGGGCCGGGGTTCGCGGGGAACGGTGCTGGTGAGCAATCCGGCGGGTTTGTCGATCAGGAGAACGTCTCGATCTTCGTAAATGATGGGAAAAGGCGGGCGGGGAAAAGCCTTCCGCGGCGGGTCCACCACGAGACGGTCTTGGGCGTTGACCAATTGATCGAGCCTGGCCGCGGCGATGCCGTTGATGAGCACGCGGCCATCACGCACCATGCGCTTGAGCGTTTGGCGCTTGGCGGAGGGAAATTCTTTGGCAAGGAGATCGAGCAGCTTCATAGCATGGGGACGGCGGTGTTGAGGAAACGCAGGGCGCGGTTGACGACGCGCGGGTCGCCGGTGGCCTGGTCATCGGTCAAATCCTCGATCCAGAGATGGCTTTTGGGTGCGTTGGCGGCGTCGAAGAGGCTTTGGCCGCGGTCGAAAGTGATGACGGAATCGCGCTGGCCGGCGAAGGGCTTGCCCTCGCCGGCGATGAACAGGATAGGGCGTGGCGAGACGGCGGCGGCGGCGTTGGCGGGAGAGAAATCGCGCAAATCCGCGCCGGTCTGAACGCATGCCAGCGGCACGGCGACGGGCACGATGAGCCATTGCAGGGGCGGAGGAAACGAAACTCTGGCGGCGTCGGCGGCGAATTTGTCGAATCGGTCGTAGCATCCAAAGACGGCCAGTGCGTCGAGAGCGCGGCCTTGGTTGGAGGGATCGGCGGCGGCGGCGAGAAGCGCGGCGGCGCCGGTGTCCACGCCGATGGCAACGATACGCCGACTTTCCATCGGATGATTTCGCCGAAGCCAGCGCACGGCTCCCAGGACATCCCGGCGTTCATGGTCGCCGAAGGTAACGATTTGTCCGCCGCTTTGGCCGTGGCCGCGAAAATCAAAGGTGAGGACATTGTAGCCGTCGTTGAGGAATCGGCTGGCCAGGTCGAGGTAGCTGGACTTCCCGGCGCGCGAGCCGGGGCAGATCACCAGCGTCTTGCGGCCCCAATGGGGATTGGGGATGTCTCCGAGGGAAGGGGCGGGGGCGGCCGTCCAGAATCCGGCGATGAGCAGGCCGTCGGTCGATTCAAACGAGACGCGGGTTGCGCCGGCATCGAACCAGGCGGATTCGTTTTTCAGGATCGTATTTGGGCAGTAGGTTGCGGCGGCGGCGATCATGTAGGGCAAGCCGATGATGAACAAAGAAAACACTCGAAATATCTGGGCGGCGGATCGGCGTTGCCGTCGCTTCCAGGAGCCGGCGCCGGTGGCGAACACCAGACGGGCCAGGCAATCGAGCAGGAAATCCAGACCCTTGAGGATGCAGATCAGCCCGGCGGCCCAGTAGCAGGCGAGGGCCATGCGCACCGGCGGGACGATCCCGCCGAGCCAGAGGCCATAAATCATCGACGCGGCGATGCCCAGCAAAAGCGACGTGGCGACGGCGACGGTGAGCTTGGGCCAGATGTGGGCGGCCGGAATCCCACGGCGGCGGGCAGCGGCGAACGAGGCGATCAGCACAATCGGCGGCAGGACGATGTAGAGCGACATCAGGAAAATGTGGGCGGATTGGAGCATGCGGATGTCGATTGGACGATAGTTATAACATGAAGGCGATGGCAAACCCGGAATCAAGAGCGAAATTCGAAACTCGAAATTCGAAATTCGAATCAAATTCGAAGGTCGAAATTCGAAACGCCTTGGTTTCGAATTTTGAATTTTGAATTTGATTCGTCATTCGAATTTCGAGTTTCGAATTCCCGGTTTCGGGTTTCGGATTTAACCTCAAAGGCCCCCATGTCCCTCCCTCCCACCGGCCACGAACCCGTCATGCTGCGAGAGGTTCTGGACCTTCTCGCGCCGTCATTCGGGCAAACCGTGGTGGATTGCACCGTGGGGCGGGGTGGGCATGCGCTGGCCATCGGGCGGCGGCTGGGGAGCGATGGTCTGCTGATTGGCCTGGATGCCGATCCGAGGAATCTGGAGTTCGCCTCCGGGCAACTGAAGGGGCTGGCATGCCGGGTCCGGCTGTTTCACGCGAATTTCGCGAAACTGTCGAGCGTGCTGGAGGAAGCCGGAAATCCGGCGGTCAGCGGCATCCTGGCGGACCTGGGGGTCAGCACCAATCAGTTGTTCGATCCGGCGTATGGATTGAGCTTTGACGGGGCGATGCCGCTGGACATGCGTCTGGACCCGGAATTGCCTGAAAATGCGGCGGACCTCGTCAACAAATTGCCCGAAGAATCGCTGGCCAACGTCCTATATCAATTGGCGCAGGAGCGTTATTCGCGGCAAATTGCGAGAAAGATTGTCGAAACGCGGCGAAGATCGCCGATCAGAGACACGGAAGCATTGGCCGAGCTTGTTCGCTCGGCAATTCCGGTGCGAGGCAAACCGCCGGAGCGGATCGATCCGGCCACGAGGACATTCCTGGCCTTGCGGATGGCGGTCAACCGGGAGATGGAGAATCTCGGCGAGTTGCTGAGGCAAGGGCCGGCGGCGCTGGGAACCGGGGGCCGGATGGCAGTGATCAGCTTCCAGTCGATGGAGGATCGGTCGGTGAAGCAGGCGTTTCGGTCGTTGGAGCAGAGCGGGGTCGTGAAGGTGATAACGAAGAAACCCCTCTGCCCCACCCCCGAAGAAGCCGCCCGCAATCCGCGGGCACGGTCGGCGAAAATGCGTGTGATCGAGAAGAAGGTGCAAGTTTCAAGTTGTTAGTTCAAGTTGAATTCCCACTTGCAACTTGCCACTTGCAACTTGCCACTCTGGAGACAAACATGACGCGTGAGACGAAGATCAGCCTGCTGGTGGGGCTGGCATTTATCATTGTGATCGGGATCCTGCTGTCGGATCATTTCCGCTCGACGCAGGAGTTGCCGCAGGCGGTGCTGGCGGACGTGGGCGCCACGGCCCGGCGGGCGACGAACGCGCCGGGAACGGCCAATCCGCCGATCAACTTTGTTGCGCCATCAGAGACTTCACCGAACGAATCCGTGCCGACGCATGAAGAGCTCACTCGCCCGCCGAGCCCGGTAATTCCTTCGCCGAATCCTTCGAATCAGCCGGGAAGCGACAATCCGCGGATCGACAATTCCACGCCGCCGGCGGAAGATCACGGGGCCGATGCGCCGTCGCCGGATAGAGCGTTGTCCAACGTCGCATCGCGGAACGGCGAGTCGCTGGTTCCGGCGAACATCGATGGAACAAACCGGACCGACGACGGGATGTCACCCGCGCCCGCTCCGGTTCCGGCGGTTGCCGGCCCCCGGCAATACAGGGCGCAGGAGGGAGACACGGTTTCGCGAATGGCGTCCCGGTTCCTCGGGGGCAACACCCGGGCCAATCGCCAGGCCATCATTGACGCCAATCCGTCGTTGCAGGATGACCCGGACAGGGTGATTGTTGGAAGGGCATACACGATTCCGACGTCGGCCGGCGGTTCGGGATCGATCGCCGAATCGAGCGCCCCGAATACACCGGGCGCCGGCGCCCCGGAATATTTCTACACGGTCAAGGAGGGCGACAGCCTGTGGCGAATCGCCAATGACGAACTGGGCGACCCCTCGACCGTGGAGGCGATCAAGGCACTGAACGAAACCATCCTCAGGGGCGACGATCACGACGTGGTGATCCCCGGCATGAGGCTGAAGCTGCCGGCCAGGCCCGTGGCCACGACAAACTAGCGTCCATGCTCAAGATGCTTTTATGCCTGCTGTGCGGTTCGGCGACGGCGGTGGCGCTGCTGGAGCTTCGCCAGCAGCGGCTGGACCTGACGTTTCAGACCAACAAATTGCACAACCAGATCGAGGCCAGCCAGATGCAGCTCTGGAACCAGCAATTGTCGATCGCGGAGGCGACGGCGCCGAACGCGCTGGCGGCCGCCGCCAAGGGCAAAGACCTCAAGCTGGCCGCGGGAAACGCCGCCGTGAAGCGATCGTGGGTGGACGATCCGGATGCGAGGAAGTGAACGGGTGTAACGCCGATCCGAGCACCGGATGTACATCCGGTGCTTCTCACCATTATTGTTGATTGAAGAGCGATTGGGCCGATGAATTATCGGACCCCGGAGCTCTTTCCATGCCCACGTTTTCTCCCATCCGCGCCAAGGCGATGATCGTCGTGATCGTGGTGTTGTTCGCGGCGCTGGTGGGACGAGTGGCCTATCTGCAAACCTACGGACGCGAAGTGACGATTTCGCGGGCCGACCGGCAGCAGCATCTCATTTTGACCCTGCCGGCCCGGCGCGGCGATATCTACGACCGCAACGGCCTGGTCATGGCCGGGTCGGTCCAGACCCACGATCTGTTCATCGATCCGAAGTTCATGCAGGATAGTTTTCAGGAGGATGGACACAGCCTGGCGGAAATGGACGAGGGTCTGAGCAAGCTCGGCGCGATCATCGACCAGGACCCGTTCGAGTTGGCCAAGCTGCTGGGGGACCGCGCCACGAGCCGGTTCGTCAAAGTGGCGGCCAACCTGGACGATGAAACCGTCAAGCAGGTCGAAGCGTTGAATCTGCCTGGAATGGGAATCGAATCGGGCAGCGCGCGGTGTTATCCGATGGGCTCGCTGGGGGCGCACGTTCTGGGCGGATGCGGATCCGACGGCGCGGGATTGGACGGATTGGAATTGGAATACAACGCGCTGCTATCCGGCCAGCCGGGATTCGCGCGCGAGACGAAGGACGCGCAGCGGCGTCCGATCGGAGTGGACGCGCAGGATTATCTCGCCCCCCGCCACGGCCAGCATTTGGTCCTGACCATCGACGCCAATCTACAGATGATCGCCGAGGAAGAGCTGCGCGACGCGGTGGAGCACGTGAAGGCCCCGCGCGGCGAATTCGTCGCGATGGACCCGCGAACGGGCGAGATCCTGGCGCTGGCGAACTATCCGACGTTCAATCCGCAGACGCTCAGCGAATCGACGCCGGATTTGCGGCGTAACAGCGCGGTGGTGGCTCCGTACGAGCCGGGTTCGACGTTCAAGCCGTTCATCGCGGGGCCGGCGTTCGCATGGAACGTGACCACTCCGTGGGAGGTCTGGTCGATCCCCGCGCTGACGTGGCATACGCCATACGGCCGGGCCGTTACGGACGTGGAGCATTACGGCAATTTATGCACGTGGGACGGGCTGGTGAAATCGAGCAACATCCTCATGTCGCAATTGAGCGAGCGCATGGGCAACGCCCGGCTGCATCGGGCGATGACGGGGTTCGGATTCGGAAGCCGCACGGGGATCGACTTGCCGCGCGAGGATTCGGGCGTGGTGTACGATCTTCACAAATGGACGCGAAAGAGCACGGAATCGGTGGCGCAGGGGTACGAGGTGCTGGTGACGCCGCTGCAACTGGCGCGGGCGTTCGGCGTTTACGCCAACGGGGGCAAGCTGGTGACGCCGCACCTTTTGCTGGGGACGGTCGATCCGGATGGCAACGTGCTTTCGCGCCGTCGGCCGGTGAGTTTCGATTTGCTGCCGGAGGCGATCGACCCCGAGACGGCGGCGGAAATGCGGCGGATTCTGTGCGACGTGGTGATCCGCGGAACGGCCGAAGGAATGCGCAGCAAAATCTGGAACGTCTTTGGAAAGACCGGCACCGCCCGCATCGCCGAAGGGCATGGATACAGCGCCACGCGTTTCAACAGCAGTTTCATGTGCTGCGCCCCATACGAAAATCCCCGGCTGGTCGTTGTCTGCGTGATCCACGATCCGGACCGGACGATCGCGCATTACGGGGGCAAGGTCGCCGCCCCGCCAGCGGTGAAATTCATCGAACGGGCGTTGACGTACATGGAAGTGCCTTCCTCGCCCGATCTGGCGCTGCCGCCGCCGCAGGTCGCCAGCGTGCTCTGGGATTATTCCGAGAAGGCGTACACCGACCGCAACGTCGGGGCGATGAAGGAAACCGAAGACCCGACCGCGGAAGTGTCGGCGAATCCGTAGCCCCGCACGTACATGCGGGGCTTCGGTCAATCCACGAACGTCGCGTCGCCGTAGCTGAAAAAGCGATAACGCTGGGCGATCGCTTCCCGATAAATCCGGCGTTGTTCTTCCACGCCGGTCATGGCGGCGACCAGCGCGATCAGCGTGCTGCGGGGAAGATGGAAATTCGTGATCAGCGCCCCGACGTGCTTCCACGGGTATGGGGGATAGATGAAGATCGAAGTGCTTTGCGAACCGGCGATGAACGGCCGATCGGCCGGCTGGCTTTCCAGAACCCGCGCGGAAGTCGTCCCCACCGCGACGAGGCGCTGATTGTCCATCTTGGCGCGATTGAGCGCTTCGGCGGCGGAGGAAGAGATCGAATAACTTTCCGGGTGCATCGGATGCGCTTCGAGGGTTTCGACCGCGATCGGCTTGAACGTGCCGAGGCCGACGTGAAGCGTCACCATCACGCGCCGGATTTCAGCCTCATCCAAACGATTCAGAAGTTCGGGCGTGAAATGCAGCCCGGCGGTGGGAGCGGCGACGGCGCCGGGGGAGTCGGCGTAGACGGTCTGGTAACGCAGGCGATCCAGATCGTCGCGATCGTCCCGCCGTTTGTCGCGCTTGATATACGGCGGCAACGGCATCCTGCCGAGCCGGTCAAGCAAAGCTAACGCGGGGACATTGCCGGAAACGTCGAGCAGGAATTCACCCTGGCCGCGATTGGATCGGATCGTGGCCCGGAGGTTGGGATCGGCATCGAAAAGAAGCGGGGTCCCTTGGGCGGCGGGGCCGAGATCGCGCAGAAGCGCCAGCCATTGTCCGGCGGCCGGCTCGGAAAGGAATAATCCCTCGATTCGTCCGCCGGTGAGTTTTCTCAGGGTGAATCGCGCCGGGATGACCTTGGAATCGTTGAAGACCAGCACGTCCGAAGGCCGCAATAGGTCCGGAAGGTCCGAGAACGTGCGGTGATGGATAGCGCGGCCGGCGCGAACGTAGTGCAGGAGGCGGGAATCGGATCGGCGCGGCGGCGGGGTCTGGGCCATCAGATCGGGCGGGAGATCGAAATCCAATTCGTCGGTTCGCATCGCCGTCGAAAAAAATCCTCCTTAAACCTTCGTGCGGCCGTGCCACGCTTCACGTGGCATTATCGCATCATCCGTCATAAACGGACCGCACTTCACGTCGCGGGCATTGATCGCATAAAACTTTGTTTCCCGCAATATTCCGGGGGTTTTTTATCGCTGGCGCAAAAGCGGCGTGCGGCTGTCGGCAGGGTTTGCTCAGGGGGCAGCGCGTGGCGGCGGTCTCCAATGTCAACCTCCTGGTCGCATCGCTGGACTTGCAGTTGGTGCAATCCCTGCTGGGTGCCATCCGCGCCGCCGACCGGCATAGCGCCGCGCAGTTGCCGGTTGCCGTAAGTCCGGTTGATAGCTATTGCCCGCGGCCGGTGCTGCACCCGACGCCGCGGTATTTGCCGCGACCGGTGCTGCATCCGACACCACGGTATATGCCGCGGCCGGTGATCCATCCCCGGCCGCGCGTTGAGCCGTCCTGCTCCGCCCCGTGCCCCAAGGCGAGCGTGCCGCACATCACGGCCGGGCCGCAGCCGCCGTGGAAGATATTGCCTTGGCAGGAACCGGCGGCGCCGCCAAACGTAATAAAGATAACTGTGCGCCCGCCCGATATGTTGACGATGGGGAACTTGATCGATCTGTTCTTGTAGGCGAGCGGGAGGTTGTACCATGTTTCAAATGCAGCAGGTTGAGGAGCTAATGACGCTGGTTTCGAGCCTGGACAAGGCCGCCCTGCTGCGACAGTTCCGCGATTATCCTTCGTCATTTCCGGTCGATTTCACGCCGGATTTCCTGGACCGCCAGCCGCTGGAGCGGCTGCGGCACCTGTTCGTGGCGGTCTGCCTGCAATCCCAACGAATGCCCCACGGCCCGAGTAACGGCCCAGCCGAGGCGGCGTGAACACTCCCCGTCCGATAAACAGCCATCTCACGCGAAGCGCGCCATAACGCCGATAAATTTCCGGTCGGTCTCGTCGGAAAGGCGCTATGTCCAAACCCATCCCGCATTGCCCATTTCTGGATGGAGGCGACGAACGATGTTCTAATTGTTTCCGGCTCGAGCATCTGAAACACGCGTTCAAGTTCTGCTTCGGCAGATACAAGGCTTGTGCGACGTACCTGGAATTGCAGGTTGAAGACCGGATGCGCGGAATTGAAAGAGCGACCAGAGATGGGGAAAACCGATTCGTTGAATGCTCGATCTCCGTTGGAAACGCGCGTCGCCGAGCCGCGGCTCCGGCAACTGCTGGGGCATCTTGCGGCTGAGCGCGGGCTGGCGGAAAATTCGCTGCACGCCTATCGCCGGGACCTGGAAAATCTCTCCGATTTTTTGTCCGACCGAAAGCGGAACCTGCAATCCGCCGACGAACGGGATTACCGCGAATATCTCCACGCCCAGAGCCGGGGGGGAAAATCCACGCGAACGGTCGCGCGGCGGCTGGCGGCGATCCGGGTCATGCTGCGGTTCTTCTCCGGCGACGACGGCAAATCGGCGAAGATCCTTCAGCAACTCGATCGGCCCAAGCCCGAGCAATCACTTCCGAGAATCCTGAGCCGGGCGCAGGTGAATCAATTGATCGCGGCGCCAAATCCGAAATCGCGGTTGTACTTCCGCGACGTAGCGATCCTCGAATTGCTCTATGCCAGCGGGCTGCGGGCGAGCGAATTGTGCTCGGTGAAAATGAGAGACCTGAATCACTCGGTCGGCGTCGTGCGCGTTTTGGGCAAGGGGGCGAAGGAACGGATCGTGCCGGTCGGCGGCGCGGCATGCGGGGCGATCGAACGGTATCTATCCGAATGCCGGCCAAAATTGGCCCGGAACGACGACGAGCACCTGTTTTTGTCGCGGACCGGAAAGCCGCTGGACCGGATTTCATTATGGATGCTGGTTGAGAAATACGGGCGATCCAGCGGGATTCTGCGCGAGGTCTCACCGCATACCCTGCGGCATTGCTTCGCAACCCATCTGATCGGAGGCGGAGCGGATTTACGAGTGGTGCAGGAACTGCTCGGGCACAGCGACATCAGCACGACGCAGATTTATACGCACGTCGATCAGGACCGGTTAAAGGCGGTGCATCGGAAATTTCATCCAAGAGGATGAGGGCTATCGCCGCGTGCGCTTGCGGCCATTCGACGTCACTTCCAAGCCGGTAACCAAGAGCAAATCGACGATTTCAAAGGAGCCATCGTCGAGAAACACGATAGCCAAGCGATTCTTCGGGGAATAAGAGAGCATTTCGGGGTGCATCACGGGGAGCTTCTGACCGTCACCCAGCCGAAGATAAAACGGTACAAACGGGCGAGCGGTGTGAACCTTATATAGCGCTTCGGTGGTCATACTTTGTTGGATTATATCAGATTTCGCCGCGGCATTACATCGCTTGAAGTTCCTTGAAGATTCCCTCGTGGCACGGGCATCTTGCCCGTGGGGACGATGTTCGAATTCGATCATCGTCAACATGGGCGAGACGCCCATGCCACAATCACATCGCTTGGAGCTCCTTGACAACGCCCTCGGCTTCAACTTCTTCCGGCTGTTCCACGCGGGCCACAGTTCTGTAGGCTTTCAGGAGCGCCTTTCCGGACGGGTCGGCCAAATCGGCGAGGGGAAGAAAAACTCCCTGGGAGCGCTTGGGGGAAAACAGATGGTGCGCGACGATGCCGATGCGTTCGACGGCAGGCGTGTCGAGCGGGAAGTGCGAAAATTCCTCGGCGAGAGTGAAGATCGTGCGCAGCAATTCCGACGGCCGGGCGGGCTCGGCAAAAATGTCGGCGATTTCTTCGATTAGTCCCGGCAGGATGAGAAATAGCTTTGCCGAGCCGGCCGTCGGGCCGGGCTGGAGGGTGACGTATGCGAAATCACGCAGCAGGCGGGCGTGGCGAAAGGCGCCTTTGCCGATCTGAGACAACTGATCGATGAACGCCTTGATTTTCGCGGCGGTTTCGAAGCGAAGCTCGGCCGCGGCCTGCTTCATTCGGTCGTTCTGCTGATGGATCATTTCGCGCGGGTCGGCGAGCGTGGCGGCGCTCCATTCGATCATCCGCCGATACTGCTGCATCGAAATGGATCCGTCGCATGGGGCGGGACATTTGCCCATTTCCTTGTACGCGCAAGCTCGGCCATGGGGAGCCTCCAGAAGAATGTTGTAATACCGGCAAAGATCGAAGGCGTCTTCCATCAACTCCATGAGCCGGGCGGCGGCGTGTTTGTCCTCGACGGGGCCGACGTAGATTCCTTTCCCTCCGGCGAGTTGGATGGTTTTGGCGTATCGGGGAAATTGCGCGTCCGGATCAACGTGGATGAACCACGCCGGGCGGAAGCCGACCATTGCCCGATAGCTTTTGGGGAAAATCCGGCGGGCGACATCGTGATATACCCAATCGGCCTCAAACGCGCTGTCCACCCGTCGCCAATGAATCCTGCGAACGATCTCGCGGTAATCAATGCGTTTGGTGAGGGTGATCGCTTCGCCCCCCAGCCTGCGCTTCAGGCTGTAGCGGAGGTTTTTCACGCAGAGCAATTGCAGGGGCTGGTCCTCGGCATCGGCGAAGAGATAAACGACCCATTTGGAGGGGACGAGGCGGAGAAAGGCCTCGAAATCGCCGGCCGGGTCGAAGGGGTTTACATGGTCGAGGATGCCGGCGATTTGGGCCATCGGATGATCCATGGTAGGATCGAAGGGCCGGAAAACAAAAAACGCCATAATTATGAGCCGGAAGCAAGCCGACGATCGTCATCCGCTGGTCAGCATCATCATGGGCAGCAAGTCCGACTGGGAGACGATGCGGCATTCAGCGCAGACGCTTTCGGAGTTTGAGGTGGGGCACGAATGCCGGGTGCTTTCGGCGCACCGGACGCCGCAGGCGACGGCGGATTACATTTCGGAGGCGGAGGGTCGCGGCGTGGAGGTGATCATCGCCGCGGCGGGCGGAGCGGCGCACCTGGCGGGGGTGGCGGCGGCGCACACGGTCGTGCCGGTGTTGGGGGTGCCGATGCAGAGTCCGGCATTGCAGGGGATGGATTCGCTGCTGTCGACGGTGCAGATGCCGGCGGGGATTCCCGTGGGGACGCTGGCCATCGGCAAGCCGGGGGCGATCAACGCGGCACTGCTGGCGATCGCAATTCTGGCCAACTCACGTCCATCGCTGAGGGAAAAATTGCGGCAATACCGCAAAGAGCAAACGCAGAAGATCCTCAAAGAGACGTTGCCATAACCGGGCCATGCGAGTCAATCGTTACCAGGACGCCGCCGAATTCGCGGAGCGCGTGACGCCGCTGCTCATGCGCGACGAGACGGTGAACCATCTGTTATTGGGGATACTGTCGGATTTGAGCCGCGGATCGCCGACCCAGGCGGCGCGGGAGCCGCTGCTATGCGATGTTGAGGAGGAGCGCGGCGTTCCGATCGCGGCGGCGGCGAGCACGGGATTATCGCTGGTACTGACAGACATGCCGCCGGGAGCGATGGACGCTTTGGTGGATTTCCTCTGCTCGGAGAATATCTCGATCTCCAAGACCTGCGGTACATCCGAAGCGGTCGCCAGATTCGCGGTACGGTGGGCGGCGCGAAACGATTTGAAAGCGACTCTCGATCGTCGACTGCACATCATGCGCCTGGAATCGGTGACGGCGAAGAACGAGGTTCCCGGTCATTTTCGGCAAGCGACAATGGCCGACGTTCCCATATTGACGCCTTGGGCGGAGGGGTTCACGGCTGAATTGCAGCTGGAGCTAAGCGACGCGCGGACGGACGTGGAGCGACGAATTGGCCGCGACCGCCTGTTCGTCTGGTGTGATCCGCAGCCGGTATCGATGGCCGGATGCGCCGGTCCGACGCCCAATGGGATTCGCATCAATTTCGTTTACACGCCGCCGGAATTTCGCCGGCGCGGGTACGCCGGCGCCTGCGTCGCGGCGCTCAGCCGGCGAATGCTGGAAGCGGGAAAGAAATTCGTCTTTCTCTACGTGGATGCGGGTAATGCCACAACGAATCGAATTTATCGAGCCATCGGATTTGAACCGGTCTGCGCTTGGGACGACTATCATTTCCAAGCGGATGAGCGGCGATTATGATGCGCGGCCATGAACGACATCACAATGGTTCCGACGGGGATAGACGGGGCGAAGCTGACGAAGCTGACGGTTTGGGAAGACGAGCGGGGCTCGTTTTTCGAGGCGTTTCGGGCGTCCTGGTTTACCGAGCAACGGCAGAAATGGGTGCAGTGGAACGTATCGCGCTCGACGGGATGCGTGGTGCGGGGATTGCATTTCCACAAGCTGCAAACGGATTATTGGCACGTCGTCGCGGGAAAACTGGAAGTGGGGCTGGTGGATTTGAGGCCGAAATCGCCGACGTACAAGGTGGCCAAGTGCATCGCGTTGGACGCGGCCGAGCCGCAGGGACTTTACATTCCACCGGGCGTTCTGCACGGATACAAGATCAAGAAAGACGCGACGATCATGTACCTGGTGGACGTGGAGTTCACGGGCAAGGACGAGTACGGGGTACGTTGGAATGATCCGGCATTGGGGTTGCCGAAGAGTTGGTACGAGGGACCGGAGCCGGCGGTGTCCAAACGGGACGCGACGGCACCGATGCTGAAAGACTTGGCGGAACGGGCGGAACGGTAATCGGAAAGTTTAATTTCCCGCGCGGGGGTTTTTGGAGTTTGAAGTGATTTGGCGAACGAGCCGATGCGCCTCCTCCAGCCAGGCGAGTTTCTCAGGCAAAGAAAGTTTGGCCAATCTGGCGCGTTGGCGGCGTTCATGATCGTCCCAGCCGCGTTCCCATACCCGGCCATCGGATTGTTCGGGGACGTCGTTCATTGCTGATCCTTTTTCAGGTGTCAGATTTCGCCGGATGGATCAAACCCATCGCTGTCTGTCTCATCGTCGTCGAAGAATTCGAGGCCATCATCCTGATAATCCCGATCGACCGGAAAGATGTCGAATCCGAATCCCTTGCCATCGCACCCTGGGATTGGGCAGCACCAAAAGCCATGGCGCTTGCCTTCGGAATCGGCTTCAATTCGCCACTCGATGCGGTAGCTGTCGTATTCCTCGCCGCAGTGGATGCAGACCACCAGCGTTGGTATGGCCGGCGGCCCGAAGGGATCGTTCTTTGGATCAAGCGGATCGTCGTGGTCCATGAGCCGTCCCCAAAGCGGCCATAGGATACCTCGTCGGCTCCAGGCAAAAAAGAACCCCGGTCCTTGCAGTACGAAGAACAATCCAAGGGAAAAACCGGCCCTTCCCCGGATTTGGACCCACAAGAACGATCAGCATTTGATCAGTCAACGTGGTGCAGATGCGCGGCGTTTCAACGGCTTTGCATGAAGCCGACGCAATTCCCGCGATCTGGGATCAACGGTAATGCCTGTGTTTTCCAGAGCCACCACTCCCAATATGGGCTCGGCATCCTCCGGTCCGAAGATCACTTGCACCACGGTCTCGGCGCCGACAAAGCTGACACGGGCAAATCCATATTGCATTTCGACGGGCCGGCCGTCGGCCAACTCGTAAACGGCCTTGCCTTCGGGCTTGATTCGCGCCGCCTTAAGCCGGCTTGCCGGCGCCATGCAGTCGATAGCGCCGGTATCAACGAGAAATTCGCCCTGAAAGGGCTTGCCTTTGCCATTGAGGTTTCGAACCTCTGCCGTGATGTGCGTTAGGCCCATAGCAAAACTCCCGCGTCAGGAGCATACGACACAACCATGCCGATATGCAAATCGAGAGATAAAAAGAACCCCGATCCTTGTTGAAGGGACCGGGGTTCTTGTTTAACGCTGGCAGTGACCTACTTTCCCGCTGAAGCAGTATCATCGGCCCGGCAGGCTTAACGACCGTGTTCGGAATGGGAACGGGTGTGACCCTACCGGTGTAGCCACCAACGAAGTCCCGATAGCGGCGTTAGCCGCGATCGGGATGAAATTCAAAGTGAAACGAGGTTCGTCCGCGATCGTCGAACAACTTTTTGTGAGTTGCAAGTGGCAAGTTCAAGTTGCAAGTTATGGATTAACTTGCAACTGACAACTTGCACCAACAACTTCTTAACGATGATCGATAAAAGTGGTCAAGCAATCGACCGTTAGGACCGGTAACCTAAGCGCCTTTCGGCGTGTACAGCTCCGGCCTATCAAACCGAGTGGTCTACTCGGGGTCTCTCGGGAGCAAGCTCCCATGGAACCCTTGTCTTGGCATAGACTTCACGCTTAGATGCTTTCAGCGTTTATTCGTTCCGGACATAGCTACCCAGCAATGCCGCTAGCGCGACAACTGGTGCACCAGGGGTCCGTCCTTCCAAATCCTCTCGTACTATGGAAGAGGTGCCGTCAAGGTTCCTACGCCCACAGCAGATAGGGACCGACCTGATTCACATCGGTCTGAACCCAGCTCGCGTACCGCTTTAATTGGCGAACAGCCAAACCCTTGGGACCGCCTTCAGCCCCAGGATGCGATGGGCCGACATCGAGGTGCCAAACCGCCTCGCCGCTATGGACGCTCGGAGGCGATCAGCCTGTTATCCCCGGGGTACCTTTTATCCGTTGAGCTATGGCGCTTCCACACGCAACCACAGGATCACTAAGGCCGCCTTTCAGCTCTGCTTGTGCTGTAGCACTCGCAGTCGAGCAGGCTTCTACCTTTACGCTCGTCGTCCGATTGCCAACCGGACTGAGCCTGCCTTTGCACTCCTCCGTTACTCTTTTGGAGGAGACCGCCCCAGTCAAACTGCCCACCTAGCACGGTTCCCTGCCCGGATTCACGGGATCAGGGTGAGATGACGAATGCAAACAGGGTGGTATTTCACCGTTGGCTCCCCCTCGGCCAGAACCGAGGGATCAACGCCTCCCACCTATCCTACGCAGTCCACAACCGGCATCAGTACCAGGCTACAGTAAAGGTCCACGGGGTCTTTCCGTCTTGCTGCGGGTAGACGGTATCTTCACCGCCACTTCAATTTCACCGAGTCTGCGGTCGAGACAGCGCCCAAGTCGTTACGCCATTCATGCACGTCGGAACTTACCCGACAAGGAACTTCGCTACCTTAGGACCGTCATAGTTACGGCCGCCGTTTACCGGTGCTTCGGTCGCCAGCTTTGGGGCGAACCCCTGACCGACTTCCTTAACATTCCGGCACCGAGCAGGCGTCACTCTGTATACATCCTCTTGCGAGTTAGCACAGAGCTGTGTTTTTGATAAACAGTCGCCCAGGCCGATTTCTGAGCCCTCTCTACGGAGGCAGAGCCTCCGATCGAGTAGGGACCCCTTATCCCGAAGTTACGGGGTTAGATTGCCTAGTTCCTTAACCGCAGTTCTCTCGAGCGCCTGAGGATACTCTCCTCGCCTACCTGTGTCAGTTTTAGTACGGGTGGTTGTATCGTCCCCCGCGGGCTTTTCTCGGTTCTCTCGCCACAGACTTCGGCAACAAAGCGGCCTAGACCCGCAGGCTTGCGCCTGAATGAACAGGCATGGGCCTGAAGGAACCCCCACGTCTAATCGGGGGATCTGCCTTGAGAAAACACACACGCGGGCTCAACCTTTACAGCCAGTGCAGGAATATTAACCTGCTGTGCATCGACTACGCCTTTCGGCCTCGTCTTAGCTTCCGACTAACCCTGGGCGGATTTACCTTCCCCAGGAAACCTTAGGCTTTCGGCGTGCAGGATTTTCACCTGCATTATCGTTACTTATACCGGCATTCTCACTTGCATGCGCTCCAGCGCTCCTTACGGTACGCCTTCGACGCGGCATGCAACGCTCTTCTACCGCTTGATTGCTCAAGCTCGCTGCTTCGGTATTCCGCTTATTCCCGATCATTTACGGCGCTATTGTGCTCGACCAGTAAGCTATTACGCACTTTTTAAATGGTGGCTGCTTCTAAGCCAACATCCTGGCTGTCACCGCACAATAACTTCCTAACGAACTAAGCTGAATTTTGGGACCTTAGCAGACGATCTGGGTTGTTTCCCTCTTGACCGCGAAGATTATCCCTCGCGGACTCACTCCAAAGATAAGTCCATGAGTATTCGGAGTTTGATAGGAGCGTGTAGGCGGGTAGCCCCACGTCTCCTTTCAGTAGCTCTACCCCTCATGGGTATTGGCTTCAGGCTGCCCCTAAAGGCATTTCGAAGAGAACCAGATATCTCCCAGTTTGATTAGACTTTCACTCCTCCCCGCAGTTCATGCCAGAACTTTTCAACGTTCACGGCTTCGTGCCTCCTGTCCCTTTTACGGGACATTCACACTGACCACGGGTAGATCACTAGGTTTCGGGCCGCAGTCCTACAACTATGTGAAGGGCAAGCCCTTCACTACGCCATCTTAAGACTCGCTTTCGCTACGGCTCCGGTGCTAACGCACCTTAGCCTTGCTGTAGAAATGCACTCGCCGGTCCATTATGCAAAAGGTACGCCGTCACACATTGCCCTTGCGGGCCATAGTGCTTCGACCGCTTGTAAGTGTATGGTTTCAGGTACTTTTAACTCAGCTAATAGCTGTGCTTTTCACCGTTCAATCGCCCTACTTGTTCACTATCGGTCATCGAGGAGTATTTAGCCTTGCCCGGTGGTCCGGGCGGATTCACACCAGATTCCACGAGTCTGGTGCTACTCTGGAGAGCACATGTTAACGGGGACCTGTCGATGTCGCATACGGGACTTTCACCCTCTATGGTCAGACTTTCCAGACTGTTCCGCTATCGACGGTTTTGTAACCCCTCAGTGCTTCCGCAACCCCGGGCGGATTTGATCCGCGAATTCCGGAACGTGAAATTCTAGCCCGGTTTGGGCTATGTCCGCTTTCGCTCGCCGCTACTGACGGAATCGATGTCTCTTTCTTTTCCTCCAGGTACTTAGATGTTTCAGTTCCCTGGGTTCGCTTCCAAGCGCCTATGAATTCAGCGCCGGATGACTGGGATTGACCCCAGCCGCGTTTCCGCATTCAGAAATCTCCGGATCGACGCTCGTTTGCCAGCTTCCCGGAGCTTATCGCAGGCTACCACGTCTTTCGTCGCCTCTCGATGCCAAGGCATCCACCATACACCCTTAGTAGCTTGACCACATTTATCGATCAACGTCTTAGTCGTCCCGGATGGATATCCGGAGCAACTGTCGGGCGTGACTAAAGACGAATGTGAAGGGCAAGCCCTTCACTACAGACGACCGATAACGTATCAATTCGCCAAAAAGGTGCTCGACGACCTCTGCCCGAGAAGAATGAAATCCGGGCTGAGGACAGCCCGGCTCATCCGTCTCCAGACGGAAAAACCAAAAACGATGGGCAGAAGTCGCGGAGGTCTATTTTGCTATAAACCTTGAACCTCGTATTCACTTTTCAAAGAGCATCCTGCCGGAAAACTTCTCCGGTAAAATTCCCGCCAAACGCGGGTCAGTCAATCCTTCCAAAAACTCAGGACGGACTGATCCAAATTCGGCAAAAACCAAACCACAGCCCCAAGGGCTGATTTTTTAATTCCGTCGCCGGCTCGCGGCGATCTAAAATGTGGATGGGATCGCTACGAGAGACGGCCAGAAAATTCGGATTGAAGAGTGATCAAACCTGCTTTCCTTAAAATTCCTCGATTCCGACAAATCCCCGGTCCAATGAACCTAGGGCGTGGAAGTATATGACTCTATTTCGTCGCGTCAAGGCCTGGTGCTGAAATTTTTAAGAAGACGCTAAGGCCGCCCTTTGCCGTGGTTACGACAACGATCTGACAGCAGATTCCACTTCGCGGGCAATGTCGTTCCACCCCTGCCGATCGTTCGATGTCTGTGGAAACGAGAGCGGCGGGCCGATTTTGATGCGAATTCTGCCGGGCCTTGGCCAACGGCGGCCGGGCGGCATGGCGTCAAAGGTTCCCCATAGGCGGCACGGAACGACGGGGATGGGAGTGCCCGCCAGGAGCATCCCAAGGCCCGCCTTGAAGGGCGACATGCTTCCGTCGCGCGATCGGGTTCCTTCGGGAAAGATGACGTATGCGCACAACTCACCGGCCAGACGTGAGCGAAGGTCGGCCAGGGAATGCGACACGGCGCTCTTTCGCCACATGGGCAGCGCGTTAATGAAGACCGCCGACATTGCGGCGGTCACCGCCTTTTGAAAGAAAGTATCTCCCGCCGCAATCGGATAAACGGTTGCGCGCAGCCGCCACGGCAGACACGAGGCCAGGACCAGGGCATCCAAATGGCTGCTGTGGTTCGATGCCAAAACGAACGACCCGCTGTTGGGAATAAATTCTCGCCCCTCGATGGCGAGCCGATGGAACAGGCGAAATCCCAGATGCAGAATTGACCAGCAGCCGAGATGAACGAGCCAGGGAATAAGCCCGGATTCGCGGTGAACGCTTTGCAGCCGTTTGCGCAGGGTCAATCCGAGATCTCGGGCGGGTTGGAGCTTCCACGGTTCCATTGTTCACCGACCGATCACGAAATTGCCAATAGTGAAAATCCTGTGCTGCTCCGTCAGGCCGACGCCCAGGTAATAGCCCACGTAATGGTAAACGGCCGGGGAAACGAGCAGCAAGCTGTTGAAGCGGTCGAGGAATCCGCCATGGCCGGGAATCGTGGCCGCCATGTCTTTGATGCCGATGTCGCGCTTGACGCTGGAGAGCAGGAGATCGCCGAGTTGACCGAGGATGCTGATCATCGCGCCGAGAACGAGCGCGTGCCGCCAAGTATCGATCACCGTTCCGCGAAAGACAAGGCGTTCAAGCGACGCCGCCAGGGCCGTTGTGAGGACAAGCGCACCGAGCGATCCGCCGATGGTTTTGTTCGGGCTGGTGTTGGGGGCCAGTTTGCGATGGCCGAACGACTTGCCGCAGATGAATGCGAAAACATCGTTCAATTCGACGCAGAGGATGATCCAGAAGATGATTTGGCGGAAATCGGGGTCGTTTGCGAAGAAGCTGAGATGGCCCAGGCAATCGCCGAAGAGCATGAACCCGATCACCGCCAGCCCGACGCGTTGGATGTAGCCCTTGGGTTGATCCTGCAAGATCGATACGACCGCGATGGCGCCGACGGTCAATGGCGAAAGAGCGGTGAAAAGACCGTACCAATCGTCGAGGACGGCGAAATTGATCAGGAGGATTCCCACGACGACGATAAAACTGACAAGGTGTTCCCGGAAAAGTCCCGTGGCACGGGCGAATTCGCGATAGCAGAGCAGACTGAGGATGGCGATGGCGAGAATCGTCTCGGCAGCGCCGAGAAGCACGGGACCGATCATCAAAGGCGCGAGAATGACCCAGGAAACCCATCGCATCCAGAGCTCGTGCCGGAGTTTTTCGTTGAGCTTGCCGCTCTGTTTCAGAAATTGAAAGACAAGAGGCGCCAGCGAGAGAACGGCAACAACGGCGATGGTCAGCCCGAGAACGAGCCGGGAATCGAAAGCGTGCTGATAGCCGAATAGTCGTTGGTACGTGCTTGGATTCACGGCGTCCTCTTGAGCGTGGCGGCAATATGTGCCGCGCGCCGGCAGGCGGTCAGAGCGGTCCCGATAATGATGACAATCAATGCAGCCGTGGCCGGCTGCCATAGCTGCCAGGATTGCGGGGCGCAAGCGCAGAAAAGGCAAAGAACGGTAACGACAAACATGCGTTGTTGCTTTGCCATCGGTCCGGAGAAATCGGAACCCGCGCCGACGGATTTACCGAAGGTGCGCACATAGGCGGCGATGAGGGCCAGGATTGCGGCAACCCAGCCCAGAACGGGCATCGCGCCGGCGGCGTAACCTAGGCCGGCAAAGGTTGCCGAATCGGAGATCCGATCGGGGAGTTCGTTGAACATCTCCCCCACCGCCGATGCTTTGCCGGAGGCGATGGCGACCATGCCGTCGAGAAGATTGGCGATCAGCCGAAGCTGGATAAATGCCGCGGCTGCCAGCCAAAGTGCGCGTTGCTGCGGAAACGGCGTGATCCGCGTCAGGAACAATGCGGCGCCGGCGGCGACTCCGAAGACGCCGCTGGCAATTGAAATCGAGTTGCCGGAAACGCCGGCCCGGGCCAGCTTCGGAGCGAGTCGTTGGAAGAATCCGAGATTGCGTGCCGCAATCGGCCTCCGATCCGTGACTTGATATGAGCCTTCGGCCATCAAAGCCCCATCAGGTACATTCCAAGAACAAGCATCGCCATTCCGGCAACGTGTATCGGCTTGATCGGGCTTCCGAACGCAAACCACGCGATGAGTGCTGCCCAGATGAACGTGCTGGCATAGACGGGGTAGAGAACGGACATCGATCCGCCGCGCTTGAACGCGGCTACAAACAGCACCATGACCAGGACGTAACAGACGACGCCGCCAAGAATCCGCAGGTTCAGGAGATAGCCGGCGACGGAATTGTCGGCGTGATCGGCTCCAGACTTGTAGAGATACTGCCCCACCGCGCCGAACAAGGCCGCGATTGCGAACAGCGCGAGCGACGTGGCGGGTGTCTTCATTTCCCGTCGCGTCAGCATATCCAATGCGCCCGTTTTCGCAAAATGAACAGATGCTCGCGTATCAGAACCGCCATAGAGAATCCGCTGAAGATTCGACGGCAAATTCGCGGGAAGAGGGTTTGCGGATCAAGTGCCAACGCGGGCCGGTAAACCCACAGCGCTGATACCATGCCTTCAACTGCTGACGCGACATCGGAAACGGCTTGCGGCCGATCGGGATGACTTTCAATTTCATCTCGACGCCGTGACGATCCGCCAACTCGCAGAGCGTGCGCAGCATGATCGATCCGCCGCCCATTCCCGGCTGTGTCGCCCAAATCCGATGAATCTGAACGAATCGCTCAAAGCAAATGAGCTGGACAAATCCGAGATGTTGGCAGTTCGTTCCTTTGAATTCGAAATGCCCCCGACCCGCCGGCGGGGCCGCGATAATCAGTTCATCAAGCAGCGCAACGACGTTCCCCCCACAAACGTCGTTGCGCTCGGCGGAAGGTTTGAGAAATCGCGAGAGAATGCCCGTCTTCGGAAAGAGCCACACGCCAAAGGCTCAGCGAATCAAATGCCAACTCCAGATTAAGTTGATCGGGTGCGCCGAGGCGGGGATTTCGGCGAGAAATGAGGGCTGAACCGGAGCGCCGGCGAGAAACGAATACTGTTCACCATGCAAAACGCACGACGGAACGGGTGAACAACTGGTAATTTGCACGATGAAAGCGATTTTTGCCGAAGATAGAATGCCAGAATCTGAGGCTGTGGAAAAAGCTTTGACCCGGCGGATTCAACTGACCGACGCAGCCAAGCCGGCATCCACCACGTTCAGAGTGTACCAGATCGGAACCTCGGAATGACCGATGGGATTGATTGTATTGCCGGCCGCGCTGGTCAGATTGGTCCAGTGTATCGTGGTCCCGGAATTGTTGATGATGCCGTTGTTCGGACCCTCGCCCCAGAGGTTCAGCGTCATGTATTCTGTCGGGTCCACGGCAATGAAATCCGCATACGGAGAATGCTGGTAATACACTTCGGCATATTTCACGTTTGAGGGAATAACCACGGCGGGATCCTTGTCGGCAAGTTCGAATGCGTCGATCGCCAGCACCGAAATCAAACTGTTCCCGCTGTATAAGCTCAAGCTCGCGGAGTTGGCTGGATGCGGATCAAGGAACGTCGCCTTGATGTAGCTGCCCTCCAGGGCGGGATTGGTGGTTCCGACCAGGTCCTGCATCGCCTGGCTGATAACGACCGCTCCGCGGCTGTGGCCAATGAAGTGAAGATCAACCACGTCGCCGAGATGAGCCGAGGCCAGCACATTCGCCTCGGCGAGGACCTGAGAATACAACTGATTCCCCGAGGCAACCGCGACGCCTGATTTCGCCTGCCGGCTCGCCGTGACCCAGTTGAAAGCGATGACGTAGTTATAGTGATCGTCGGTGACCAAATTGCTGGCCATCGTACTTTCCCAGGTGGGAATCGTGGTGCCGGTCAGTTCCAGCCCGTGGGCGACCGCGCCCAACATAAATGTCTGGAAATACGCCGTGTTAACCGACCCCGCCGCCTCCGTTACCGCCGCATCCGCGTCGGCGACCACGACGATGTATTCCTGGGGGATGTTGGGGGTAAGCGTCGTGCCGTTGATCATGGCCACTTTATGGCTGCCGACGGATAGATCGGTGGTGTCGGTCGCCGCCAAGGTTTGCGTGCCGATGAGCGTCGAACCGCTGTCGAGCGTTGGTTGATCCGATCGGTAAAAATCGAACCGCAACGGCTGAGCCACGGCGGCTTGCGATATGGAATACGATACGGTCACGCTTTGATCGTTCAGCGTGGTCGCCTCTGTCAACGTGAGTTGCGGCAAGGTCACGCTCAACATGACGCGGCCTTCCATAGCCTCGACCACGGGGCGAGCGGCCCGCTTCATGTCCCGGTTCCTGCTTCTATTGCGTACGGAAAACTGACCGCGAGATTTGCCAAACAGCATATTCTTTCCTCCACATCCTAACGCTGGATGATTCGACCGGCGACACGGGTCCGGAACAGCGCACGGAGACGGGACAAACCCACGCCCGGACCCGTAGCGGCGGGATTATACGAGCGCACCCCTTGCGTACCAACAAAAAAATCCGATTGACCCCGACGGGATTCGAACCCGTGTCGCGGCCTTGAAAGGGCCGTGTCCTAGGCCTCTAGACGACGGGGCCTTGTTCCATGCGCTGTTTACGCCATTCACCCAGGAGCGGGCACAATATGCAGATGTTGCGGCCATCGTCAACGATTCGGGCGGCTTCCCGATTATGGCCGTTCGTGACCCCAACGGTGGCGATGGTTGCCGAATCCGTGGAGTTTGGGCAATAATAGAGATACTCTTGGAGCAATTGGTGTCGCATGTCGGTATCTGAACTTTCTATCCCCGGGAGCGATTTGGAAGCCCTATGCCGGCGATACAAAGTTCGGGAATTGTCGATTTTTGGGTCGGCCATCCGGGCTGATTTCCGCGCCGACAGTGATATTGACCTCCTCGTACAATTTGATCCCTCTGCGAGAATCGGCTTTCTGGCATTGGCTGCCCTTCAGCGAGAACTATCCGACCTGTTGGGCCGCAAAGTCGATTTGGTTCCCAAGGATGGGCTGAAGCCGCTCATCCGTGATTCGGTCGTGTCAGGCGCGAAAGTGCTTTATCATGCGAAGTGAGGAACTGTATTTGCGCGACATCATCGAAGCGGCGGAAGAGATCGGCGGTTTTATCTCGGGTTTGGAACGTCAGGCATTCGTCGGCAACGCGATCGTTCGCAGCGCGGTTTTGCAAAAGCTAACCGAAATCGGCGAAGCCGCGGGTCGTCTCTCAAAAGCATTGCGTTCGCGCCATCCTGAGATCGAATGGCGCGACATCGCGGCGTTTCGTAATATCGCCGTCCATGCCTATTTCGCCGTGAATTGGGACATTGTTTGGACCGCCGCAGTACAAGACGCGCCTGCGCTAAAGGACCAGATTCTACGAGTGCTGCAAGACGAATTTCCGAAGACGTGAACTTGCCTTTCCCGCCAGATGGTTGCACGAATAACTGCGACGCTCACGACTTTACGCGTCGCCCTGGATAACATCGGCAGCCATGCTCCACTTTTACAAATTCCGTCAGAGCTTGTTCGCCCCGCAACCGGCCAGAGACGCGTACGTCAAGCGCCCGGCCGGGCGCGGCTGGCCGGAGGAATGCCCGCCGATTCGGGCGGCTAACTCGCTCGGATTCGATCTGCTGGCGAATTTCGATTTGACCTTCGTGCAAAAACGCGGCCGCTGGAGCGTCGAAAAGGACGTCATCATTGAAAGCGATTTCGATTTCGCCGCCGGCGAGGAATCCCGCGGCAAACCGCTCATCCAGCAATACGCCTGGTTCTGGGAAAAGGGGCAGAAACTTCCGCACGCGATCAGCGACAACGTTTATCGGCAGATCAACAACCAGGTGAAGGTCAGTTCGTTTCTGTTTTTGAAAACCGATCCCAATGAGTTGCTGCTGATGACGGAGGTTCCGAATCAATGGCGGCGGTTTCGGGCGCTGTCGGCGGTCGTGGAAACAGACTGGTATCCGGCCAGCTATCCCTGGCACGTGGTCCTGGAATTGGACCGCCGGGAACGACGCATCCGAATCCGCAAGGGCGAACCGATTTGCCGGGTGATTCCGGTCCGGCGTGAAACGTATTTCGCCGGCGAGATGTCGCAAGTCGATTTCGACGATTTCTTCGCCCGCGGCCAGAAATGGCTGGCGATTCACGGCAAAGCGGAGCGTCAGGGCCAGATGGACATCACTCGAACGTACGTTCGCCAGCAGATCAAACCCAGGTTCGTCCTGCTCGGGTAGCGCGGAGCGGCCCGGAAGTTTTGCGGTGACGGGCAAATGGATTAGAATGTGCGAACACTAAGGCGAAGGAGCCAACCATGTCTCAATATCCACCAGGAGGATCGCAAGGGTATCCGCCGAATTTTCCGCCGGGCGGGCCGCAGGGCTTTGGACCGCAGGGATACTCTCTGCCGCCGGCGACCACGACCAGCGGCGCGGCGATCACCAGCCTGGTTTGCGGGCTGCTGATGTGCATTCCGGGCGTGACCGGGCTGATTGCGGTGCTGACGGGCATCATCGGCATCTCGGCCACGAGCAACCCCGCGGTCAAAGGCCGGGGAATGGCCATCGCGGGGCTTATCCTCGGGCTTCTCAGCCTGGGCGGATGGGGCCTATTTGGCAGCGGGATTTACGCCATGCTCCGCGGCTCGGGGCCGGAACGGGCGTTTGCCAAATCCTACATCGCCGATCTCGCCGCCGGGAACGTCGATCAATGCGTCCAGAATTCAACCGCCAATCTCCCGAAGGACACGCTCGACGCCGCATCCAAGAGAATGCAGTCCTGGGGAACGCTTCAGGACACGACGATTATCGCCTTCTCGTTCAACTCCGCCGGCGGCACTTATGCCGGCTCGACCACTGGAATCTGCAAGTTCAATAGTGGTCAGCCTCACACGTTCCAGATGATGGTGACGAAGGACTCAAACGGCCAGCTCAAGGCTGATTCATTCCTATGGCAGAATTGAATGCCCAAATCAGCGAGCCCGAGTCAATCGCCACGGTCAATCCGCCGGCAACCGCCTGGAGCATCGCGTCGGTGGCGAGCCTGGCGTGCGGAATCCTCGTGATCGTTCCGTATCTTGCCGGCTTGGCGGCCATGGCGCTGGGGGTGATCGGAATTCGCCAAGCCAACGAATCTAAAGGAAAAATGCGCGGCCGGCGATTGGCGATCGCCGGAGCAATCCTCGGTCTGTTGAACCTTGTCGGTTGGACCGCATATTTCACAATGATCGGCGAAATCAGCGGTCCCGGCCGGTCGGTGGCACGACTGTTCATCAACGATCTCAATTCGGCGAACGCCGCCGATGCCCGCCGCCAATGTCTCGACAACGTTCATTCCGATCGCCTGGAAACGGCATCGAATCAACTCAAGAATTGGGGCGGCGTGAAGAGCATTGCCGTGCTCTACGTCGCCAGCGACACCGCTGATGGAGTAACCACCGGCTCCGTTCGCGGCACGCTCCGCACGCCGGCGGGTGAACACGTGTTCCAATTGCAGACCGTTTGCCGAGACAGTTCCACCTGGAAAATCAGCGATTTCTCGCTGCGGTGAATTGGTCAGTTGTCGTTGGCCATGCGTTACAATGCCCGGCCAGATGACGCTTCAGCAACAACTCGAATCCGGCGTGTCGCATCATCAGGCGGGCCGCTTGGCGGAGGCGGAAAGGATTTACCGCCAGATTCTGGCGCAGCAGCCGGATCATGCGGATGCATTGCGTCTGTTGGGGGTGCTGGCGGGACAGGCGGGCCAGGTGGACGCGGGGATGGAATTGATCCGGCGAGCGATCCGGCTCAAGCCTGACCTTGCCGTTGCGCACAGCAATCTTGGCAACGCGTTAAAGGACAAGGGGCAACTCGATGAGGCCATCGCTTCCTATCGGGAGGCGATTCGGCTCAAGCCCGATTTCGTCGAAGCGCATAACAATCTCGGCAACGCCTTGAGGAACAAGGGGCAACTTGACGAGGCGATCGCTTGCTATCGGCAGGCGATTCGGACCAAGCCTGGCTATGCCGTAGCGTACAGCAATCTGGGCATCGCGTTGGTGGACTCAGGGCAACTTGGCGAGGCGATCGCTTCTCATCGGCAGGCCATTCGGTTCAAGCCTGACTCTGCCGAAGTACACGTCAATCTTGGCAACGCCTTAAGGGCCAACGGGCACCTTGATGAGGCCAGCGCTTCTTATCGGCAGGCAATTCGGCTCAAGCCCGATTACGCCTTGGCGCATAGCAATCTGGGCAACGCCCTAAAGGACAAGGGGCAACTGGATGAGGCCATCGCCGCCTATCAGCAGGCCATTCGCCTCAAGCCTGATTATGCTGAAGCGCATAGCAATCTGGGCAACGCACTGATGGACGCGGGGCGACTGGACGAGGCGATCGCTTCGCATCGGCAGGCCATTCGGCTCAAGCCCGATTTCGCCGAAGCGCACTTCAATCTCGGCAACGAATTGAAGGACGTGGGCCAACTTGACGAGGCCATCGCTTGCTATCGGCAGGCGATTCGGCTCAAGCCCGATGACGCCAGGGTGCACGGCAATCTGGTCTTCGGTCTGCATTATCATCCCGGTTACGACGGCAGGATGATCCGTGAAGAACTTCGCCGCTGGAACCGGCAGCACGCCGAGCCGCTGAAGAAATTCATTCAGCCGCACAGCAACAACCGCGACCCCGCCCGGCGCCTGCGGATCGGCTACGTTTCGCCGGATTTGCGGGACCATGTTGTCGGCCAGAATCTGCTGCCGCTTTTGCGCGAGCACGATCATGGGCAAATGGAGATCGTCTGCTACGGCAATGTTCTCCAACCGGACGCGATAACCGACCAACTCCGGCGGCACGCGGATGTTTGGCGCAACATTGTTAGGCTATCCGATTCCCAGGTTGCCGATCTGATTCGGCAGGAGCAGATCGACATTCTGGTGGATTTGTCGCTGCACACGTTGAACAACCGTCTGTTGCATGGAGGCGATGGACTACCGGCTTTCCGATCCCTATTTGGATCCATCGGATTCGGATGTGGAGGGCAAGCCCTCCACTTTGTCGCTTTACATCGAGCGGACGATTCGGCTGCCGGAAACGTATTGGTGTTACGGCGTTTGGGGCCCGACTCCCGATCCATCGCCGCCGCCGATCGCGACGGCGGGACATGTCACGTTCGGCTGCCTGAACAATTTCGCGAAAGTCTCGCCCGCGCTCGATCTGTGGGCGGAGATTCTGCGGGGCTTGCCGGGGTCGCGGCTGATCGTTCATTCGCCTCCGGGAGCGCATTTGGATACGGTGCGGAAGCGATTTGCCGGCAAGGGCATTTCGCCGGATCGGCTGGAGTTCCCGAGCCGGCAGCCGTGGCTGGAATACGTGCGGACGTACGGCCGGATCGACATCGCTCTGGATCCGTTCCCCTGGGGCGGGGGAATCACGACTTGCGATGCGTTGTGGATGGGCGTGCCGGTGGTGAGTCTTGTCGGCCGGACGGCCGTCGGGCGCGGCGGCGCCAGCATCCTGAGCAACGTCGGCGTGCCGGAACTCATCGCCCGAACGCCGGAACAGTACGTGCAGATCGCGACGGACCTGGCCAAGGATTTGCCGCGGCTGGCCGAGCTGCG
>JBEKEC010000019.1:0-76670 GCA_050014015.1 Tepidisphaeraceae bacterium
ATTGACGCCTGCTTTGTCATCAGCCCGGACATGGCATCACTGTGCGGGGACTTGGAAAGCGTGGGTAATTCCGCCAAGGTGCCGGGACAGGTCGACGGGGCTCACGTGGTGGTGAGCACGCACGACCTGAACCGCATCATCGCCGACGTTTATGTGTGCCGTAGCGATTTCTATGAGGCCAACAGGGAGTTGGTTTCAAAATTTGTCTACGGGTACCTGAAGGGCTGCGAGGACGTGGACGACCTTTACAAGTCGCATGACGACCTGAAAGCGACAAAGGCGCAGAAAGATGCTTATCAGAAAGTCCTGCAATTGACGCAGACGATTTTTGGAAACGACACGATTCCAACCCTGGAAGACGCCCATGGCCTGCTGAGCGACTGTGATTTTGCCAACTACAATGGCAACGCAAGGTTCTTCAACTTGGGCGAGGCAAACACTATTGGGTTCGAAGTGCTTAACCGGAAGGCTCTGAATCTGGCTCTGGGGCAGGAGTACGTGACCGAGCGATTCCCGCTGACCAAGGCCGAATTTAACTATGACAAAGCGCCTTTTACGAGTCTAAGAACCTATCAAAAGGATACTGAGACGCCGGGGCCTGAAATACCGATCGTCGTTCCATCCGCGTCCGCGGCGGCCATTTTCACTTTCAACATTTATTTCGAACCCGACCAAGTTGATTTTTCGACTAAGATTTACGGGAAGCATTTCAAACGGGCGTTGGAGGACGCCAACCGGGCCGGTGCCTGCATGGTGCAGATCCGGGGGTACTCGGACCCGACGAAGGTGATTCTTGATACCATCCAGGCGGGCCAGAAACTCAACATTCTTCAAGCCAACCGGCAGCTCGACGGCACATTCGTCTATCTATTGCACGGCCAGCCATTCGATTTCGGCAACACGCAGATGCTGATTGAGGCCGTGAAGTCCGGGCAGTTCGAGAAAGCCTTGGACGAAAATAACAATCCGATCAGCCCGTTACAGACGCTGGCGGCGACGGATGTCCTTTCGCTCAACCGTGCCAAACAGGTCAAGGCGGCCCTGACCGAATTTGCCCAGAACCGGGGCATTCTCTTTTCGGAGTCGCAGTTCATGGTGGATGGAGCGGGGATTTCGAACCCTGAGGTGCCATTCCCAAAGACCGACGACGATGCGTCGAGGAATCGGCGGGTCGAATTTCGCCTATTGCCGGTGAGAGGGGAATCTGCGGGACCGGGCAGGTAGTCGCAGACCATGCTTCAGAACGAATGGCGTGGTCCAGCCTGCACGAAAAACAATCATGTCAGATTCTCGCAAACGCGCGTGGCGGTGGCTAGGAACCGTCGTGGTCTGGATGACGATCACGTCGGGTCTGGCGGTTTTCTACAAGCACTACGTCCGTGCGGACGGCCAGCGCGCTCCAACCACTCAGCCTCAAAATGTGCAACCGCCTGCGCCCACGGACACGTGGGAGGACGTGACCACAATTCCAGTGGAGCTGAATCGAAGTCGCAATAATATTTCCGAATTTGCCGGAGACGCCTTCTCGAATGTGGTTAGCGAATTGCAGTTGAATCCGGATTATCGGGTGATGATCGTCGGGCATATACCCCCGAACGAGGCCACGCGCCCTTACCTGGAGGGCGCGGAGGTCGTGAAGCGGTTGTTGCTCGACAAAGGAATTGCCGAGTCGCGCACGCAGATAGAAACGGTCAACGCCAGTAAAGACCTGGCCTACACGATTGATTGCAGGATCCAAAAAAAAAGGGAAAGAGGTTAACCCAGGCCGCGGACCCTGGGGCGCCGAATTGAATTGGAACTTAATCTAACCCGCGCAACTTGGTTGTTGCGGTCGGGTATTACGGGAAGACGGGAAACGAGGATCGATCGCATCGAGACTCCCAACTGAAGGATGGTGATACATGTCAAAGAGCAGGCTAATGGTGGCGGGCGGCGTAATCGTCGTGTTGGCGGCGGTGGGCGCCTATCTAATCTGGGGGCATGGAAACGCCATGGAACCGTCCAAGGAGGCTACAGCCAACGCCCCGGTGTTCTCCCTGGCGTGGAGCGAATACCCCTCCTGGAGCGTCTTCGGCGTGGCCCACTCGCTGGGCTTGATCGACGGACGCCCTGGACATATGGGCCCGCTGGAAAAAAAGTGGGGTGTCGACATCGAACTGAAAGAAGCTGACTACGACACCTGCATTCAGCTCTACCTCTCGGGACAGGTGGACGCGGCATGTCTCACGAACATGGACGTGCTCAACCCCTGCCTCAGCCGCGATACGGTGGCCATTCTACCCACCTCCACGAGCTACGGCGCCGATGCCCTGATCGTGCCGAAATCGATCACCAGCGTTCAAAGTCTCAAGGGCAAGAACGTTTACGGGCTGAAACGTTCCGTCTCGGAATATTTCTTCTACCGCGTGATCGAAGACCTCGGGCAGAATGCGGCGGATTATAATTTCACCAATATGGACCCGCTGGCAGCTTCGCAGGCATACCAGCAGAACAACCCCGCGTTCCCCGCCATCGTCGTTTGGCATCCCTTTGTCCTGGAAACCCTCAACAAGCGCACTGACTCGCATCGGCTGTTCGATTCCAAGAAGATCCCGGCTGAAATTATCGACATGGTTCAGATGGCGCAGTCGTCGCTGGACCGCCCGGGCGGAAAACAGTTCGCCTGTCTCATTATCGATACCTACTACACGGTCAACCGCATACTCGCCGACCCCAAGCGACATGATGATACGGTGGTGGCCTTGGGCGAAAAGTTCAGCAACTTGGACTTAAAATCGATGGAACAGGTGCTGACCGACTGCCGGTTCTTCTCAACGCCGGAGGCGGGTTTGGCCTTGCTCAAGGGTGAGGATGTGAAGATTTACACGGACGCGGCCAAGACCACGTCGATCACCCCGGCGCATTTCAAGGACATTATGCCGAAGGTGGTCAAGTTCTGCGTGAGCCACCAGATTGTGGACAAGGAACCAACGGTCGCGTTTGGCGACCGCAGCGCCGCCGGCAAGGTCAACCTGCGACTGGATCCCGCATACATTCAGGCATACCTGGACGAAGAGAACGGAGCAGGCAAATGAGTTGGCAGGCTCGCCTGTCCGAATGCCGCAGGAGCAGGCGTACGGTGTGAAGATTGAAGACCGCCCATGTTACGCAAGCCCATCAGAAAACTTCACCGGGTGGCCTTGGGAGTTGCCTCCGGCATCGTGCTGGTCATCGGGTACACGGCCCTGTGCTACCGGTCACAGCAATTGAACCCGAACCAGACGACCATCCCCTCGTGGTCGCAGATGCTGGGAGGCTTGCGGTCGGTGGTGCGGACGGACCCGGCGGCATTGGCGCGATGGAAACAGGCCCTGGCGAACAATCCCGACGCCTCCCGCCCGCGGCCCAAGCTCGTGGCCGACGCCACCGCGACCGGAACGCACCTGTTCTTGGGACTGGGATTGAGCGTGATCGGCTCAATGTTCCTGGGCGTGATGATGGGATGCTTCCGAAGAGTTGAGGCGTTCCTGCTGCCGCCGATGGCGTTCCTGGCTAAGATTCCGGCGACGGCGGCGTTGCCGGTCTTCCTGAAGCTTGCCGGCCAGGGGCAGGAGACGTTCTTCGTCTCGATCGTCACCTTCGGCGTGCTTCCCGCGATGTCTCAGTCCATCTATCTCGCCGCCCGGGAGGTATCGGATGAGTATCTGAGCAAAGCGTACACACTGGGTGCTTCGGATACGGCGGTGGTTTGGACCATCATGGTGCGGTCGATTCTCCCTCACGTGATGGACGCGGCGAGGCTGGCCATTGGGCCAGCCATCGTCTACCTTATTGCCGCCGAGATGCTCTTCAGTGACATCGGGTTCGGCTACCGGATTCGTTACGACGCCAAGACCGGCATGACCGTGGTCTTTCCTTACCTGGTGATCCTGGCCATTTTCGGATTCACCATGGATTTCAGCCTGCGCTGGCTACAGCGCAAAACTTGTCCGTGGTTTGTGCCGGAAGAAAGCAGGTGATGGCCATGGTTGCCAAACATGACATCGTGCTGGAATGCGAGAATCTGAGCCATCGCTTTGGTTTGCGCGGAGTTCTTCACGAAGTGAGCCTGAAGGTCATTCGTGGGGAGATTGTGGCCATTGTCGGGGAGACCGGCTGCGGAAAATCGACCCTGCTGCGCACGATACTGGGCACTCAACGCCCCACCTCCGGCAAGGTTCAGATCACCACCCGGGCCCACGGCACGTGCGATCGTACCGGGCCGGATCGCGACTGCGGCATCGTGCCTCAGCACTATTGTCTCTACCCCTTCCTCACCGCCTTACAAAACGTCACACTGGGATTGATGTTCGAGCAGACCAGCCTGACGAGCCGGCTTTTCCGGCGCTCCTGGTGGCGAAAGCTTCGCGCCGGGCACATGGACCGGGCCGCGAAATTGCTGCAAGAACTGAAGCTGGAACACGCCATGCATCTGTATCCGCATGAGCTGTCCGGTGGCATGCGGCAGAGAGTGGCCATCGCGCAGGCGCTGATTACCGAGCCCGAGATCCTGTTGCTGGACGAGCCGTTCGGCGCCCTGGACGAGGCCACCCGCGAGGAACTTCAGCGCATGCTCTTGGAGTTGTACATGGAGAATTGCAAGGTGAAAGACCGCGGCCAGCCTCCGCCTTATACCATCGTCATCGTCACGCACGAACTCAACGAAGCGATCTACGTGGGCGACCGGGTGGTGGCCCTATCGCGCTACTGGAATTGGAAAGAACGATTCAGCGAGTGTCCGGGCGCGACCATCCTTTTTGATCAGATGGCCCCGGTCAATTACCCCGACGAGGAGCGGGAGTTCGAGATCTTCGCCAAACAGCGAAGCGATATTCGGGCGGCGGCATTCGACCCCAAGGCCACGCGCAACCGCGAGGAATTCCAGCATTTCTGGCGGGATTTCCTCAGTGGCAAAGGCGAAGGAATTCTGGCGCCGACTCAAGCTTGCGATCTCCCCAATTGCCCGTTGAAAAATACCTGCTCCTTTGCCCAGCGCATGGCTCGCTTGGCCCAAAACAACGGTTCACAACAGACCGCAAAACGCTTGGAGATCAGTCTGAAGCACCTGCTCAAGCGTGACGAGGAGGCGATCGCCGATGAATTGCGACCGTTGCGGCGGATTTTGGACGGCGAGCCGCGCATTGGCCCCGGCCAAGTGGCTGGGGACGCGCAGGCAGAGGCCCACAAGATACGCGACACGGCCAGCAGGGAATGCTTCGTCAATGCCGCCAGGGACATGATGGATTCGCTCCAGCTCCATTCGCCCGCGATGCATCGGGAGGTCAAGCAGCATTTGATGCCGCTACAGAGCATCCTGGATGGGTCCGGCTGATGCTTGGGGTAATCGACGGCGCGGCGACACGAGTCTAACGAACATGAGTTGATTGAGGCAGTTATGGCGAGGGCTGTAGGAATAGACCTGGGAACGACGAACTCGGTGGTGGCGGTGTTTCGACGCGGATTGGCCGAAACCATCCCGGTCGACGGCCGGCCGCTGTTGCCCTCGGTGGTTTCCTTTATGGACGATGGCGCGGTGCTGGTCGGCCGCAGCGCCAAGTCGCGCAGGGCAATCGATCCCTAGCGCACCGTCGGTTCGGCCAAGCGGTTCATGGGGAACCGGTCCAAGACCTACCAGGTGGATAACAGGACTCTGTCCCCCGTGGACATCGGAAGCATCGTGCTGAAGCGGCTGTCCGAGGCCGCATCAACGTTCTTGAAAGAGAAAATCACCGAGGCGGTCATTACGGTGCCAGCCTACTTCAACGATGCCCAGCGCGAAGACACCAGGCGCGCCGGGGAGCAGGCGGGCCTGACCGTCTTGCGCCTGGTCCCCGAGCCGACCGCGGCAGCCATCGCCTATGGCCTGGACAAGGGTAAGGACCAGACCCTGATGGTTTACGATTTGGGCGGGGGCACCTTCGACGTGTCCATCCTTTCCGTCAAACGCAACAACTTCCAGGTCATTGCCGTAGGCGGCGACAGCCAACTGGGCGGCGACGATTTTGACGAGGCCATCGTCAAGTGGGCCAGTGAAAAGTTCAGCGCCCAGTCTGGGATCGACCTCCTGGGCCTGACCAGTCGCGAGGCCATGGTTGCCCGCCAGCGGCTGAAAGAAGCCGCGGAAGCCGCCAAGATCGAACTCTCGGAATCGAACCAGGCGGTGATTTCCGTTCCGGATTGCCTCGGCCGGGCGTTGGAACTGGAGATCAGCCTGGCGGAATACAACCAACTGATCGCGCCCTTCCTCCAGCGCACGGTGGAATGCGTGCGATCCACTATGCGGGATGCCAAGCTGACGCCCAGCCAGATCGACCGCGTGATTCTGGTGGGGGGCTCCACCAAGAGCCGGGCCGTTCGTGAAGTGGTGGCCCGCGAGATCAAAGATCCGTATATCGCCGAGCGGGTTGACGAAGCCGTCTCCCACGGCGCGGCGATCGTCGCCGCCCGCTTGTCGGCGCCGGAAGAAGATCTGCGCCCTCTGGAACTGGGAATCAACGACGTGACGGCGCACTCGTTCGGGGTGGACATGCTGGACGAGGCAGACCGACTGGTGTTCCAGGCGATTATTCCCCGGCAAACGCCCTATCCTTGCCGCATGGGGCTGGCGGGCAGCACCAACAGGCCGATGCAGACGGCGGTGGAGATGCGCGTGTTCCGCGGGGAAGAGTCGGACCCGGAGAAGAACGCCTGCCTGGGTGAGTTAAGTCTGCCGGTATCCCCACCGGAAAACCGTCTGGTCCCGATCGGCGCGATTTTCCAGTTGGACGCGGACGGCATCATCCACTTTACAGCCGTGCAGTTTCCCTCGGCCAGCGCCGGCACTGGAATTGTCGAGTACGCGGCGCGGCGGGGCGGGCAGTTGGATCTGGAGGCCGTCGACAAATTGCTTGCCAACGGGGAAGCCCGTGGCAAGACGGTGCATGTCAAGACTCGATGATTTGGAAAGGGAATAGACGTGGCGTACCCCATTGGAATCGATCTCGGAACCAGTAACTCCGTGGCGTGCGTATGGAAGCGCGGCCAGCCGCAGTGCATACCCGTGGAAGGGGGCGGAGCGATTCTGCCATCGGCGCTGTCCGTCACGCCGGACGGGAATGTTCTGGTGGGTTCCGCCGCCAAAAAGCGCGCGATCATCGAGCCGGCCGGTTCTGTCCTGTCGGCCAAGCGGTTCATGGGCGATGGCAAGACCACTTGGACAATCCACGGCAAGACCTACACACCCATCCAGGTGAGCGCCCTGATTCTGCAACGGCTGAAAGAGGCGGCGGTGAACTATCTCCGCCAACCGGTCACGGAGGCGGTCATCACCGTGCCGGCGTACTTCGATAACAACCAGAAACGGGACACAAAACTGGCGGGTGAGGCGGCGGGCCTGAAGGTGCTTCAGTTGCTCCAGGAACCCACCGCCGCCGCCATCAGTTACGGGCAGGACAAAGGCAGGGACCAGACGCTCATGGTCTATGACCTGGGCGGTGGAACCTTCGACGTCTCCATCCTGAAGGTCAAGGGAAACAAGTACGACGTGGTTGCCGTGGGTGGAAATTCTCATCTCGGCGGCGACGATTTCGATTTGCAGGTGGCCGAGTTGCTGGTGAGCCGGCTGAAGCGAAAGCCGCCGAAGGATACGCTCGACGCCGTGCTCACGGTGCTTCGCCACAAAGCCGGCGAAGAGGATATCCAGACGACCCCCGAAATCCGGCAGGCGTGTCAACGGTTGAAGGAGAAAGCCGAGGCGGCCAAGCTGGAACTGTCGGAGAGCAACATCGCGCATGTGGAGTTGCCTGACGTGCTGGGGACTCAACTCGACACGGAGCTGACGCTCAAGGACTACAACGCGCTCATCGGGCCGCCGGTGCAACAGACGATCAAATGCGTCAACGACACGCTGGCGTCGGCGCGGCTTCGGGCCAGCCAGATTGACCGCGTGATCCTGGTGGGCGGGTCGACGCGGAACCGCCTGGTGAAGCAGGAGGTGACCAAAGCGGTGAAGGAGCCGTGGACATCGGAGTGGGTGGACGAGGCGGTGGCGCGAGGCGCGGCCATCGTCGCCGCCGCGGGCTCGCCGCCGGAGGAGGACAGTCGGCCTATTGAAATTACCTTCAGCGACGTCACGCCGTTCGACCTGGGTGTCCGCGCGTCAAAAGGCAGCGATCTGGATCTGTTCGAGGTCTTGATCCGCAAGAACACTCCGATTGGCAGTTCCCAGTCCAATCGCCAGTTCACCACGCGAAAGACCAACCAGAAAACTGTGGAAATCGCGGTCTTCCAGGGCAATGGCTCTCATTGCCGCGAGAACACTTTCATTGGCAAGTTCGTTCTAACGGGGATTCCCCCGGCGCCCGCCGGCGAGCCGAAGGTCGTCGTCGAATTGACGATGGACCGTTCCGACCTGCTGAGTGTGACGGCGACGTGCAGCACGCTTCGCAGCGAACAGAAGCTCGACGTCAATATGGTGAGCAAGGAAGATGACCGCCCGGCGACAGCGGCGCAGGCGGACATCATGTTTCTGGTCGATACGTCGGGCAGCATGTCGGCGGAATTGGTCGGGGTCAAGAAATCGGGCCTCGAGTTCGCCGAAAAAGTCACCAACGCCGGCGTCTCCTGCCGCCTGGGCGTGGTCGATTTCGACAAGCCTGTGTTCCGGGACACTTACCGATGGGAGGTTTTCGGGCCCATGCCGCCGGAGCAGTGCATGGGAGCCATCAAGGATTTGAAGATCGGCAGGCTGGGAGGGTGCGGCTGCTATGTCGGCGATGCCGGCACCGTTCCCGTCATTGAAGCCTTCGCCAAGACCTTTACCGACAATAATCGTCTGAAGATTGGAATCCTGGTCAGCGACGAGGTGGGCAAAGATCCGGCGTCCATCGCTTCGATCGTGCGAATCCTTCAGGATGCCAACGTATGCATGCACGTGTTCGGCGTGCCCGGGAGTTGCCACGAGACTATCGCCGAGGCGACCGGCGGCAAATTCTGGGACATCATCGCTTCCCGCGGGCACGTGAATTTTTCTGAACTCCTCGACGGCGTTGCCGCGGAGATTACTAACTTGGCGTTGCTTTAGCACGTAACCGAAAGGCGGAATTGTATGACTATGATAG
The DNA here is from genome assembly GCA_050014015.1 of Tepidisphaeraceae bacterium. GTDB lineage: Bacteria > Planctomycetota > Phycisphaerae > Tepidisphaerales > Tepidisphaeraceae > PALSA-1353. The sequence continues at coordinate 9,117 of JBEKEC010000019.1, forward strand.
ACAAGTGGAGTCCTTATGTGTTCGGAATTGACCTGGGCACTTCGTTTTCGGAGATCGCCATCTATCGCAAGGGCAGGTCCGAGGTGCTCAAGATTGACGGTGAGGAAAAGGTTGCTTCGGTCATGACGGTGCTGAAAACCGGCGAGATCCTTGTGGGTCGTGAGGCCCGGGCCCGGATGATGATCGACCCGGAAAACACCGTCGCGTCCATCAAGCGCGAAATGGGCACTGAATGGACCAAGGTATTTGAAGGACTCCCCGACAAGACCTATAAGCCCGAGGACATTCAAACCGAGGTCCTCACGAAACTGATCAATGGCGCCCGCGAATCGGGAGTGAACCTGCGCGGCACGCCGCGGTTCGTCGTCATCTGCGTTCCGGCGAACTTCACCGATCCGCAGAAGAAGGCGACGCTGGAAGCCGGCGCCAAAGCCAACCTCGAAGTGTTGTATCTGCTGGAGGAGCCGGTGGCCGCCGCGTTGGCCTATGCCTTTGATCAGAGCAAGGACCAGACGATTCTCGTCTACGACCTGGGCGGCGGGACGTTTGACGTGGCCATTCTCAAGGTCAATTCGACCAAGACCGGCCTGGCGACATTCGAATTCCTGGCCAAGGCGGGGGTCCCGCGGCTGGGTGGCGACGATTTCGACTGGAAGATCATGGAAATCGCCGCGGCCAAGCTGAAGGAAACCTCCGGAATCGATCTGCTTGACCTGAAGAAAGACCAAGGCATCTCGAAGCGCGCCCTCGGGGAAGCACAACAGAAGCTCAAGGACGCCGCCGAGACCGCCAAGCGAGAGCTGGTCGAAGCCCAGACGACAACCATCAGCATTCCCAGCATCATCAAGGACGAGCAGGGCAACGTGCACAACCTTGAGGTGGAGATCACCCGCGAGCAGTTCGAGACGGCCGTCGGCCCATTGATTCAGTCGTCAAAAGAGGCCGTCGAACGCGCCTTGGCCGACGCCAAGCTGTCCATGCCGGACATCTCCCGCATCATCCTGGTGGGCGGGTCCACCCACGTGCCGCTGGTCAAGAAAATGCTGTCGGACATGTTCGGAAAGGACCCGTACGGCGATCTCAACCCCGATACGGTCGTGGCCCGCGGTGCCGCCATTTACGGCGCTCACCTGGGCGTGCCGGCCGAGAAAACGGAGGAGACGGCCGCGATCAATTCCGAAGACAAGCCAGAAGGCTCCGTCATCATCCATAACATCGTGACCCATTTCCTGGGCATCGAACTGGTGGATGGAAAATTTGGGTGCATCCTTGAAAAGGACCAGGAGATCCCGGCGGACAAGCCCCTGGCAGGCACCAAGGAATATGTCAACCAGCGGGATAATCAGACCGAATTGCGGATCACGGTCTACCAGTCGGAGAGCAAGGCGGACGTGGTCAGTGTTCCAGGCGTGGTGTGCATCGGCGAACTGTTCGTCCCGATTGCGCCCAAGCCTCGCGGCCAGGAAAAAGCGGCCGTGACTTTCGAATTGGACCAGCAAAACCTGCTTAAGGTGAAGGTGACGACCAGCCTTGGCCCATCGGAAATTGAGATCAAGCGGTAAGCGGACACCTTCGCCCCGCCGAAGATCTGCCCGGAACGGGATAGTCCGACATCGGGCCAAGAATTGAGCCGGCCGGCTTGGAGTTCAGGGTGTGCAGGAGCAAAACGAAATGAACCCGAATGACAACAGCGCTAGGGCCCCCGGGCAGCAGGGTCCCCCGGCAACTCAACCTAAGGAGCCGGTGAAACCCGCGCAACTACAGGCCCGTGGGACGGTAGTTAAGGGTGATATGGCAAAGCCTGCGGAGTTACCAAGCCCCAAGATGACGATGGAACAGATGAAACAGACCCATGAAATGCTCCTTACGGATATGAAGGAGGCAGGCCTTAAAGAGCCGGAGCAGGAAGTGATATACTCGCATGTCTGGAAGCGGCTCTCCTTTCCGGAGATAGATCAGGACCTCGGCCTCCGTGCGGGCTCCGCCTTGGCACTATACCGGGTGGGCGCGAGGGCGATCGCGAAGCTTCACCGCGAGCGCGTCGCAAATCGCCGCTCGTCTGAGCAGGCGAGCCGTCTGGCGACTACGGCAACCGGTAAGCCCTCCAAAAACCGAACCGATGTCACTGGCGCACCGGTGAACCAGGAATCGAAACCGGCGGCGCCCGCCGTTACTGGTTCCGCCGCAGGCTCGGCCGCGGTCGACGCCAAACCGACGACGCCCGTGCCCGATGCCAAGGCAACCCCTTCGGTACTCGTGGCCAAAGAACCCACCCCCACGCCCGCTGCGACGATACGGATTTCGGAGCCGCAACCGCCCGCGGGAAAGATGGTTGAGGCCGCGACCAAACCCGCCGAATCGCCGCAAAAAGAAAACGTGGGATCCCCATATTCCCAGACTCCAATCGCCCCGCCAACCGGACCTGTGACCGGCCCGACGACTTCGCGCGATGCCAAAACTGAGACCGCGGGCCCGTTGGCTTTGAAGCCCACGGCTCCTCCTGTCGCTGCGACTGCTGCGCCGAAAGCGACTGCCACTCCTCCGCCCCTGCCGAATCTGTCAAGCCTGATAGATCAATTCCTGCAAAACGAGGAAACCGAGCGAACAGTGGACCAGAAGGAGACGGACAGCTACGTGGCGGAGGCCGACCGGTGGACACGGCGGACCGTGTCGCTACGGGAAAAGCTGCAGGTCGCCATTCCCGTGGCCACGGACGCAATCGTGCAGGCCGGCCAGACATGGCAGCGACTGCCCGCAGATTTGCAGACGCAACTTGGCGGACGACAGGAGGGTCTGGAACTGATTGGCAAGATGGCGGGTCGCCTCCTTGAGCGACTGGCGGGCAATGGTGGCCAGGAACCCAATGCGATGCCGTCCGTCGGCAAACAGGGCTGGAGCGATTTGGCCGCCGCCCAGGTTCAGGAATTGGCCGCCGGCCGGACCAGCCAGCCGGCTGTAGCAGCCGTCTTCCGCGCCAAACTCCGCGGCATTGGACAGGAGCGATACCAAGTGGTCACGCGGGCGCGAGAACTGGCAGAATCGCGGCGCAAGGGATTCTTTAACTTCATCAAGAAGCATCTCTTGCCGGTTCTGGACGGCGTCGATGACGGCCAGCGGTATGCCATGCCGCTGATCGAGAAACTTAGTGCCGATCACGCGGAATCGGCCAACTATTTGGCCGCCTGGCGCGGCACTTACGACTGCCTGCGCAAGGTGTTTGTGGAGGCGCTGGCGAGCGTCGACGTCCGACGGATCGAAGTGGCGCCAGGGGCGCCTTTCGATTACAACCGCCACGAGCCCATCGACGTCGAGCCGGATCAGAATCTGCCAACTGAATCGATCAAATCCGTGACGGAAACCGGCTATGAGTTCGCCCCGGCGGGCGAGGCCGCGGTGGCGAATGTTGTCCGAGCGGCCCAAGTAGTAGTTGTAAAGAACTGAGTGAGTTCATGCCTGACAATAGCATCAATCCGGTTCTGGGAATCGATTTAGGAACCACGTTCAGCGCCATTGCCCGGTGGGACGGGCGCGGGCCGCAAATCTACAGGCTGAGAACCGGCGAAATCGAGCTGCAATCGGTCGTCTATTTCGACCCCAAGACTGAAGAGTTCCTGGTGGGCGCGCTGGCCTACAACAAGGGGCTGATTCACCCTGAAAACATGGCGTTCGGGATCAAGCGGTTTATGGACGACGCCAAACACAGGATCGAGATCGGCGGCAGGACATTCACGCCCATCGAGTTGTCGTCCAAGATCCTAGCCAGTTTGTATGGCAACGTCGTGAGTATGTTTCCCAAGAACGTGTTTAAGGGCCGGGGCACCGTCGTCACCGTTCCGTATTATTTCATGGCCCACCAGCTTGAAAACACAAAGGACGCAGCGGCGCTGGCCAACATCAACTGCCGGAAAATCCTCCAGGAGCCCATTGCCGCTTCGCTTTCCTATGCCTGGAAATGCGTCCAGGAGAATCCGACAAGGGAGGGAGAGGAAACCATCCTCGTGTTCGACCTCGGCGGTGGAACTTTCGACCTCACCCTGTTCAAGCTGATTCAATCCAAGGACACGCTGCGCTTTGAAGTGCTGGGAACGGGAGGCGACGACCGGCTCGGCGGCATGGATTTCGATGAATGCCTGGTTAATCTCCTTCTGGAAAAGAGCGGCCTGACCGAGGCTGTCCTGAAACTGAAGGGCAATAAAAAGAAAGAAATCGAGTACCGCAAGGCCTATCAGAAGGTGAGGAAGGGCGCCGTCGACGCCAAGATCCAATTGTCGTTTACCAAGGAGACCCGGGCATCGATTCCGTTTGTGATCCCGCCGGACAAGCACATCGATGTGACGGTCACTCGGGATGAATTTGAGGCGTGCATCAAGTCCTATACGGAAAAAGTGCGGGACATTATGGAGCGATTGTGGGCAGTGGCCAACGTCCGCGCCTCCAGCGTGGATCGGGTGGTCAAGGTCGGAGGCTCCAGCATAATCCCCTGCATGCACACGCTCCTCTGCGATGCCATAGGGGAGGGCAAGATCTACGCCGACAATGATCCCTCTCTGTGCGTCGCCGAGGGGGCGGCGCTGTACGCCGCCTACCTGGATGATCCCGAAGTTTTCGGGCGTGAGATTGAAATCACGACGCGCAATTGCCACGCCCTGGGCGTGAAGCTTTCCGGTGACCGATTCGCCCGCATCATCTCCGCCAATCGCAAGGCTCCCTGCAAGGGGGAGCATATGTTTACCACCGACAAAGACAACGTGGAGACGCTGGACATCGAGGTTTATCAGGGCGCATCCAACGATATTAACGGCAACTCGCGAGTCGGCATACTTTCCGTCCCAGGTCTGCCGAAGCGCCCCGCCGGCGGCCTCGATATCCTGGTTACCTTTACGCTCAACAACGAGCAGAAGCTGGTCGTGAAAGCCAATATATATGAGGCGGACACCAATAAAGAGTTGGTCGAAAGATTGGCAACGTTTACCGCTACCTGATTTGCAGGTCCGATCATGACCGTTCAAGGTTACAACTTCAATTCCGACGAGCCATTCAGGGAGGACGGCGTTTATCAATGGTTCGCTGCCAGCGGGGACGACAACGCCGTTGTCCAAGTTGTCCGGCCGGAGGCCGGTCTCAGCGAGATTGAGCTTAAGGCCGTTGCGGACTATTTCGAAAAGTTGGTGACCGTCGATAAAGACGGCGTATTGGTTCCCAAAAACAAGATCAAACCGACGGATTCGAAATACCGGCTTGTGCTGGCGTATCCGGAGATCCAAGGCACGTCGGTGCAGGAGTATCTCGACGCCTCGCCCGCCTCCGCCCAAAACATTTGCAGCGATATCTGCGAGCGGCTGCATGCGTTGCAAACGTGCGGCGTCGTGCACGGTTTTCCGGCGCTGGAAAGCTTCGTGGTCATAGACGAGCAGGTGTGTCTGAGCTTTTTCGGCTACGCGCCGCTGATCGAAGCTCACCGCAAGGACATACTGGACCGACGGTCTTCTTTGCTGGCCCCGGAAGTTCTTCGCGGGGAAAAGCCGACCGAGCGATCGGATATATATACTCTTGCCAAGTCGATGGGAGAATGGAAGGCTCAGTTTCGGGAAAGCGACTGGTATCGGAAAGCGACCGACCCCACGCCCCGCAACCGCCACCGGAGGTTCCGCGACCTGCAAAGCGAGATTGTGCGGGATTTCAAGCGGCTGGAATCTCCCGTAGTGCTGCCGCGGACCACGGGAGGCCTGCTTCAAAAGCACAAGTTATCGCTGGAGGTGCAACCTGCCGGCGCCGGGCAGATCACGTGCTCGAAAAGTCCCGTTGGGGATGGGAATATATATGTTACGGATGGCCAGAGCGTCAAACTGGAGGCCAGCCCTTCGGGAGCCTCATGGCGATTTGACAAATGGGAGGGGGATGCACGCGGCACGGGCAATCCCGTCCAACTCGCGATGGACTGCGAGAAGAAAGTCATTGCGCGGTTCATCGGCGTGAGAACGGGTCCCGACCCAGTCCCTCGGTCAAGAAGAGTGCGGGTGACAGCACGAATCAAGCCCACGGGGGCCGGCAGCATAACCGGAGTTGGAACTTACGATAGCGGCAAGGATGTCGAGTTGGAGGCGAGGCCGGCGCCAGAATATACGTTCAAAAGTTGGAGCGGCATGTCGCGGGAGCCTCGCCGCGACAATCCCATTCGCCTTACGCTTGAATCGGACGTGGAGGTGGTCGCCGAGTTCATCAAGACGGTGGCGCCGCGGCGAAAAGCCAAAGTGGCCGTCTGCCTCCTGTTGCTGATTGGCTGCCCGTCGGTTTTGTTGCCGGTGATGAGTGGGGCGACCGCCCTGCTGGCCCTTTGGGCGTTCACGATTACGTCGGCGCTTGCCGTGTTTGCCGCGGTGACCTGCTTTGCCATCGCCCTTGGAATCTTGCTGACGCGGGCGATCTTCTTGGGCGAATTGCTCGACAAACTGGAACGCGCGGAGGGGCCGTCATCCTGGCTCTGACCATGGCGGTAACTTCGGGTGACCATCAAAGTGAAGGATTTGGCCCCGATTAGCCACGCCGCCCGAATCGGCTTAGTTCGCGGCGCAGCCTGGAGGCCACTTCGGGGGGAAGCCAATGCTGGGCCAGACACCATTGCACCAGGTTCTGTATTTCGGCGGCGCTCAGTCGCGTAAGTGACACGCCTTGCGCCGAGGCCTTGATCAGAACGCAGGCATACAGGACCTTGGCCACCGGCTCGGGCAAACGGTCGTCGTCATACCCTTGGCATTGACGCTTGGCCCAGGTCTTGACCGCCCGCAAGGTCTCCGGGTCGGCATGGTCGCAATCCATCAATTCAAAAAATGTGAGATTTGAGTTCCCGGGCAAACATTGCAGGGGGCAGCGTGCTTCCTGCGTCAAAATCCCAGCCAGTTCGCGCGGCCTCCATTGAATGACGTCCTCATCCCCCGGCGCAAATAGCGACCTGATCAAAGCGGCGCTTCCACGGTCTTCAGGTTCTATTTCGGACATATTCAATTCCCGTTGGCGGCATCGCTGCCAGTACTACCAGAGAAAACGCCTGCGGTTGCGCGGGATCAAGCAAAGGCGTCGCGCAGATCAAGAAGTTCCTGCTCCACCTGCTCGTCGGTATGAGTATATTGCCCGACGATCTGCTTCAAGTGGCGTTTGAGCATGCGAACGCCTGTGGCCAGCCGGTGTATGGCCTCGCGCGGGCTGCTAAATCCGAATCGCTCCACCAGGCGGTCGTAATCCATGGGCTCGGTTCCATTCTTGGCCGGCTCGACGACCCGCACCCGGAAAATCTCCCAGATGTCATTGCGGGATTTTTGCAGGCACTCCTTGTGCATGGCGTCCACAGCCTGCCAGAGAACGTTGCGCGCCCATTGTCGGTCAAAGCTCTTGAGCAATGGATCATCAATGGCGGCCTCGGCAGCGGTCGGGAGGGCATCGAGGGAGATGCCCTTGTGACGCCGCGAACGTTCCAACCACGTCATCGCATAGTTGTAGAGGGCCCTCACTATGAAACTGCGGACGCGCCCGCGCGCGGGATCGGCTCTCCCCAGGATGCCTTTTTCAATAATGCGATCGGTCACGAAGCCCTGCGTGATCTCTGCGGCAGTGTCCTCGTCGACTCTCAGCTTGCAAACCAGAAAATACTTCAGCGCTGGATCGTAGGCAGTGACAACTTCCGCGATGGCGGCGCGTCGAACATTGGACTCGGCGGCGGCGGCCCGGCCGATCAGCGACCATCGCGTCGCGGGCAACTTGTTGCTGTGGCGGGTCCGTTTCATCCTCATTAGCTCGACCCGCATACTAATGATTTGTTGGGTCCGCCGCAAATCGCCTGGAGCAGACTCAAAGCACGGCAAAGTTGCTTTGAATTGCCACTTCGGTAAAATCCACCCGTTCATCCGACAAGAAGAAACGCGTTGCGCATTGGGACGGGTTCTGTGCCGACGCGGGGCCTTTGGGATCGGGAGGCATGGATTCTATGCCCAGCCTGAAAGTCAATCAGACCTTTGCGGACAAATTCACCGTCGAACGGTTCCTGGGCGAAGGGGCGTTTGCGGAAGTTTATCGGGTGCATCACCGGTTCATGGGACGACAGGCGTTGAAGCTCTTCAAGGCGCCGGCCCAAAGCATCGAGGAAGTTCACACCTGGCTTGACGAAGCGCGGACCCTTTCGTCACTTCGGCATCCGAACATCGTGCAGGTCTTTGAAGCTGACGCCATCGAGGGGCCCACCGGTTTCACGGGTTATTTCAGCATGGAATACGCCACGGGGGGCACACTGGAACGATTCTGGCAATCATATGGGGCCCGTCTGATGCCGGTGACCGACGTCGTGGAGATCGGTCGCCAGGTTTGTCGGGCGCTGGCGGTAGCGCACGGGCTGACTCCCCCGATCGTGCATCGCGACATCAAACCTTCGAACATTCTCATCGGCCTGGCGCCGCACGGGATTCACGCCCGATTGAGCGATTTCGGCCTTGCTAAGCGGGTCAACCCGATGACCTTGCTCTTAAGCTGCCGGGGGACGATTGGGTACAAGGCGCCGGAGTCGTTTGCCACGAGCATGGACTCGCGTCGAAGCGACATTTGGGCGATCGGGACCATGGTCTATTTGCTGTTGACGGATCAGATGCCGTATCCGGGACTGGACGAACGGGACCTGGAGGACGCCACTCGTTTCCTGAGGCCCCTGAGACCGCCAAACCTGTACAACATGAGCGTGGACGCGGGGCTTGAGTCGATTGTGTTCCGATGCCTGGCGGCGGATCCGAAGGACCGCTACGCCAACGCGTCGGAACTGCTGGTGGACCTGGAGCGCTGGCAGCCCACGACCGACGGGAAGCGGAGCATGCTGAGCAAATCGGATTCGGGGTCGACGGCCAAAAAGTTGAATCAACCGCAGGCGCAGCACGACCTGAAGGAAGAGGCACAGCGGGCGTTGCGTCAGGCCATCAAGCTGGCACAAGACCCCGGACTACTGGCTTCTTCGGCGGCCGACCTGCTGGAAGAGGCCATCACCAAAGACCCTTCCCTGCGGGAGGAGCACGAATCGCGGCTACGCTGGTGGAGGCGCGGGATCAGCGACGGGGTGGCGAACATCCAGATTTCCTCCCGTCCCAAGCCTAACGCCAATTCAGCGTGACAAATATCGCATCGTTACCAATCTTCAAGACCTGGCGGCTGCTGCCCGCGCATCGGTGCAAGCTGGCGGTGGGAGTTGAAACAGGCGCAGAGGCGAAAAACGCGTGGGGATGCGGAGCACGATCATGCCGTTGCAAACGCCGCAAAACAGCAAGTTGAATCTTCTGTCGCAAACGCTGCGGCAGATCGTGCACGGTGATGAATACGGACCGTACCGTTGCAACATTTTTCGAATACTGGGAATGCCGACAGACATTGATCCGGCAGAGGCTCGCCGCCGCGAGCGCATGCGGGAGCTTCGGGAGGCGAAGAGTACATCGCCGGCCAACGCGGGGGGATTTCCGCTTGCCCTGGACCCTCCGCCCGACAAGAAACAACGCAAGGACGCATTGGACTGCTTGATGACGCGTCCGTTGGAGCAGTTGATCCATGAGTTGTTCTGGTTCTGGCCCACGGAGGAGGACGACGGGCGGGCAATCAGTTGCGCGAAATTCGACGACGCGGTAAAGCACTGGTCGGCAACGATCGCTCGATCGGACGCCGGCCCGTGTTCGTCCCAGCATGCGCCTGTGGCGGGGGGAGCGGCCGCGCATAATTTGGCAGTTTACTACCACACTCGCGCCCTGGACACGTTTTGCCGCCCAGACCTGCCTGGGGCCAGATACTCCGAGGCCGGCGATCTGATGGACAAGGCGTTGCGCTGCTGGCATACGGCGTTGCGGGGTGCGGCGGTGAGAGAACATTTGCTGCGGCGTGCCGCGGAACTGCCGGACCCCAATTTGACCAACGAGGTCGTGTTGCGACTGATCGAATCCGTGCCGGAAGGAATCCTCCAGATTTCCTCGGGACTGGCAGCGGCGCTGCTGGCAAGAGGCAAAAGGGCGGAAGCGGAAGATCAGATTACCAGGCTGCGGGCGTCCGCGTTTTCGGAGGCACAGATAGATGCGGCGGTGAAAAGCGCCGTCTCCGCTGCCGCTAACGAGATCAAGCGCCTGTCGCAATCGGCCGAGGCGCAGGCCAACGCCGAACCGGTCCACGCGGGCGCGTTGATCCGTCGCCTGCACGGGCAGTTGTCGGGGCATCTGGCGGTCATCGACCTGCTGCTGCCTCGCGGCGATTCGACCCGAAGCGGGCTGCACGATGTGGCGGCGGACGTGCTGTTGCAATGCAATCAGGCCTTTGCGGGCAAGACGGAGGACTGGATCGAAGCGGTTGCTTTGGCGGAACTGGCGGGCCAGTTGGCCGCCGGCGCTTCCCAGAGGGGAACGATGCGCAAACACATCGAAGTGATGAAACGCAACGCCGCCTCCGGGCTGGATTGGTGTTCGCCGAGATACTGGGACTTGCCGACAGCCACGCTCGACAAGCTCGAAGCCATCCGCGAGGACCGGAAGAAACGCCGCTGGGACCTGGCGATCAACGCGCTGACGGAACTGATCTTGGCCCAGGACGACGACGTGCCGGACGAAGCCCGGAAGATTCTGAACCATTGTATGGCAATATGCCTCTGCCTTAAATCGGTCGATCAATACAACGCGGGTCTGGCAGAGGTCGGCAAGAATAAGGACGTCGTGGAACAGCTTTGGGACAACCTGGATGCGATGACGGAAAACCAACGGGACCAGGTGCTTTCCACTCGTCCTGATCCGACCAAGGTTTCCGGTAGGTCCGCCTGCCCCGTATGCGGGGACACCCTTTACACGGCCTGGAAGACATTCCCCTATCGCGATTTGCAGGCGTGGGTTTGCGGCGGCTGCAATACTCGCTACGCGACGCAGCGGGCAAAACGAAAGGAACTGATCGGCAAGGTCGCCAAGGAATGCGCCGCGTGCTCCATCCTGGCCTGCGACTTTGATACGACCGATCCGGGCATCATCCGGTCCCTGGAGGACTTGCGCGCCGTGATCCAGGAGTCTGGCGGGTCGCTGCCCAGCGTGGAAGAGGCAGCCAGGAGCGCGAGACTTGTCGTTTCACCGCCAAGCCTAGCAAATTCGCGGTCTCGAAAACAGGAGAAAGCCCGCAGGGACCTGGAAGAGGCAAGGCAGATTTTCGAGCAGATCGGCGCCACTTGCGAGTCGGGCCGCCAGACAAGCTACGGCACGCAACAAGCCGGAGAATTGGCCAGGCGACTGGCGGCATCAGTGAACCGTCTGGCCAGGCTCGGCCAGGCGGCACATCCGATGCTCGAAAGGTCGCGGGAAGACGCCGCCGACACGCTGCTGAGCGTTGATCTGGCGGTGCAATGGCCGACCGCCGCGATCATGGAGCGGGCGCAACTGCTGGAAACGGCGCAGGAGATCGCCGCCGGTACACCGGCACGCGACCGGGTCAGCAGCGTGCTGACGAACGTGAGCGCGAAGGCGGCGAGGTGGCAGCGGATTCTCAGGCAGAAATCGGCCGTGGCCGCGCCCTAGCAGCCCGTGGCGGCCGTCGGGCTAGGCTGGTTCACCGCCGTTTCATGGATTTCGCGATTACTGGCAGAGCGACTGGCGCAACTGGAGCCGTCTCAGCGGGTAGTTTGGTTAGATGCCGCCAGGGTAATTGGATAACCACTCAGGAGCAGCATGCCCAAGGGAAATAAGAAGAGCGCAGCGGCGGCAAAGAAAACCGAATTGGCCAGTGGAAGTGCGCCCCGCGCCAAGCGCAAATCCGGGCTCGGTGGCCTCAAGAACTTATTTTCGGGAACACCGGTCGCATGGGATGCCGGCCAAGGCACGGCTCTTGGAGCCGCCAGGCCGCAGCCCGTCACCCCGCCACCGCCCGTGCTTGCGCGGCCGATGGAATTGATCGCGGATCTGGCAACCTGCCTGTGGGACATCGAGCGGAAGATCAGGCCGGAGGCCGGCGAAGCGGTTTCCATGAAACTCAAGATCGCGCATCGCCGCGCCCAGCGCGGCTTGGAAAATCTGAGCCAGGCAGGGATCAGGATTCAGGATTTTAAGGTGGGCGAGCCTTTTGGCGGCGGGAACCGTGGGCTGAAAGTGCATCTGGAGCCCACCGAAGGCGCCAAGAGCGAGACGATCAGCGATACCGTCAGCCCGACGATTTATTTCAAAGACGTGCCGATTCAGATGGGCGAAGTGTGGGTGGCGATCCCACTGGCGTATGTCGAGGCCGAGACGGCGCCGGCAGAGCCAGCCAAGCCGCCGCCGCCCGTGGAAAGCGCCGAGACCGGCGCCGTCAAGGACACGGCAACGACCGGCAAACTCCCAAATAGTCAATGTATCCAAGAGGTTAATCAGCGGCCTATTTAACGAATGAACGAACGGGACTGGAGTGTCAGCCATGCGAACAACGATCGATTTTGGAATGGACCTTGGAACGAGCAACAGCACTCCCGCCGTTATTGACGGCACCAGCGCCCGGGTCATCACCAACAAGGTCGGCGCAGCAATTACTCCCTCTGCGGTTTGGATTGACAAGCGCGGCACGGTGATCGTGGGGATGCAAGCCAAGGAGCGAGCCCTGGTTGACGTCAACGAGATGCCCAACGCGGACGTGGAGTTCAAGCTGCGCATGGGGCTGGGACGCGAGGGGGCCAAAGTTTTTGAGCGAAGCGGGCGGGTGATGCTGCCGGAGGAGCTTTCCGCGGAGCTGCTCAAGGAATTGCGCCGCGATATCCGCACCGCCACCGGCGAGGAGATCAAGGCGGTGGTGATCACGGTGCCGGCGAACTTCGGGCTTGACCAATCCAACGCGACGGTAAAAGCGGCGTCGCTGGCGGGGTTCGATCATTCGCCGCTGCTGTTAGAGCCGGTGGCCGCTTCACTGGCCTACGGGTTCCAGTCGCAGGCAAAAAATGAGTACTGGATGGTCTACGACTTTGGGGGCGGCACGTTCGACGCCGCGGTCATGCAGATCCGACACGGTCAGATCAACGTGTTCAATCACGCCGGCGACAACAAACTGGGCGGGAAGGATCTGGACTGGGACATTGTCACGGAGATACTGGCGCCGGAGGTCGCCAGGCGGGGAAGCCTGAGCGATTTCAAGCGGGGCGTGCCCAGGTGGGCCGGAGCAATGGGGAAACTGAAGTGGCTGGCGGAATTGGCAAAAATCGAGGTTTGCCGCACCGGGCAGCCTCACGAAATCTATGCGGAGAGCCTTTATACGCGGAATGGCACAAGCGTGGACTTTACCTTCACGCTCCTGCCCGACCACGTACGGAAGATCAGCGAGCCGTACATTGTAAGATCCTTGCGTCTTTGCGAGCAGGCGCTGGCGGAAAAAGGCCTGAGCGGGAAGGACATGGCCAAGATCATTTTGGTGGGGGGAAGCACGCTAAATCCGTTCGTTCGCCAGCGCGTGGCCGAGGCATTGAAAGCGCCGCTAGAATTCAGCATCGACTCGGTGACGGTGGTAGCCCAGGGAGCGGCGATCTTCGCCAGCACCAAGGAGATCCCGGAGGTGGCCAGGCAGCGCCCACCACGGGGAACCTGGACCGCGGAATTGGTCTACGACAAGACCGGGGGGGACTTGGAGCCGCCCATTGCCGGGAAGGTCAGTCCGCCCAGCGGCAGCACGCAGACGCCACAGGGGTTGACACTGGAGTTTGTGGACGTGGTCTCGTCGTGGCGGTCGGGTCGGATTTACCTCGATGACAATGGCGAGTTCCAATCTAGCCTGCGCGCCGAACCCGGGCGGCGCTGCGAGTATCTGCTGGAACTGTGCGATTCACGAGGAACGATGCTACAGGTCAGCCCGGAAACCTGCGCGTACACGCACGGCGTCATCGTTGGACCCAAGTCGATCATCGCCCCGCATACGCTGGCCGTTGGGCTGGCGGACAACCGGGTGCACGTTTTTGTTCCTCGTGGCAGCGCGCTGCCGCTGGAGGAGACCGTCGATTTCAAATCGACCATAATCGTGCGCGCCGGCTCCAGCGACACCCTCCGCATTCCCCTACTCCAGGGACACAGTCCCCGAGCCGATCGCAACCTCGAAGTCGCGGCCCTGGTTCTTTCCGGCGACGACCTGATCCGCACACTTCCGGAAGGAAGCAACGTGGAGGTGCGCGTCCACATGGATGAAAGCCAGATCGTGACCGTGGAAGCCTACTTCAAGCAGATCGACCACATGAAGGAAATGAAGGTCGAGCTGGGTCGCAAGTCGTTCACCCTGGAGCAACTCCGGGAGATGTTCGATTCGCAGAAACGGCGACTCTCCGAAGCGCGCAATGCCGCGGAGAAAGCCCCGGAGATCCGGGAGGTCCTGGCCAAAATCGATGCCGAGGACATCGTGCCGCAATGCGAGCGAATGCTACAGGCGGCCAGCGCGGACATGGGCGTGCGGGCCACGCTCTACGAGCGACTGATGACCCTGGCGACGATGCTGGACGACGTGGAGCAGGCATTGGCCTGGCCAAAGCGGGTCAAAGAGGCCGAAGTCTCTCGCGATGAGGCCCGCCGCATTGCCCGAAAATACGGCACGCCCGAGCAAAAGGAGGCGTTGCATAACCTTGAGGCGGAACTGGCTCCGGCGATTCAATCGAAGGACGCCCCCGTGCTGACCACCACCATCCGACAGTTGGACCGCTACACATTCGGCGTGGCGTACAACAGCATCGTGTTCCTGAGCCAGCGGCTCAATGCCCTGGAAGCCGACTACCAAAACAACCTCCTGGAGGAGCCAGCCAAGGCTGAGCAACTCATCGCTCAGGGCCGGCGGGCATCGCACAACGGCGATTTGGAGCTGCTGCGATCCAGCGTCTTACAGTTGGAGGACCTGACGACGACGCGCGGAACGTCGGATCTGACTGGGTCGATCTACAAACGCAGCCAGGTGCGAGAATGAAACAGCGTATAAGGTCGTGTTGCCGGGGCCAAGGGCAGGCAGACGCGCCCGGCCGGCGCAGCGACAGGTTGACGAATCGATGGGCGGCATGAACAGTGAAGAAATCGTTGCTATCGCAGGGGCGGTGGATCGCTGGACCCTGGAGAGCCGGCTTCGCGACATTTCGCTGCTGGCCCTGTCGGACCGGAATGAGCGGATGGCGGCGATCGCGACGGTGATTTCGCGTTTGCCGCCGGGTGGCTACCTGCTGGGATGCGGGCCCTATAGTTGCGGCATTTTGCCACTGACGGTGGACGAAGTTGTCCTGGGCCGTTCCCCCACGCCTCTGGAATCGCCTCCCGAGACGGTGGCCGACTTCACGTTGAATGATGCCGTACACATGGTTCCGCGCGAAGCCTCCCGCATTCACGCCAAAATCCTGTGTCGCAAAACTGACGACGCCACAGAGTTTCTCCTACAGGACGCGAACAGCCGGAATGGCACCTATTTGAACGGCCGGCGGATCGGCGTCGACAGCGACGGCAAGCCCAACGGCCAAGGGGCAATCTTGGCCAGCGGTAATGTAATCTGGCTCGGACCCTCCGGCATCAATATCTATGTTTTTGTCGACACCCGTTGAATAATCTCGGCAGCTTCAGGAAAAACCGTTGGGTGATGCAATCGCACTTCAGCTACCCAGATGCTTAAAATCCATTTTGCCTCCGTGAGCGATAAATTTACTCTGCCGGCGCAGGATTTCGCAACTTCCACTGGTCCGGCAACCAATCGGGCAAGCGGCTGGTCGGCGTTGCCGGCAGGTTCGTTAGCAATTGCGTCAGGTAACGCTGCGGATTGATCGCGTGGCGCTTGCAGCCGCTGGTCAGGCTGGAAAGGATCCACGCGCAAACGGCTCCGCAGTCTGCCCGTGTGGATAACTGCCTGATATTCGTTACACCGCAACAATCTCGACCGCGTCAAATCTGGTTCGAAACCCAGGAAACATTTTTTATGTTCCTTCCTTCACGCCGGTCGGGAAGACCCCACGCTCGCCTACCGGGTTATCCACACCCCATCGCTTCGCGCTACTACCGGAGGCATGTTAATATTCTGACAGCGATGCCCCTGATCGCGTCGCACCACATCTTTCATGTCGGGAAAATCCAATTATTTCTATACGGGAGTCAGCCTTGAGCGCCCCGTGGTGGAGTATCTCAACGACCTATCGGAGCGAATGGGCATGAGCCGAAGCTGGGTGCTGAACACGATCGTTTACGAATACGCCAAGCTGATCGAGAACAAGAAGCTCATGCCTCAACGGTCGATCGAGGCGGTGACCTCTTTCAAATAGCCGTCGAGAGTCGCCACAGACAGTTCGCCACTGGTCACTTTGCCGCGTTTGAATGTCAGGAAACGTGACATGAGTTCGCCGAGCGTCAGTTCGCCGCTCACGGCTTGTACGCGCGGGTTGTCGATGCCGGCTCTAATACCCTCGCGCCGGGCGAGCCAGCCGATAACCGGGTCCGTCATGGCCCGCTCCCCTTTGGGATCATCCGCGAAGGCGCCGAAATAGAACTGCTCCGACTTCTTGCTGCGACGGTTCCAGACCGATTTGAACCACTGGCCGTTCCGGTGGCGGCGCAACGGAAAGCCCTCGTAGGGTAATTTGGGAAGGGTGGAAATAGCGGACATCGGCCGCCTCCTGTGTCGAAACCTGTGTCGAACCGACTACACGATTAGCACGCGGGGAGGCGAAACTGCCGAATTTCCGCGAAATTCCCAATAGCAGCGACAGGACTCGAACCTGTGACCCGGGGCTTATGAATCCCCTGCTCTGCCAACTGAGCTACGCTGCCAAATGTCTTCCCTGTTGATTTTAAGCGGGTTCAAGCGCGGGTCAATGCCCGGTGGCGATGCGGGGGAATCGTGAGAATCGCCGCCTTTTGCTGAAGCTCTTACTTCAAATGCAAATCCACGCCTTCCTCTTCCCACTGTTCGACCAGGCGCTTTAGGTCCGCCACGGTCGCATTAAGTTCGCGCGAGGTGTCGACCAGGGATTGATAGAGCCTGGGATCGTTGATCAACTGGCCGGCGGCGCCCTGGCCCTTGTTGACCTTGTCCAGGATGCTCTGCATGCTGGTCAGGACCCCGGAGACTTGCGTGAGCCGCTCGCCGATTTGCTTGCTGAGTTCGTCGATGTCCTTCCCCGCCCCTTTGATAGTCACCGTGGCGTTGGCGCTTGCGCTCTGCAAGCTGTCGGCCAGGCTGTCGAGCTTGTCGGTGGTGGTGCGCAGGTTGTTGATCGCCACCTTCAGGTTGCCCTGGGTGGCGGAATCGCCGAACACGGACTGCAGGGAATCAGCCAACTGGCCGATCTTTCCGGCCTGGACGGAGAAGGATTTGATCGTCTTGTCCAGATCATCGATCGCGCCGGATTCGCGAAGTTTCTTGGCGGTGAGGCGGATCTCCTCGCTCATCGCGCCGATCTGGGCCGCGGTCTGCGAGACGGTCGATGGGAAAAGATTCAACTGAAGTCCGACGTATTTCGTGGCGACCGTTTCGTTGGCGGCGAGCTCGCCGTGAGGCGTTTCGTCGCCGACGTCCAGGCTTATGATTGCGGTGCCCCCGAGGGCGTTGGTGGAGACGACGATGGCGCGGACGTTTGCCGGCAGCGGGGGATCCCGGTCCACCACCGCGTCCACGGTCACGCCGATCCCATCGCGATTCCGGTTCATTGTGGTGACCCGTCCGATCTCGACGCCGAGGTATTCAACCGCTGATCCCGGCGACAGCCCGTCGGCCCGCGGGGTCGTGAAATGCACCGGCATCTGCGGCGGAGCGAACAACTCCGCGGTCCTGCTGCTGAATTTCAGGCTCATCCATCCGAATGCGATGAGCGCGCCCAGCACCGTCAATCCAACCAGAATATTTCGCCGATAACTTGGCATGGCCTCAATCCCTTGTTGACCAATCAATCACTTCTTTTCCGCCTGGTCAAGCGTCTGCAATTCCTGCTCGTTCGCCTCGCCCAGCACAAATCGCTTGACCGTTTCGTTGCTCGTGTTGCGGATGTCCTCGGCGTTGCCGTCGAAGATCAGCCTGCAGTCGTACAGCATGACGATGCGATCGGCCACCTTCATGGCGCTGTTCATGTCGTGGGTGACAACGATGCTGGTGACGTCCAGTTCGCGCTGGAGCTTGAGAATCAGTTCGTTGATCACGTCCGATCGAATCGGGTCCAGGCCGGTCGTCGGCTCGTCGTACAGGATGACCTCCGGATCGAGGGCAATCGCCCGCGCCAGCGCCACCCGCTTTCGCTGGCCGCCCGACAGCTCGGCCGGCATCTTCCCGCCGACGTCGGATAATCCGACCATCCGCAGTTTCTGCTGCACGATTTTGGCGATTTCTTCTGGCTTCTTGTCCGTGTGTTCCACCAGCGGAAAGGCGATGTTTTGCGCCACGGTGTCGGAATCGAAAAGTGCGCCCTGCTGAAACAGGAACCCGAATCGCTGCCGAACCTTCATGAGGTCGCGCTCGGCCAGGTTGTCTATGCGATGGTCGGAGAACCAGACTTCCCCCCGGTCCGGTTTGAGCAGCCCGACGATCGTCTTCAGCAAAACGCTTTTCCCGCTGCCGCTGACGCCGATGATGACCAGGCATTTCCCTCTTTCTATTTGCAGGCTGATGTCGTTGAGGACTTCGATCCAGCCGAATCGCTTGTACACGTGCCGCAGTTCGATCAATGCCATGGGGGACGCCGGTTAGTTTCCAAAAACGCTGCGGATTCCGTAGAGGCCGATATACCAGTCTTGGGCGATCTGGGCGAAGAAGAAATTCATGATAATGATGCACAGGAAGCTGGCAACGAAGGACTCGGTGCAGGCGCGGCCCACGCCGTTGGCGCCGGCGCCGCAGTGGAATCCCTTGTAGCAGCTGATCAGGCCGATGGCGCCGCCGAAGAAAAGCGACTTGATGATCCCCTCGTTGACCTGCCACATCTCCACGCCGACGTGCGCGTAATGCCAGAACGGCCCCGACGGAACGCCCAGCACCTGAACGCTGATGATCCAACCGCCGACGATTCCCGTGATGTCGCTGTAGATGGCGAGCATGGGGGTCAGCAGCAGGCAGGCGATGAAGCGCGGAACGACCAGAAATCGTATCGGGTCGGTTCCCATGACCCGCAGCGCATCGAGTTGCTCCGTGACGTTCATGGTTCCCAGTTCGGCTGCCAATGCCCCGCCGACCCGGCCCGCCAGCATCACCGCCGCCAGCACCGGCCCGATCTGCTTCACCACCGACAGGAAGATCACGCTTCCCATCCGGTCCTCCTGGCCAAGCGCCTTGAACTGGCTGAAGGTTTCGATGGCCATGATCATTCCGATGAACCCCCCGGTCACGGCGATGACGGGGATCGATTGCACCCCGATCTCGAACAGTTGCGGCAAAAGCTGACGGATGCTTTTCCATCGCAAGCCCGTCGCGAACAGCCAGATGAACGTTCGCCCCGCGAAGTCGCAGAACTGGCCGAATTCGGCCAGCATGTTGTTGGTCCTTCGGCCGACGGTCTCGATAAACTTTCCCGGCATGTTCGGGGAATCATACGGCTGGTGCGCGCCCCTGGCCAGTGGCGCTCGCCGCCAATTCGCGCGCTATCCGCTCGATCGGATCACTCCAATCGCCGCGATCCCTTTGGCGGAACAGCCGCATCGTCGGAATTCAAGAAGCACCGTAAAAGGGGTCGGGAGTCTTTGATTTGGATTCGGTGTATGTTAAACTGGATTTATGCCAAGGCGGCGGCGGGTATCGACCGGCGGGATGGCGTATCACGTGCTGAATCGGGCCGTGGGGCGCGGTCGGTTGTTCGATGGGGATGCGGATTACTTGGCGATGGTGCGCGTGATCGAGCACGTGCACAAGCGACTGCCAATGCGGATCGTTTGCTACTGTCTGATGCCCAATCATTGGCACCTGGTCCTCTGGCCGAAGGAAGACGGGGAATTGAGCGAATTCATGCGGCTGATGACGGTGACGCATACACAACGATGGCACGCGTATCATCACACCGCCGGGACGGGTCCGCTTTATCAGGGCCGATTCAAGAGTTTTCCGATTCAACAGGACGAGCATTTCCTGACGGTCTGCAGATACGTCGAACGCAACGCGCTGCGGTCGAATCTGGTGAAATCGGCCCGGCGCTGGCAATGGAGCAGTCTGGCCAAGCGCGCCGCCCGGCAACTGCCGCCGTGGCTATTGCCGATGAAACAATGGCCGGTCAAAGCCCCGGCGGATTGGATCGCGTGGGTGAACCGATCCGAAACCACCGCGGAAGTAGAATCCATGCGCGATTGCGTCAAGCGAGGCCGGCCCTACGGAGATGAGCCGTGGCAGGAACAAACCGCCCGGCGATTGGAATTGGAATCGACGCTGCATCCGCGTGGCCGCCCACGCATCCACGCAAGCAAAGACAATTCAAAGGGGTCGGGAGTCTTTTCAATCAAAGACTCCCGACCCCTTTGAATTTCCCACCTTCATCCTGCGCGCAACAGTGCAATCAGATCGAGAATATCTTTTATATCCCGCACCTCTAACATCACCCGGATATGTGGCGGATTTGGAACTGCCTCCGTATGCATTGCTTCCAGCAACGCGACGATGTCATCAACTTCTTCGGGACTAAGCGCGAGAGTTATATTGTATTTGCGAAACTCCGGATAGGTAGCAGGCGTCACGCCACCAAATTCCTTTTTTGCGCACGCTTGGAGTTGGCGAATACGCTGGCGCACCTCGTCAAGCCGAGTCCGCGACAAGCGAAATTGAGGCATTGATGAATATAACAGCCGCGTGTGCGTTATGGTGAAGAACGCATGTGGAATCATGCGTGCTTGCATTATCGTCATTGGAAAGTCCATCTTAATTTGTCGCGTTAGGTTGCTAACGCGTTCCAACGTGTTCTGGATGCCCGGAAAACAATCCTAATCCTCTGGGGAAATTCAAAGGGGTCGGGAGTCTTTTCCATCAAAGACTCCCGACCCCTTTTCCCATCCCTTTTCGCAGCAGCGTCTCGACCACTTTGCGAATCGGCGTTTCCCAGTCTCCGAAACTCGGCTGGCGGAACAGCCGCATCGTCGGATACCACGGTGAATCCTCGCGATCCAACATCCATCGCCAATCCGCCGCGTATTGCAGCATCACCCAAACCGGCCTGGCGAGCGCCCCGGCGAGATGCGCTGCCGACGTATCCGTCGAGACGATCAGATCCAACAGGGACATGACCGCCGCCGTGTCGCCAAAATCGTGCAGCTCGGCTCCGAGGTCGATCAATCGCATTCCCGCGGGTGGTTGTTTCGCTTCCGCCGCGGCCGGACCCTTTTGCAAACTGTAGAATGTCACGCCGCCCACCGCCGCCACATCGCGCAATTGCCGCAGGCTCAATGAGCGCGCGGGGTTGCCCCTGAAGCTCGGGTTGCCGGACCACACCAGCCCGATCCGCATCCGCCCTTCCGACGAGCCCAATCGCCTCGACCACGCCGTGACGCGATGCGTATCCGGCTTCAGGTATGGCGTCGTTCGCGGAATCGATCGCAAATCGGTTTTGAATGCCAGGGGAAGGCTCATCAGTGGCCAGTGAACGTCAAACGGCGGTAATGGTTGTCCCATGGCCGCCACTTGCGCAATATCGCCCAGCAAACCGGTCAATTCCGCCTGGCACTGCAAAACAATTCGCGCTCCAAGCGCCGCCACCATCGGGACGTACCTGACGAACTGGATTGCATCGCCAAAACCCTGTTCGGCGTAGAGCAGAATCGTCTTGCCGTGCAAATCCTCGCCGGTCCATTGCGGTAGGCAAAGCCTCCGCTGCGGTTGGGTGAACCGAGGGGCAACACCCGGACGCCACTGGTATTCCGCCCAGCCGCGCTCCAGATCGCCCAGCAGCAGATACAACATGCCCAGGTCCCAATGGGCCTGCCGATAGTCCGGCTGGATGGCGATGGCGCGCGAGTAACTCGCAATCGCCTCGGAGAATTTCCTCTGATCTGCCAGCACCAGCGCCAGATTCTGATGCACCCGCGCGGCGCCCGGCTGCAAACGGACGGCGGCGGTCATGGCGGCGTGGGCTTCATCCAATCGGCCCAACTCCCGCAGTGCGCCCCCGAGATTGCCGTAGGCATCGGCGTAATCCGGCTTCAGTTGAATGGCTCGCTCAAATTCCTTCAGGGCGTCTTCGGGTTGTCGCCTTTCCCCCAGCGCCAGCCCAAGACTGTTATGAAACGTCGGCTCGCCCGGTTTGAGCGCGATGGCGCGCTGGAACGAGGCGACCGATTGGTCCAGTTTTCCCGCCTGACGCGAGAATTCACCGAGATTGGCATGAAGCTCGGCGACGAGCGGATGCGCCGCGGCGGCGCGGGCGGCGAGATCGACCGCCATGTCGATCCGGCCCGTTTGCATCGCCACGATGCTTAACAGGTGCAATGCATCCCGGTGGTTCGGTTGCGCGCGCAGGATCTGGGCGCAGAGGGCTTCGGCCTCGGCGAAGCGGCCGGCGCGATGCTGCTCCTGGGCCATCTGCAAAACGCGATCGACGCGAACCTGTGGCATCGTTTATTTTGGCCGGGATTCATTTAGCCCGGGCGTTGCGGATGGCCTCGACGAATTCCCTGGCGTTGGCGGTCACGCCGGCCCAGTCGCTTTTTGCCAGCGCGTCCTTCGTCACCAGCGACGATCCCGCGCCGACGAACACCGCGCCCGCCTTGATCCAGTCCCCCGCGTTCTTCACGTCCACCCCGCCCGTCGGCGTCAGACGAAGCTGCGGCAGCGGGGCCAGAATGTCCTTGAAATATTGCGGACCCAGCACCGTCGACGGGAACACTTTCACCACGTCCGCCCCAGCCGACCAGGCGCGGAGAATTTCCGTCGGCGTGAACGCGCCGGGAATCATGATCTTGCCATAGCGCCGGGTCGTCGAAACGATCTGCTCGTCGAACACCGGCGAAACGACGAACTGCGCCCCGGCCGCGATCGCGTCGCGCGCGGTCGCGGCGTCGATCACCGTGCCCACCCCGATGACCGCCCGGTCGCCGAAGCGGTCCGCCAGCATCTCGATCCCCGAGATCGCCTTGGGAGTGCTCATGGTGACCTCGATCGCCGGCACGCCGCCCGCCAGCAGCGCTTCGGTAATGCCCACGAGTTGGTCTTTGGAATTGGCGCGAATGACCGCGACCACGCCCGCATCCCCGACCGTCTTCAGATTCTGTTCCTTGGTTGCCATGATCATGTTGTAGCACCTAGCGGTCCGTGACAAAAGTCCTGCGAGCCGATACGTCGCGGCATTGCATCAGGACGGGAGTGCTTGGCCTCCCGACCGACGTGTCGAGACGAAGCAGTATTGCTTGCCATGGACAGGTCATTGGCGTAGCGTGTCGAGCGCTGCATGTGGCGCATGATGAAGTCGAGACGGCTATGCCGATGTACCGGAATAACGGACGGATGCCATGGCAGACCTCGATCTAACCCAAGCTGAAGCTGACGAGTTGCTCCGGATGGAAAATGTCCGCACCGATGACAAGGAATACCTGTACCCCACCATGGGCTTGCTTACCGTACCGTTGGCATCCAAAGACCGATCTGAAAGCTTCTTGCGCGACATCCGTCGCGTTCGTATTGATATTTCCAAGGTCACCTACCAGAACCGAGCCCGCCAGGTCGTGGTGCTGGCTAGGCTCGACCTCAATGGCCCAAGACATCGCAATCCTGACGATGCCGAGATTCCCTGCCCACACCTTCATGTTTACCGGGAGGGATTTGGTGACAGGTGGGCCTATCCGCTCTCGCCCGGAGAGTTCACTAACCCGGCTGATCCGTGGCAAACGCTTCAGGATTTCATGCGGTACTGTAACGTTACAGAACCGCCTATAATTAGCCGAGGAATATTCACATGATCGACGAGATTAAGAACCTCATCGATCGCTACGTCGATTGGCTGCGCGACAAGTCCCAACTGCGCGAAGTTGGCGACAGCATTGAGGTCACCACGCCGTACCTCGATCGCCACAACGACTACCTTCAGTTTTACGTCAAGCGGTCCAATGGACATTTCATGCTGACCGACGACGGGTACGTAGTGCAGGATCTCCTAATGTCCGGGTGCAACCTAGACTCTAAAAAAAGAAGAGATTTGCTTCACGTGACTCTGAACGGATTCGGTGTGCAGCTTGACGGCGACGCGATCACCACGAAGGCCACGCGAGAAAGCTTTTCCCTGCGCAAGCATAATCTCGTGCAGGCAATGCTAGCGGTCAACGACCTGTTTTATCTTGCCACGCCGACTGTAACCAGTCTGTTCCTGGAGGATGTTACCCTTTGGCTGGAGGCCAGCGAAATTCGTTGCGTGTCTAACATTCGTTTTCCCGGAAAGAGCGGTTATGACCACCGCTTCGATTTTGCGATCCCGAAGTCCCGTACGCGCCCCGAGCGTCTTCTTAGGGCGATCAATCGACCAGATCGTGATGCGGCTGAGGCCCTCGCTTTCGCGTGGGTTGACACCAAAGAGACACGGCCCGAGGGATCGGAAGCCTACGCCATGCTCAACGATTCCGAATCTCGGCTGCTTGACCCCGTACTCGACGCTTTGACCAGCTACGACGTAGTGCCCATTCCTTGGAGCCAGCGAGAGCAATTCAAGCCCAAATTGGTCGCATAGCGAAGCGCCTGCTCTTCTCGTAATGACTGCGAAGATCGGGCTGGCCTTTCAGTCACAAGCTACGTCTATTCCCACCCGCCCCCCAGCGCTTTGTACAGCGCCACCAGATCCGCCGACACCTGCTGCTCGCTCTGGGCCATCGAGTCCTGCGCTCCAAACAGGCTGCGCTGCGCATCCAGCACGCTCAGGAAATCGGCGCTGCCCTTCTCGAAAAGCTCGGTGGACAGATCCACGGCTTTCTGGTTGGCGGCGACCGCCTCGCGCAGCGATTGCAAACGCACCTGCTCGCGGTTGTATGCCACCAGCGCGTCGTCCACGTCGCCCAGGCTTTGCAGCACCGCCTTGCGATACGCCTGGAGCGCTTCCGCCTGACGCTCGTTTTGGACGTGAATGTTCGACGTGACCTTCCCGGCATTGAAGATGTCCCAGGTGACGCCCGGGGCGATGTCGTACATCCGGCTGGAATAATCGAACAGTTGTTTTAACCTTTGCGATCCGACCCCCAACGCTCCGGTTATGGAGAACTTCGGGAACAGATCGGCGGTGGCGACCCCGATCTGCGCCGTCGCCGCCGCAAGCTGCCGCTCGGCGCGCCGCACGTCCGGACGCCGCCGCAGCAATTCCCCCGGCAAGCCCGGCGGTACGCTCCCCGGACCCACCGGGATCGGCTCCACCACGCTCAATTCATCCGACAACGAACCCGGATCCTGGCCCAGCAATATCCCCAGATGGTGAATGGTCTGGCGAATTTGCCCTTCCAGCGTCGGCACGATCGCCGCCGTCGTCGCCACTTGCGCTTCCTGCTGCGCCACGTCGAGATACGGCACCAGGCCCCCCTCCGCCTTGCGCCGCGTCAATTCCAACGTCTGCTCCTGGCTTTGAAGATTGTCCTGGGCAAGCTGCAATTCGCGCTGCGACCCCCGCAGCTCGATGTAGTTCACGGCCACCTCCGCCAGCATCGACACCAGAACGTCCCGTTGGTCCCACTGTGCCGCCTGAACGCTGTAGCTCGCCGCCTCGATCGCCCGCCGATTTCCCCCGAACACGTCGATTTCCCACGTCATGTCGAATCCCGCCTGCCACAGATCGGACTCCACCAAACTGTTGATGGGTATCTGCGAGCTGGACGCGGAAGAAGAAAACCCCGCAATTTCGGCCGAATTCAGGCTCGTCCGGGTATGAGTGTATCCCCCCTGCGCCCCGACGTCGGGGAAAAGCCCGGATACGAGAATCCCCCGATTGAACCGCGCCTCGCGAATCCGCGCCTCCGCCGCCAGCAGGTCGGGATTGCCGCCAACGGCGCGGTCGATCAACCGGTTCAACGTCGGGTCGTTCAGCGTCTCCCACCAACGCTGATAGTCGGGCCGCGTGCTGCCGCCCGCCGCGGATCGGCTCGTCGGCTGCGTCGCCGAGCCGATCTCGCTGTACTGCTCCGGCGTCTTCGTGTCCGGCTGTTTGTAATCCGGCCCTACCGCGCAACCCCATAATGCCAGCATGGCCATTGGAATCGCGATCGCCAGGGCACGCGGTTGGCTCGGAAGAAACTCTCGGAACTCGATCATGTTGCGCCTTCCCTAATGGTAATTCATCAATTCTTGGCCGGCTCCAGTCTCGATGAACACGTCCATCTGCTGACCTACGTAGATCGGCCTATCGCCGGGGTCGAATACGTATAGTACCTGCAAAACGCGCGTGTCCACTCGTTCGGTGCTGTCGCCGGTCAGTGATTTCTTGGGGATCACCAACGGTTCGATGCGATGGAATTTCAATTCACAGGCGATGCCGCGGTTGCCGCGCAAATAGGCGACCGCCCGCGATTTGGCGGTCGGATCGCGCCCAACGCGCCAGGCGTCGTTCTCGTCCACGTCCGTCCGCACCACCAGCTTGTGCACGTCGCCGATCAACATCAGCGGCGTCGCCAGTTCCCCCGCCGGCGCGTACTCCCCCACGTGCAGCTTCACTTGCAGCACCTGCCCGTCCACCGGCGCCGTCACCGTCAGCCGATCGATCGATATCAGATCGCTTTTCACCTGCATTTGCGCCGCCAGCAGATTCGCCCCGGCGCTTTCGACGTCGGCCAAGGCAACCTTCAAATCCTCGTCCCACGAGCCGGCCTTCAGGAGGACCAGGTTCGCCTTCGATTCGGCCAGATGTGCCTGAGCGATTTCAACCGCGTGCCGGCGACGGTCCAGATCGTCCCGGCTGAAGGCGCGCGGGTCGGACACGCTCTGAAGCGTTCGCAGTTGATCCTGCGCGTCTTGCAGGGTGTGAAGATCGGCTTGAACGCGGGCCTCGGCGGGGGGGACCTCCTCGGGGCGAGGCATCTCCTTCAACCGGTCGTATTTCGCCTGCGCCGACGCCAGCATCGATTGCTGGACCGCCGCGGCCGCTCGCCTCGTCGCCAAATCCGCCTGAAGATCGCGGTCGTCGATCAGCCAGAGCGGCTGGCCTTTCCTGACGTTGTCCCCCACCTTCACGAAAATCTGTTCCACCACCCCGGGCACAACCGTCCCCACTTGGATGTTCTCGCTGAATGCCTCGACAATCCCCGCGCCCGCGACGTAATTGGCGAAGGGCGCGCGGCTGGGCTCCGCCGCCGGCGTCGCCGCCGGCGACGGGTGGCTTCCACCCACCACCGTGTACGCGGCAAACATAACTCCCGCGATGGCCAGAACCGGCAGAAACATTTTGCGAATCATGACAACTCCCGTTACGCCGATCAGTTGTTCAATTCCTCGGCCGAATCGACCACGCGTTGAACCGTGCCATCGTCCATCTGCGCGATGCGATCCGCAAACTCAAAAATCCGCGCGTCGTGCGTCACGATCACCAGCGATCGCCCGCTCCGCATCGCCACCGAGCGCAGCATCTCCATGATCTGATGGCCGGTTTCGTGGTCCAGCGCGCTGGTCGGCTCGTCGCAAACGATGATCTTCGGATCGTGGACGAGCGCCCGGGCGATGGCCACGCGCTGCTGCTGGCCTCCGGAAAGTTCACTCGGCATCGCGCCGTGCCGTGCGCCAAGTCCCACGCGATCGAGGATTTCCCTGGCCTTGGCGATCGCCTTGGCGCGAGGTATCTGGTGGATGAGCAGCGGGACGGCGACGTTTTCCGCGGCCGATAGCGTGGGCAAAAGGTTGAACGCCTGGAACACAAACCCGACCGTCCGCCCGCGCAGCCGCGTCTTTTCCCGCTGCGGCATCAACTTGAAATCGTGACCGAAAACGCTGCACCGGCCCTCGTCCTGATCGAGAATCCCCGCGATGCAACTGATCAGCGTCGTCTTGCCGCATCCCGACGGCCCGACCAGCATCAGCAGCTCGCCCGTTCTCACGTCCAGGTCGATTCCACGCAGCGCCGTCACCTTCGCCGCCCCCGCGCCGTAGGATTTCGTCACGCCCCGGCAATGCACCGCCAATTCCGGCGGATGCGGGATGACGGATTGATACTCTTGAATGGTTGAAGTCATTGCTATCCCTTGAACACCACCGCCGGGTCCAGCCGAAGCACGCGCACCAGGCTGAAAATCGCCGCCGCCACGCAGCAGAGGAGGATGGCGACGGCGCCGATCACCGGAATCTGCCAGGGCATTTCGAATGCCACGCCGATTTTCGAAAAGACGAATCCGGTGAATGCCGCTCCGCCGACGCCGATGCCGTAACCAATCCCGCCCACCCATGCCGCCTGCAGACCGACCATTTTGATGATCGCCAGATTCCCCGCCCCCATCGCCTTGAGGGTGGCGAAATGTTTCATGTTGTCCAGCATGAACGTGTAGAGCGTTTGTCCGCTGACCAGAACTCCGATCAGAAATCCCAGCCCGATCGTGATCCCGAAGTTCACCAGGATGCCCGTTTTCTTCAGCACGTAATCCATCGTCATCGCGGCGAATTGATCGCCAGTCACGGCCTTCAACCCCGGAATGCGTCCGATTCGCCCGGCGACTTCGGAAATGCTCGATCCGGGCCTGACCTTCACCAGAACGTACGTCGTGGTGCGCCGCTCCGAAGGGGCCATCGCCAGCGCGCGGCTGAACGTCGTATAAAAAACCGGGTCCCAAAAGAACTCCGGCGTCGCCCGATAGGCGCCGGCCACGATGGCCTCGTTGTCGTTGATCGCGATGCTGTCGCCCACTCGCAGCGGCCGCGGAGGATTGGCGCGCTTCAGCAGCAGCCCATCGCCGGCCTGGTCGGCATTGATGAATACCGCCCGGTCGCGGCGAAGGCCGTCGGTGCGGCCCTCGACCATTCGCGCCGGCGCGCCGATCAACGTCGCGTCGTCCACCCCGATCACGCGCGCGGACAACGCCGTTCCATCCGGCAACCGGCATTTCAGATATCCCTTGTACATCGGCACCGCCCACAGCACGCCGCTCACGCCTCGCACCCGATCCAACGCCGTATCCAAAATGTCCTTGTTCGCTTCGGTGAAATCGGCCTGATCGTCCATCACCCACAGATCGCAGCATCGCTCATCGTGAATCCATGACCCCGTGCGCAGCGCGTAACCGCAGAAGATCGAAGCCTGTTGAGTCACCAGCAGGGCCGCGAACGCCAGACCGGCCACCAGGCTCAGATATTTCAGCCGATCCCCCACCAGCATTCTCATCGCCAGGAAATTCATTGGCGTCTCGCTTCCGATCCCTCGGTCAATCCGCGTATCACGGCGTCGATCATCAATTGAATTCGCCGCTCGAATGGCCGCCATTCAAGCCACGGATCGTTGGCCTTGGTGATGTGCAATGAAACGATGCCATGCACCATGGCCCACAGCACCTGCGAAATCATGTCCGCATCCGTCAACCCGATCCGAAACCGCCCGGCCGCGATGGCTTCCGTCACCGTTTGCTTGAGAAAGGCATATCCATCCTCATCCGGATTTCCCTTCTTGCACAGTTCCTCTGCGTTGAGCCGTTTGCCGTGGAAGGGCGTCATAAACATCAGGCGATAGTGGTTTGGATGTTCAATGCCGAAGCGGCCATAGGCCAGACCGATCTGTTCGATCCGCTTGATCGGATCGGCGACGTTGGCGATCTCGACGAAGGTTCGCGCCAATGCCCCGAAATCCTCCGTGCAAATCTCGTGAAGCAACGTGTCCTTGTCCGCGAAGTATTGGTAAATTATCGTTGGAGAATACTCGACCGCATCGGCAATCTTTCGCATGGAGACCGCTTCGACTCCCTCCGCTGCGAAGAGGTCCCTGGCCGCGTCCAGTATCTTGGCACGAACCTCATCCCGCTCACGCTGTCGCCGTTCCTTTAATCCCATAACGACGTTATAATAAATAACGGCGTAATCTTTGTCAACTGTGTTTTTGATAAATTGCCGATGAGCGTATGGTTACGGCTACGTTTTTCGGTAACGATCCGCGATCGCTCGCAGGCCGCCCAGCGAAAACCGCGTCACATGGTCGGCCAGCTCTTCAACGTGTTGGTCCAGGTCGGCGTAAATCGGGCTAAGCCCCTTTAACACCGGCCTGGCAAAGTGGTAATGCATCATCTGTCCCACCACGCTGACGGAACATTTGGCGATGACGCGCGGCGGAAGCTCGCCGACGATTTCGCGGATGATTGCCTGAAGCATCGCCTCCCTCGGTCGAATTTGATCCTCGACGAACGATTGGAACACGCCGGTCGGCTCGCTCATCTCCCGGGCCATCAGCCGCCCGCTCCATGACGGCCGGCCGGGACCGAGCAGACTTTTCAGGAATTGCCGGATAAATCCGCGGAGCCGATCCTCGGCGGACCCGCCGGCGCCGGTGTCGGGAGGTCCGGACCCCTCATCGGCTTGCAGTCTCAAATATGCGAACACCGCTGCGTAGAGCCTTTGTTTATCGCCAAAGTGGTAATTCACCGCCGCGATGTTGGCCTGCGCCTTTCGGCAAATCTCGCGAATGGTGGCATCGGCGAACCCCTTCAGTGCGAAGACCTCTCCCGCCGCGTCCAATAATCGCCCGCGTGTTTCGACGGAATGGTCGTGTGCCGCCTCAGACATTTGCTTAAATCTATTATTTCAAACATTAGTTTGAATTCAAGCGCGAAGATGAAAAAATGCAAAACACCGCACGGTCAAACCCGCGGGGCTATCCCGCGGGCCCTCGAACGCTAAAAGTGCATTATGTTGCCCCGATGAGCGTCCCCAAACCCTGCCGAAGCGTATATCCCGGCACGAAGCCGATCGACCGAAGCTTGCCGACATCGGCCGTCAAAACCTCGGGATTGTCCGGCGTGGCCGGGGAATCCTGAATCTCCAGCAGCGATTCGGCTCCCGCCAGTTCGGCGAGAATTTTGGCGACATCGCCCAGCTTGGTCGGTTCCCCGGACGCGACGTTGATGACGCCCTGAACGGGGCTGTGGAGGATGGCGGCAAATGCCCGGCCGACGTCCTGGACGTGCAGGAAATCGCGAACGTGCGAGCCGTTCCGCACGATCGCCGGCCGCTTGCTCAGCAGCGGATTCAGGACCGACGGAATAAACCGCCGGGCGTCCTCGCCGGGACCGTACAGAAAGAATATCCGTGCCCATGCGACGCTCACCTGCGGCAGGCGCGCGATCGCTTCGATGTTCTGCCGCAGGTTGTTCTTGCAAATCCCGTAGAGCGTCGCGGGATTGCTGGGTGTCGAATCCTCGCGCAAGTGGGAATGCGTCCAGTCATACTCCGCGCAGGTGCCGGCGAATACCGCCCGCTCGCCGCCGTGGGCCGTGAACGATCGGAACAGCTTCTCCGATGCCGTAAGCCAATCCAGATTCAACGGTGAATTCCAGAATTTCCGGTGCTCGGCGTACCAGGCCAGATGCACCAGATGCGTCGGCTTGATGCGCGAGATCAGCTCGTCCACCCTGGGTTCGTCGAGCAGATCGACCCGATGCGAAACTGCGTCCGAGGATGGCGAACCAGCCAGGTCGGCGGCGTGAACTTCGTCGCCACGCCCCAGCAGTTCGGAAACGACCTGACGGCCGATGAAGCCGCCGGCGCCGGTGACCAATACGCGGTTCATTTTCGCCTCTTTTGCTCAGCCCCCGTAATCCGGATACGCCCCGTCACGCTCGGAAATGACGCGAACCTCCAGCGGCCAACGGATCGCGAATGCCGGATCGTTGTATCGAACGCCCCTGGCGGCTTCGGCGGCGTACCACTGAAACATGTCGTAAAGCACTTCCGTGCCATCCGCCAGCGTCTGGAATCCGTGCGCGAATCCGGCGGGAATATACAAGGCGCGATGATTCTCCGCCGACAATTCCGCGGCAAACCATTGCCGATGGGTGGGCGAATCGCGCCGAAGATCGATGATCACGTCGTAAATCGCGCCCGCCGTGCAGCGAACCAGCTTGGGCTGGGCCATCGGCTCGATCTGGAAGTGCATGCCGCGCAGCGTCCCCGCTTTATGGTTGAACGAGACGTTGGACTGCACGATCTGCGTGCCAAGCCCCAGCTTCTCGAACTTCGAACGGTCGAACGAATAGCAGAAGAAGCCCCTATCGTCGCGGAACAGTTGCGAGTCGATGACGAACGCTCCGGATAATGGCGCCGGCTGAAGGTTCATGTTCTCCTCAGATCACCTCGGTCGCGGGAATGGCGACGACGAATTTTCCGCCCCATTGCCGGATGTGGCGCATCTGCTCCATGATCTCCTCCTTGAGGTTCCAGGGCAAAATCAGCAGATAGTCCGGCTTGGTCTGGGCCACCTTCTCCGGCGGGTGGATTGGAAGGTGGGTGCCGGGCAGGAATCGGCCCTGCTTGTGGGGCGAGCGATCCACGACGTAATCGATGAAATCCGCGCGCACCCCGCAATAGTTGAGCAGCGTGTTGCCCTTGGCGGCCGCCCCGTAGGCGGCGATGGTTTTACCGGCCGATTTCGCCTCCACCAGAAATCGCAAGAACGCCCGCTTGGTCTTTTTGATCCGCTCGTCAAAATGGCGGTAGGTGGCCAGATCCGCCAGGCCGGCCTTCCGCTCGGCATCTAGCATCGTCTCGACGCGGCTTTCGATTTCGACGGAGAACTCGACGTGCGAAGCGAATATGCGAATCGATCCGCCATGGGTCGGCAGTTCCTCGACGTCGAAGATTTTAAGTCCGTGGGCCGCGAAGAGCCGCCGGACAAAATCGAAACTCAGATATGAAAAATGCTCGTGGTAGATCGTGTCGAATTGGTTTAAGCCGATCAGGCGAAGCAGATGGGGAAATTCCATGGTGATGATTCCGCCGGGTGAAAGCAGGATTTTCATGCCGGCGACAAAATCGTTGATGTCCGGAACGTGCGCCAGGACGTTGTTGCCCAAAAGCAAATCGGGCCGAATCTTCTCTTTGACCAGTTTGGCCGCACAGGATTTTCCGAAGAACTCCACGCGGGTGGGAATCCCATGCTCCTCGACGGCGATCCTGGCGACATTGGCCGCCGGCTCGACGCCGAGGACGCCGATTCCCCGCCGCTTGAAGTATTGCAGCAGATATCCATCGTTGCTGGCGATTTCGATGACCCGGGATTGCGCTCCGAATCCGAACCGCCGGCACGTCATCTCGACGTATACCTCGGCATGACGCAGCCAGCTTTCGGAATAACTCGAGAAATACGCGTAATCGCCGAATATCTGCTGTGGCGTTTCAAATTCCTCGAGCTGGACCAGCAGGCATTTTTCGCAAACCCAGGCATGAAGCGGATAGAACGGCTCCATCGCATGGAGTTGATCGGCGGTGAGATACGAATTGCTCGGCGGGGACATCCCCAGATCGGCGAACGTCACCGACAATTTCGATCCGCAGAATCGGCAGCAACCGGATGGCATATCAATCGGTCAACGATCCGGGAGTTGGAGAAACTCGTCGATCTGGTCCTGGGAAATCCGCCGGACGTTCTCGCCCCGATGCCAGGCTTTGTACCATTGGGCGGTCCATTTCAACGCGGTGGGCAGATCGGTGTGCGGCCGCCAC
Organism: Tepidisphaeraceae bacterium; assembly: GCA_050014015.1. Lineage (GTDB taxonomy): Bacteria > Planctomycetota > Phycisphaerae > Tepidisphaerales > Tepidisphaeraceae > PALSA-1353. The sequence continues at coordinate 42,654 of JBEKEC010000019.1, forward strand.
AGAAGTCGCTCCATGGCCTTGCCGGCATCGAGTTTCAGATACGCGGCTTCGTGGGGCTGCCGGCTGGGTGACGGCTCCCACGCCGCGCCGTCAGACCAATGCCCGGCCATCTGGTCGGCAATCCAGCGCACCGGCCGCGCCTCTTCGTTCATCGGGCCGAAGTTCCACGCCTCGGCAAAGGCGCGGCCCTCCTCCATCAGGTGTTCCATCAGATTCAGATACCCGCACAGGGGATCGAGCACGAATTGCCATGGCCGAACCGCATCGGGGTTGCGAATCACCGCTCGCTTCCCGGCCGCGAACGCCGTCAGCAAATCGGGGATCAATCGATCCCTGGACCAATCCCCTCCGCCGATGACGTTGCCCGCCCGCGCCGACGCGATCGCCGTCGTCGTCCCGTCGAAAAACGATCGCCGATACGCGCTGGTCGCCAACTCGGCACACGCTTTCGAACTGGAATATGGATCGTGCCCGCCCAGCGCGTCGGTTTCCAGATAGCCGCGCGCCGCTTCACGATTCTCGTAGCATTTGTCGGTTGTCACGACCACCACCGCGCGCACGCCCTCGCCGGCCTGTCGAACCGCCTCCAGAAGGTTCACCGTGCCCAACAGGTTGGTCCCATAGGTTCCGACCGGATCGAGATAGCTTTGACGCACCAGCGACTGCGCGGCCAGGTGAATGACCATCTCCGCGCCCGATTGGCGAAGCGCTTCGGTCAACTTCGGCAAATCGCGCACGTCGGCGTTCTGCGTCTCGGCCAATTCATACGCGCTTGCCAGGTTGAAGAGGCTTGGATCGGTCGGCGGAGGCAGCGAATACCCGCGGACTTTGGCGCCGAGCCGGTCCAGGAGCAGGCAGAGCCACGCGCCTTTGAATCCCGTGTGCCCGGTGATGAAAACGGTTCGGCCTCGCCACCATGAAGGCGTCATTTCCAGACCCTCCAGGGCGCCTTTCCGTGGAGCCACAAATCTTCCAGATAATTCCTGTCGCGAAGCGTGTCCATCGGATGCCAGAAATCGGCGTGCTGATAGGCCACAAGCTCGCCCTGGCGCGCCAGGCGCTGCAGCGGCTCGCGCTCCCAAACGGTGCTCGGGCCTTCCACGAAGTCGATGACCTTGGGCGACAGGACAAAGAATCCGCCGTTGATCCATGCCCCGTCGCCGTGCGGCTTTTCGATGAATCGGGTAACGACATCGCCGGTCAGCTCGACGCTGCCAAATCGGCCTGGCGGCTGAACCGCGGTCAGCGTCGCCAGCTTGCCGTGTTTTTCATGGAATGCCACGAGCTTTTTGATGTCCACGTTGCCCACCCCGTCGCCGTAGGTGAAACAGAACGAAGGCTCGTCATTGACGAACTCGCGCACGTGCTTCAGCCGGCCGCCCGTCTGCGTCTGCTCGCCCGTGTCCACGAGCGTCACCCGCCAGGGCTCGGCGTGCCGATGGTGGACCTCCATCATGTTGTTGGCTATGTCGAACGTCACATCGGACGTGTGCAGAAAATAATTCGCGAAGTATTCCTTGATCACGTAGCCCTTGTACCCCAGACAGATCACGAAATCGTTGACCCCGTGGGCGCTGTACAGCTTCATGATGTGCCAGAGGATCGGCTTGCCGCCGATGTCCACCATGGGCTTGGGTTTTACCGCGGTTTCCTCGGAAATCCGCGTCCCCACGCCTCCGGCTAGAATCACCGCTTTCATTTGCGTTCTCATACCACAATTAATCGCCGAAGGCGATAATATACGGCCGCGCGTGAGTCAGGCATTCGACCTTTCCATTCTCATCGTCAACTTCAACGGCGGGGACATGCTGCGCAATCTGCTGGCGTCGATCGAATCGACGCGCGGCGATCTGGCCGTCCAAACCATCGTCGTGGATAACGCCTCGCCCGATGCGTCGGCGAACGTCGTCGAAACATTCCCCGGCTCGATCCTCCTGCGAAATACCGAAAATGTCGGGTTCGCCCGGGGAAATAACCAGGCCGCCAGATCGGCCGCGGGGCCCCTTTTCCTTCTGCTCAACAATGACACGATCGTCCGCCCCAACGCCATGCAAACCCTGCGGCGGTTCATGATTGAGCATCCCGATTCCGTCGCCGCCGGGCCGAAACTCATCGGCGCGGACGGCAAACCTCAGCGATCCGGCCGCAACCTGCCCACCGTCCCGGCCCTGCTCAATTCCATCCTGTTCCTCAAATGGACCGGCTTATTCCGCTCCGCCTATCGCCAATACCGCCGCGAAGGTTTCGACCCCCAAGTACCCGGCCCCGTCGGCCAACTCGCCGCCGCCGCCCTCATGATCCGGCGCGAACCCTTCGAAAAATCCGGCGGGTTCGACGAGGGATTTCCTTTCGGAGTCGAGGACGTGGACCTCTGCCGCCGCCTCAGCCAATTTGGAAACATCCAATACGTCCCCGAAGCCGAGATCGAACATCTCGGCCGGGTCAGCTCCCGCGCCAACCGCGGATTCGTCTATCGCAACTACGAATGCGGCTGGGCAAGATATCTACGCAAACATCACGGCCGATCGGCCGCCAGGTTGTACAAGACTCTGGTGACCATCGACCTGCCGCTGCGCGTGCTGGTTCCGGCGATCCAATACGCGATCCATCGGCTGCTCTCTCGCCGCGAAAAATCCCAGCGTTCCCTGGATCGGGTGAAAGCCACGTTCTCCTTCGCGTTGACCGGCCTGCCCGCTTTCTGGAAAAGTTAGAGGGAAGTTGCAAGTTATTAGTGCAAGTTGTTAGTTAAAGCCCAACTTGCACTTGTCACTTGCCACTTGCACTTCCCCCTTGCACTTGCAACTTGCACTTCCCCCTTCCGCTTTTGAACTTATTTCCAGCGTCGGATAGACTGTGAGCGATACGTAGACCACGTCTTTTTTCGCCGATATGCGATGGTCATTCTCGCAGCACGAATCATTTGTTTAAGCCGAACGCTTCGAAGATCGGCCCCAAATGCCTTTCATAATTCCGCCAGCGGCCCACGGACCGAGTGTAGATCGGCTGGCGAACCTGCCAGTCACTGGCTGACTGCACGGTTCGCTCGGTCCGGTGAAAATCCAGGCACGCGGGGTTCCACGGCAAACCCAGGAAACTGATGATGCGGCGGCTTTGTGTGTCCAAATCCGCAACCAGGTCTTCGTATTGTACCTCCAGCATCCGCAGAGGCAGCACCTTCAGCCAGTGCGCGACGAGCCGATCGGTATGGACGTGATGGCGGCCGCATTGCCCCAGGTCGAAGGAGTAAAGATTGCCGGCGGTAAACCGCTGGAAGAAACAGGAGAGGCAGGTGTCGCGAGGATCGCGTCGGCAAAGAATGACACGCGCCGAGGGGAAAAGCGTGGCGATCAATCCAAGGCGCTCGACATTGGCGGGCGTTTTGTCGATCACGCGCAACGCCGAACTGCCGAGTGCCCGCAGCCGTTCCAATTGTTTGCCCGCGGCGTCCTTGATGGGACCTGGAAGACATTGGGTGGAACTCAGCGAGGTCTCGATTTTGCCGATTTCCAACAGCTCGCCGGCGCCGAAGACGTCCGGGTGACTGGACGCGATCTGTTCGACAAGGCTTGTTCCGGACCGCGGCATTCCCACGATGAAAACGGGCAATTCCGAAGCCTCGCCCCAGTCGTGCGTGCGCGCAAAGAATTCCGGCGTGAACATCGCAATTGACTCATCCACGCGATGCGCAAACTGATCACTGTTGTACCGCTCGCCGGCGGCGTGGCGCATTTGTAATACCAGCGAATTGGCACGGGCGTAGTGAGCAAACGCTTCATCGAAGCGTCCGGCATCGTCCAGCATCTTTCCGAGGACAAATCCGAGTTCGGCGCGGTCGCGGATGGGCGTTTGCGGATCATCGACGGATGCCATGAGCCACGCCATCTCCACCGCGTCGGCGCTGGCGCCAACACTGGCCATCAGGGTGTACGCCTCGGCCGCGCCTGGTCGCCGGACCAGAATTTGGCGGGCGCAGTCGGCGGCCTCGGCGAACCGCCCGATTTGCCGCAAGGCCTCGCCGAGGTCAATCCAAACCGAACCCGATTCGGGCGCGATTTCAAGGGCGCGGCGAAAACTCTCCACCGCCTCCACGCCCCGGCCGCTACGCCACAAAATCATCCCGCGCGCCTCGTGAGTCAACGCGGAATTGGGCGCCAGAGCGGCGGCGCGATCCAGAGCTTTGCCCGCTTCATCAAATCGCTGCAACTCGGCCAGAACCATGGCCAGGCAATTTTGGGCGTCGGAGTTATCCGGCTCACATTGAGCACCCTGCTGGAAGGCTAGACGTGCCTCCTCGAAGCGGCCCTGCGAGCTAAACAATTTGCCGAGATTAACGTGAGGCACAGCCCAACCCGGCCTACACTCGATCGCTTTGGAATAGGCCGCGATGCCCTCATCCAGTTGGCCTTTGTCTTTCAACGCATTGCCTAGATTACTGTGGGCTTCGGGTAAGTTGGGATTGAGGGCAATTGCCTGTCGATAGGCCGCGATGCCTTCATCCAGTTGGCCTTTGTCTTTCAACGCATTGCCTAGATTACTGTGGGCTTCGGGTAAGTTGGGATTGAGGGCAATTGCCTGCCGATAGGCGGCGATGGCCTCATCCAGTTGGCCTTTGTCTTTCAAGGCATTGCCTAGAATACTATGGGCTTCGGGTAAGTTGGGATTGAGGGCAATTGCCTGTCGATAGGCGGCGATGGCCTCATCCAGTTGGCCTTTGTCTTTCAAGGCGTTGCCGAGATTGCCGTGCGCCAGGGCGTAGTTGGGCTTGAGGGCGATGGCCTGACGACACGCGGCGATGGCCTCATCGAACCGTCCGTTCTTTCTCAGAGCGTTGCCGAGATTGCTGTGGGCTTCGGCTACGTTGGGATTGAGGGCGATGGCACGACGGATCAATTCCACTGCGGCGTCCAAACGGCCCACCTGCCCCGCCAGCATCCCCAACAGATGCAATGCGCCCGCATGATTGGGCTGCCGTGCCAGAATCTGGCGGTATTTCCTCTCCGCCTCCGCCAATCGGCCGGCCTGATGATCCAACATGCCGGATTTGAGCTGCTCCTGAACGGTCATGCGACTGGAAATTATAATCGCGAAATCCTATTCCGGTTGACATTGGATACCAATCCTTCGTTTGGTCGTCACCGATACAACCTTTGCACTTTGACCGACTTGCGGCGCTTGGCTAAACTCGGGTGTACATCCTGGAGGAGTGGCAGAGTGGTCGAATGCGCCGGTCTTGAAAACCGGTGGGCCCGTGAGGGTCCCGTGAGTTCGAATCTCACCTCCTCCGTTTTGTTTAGAGAATGGATCGGTCTTTTCGCTCAGCACGGATTGCACTGCGATCGTCACGGAAAACCCCGGAAAAAAAGGGCGGGCAACGCTGGACTCGCTCTGTGGTCGGCGTGAACGAGACGGACCGAATCTCGTGAGGGCGGGGAGAAAAGGGGCACTGCGGGGGTGGAACTGGTGTGCCCAAAGATCCGGGCAATGAGAATTGGCCGGAGGACCGGCCGGCTCAATTCCGAAGCAGAGCCGGCCGGTCCTCCGGCCGGTCTTCGATACCCGAAAGTTTGGGCAGAACCGGTGAAACGTGGTCTCGCCTTTCCCCCCACATATAAACCCGGGGATTTTTCTCCCCCATTTCCCGCCAAACCACTAGCCCTCGCCGATCCTCTCGTTATAATCGCGCAACAATTGCCGGCTTGGAGGCTGGCGCTATTCATTTTGGAGGATTCCATGGCGGACTCATCCCCGCAAGATTACCCCACGATCATCGGGCCCGACGCTAACTTCAAGGGCGAACTCACTTTTGAAAAAGGAATGCGCATCCACGGCCGGATGGAAGGCAAGATCACCACCACCGGTCGGGTGCATGTCGCCAAGGAAGCCAAGCTACAGGCTGACGTGGAGGCCGGGTCGCTGCTGGTCGAAGGCGAGATTCATGGAAACCTTGTGGCCAGCGACCGGATCGAATTGAAGACCAGCGCCAGGTACGAAGGCGATCTGCGTGCCAACAAGCTGGTCGTCGAGGAGGGTGCCGTGTTCACGGGTCACGTGAGCGTGGGTCCCGAGGCGGTGAAAGCGGGCCAGCCGAAGGTGACCGTCCAGGTGGCGCGTCAACCGGGCGGTGCCCCACAACCGGCCAGGGTGGGCTGAAATCGCCCCGATTGCCGATTGAGGCTTCATGGCGATTCCGCTAGAGCCGATTGCAGATTCTCCCTCCGGCGACGATCGGGCCAGCATCGTTTGCCTCCATTGCGGGCAGAGCCAGCCGGCCTCGCGCAAAGCGCTCAGCGTCGTTTGCAAATTCTGTCATAAATCCCTGCGGCTGGAAGATTTGCCCATCAAGGACTACCAGGCCCGCCGAAGCGTCGAAACCTGCGGCGTTGTAACCGTTGAGAAAAAGGGTCAGATTGTAGCCGATCGCGTTTTGTGCGGCGGGATGGTGATCCGCGGAAAGGTGAAGGCCACGATCACCAGCCGGGGACCGGTCCTGGTTGGTCCCGATGCCGAGATCAAGGGCGACGTCCTGGCCCCATCGCTGGCCGTGGGAGCCGGGGCGATTCTCGAAGGCCAATATCGAATCGGATATCCGAATCCGCCGCAACCAAGACCTAACTGACGTCAACTTCCAGATTAGAACACGCCCTCATGCCGGGCATTCTTAAATGGAACTTACCGCGAAGGCGCGAAGAAGCGAAGGTACGCGAAGAAAACAGGTATTGAATTTCTTCGCGCACCTTCGCTTCTTCGCGCCTTCGCGGTAAGGCTTTCTTGGAAGAGATCAGAAAGACAGGGAAGCCACGAAGACCCGCTCACGCCCTGACCCGGAAATGCCGCCCGAGGTTCGGGTTGTAGTACGGGTCGCGGCCAAATCGCTCCCGCCACGTTCTGTGAAATGCTTCAAATTCGCGGCGGTACGTCCCGGTCTTGCTCACCGATTCGTAGTGATACAGCTTCGCGTACGGCGTATACACGATTCGTTTGCCGATTGCCCCGAGCTTCAGGCAATAATCAATGTCGTTGTAATTGAGCGGAAACTGTTCGCTGAATCCCCCGACGGCCTTGTAGTTCTGGGCACGGGTCATCATGCACGCCCCGGTGACGGCCGACCAGTTCCGATGCACCTGCGAAGAATGAAAATATCCCGGATGCCCCGCCGGCATTCCATAAAACGGATGCCGCGGGTTGCCGTTCAGCAGGATCACGCCCGTGTGTTGCTGCGTGTCGTCGGGAAACAATAGCTGCGCGCCCACCGCACCGATCTGGGGCTGCTGCGCGAATTCCAGCATCGCTTCGATCCAATCCGGCGTGATGACCTCGATGTCATCGTTCAGAAGGATCAATTGCTCGCCCCGCGCTTGCGAAGCGCCCAGATTGATCTTTCGCGTCAGGTTGAATTCCCCAATGAACGGAACCCGCCGAATCTCCAGCGGCCCCAGTGCCGCCGCTAGCTCCTCCGGCATGTCGTTGTTGTCCAACACGATGATTTCAACGTTCTTGTACGTGCTCAATCGCCGGATGCTCGATACGCATTCCAGCACGAACCAACTCTGCCGGCCGCGAATCGTCGCCGATCGGCTGGCGCTGGGGATGACGATCGACACCAGCGGATTTCCCGCCAGCGCGAAACGGACGCGATGCACGCCGCCCGCGCCGCCGCTCTCGATCGTCGCCGATTGCCCGGTTGAAGCCAGATACTCTCGCAATGCCCGCCCGGCCGACGCCCCCGATGGCTCGGTGGCGGCAGATTTCCCGCGGTGATACAGCACGTCGGGTACATGATGAATCGCTGCCTTTTCGGCAACCAGCCGCAGGATCAGGTCGTACTCAAACGCATCGGCGAATTCCTCCCTGATCCCGCCGATTTTTCCGATCAGTTCCCGCCGATACGCTGCCAGCCGGCCCAAGTAATTCCAGGCGAGAAAATACTCCGGCGACCAATCGGGCTTGAAAAATGGCTCGGCATGAACCCCCATGTCCGACACCATGTCTTCATCGCTGTAAATCATGTCCAGCGACCGATTGCACACGATCGCCTCGGCGAGCCGAAACAGCGCATGCTCCGCCAACTCGTCACCGGACTCGACAAAACAGACATATTCGCCGGTCGCCAATTCAACGGCGGCCGTCTTCCCGCCGCCGGCCGGAACGTGCCGGACTCGAGAATCGCTGGAATCGCGCTCGCCCCCTCCCACAATGATGAGTTGCCAATTCGGATAGATCTGCCGCACGACCGATTCGACCGACGCGCGCGATCCTTCCCCGCGATCCAGCGATTGAAGAACAACCGAAATCCCCGGCGGTTTGGTCCGACTTTGCATTTGTGCCCGCATGCGCCGGCGATCTCGGTCCGTAATTCGATGAAGTTCCCGCCATCGCTGGTAATCGGACGGATATGCCCGGCGCCCCAATGCCGCGAGGCACTCCCGCTTCAACGCGGGCCAATTTCCCTTCGCCAGAAGCCTCAGTGCCAATCTCAGGTTCGGCGGCCTTGCCGGATCAGAAAAGCTTGCCATTACTGCACTGAGATTATCTCTTACTCACCTTTCCGCCAACACAAGCTCGGAACACGATCGCTTCATCCGAGTCCCAACCCCGCCCCAAAGGAAACAATCCAAAGCCCAGGGAGCTTGCTCCCTTGGGAACTCCCCCCAAGCCCGCGGATGGCCATCCGCGGGTTCCTTTGCTCCATCACCCCGATGACGCCGACAGCCCGGATAAGAAATGAATCGATTCGCATCATCCGACTCGCCCACGCAAAATTTTTTCAAAAAAAATTCGTCGAATTCCAAAAAACACGTCCATTTCTTTCACCTCCCCGCTCTAAATATAGAGGAGCTTGTTTTTTTTGCTCTACTTTCCACCTCTCCACTTTCTCGCGCCGCGCTCCCCAAAAAACGCGAACGCCGAAAATGGGGCCTTTTGGGACACTTTGGGACATTTACCAACCGTTAAACCGCCGCGCCGTGACACCAAAGCCATCGCCGGCAAAAGACGGCGACAGACGTGCCTCACGTGATGCCCCATCGAAATCCTGGAATGACCACAAACCGCTCAGTTCCCCTGGGTAATCGTCCTATTCCGGGTGAAGGATCAGAGCTTCCACGGTCAGCTTCCTGCACCCAGGCCACACTTTGACGGGCGATTCCTTGATACAGGCGAACTACGAACCGCAGATCCCGCTTTTGGATTGATCGGCATCTATACGGATTGTACGATATCCCCGCTGGCCGACGTGCTCGGAAATTACCGATGCGATTTCACTGGGACCGGATTAAAGCCTCCGAAAATCGGCGGAAGCATCGCGCCTCTTTTGAAGAGGCATGCACGATCTTTTCCGACGCATCGGTCTTGACCGTGCATGACGAAAAGCATTCGTCGGATGAGGACCGTTGGGCAGGCATGGGAATGTCGATATCTGGTAGAATCCTTGTCGTGATCCACTCCTGGCCTGAGCCGGACGAATCCGGTGAGGAAGTCGTGAGAATCATTTCGGCTCGCCGAGCCAATGGGCGCGAACGGGCGACGTACCTGGAGCGAAGGCGATGAAAAAGCACTACGACTTTACCAAAGCCGTTCAAGGCAAGCTCTATCGGCCGGCCAAGACATTGCAAATCCCCATCTACCTGGACGAGGACGTGCGGGAGAAGCTGGTCGGCAAAGACAAACGCGCCGCCGCTAATTTGACGAAGATCGTCAATGCCATCCTGCGTTCACAGATTGGCGTAGTCGAAATGCTGAAATAGCCTTGGTACGTTTGGTTTCCCTAACCACCCGCGCCGGATTTGACGGAAATTCGGGTAAACTTCCCCCGGTGCAACGCCGAATACTTCTCCTCATTACCGATTTGCGAATCGGCGGAACGCCGACCGTCGTGCGCGAACTGGCCGTCCGGCTTCACGGCGATCCGGATTTCCACGTTCACGTCGCCTGCCTCGATCGCTGGGGACCGGTGGCGGATCAATTACGCAACGGCGGCGTCCCCGTCACCACATTGAACGCCTGCTGTAGCGTCGATCCGCGCGTCCTGGCCAAGCTTGTCTGGCTGATCCGACAGGAAGAAATCGACACCGTCTTCAGCTTCCTCATCCATGCCAATGCCGTCGCGGCTTTGGCGTCGCTGGTTCTCCCCGGCGTTCGATTTCTCCAGTCCATCCAGACCACCCAGCCCAATCCCCCCTGGCATTGGAGGCTCCAGAATGTGATTCAACACGCGGCCGAGAAAATCGTCGTTCCATCGCCATCGGTGCAGGACGCAGCCATCCGATGGGCCGGAGTGACGCCGGCAAAACTGGTCATCATTCCCAACGCCGTCCGAATCCAGGACTTTCCCAGCGAGCGGCGGGGGGGAGAGGGCCAGAGGGTTGCCTTCATCGGCCGGCTCGATCCGATCAAACGCATTGGGGACCTCGTCGCCGCGGTTTCGCTTTTGAACGCGAATTTCACGTTGGACATCTGGGGCGAAGGGAGCCGGCGCGGCGAGATTCAGTCAACCATCAACCGGCTCGGTCTTCAGGACCGGGCGATATTGCACGGCGCGGTCGCGGGGTCGGCCCAGGCGTTGGAGAAGGCCGACGTTCTGGTGCTTCCCTCCGATGCCGAGGGATTCGGGCTGGTATTGATCGAGGCGATGGCGGCGGGGGTGCCGGTCATCGGAACCAACGTGCCGGGGATTCGGGACGTGATCGAAGACGGCATCAGCGGATTGCTCGTCCCCGCCAGGAACCCGCGCGCCCTGGCAAATGCGATCGTAAGAGTTTTGTCCGATGCTCCCCTGCGCGAAAAACTGATCGCCGGCGGACGGGACCGCGTTCGACGGCTTTACGATTGGGCCATCTGCTACGACAAATATCGCCAATTGCTTCTGGGCCCGCGATAGACGAATTGCTCAAGCGGACGGCTCTTTGACATCCGGAAAGTTGAATTTAACCGCAGAGATCGCGGAGATCGCGGAGAAGAGACATGAAATGTAAAGATGTCAAATAAAGCGCTTCGCAGGATTTCTCTGCGTTCTCCGCGATCTCTGCGGTAATATTTTGCCTTGCGAACGAAAGAGCGGTCAGTTAGGGAAATCAGTCGTGTTTCAGCGGCTCTTCGCCCTTGGGCCGGGTTTTCCAGCGGCGATGGAGCCACAGATATTGGCTTGGATCGTCACGCACGAAATCTTCGATCGCCTTGGTGTACCGCTGGGTGATGTAGAGCAGCGGATCGGGCTGGTCCTTCCAATCGGCCGGCCAGATGATGTCCTGCGTCGCCAGCCGAAACCGGAATCGACCGCCCAATCGCCGCGCGTAGCCGACCACGATCGGCACCTCGAATTGCATCGCCAGCAACCCGATCGATTTGTACGTGCTGGCCTTGCGCCCGAAGAAATCGACGAAGATCCCCTTGTGCCCGGCGTTCTGGTCGGCGACGAAGCCGACGACCCCGCCGCTGGCCAGCAACTCCGTGATTTCCGACGTCGCGCCTTTTTTCCCCACGATTTTCTGTCCCTGCCGCTCGCGCACCCCGTAAACCCATTCGCTCAGGTACGGGTTGTCCAGCGGCCGGGCCACGGCGGTGCTTTCAAAACCCAGCGTCGCCATCACGTAACCCAGAATCTCCCAGTTGCCGTAATGGCCCGTGAGCATGATCAACCCCTTTTTGTTGGCCATCAGCAACTCCAGGGTGTCATGGAAGTTGTCCAACTCGACGTATTTCCGCCAGGTGTCCACGCGGACCAGCCGGGTGGTGTGCATCATCTCCACCGCGAGCATGCACATGTGCTGAACGCTCTTGGTCGCCAATGATTCGCGCTGCGCATCCGTGAAATGCGGAAAACATCGCTCGAGATTGGCGACCGCGCGCTGGTGGTGCCTTTTATCGAAATAGTCCCAGACCGTCCCAAAATGCTGGGCCGTCCGCAGATTCAGGTCCACCGGAAACCAGTGCATCGCCATCGCGATCATCCGCAGGCTCAGGTAGATGACGCGGTCGAAGAGATCATTGCGCGCCTTGGCCATTGAAAAGGATTGTCATTCGTCCTTGGTCATTTGTCATTAGCCAGCACGGATTTGCGGGGTCTGCCAATTCTTCCGGGAGCAAAGACGATTGAACCGCCATGACGCCAAGACGCCAAGGTAATCTGCCAATGCGCAATTTCCACCTTGGCGTCTTGGCGTCATGGCGGTTCAATTTCTGCTCTCCCGGAAATTTTGGCACACCCGATTTGCGGCTATCCGCCGATTCTGCTCATCTGTTTATTGCCATGCCGCGAATGCACGGCTGGCTTCAGGCGGACGCATCGCACCATGGCGTCGGCGAGGGTTTGCAGCGAAGGGTCCCGACCCCGGAGAATGGATTTGACGTCGATTTCGCCGCCGTCGAACAGGCAGGATCGCAGCAGCCCGTCCGCCGTCAGGCGCAGCCGATTGCAGGTGTCGCAGAACGGCGCCGACATGGCGCTGATGAATCCGATCCGCCCCAGCGGCCGCCCGCGCGAAAGCCGCCAAACCTTTGCCGGGCCGACCCCCGCTTCGCTTCGCCGATTGACCGGCGTCAGCGGCCCAAGCTCGCGCTCAATGATGCCGCGGGTTTCGGCTTCGCTGATCAGCGCATTGTCGCCGCGCGATTGCCCATCGCATCCCGCCGCCGGGCCGATTGCCGCCTCTCCCAGCGGCATATACTCGATGAACCGCACCGTCACCTTCCGATCGACCGTCAGCCGCGCAAAATCGGCCAACTCGTCGTCGTTGATCCCCCGCATCGTCACGCAGTTTATCTTGATCGAAGCCAACCCCGCCTCCTCGGCCCGATCCAGGCCCGCCAGCACGCTCGCCAAATCCCCCGTCCGCGTAATCCGCCGGAACCGCGCGGGGTCCAGGCTGTCGATGCTGATCGTCACCCGATCCAGCCCCGCCGCCCGAAGGGGCCGTGCCAACTCCGCAAGACGCTGCCCATTGGTCGTCAGCGATAAGTCCTCCACCCCCTCGATTCGCTTGAGCATTGCCACCAACTCGGCCAGTCCATTGCGCACCGTCGGCTCGCCGCCGGTTAATTTGAATCGCCGGATGCCGTGGATTTGGATGGCCGCCTTCACCACCCGCCCGATCTCTTCAAAACTCAATATCTCGGCCTTTGGCAGCCAGGTCACGCCCTCTTCCGGCATGCAATACACACAGCGGTAATTGCAGCGATCGGTAATGCTGATCCGCAACACCCTCACCGAGTCAATATGGGCCGGACCGGCGCCAAAATGGCCGGGGCCTGGATAGGAACGCTCAATGATCGGCAGAAGCAACTGCTCGCTCCTTTATCCCCGCATTATAGGGAAGTGAAAATCGATCGCGAATGAAATTTATTTGGCCCTCTTCCGTCTATTACTAAGCGCCGGTAGGATGGAAACCAACTTTACGGTGGAGACTATGAAAATATCAAGAAACTTCGTTTTGGTGGCGGTGGCGTGGGTGGGGATGGCGGCCTCCTTTGTTTCGGCCCAGGTGATGAACCAGGTGCCCAGCAATGCCCTGGCCGTGCTCAAGGTCAGCAATCTCCAGGCCACCAGCAAAAAGGTCGCCGATCTGGCCACGTCGCTGGGTCTGGGGCAATTGTCGCCGGAAATGGCCGATCCGTTGGGATCGCTCCTGAAGCGCGTTGGCGCGCCCGACGGCGTCAATGGCGCCGGCGACCTGGTGATTGCGTACATCGACCCCGCGGGACTCAATGCCCCCAACGGCCAATCGGTGCTTATCCTCATTCCCGTTTCTGATTACCAGAAGTTCATCGGCAATTTCGCCGATGCCAAACCCGATGGCGATCTCACCCAGGTCCATTTCAAGGGCGACATGGACGTGACCTATCTCGCCCACTGGGGCGATTACGCCGCCGCAAGCCCCGTCCGCGACATCGTCGCCAAACCGCCCACCGACGTCATTCAGGTCGACGGACTCGCCGCCAAGGAACTGGACGGCAAGGACATCGTCATCCTCGGCAATCTCAAGGCCCTCAGGCCGAAAATGCTGCAAGCGATCGACAAGGCCCGCCAGGCCGCGCCGCCCGAAATCGATCAGCTCATCAGCCAGTTCGTGAAGATGCAAAACATCGACGCCACGAAATTCGCCCCGCTGGCCAAGGTGATCGTCACCCAGTGTCTCAACACCGCTCAATCATTCACCGAAGGCGCCACTGCCGCCAGTTACAGCGTCAACCTCAGCCCCGACGGCGTCGCCACGACGTTGATGTGTCAGTTCGAGCCGGAGTCAGCCTGGGGCAAGGGCCTCGCCGACATCAAGAACACGGATGATTCCCTTCTCACGGGGTTGGCCAGCGGGAAATACCTGGTGTTCGGCGGTAACAGCCCGCAGCCGATGACGCCGGCGATGTCGAATTTTCTGGCGCCGATCCAGGCTGCCATCGCCGACCTGGGTCCGCAGTATTCATCGCTCAACGACTGGATCACGGCCCTGGAGAAGTTGGCCGGGCTCTCGCCCTCATCAACGTTTGGACTGCTGATGCCTAGCGCCCAGCCCGGCGCCGGGCCGCTGATTCAGATGGTCGCTATCCGCCATGGCGATGCCAAGGCGATGCTGGAGGCCATGCGTGAGATGCAAGACGCCCAGCAAGCCGCGATCAAAGCGATCGGCGTGCAAATGCCCGCCGGCGCCGTCCAGTCGTTCACGCGCGATGCCAAGACCGTCGATGGCGTCAGCTTCGACGAGGTCAAGAGCCCCATCAATTTGAACGGACAAAACCCCCAGCAAATGCAGGCCATGCAGTTTATTAGCATGATCTACGGCCCCCAGGGCCCTGATATGTTCACCGGCCTGGTGGATGACCAGAACCTCCTGACCGTGATGGGCCTCGACGACGCCGGCATCAGCGCCGCCATCTCCGCAGCCAAGGCCGGCGATGATCCCCTGGCCAAGATCGGCACCACCAAGGCCGTCTCCTCGGAATTGCCCCCCCAGCGCTTCGGCGCGGTTTACGTCCCCCTCGATTTGTGGGCCACCACCGGCTTGGGTTACGCCAAAATGTTCGGCATGGATATGGGCGTCACCATGCCCGACAATCTCCCCCCGATGGGATGCACCATGTCCACCGACGCCTCCGCCGTTCGTCTTGACTCCTATCTTCCCTCGCAGCTCCTGCAAGCCCTGACCGCCGCCGGCATGCAGTGCTATACCAAGATGCAGAACCAACAGCCCCACAATGGCGGCGCGGCGCCGGGAGGAATGTGATACAAATTCGAAACTCGAAATTCGAATGACGAATCAAATTCGAAACTCAAAATTCGAAACGAGGGCCGTTTCGTCATTTGAATTTCGAATTTGATTCGTCATTCGAATTTCGAATTTCGAATTTTCCACTTTCAGTCCCCAAACATCTCCCCAATCTTGGCCTTGACGTCCCCGCTGCGCATCAATTCTTCCCCGATCAGCACCGCCGCCACCCCCGCATCCGCCAGCTTCCGGATGTCCTGTGACGTCTTGATCCCGCTCTCGCTCACCAGAACCCGCCGGTCGGCAACCAGTTCGCACATCCGCAACGTCGTTCCCAGGTCCGTCCGAAACGTCCGCAGATCCCGGTTGTTGATCCCTAGCAGGCTGTAGCTCCGATGCGGAAATCCGATCACCTGGTCCCTAACCCGCATCAGATTGTCCACGTCGTGAACCTCGATCAGGCACGTCATGTTCAACTCCGTCGCCAGGATTTGCAGGTCGATCAGATGGCTCGTCTCCAGGCACTCGGCGATCAGCAGCACCGCATCCGCCCCGGCCGCCCGCGATTCGTACACCTGGTACGCGTCGATGATGAAATCCTTCCGCAGCACCGGAAGATTCACCGCTCGCCGAACCGTGCGAAGATCCTCCAGCTTGCCCTGGAAATAGGGCTCGTCCGTCAACACGCTCAGCGCATCCGCCCCGGCGTCCGCGTAGGCCCGCGCGATCGCCCCCGGATCGAAATCCGCCCGGATCACCCCCGCGCTCGGCGATGCCTTTTTCACCTCCGCGATCAGATTCATTCGCCTTTTTCCAGGAGTCGTCACCGCGTGGAAGAAATTCCTTGGCCGAGGGGTTTGGGCGATCCGCGCCTTCAACTCCTCCACCGGCGTCTGGGTTTTCGCCGACGCCACTTCCCGGCGCTTGGTATCGAGGATTTGATCGAGGATACTCACGATGACCAGACTGTTGTAAAACGGATCGCTTGAATGTCAAACTTCACGTGGATTCCCATCGCCGCCGCCGCTTCCATCGCCGTGGCAATCGCCCTGGGCGTCTTCAATCCCAAGAGGATTCTAGGACCCGAGCGCCTCTCCCCGGGCGAATCGCCCCTCGTCTTGTTCCGCGCCATCGCATTCGCCCTGGCCGCTTGGGCGATATCCCTCCTCTTGATCGCAGCCGTCCATCAGTCCCTCGCCAAGCAACGAAATCACCCCGCCACCACCAGGCTCTCCGATCCCGAAACCGTCGTCTACAGCGGTGTGATGGAACTTGCGGTATTCGCGGCCATGCTTGCCGCGACGGTTTCCATCCGTATCAACGGGGTCAAGCGCGTGGGCATCAGCCTCCGGCGAATTCCCGCGGGCATCGTCGCCGGCGCCTTCGGACTCGCGCTGGCCCTGCCGCTGATCGTCTGCGTCGACGGCCTCGCGCAATGGGCGCTGGAATATCTTGGCAAATCCCCTCCGCCGCACCAGTTGCTTGAAATTCTCAAGAGCAATCCCCCGCCCTGGCTGCGTGCCGCCGACGTGCTGGCCGCCGGCGCCGTCGCTCCACTTGCCGAGGAGATGTTCTTCCGCGGACTTCTGCAAACGCTCTTTCGTTATCTTTTCAAGCGATCCTGGCCCGCCGTGGTTCTGGCCGCCGCCGCTTTCGCCATGATGCATTCCTGGTGGACCTGGCCGCAAATTTTCTTCCTCGGCGTCTGCCTGGGCTACGCCTACGAACGCACCGGCAACCTATGGATGTCGATCACCATGCACGCGCTGTTCAATTTGACGTCGATCTGGTTGTTCACTCATCTGACCTGAACCTCACTGGAATCCCGCTACACCCCCCCGGCTCAATTTCCAAAGTGAGCCGGCCGGTCCCCCGGCCGTGCTTCGGCACCCAGAAATTTGGGCATACTCCGCCGGATTAGGGAGGCCAAAAAAGGCCTTTTCTTGGAGTATTTTGGTAAACTCTCGGAACGGGAACGGGCGATCTATCGCCGGAACATTCGATGAAAAAACACAGCCCTCATATTCGGCAAAAGCCATACTGGGAAATGACGGCGGCTGAATTGGCCAAAGCTACCGACGATCTCAATCACGAAGGCACAATTCTGCAAACCTGTCCCTTGAACCGAAAAATGCGGAACCGTTGGGCAATGGCCGGGAAACGCGGCCGGCCAAGGATGGGCAAGGGATCAAAACGAGTGCTGATTTCCATGGAGAGGGGATTGCTCCAGCGTACCGATAAGCTGGCTCGTCTGCGCGGAGTCCGTCGGTCCGAATTGATCGCGGAAGGTCTGGAGACCCTTCTCGCCAAGGCATCTTGAAATTAAAGGTGACGCGAACCATTATCCCGATTTGGCCTCTGATTTCCGCTTCTTCCGCCAGCCGACGGGGCGGCCACGCGGACGCAGGGTATGCCCTAGGGACAACGCTTTGGCCATCCGTTGCACCCATGGATCGCTTCCCACCGGCCGGTTCCGCGCGATGCACACCTTGACCATCTTCTCCTCCGCTTCGCTTTGCGGCACGTTCACCGTTTCCAGCCATCTTGACGGCCGGGGCACGGGCCAGGCGCTCAGCAGCGGATGCAACTCGTGCGAGCGGTCCTGCCGCACGTGGCAACTGCCCCATCGCCACCGCTCGGCCCGCCGCACCAGCCCCGCCCGCAGCGGATTGCGCTCCACGTAACGCAGCACCGTCAGCAGATGTTCATCCTGTTCAATCGGAAAACTCTTGAATCGGCCCTGATACAAATGCCCGTGTCCGACCGCCGCGTGCGCGTGCTTCCAACGCTGCGCGTGCGTCAGCGTCAGCCACCGCATGAACGCGGTCAGCTCGCCATCCTCCCGCGGCCAGAGCACCAGGTGCCAATGGTTCGACATCAGGCACCAGTCCAGAATGCGGATCGGCGCCCGCCGATGCGCCAGGACCAGCACCCGTTCGAACGCGAGAAAATCGTCGTCTTTCTTGAATAGCCGCAGGCGTCCGTTGGCCCGATTCAGAACGTGATACACCAGTCCGCCGGGAGCGTGTCGAGCAGTTCGTGGCATGGAAATAAAGCATATCAGCCCGTCATTCTTATGTAAACGCTCGCGTCACTTTTAATTGCACAAGAAGACAGCTCACGCAGAGGCGCAAAGGCGCAGAGAAAACGGAGCATTTTCTTCTCTGCGCCTTTGCGCCTCTGCGTGAGACTCTTTCTCCCATGGATTTCAAATCTAATCGTATTGAACCCCAAATGGGTAATGCGAAGGGATCAATTCCGCATGCTACTTTTCTAATCACCCTCATTGCCCTACCATTCCACACAAGGAGCCCCACATGGAAAACGCCCCGTTGAAGATCGGTCAGCCGGCGCCGGAATTTGAACTGATGAATCAGGACAAGAACAAGGTGAAGCTTTTGGATTATCGCGGCAAGAAGAAGATCATCCTGCTGTTTTATCCGATGGATTTCAGCCCGATTTGCACGCAGGAGCATTGCACCTTCGGGCCGGAACTGGGCCGGATCGCCAAGGACGACCAAACCGTCGTCTTCGGCGTCAGTTGTGACAGCCCGTTCAGTCATGCCGCCTTTCGCAAGCAATACGGCATTCCCTACGATCTGCTTTCCGATCCCACCCGCCGAATGGCCAAGGCCTACGGGATGTGGGCGGGCGAGGAGCCGTATAACTGCACCAAGCGCGGAACCGTCGTCATCGGCAAAAATGGCAGGATCGCCGTTTATCAGGAACAGCCGATGAAAGACCCGAGGACGGTGGATGCGTTGGAGAGAGCGTCGCTGATTGCCGATGAACTGGCCAACCGCGCGGATGAATTTGGAGTGGGAGTGTGAAGAGAAAATTCGAAACTCGAAATTCGAATGACGAATCAAATTCGAAATTCGAATGATGAAACAGTGTCCCGTTTCGAATTTCAGGCTTCGAATTTGATTCGAGTTTCGAGTTTCGAATTTCCCGTACTCGCTATGCACCTCGGCCCCACCACCCTTCGCACCCCTTTTTGCCAGGCCGGCCTGGCCGGATACAGCGACCGCGCCATGCGGATCGTTGCCCGTCGCCGTGGCTGCCCTTATGCCGTCACCGAAGCGCTGCTCGACGTCATTCTCTGTAACGGCGGCCAGGGATTGCGCAACTCCATCGACATCAATGATGAGGATCATCCCGTCGCCGGGCAGATTATCGGCAGCGAACCGGAAACGATGGCGCGGGCGGCGGGGATTCTGGCCCAGGCGGGGTACGACGTGATCGATCTGAACTTCGCCTGTCCGGTGAAGAAGATCAAGAACAAAGCCCGCGGCGGACACATGTTGTTCGACGTCGTCCGGGCGGTGAACGTCATGCGGGCCGTGCGCGATCGGTTGGGCGATTTTCCCCTCACCCTCAGCCTGCGCCGGGGATTCGACGATTCGGCCGAAGCCGAAGAACGATTCTTCGAGATCATCGAACGGGGATGGTCGTTGGGCGTCGCCGCGGCGCGCGTCCACGCCCGCACGGTCCAGCAGAAATACGTCGGCTCGGCGCATTGGCCGTTTTTGGCCGCGCTGAAGCGGCGATATCCGCAAAAAACGATCCTCGGCAGCGGCGACGTTTTCACCGCCGCCGACGCCGTGCGGATGTATCGTGAAACAGCCGTCGATATGGTCTGGATCGCCCGAGGCGCGATCGGAAACCCCTGGATTTTCCAGCATGCCGAGCGCTTGCTGGCAAATCCCAATGCCGAAATTCTTCCGCCGAAAATCCCGCAACAGCGCCAGGCGCTGGAGGAACATTTCCAGATCGCGGTCCAGATTCACGGCGAATCGTTGGCCGCCCGGCGGATGCGGAAGATGGGGATCAAGTACAGCCGGTTCCATCCGCTGGCGACCGAGGTAAAGCGCCAATTCATTCAGGTGCACAGCCTGCGCGATTGGCAGGCTGTTCTGGATAAGTGGTATGTCGGCGGCGGTCCGGGCGTCTGGCCGGCCGAGAACGCGGCGGATGAGGTGAACGAACCGGTTGGCGATGCGTGCGGATAATTGGGCAGTTAGGGACTGTGCAAGAACAACTCCGCATTTCCCCCTCTCCCTGTACTCAGGGGGATGGCTGGGGTGGGGGTCTTCTGCGCATTTGTTCTTGCACGACCCCTTAGTCGTCATTCGCGCGCGGCCGCGAACATCTGGCCAACGTCCAGCACGAACCCCTTGACGACGGATGATTCCGCTCGTTCGCCCGGTTTGAACACGCCGATCTCGACATAACGATCTCCTTGCAGCGACAGCACGATGACTTGTGAGTTCATCGGATCGACAATCCAATATTCCGGTATTCCAGCCCGCGCGTATTCGAACCGTTTGATCTCCAGATCGCGGCGGCGATCGTCATTGCTGACAACTTCGATCACCCAATCCGCCCCGTCCCAAAATTCATTGGCACGCCTCCTCGCGTTTGATTTGAACATAAACGCGATGTCCGGTTCACGGATTTTGTTTGGGTCCAGACGGATTCGGAGCGGTGCAAATAGCACCATTCCCAACCCTTGGGGCCGCACGAACGCCACAATGGCTTCATATAGAAATGCGACAATACGTTGGTGTAGTTCAGTTGGCATAGGAAGGACCTCGACGTTTCCGTGCGAGAATTCGACGAGGTGATTTCCGGGAAGGGTCAGGTATTCCTCGACCGACCAATGCCCTTGGTTAGGAAATAACCGGGCAATTTCCCAGGCCGGCTCGCCGGTTACCTGGGATTGTCGCGATGCGGCGATGGAAGCCATTGGATTGTATTATAACACGTTCCATGCACTCCCGCACACCTCCCCGAAATCGGCTGGCCAAGGTTTTGCCCGAAGAATGGCGGAAATTCCTGGTGGAAAATGGCGCGCCCAAGCGCAAATACACCGCCGTGTGCCGCGCGACTTTGGCCGGCGGACGCATCATCGAGGAATTGGTCGTCGAACAAGGTTGGATCATCGCCCTGGGTCGCGCGGGTTTGACCGGCACGTTCGAGCAGCGGATCGATTTCGATCCGAGAACAATTCTGGATCTGGAAGTGGTGCAGGTGATTTGAGGATCGCGCCCCGCGGTCACCCGGCGGTTCGGCGGGGGACGCTTTTGCGGGCGACGTCGGCGCCGAAGGTTTGGTTGTGGCCGACTTGCTTGCCGCCTTGGGTTGGGCCTCCGATCCATTTCTGGGAGCTGGGCGCGATCTTGTCGAGAACCCCGCCGATGGTTTGCGAGTGTGGTTTGGTCAGCGAGTCCTTGAGATTGCGAAAGCTGCTGGACTCCGTTTTGGGACCGGCGGCGGAAGCGGGGGCAGCGACCTTGTGCCCGACAAGCGCCGCCGCGGCGGCGGCGGAGGAGGCCGGATCGATCAGCGGCGAACCCGCCGATGCCGCTGGCGGTTTCCGTTCGGGTTTCTTTTTCGCGGAGGACGCGGATTTGGTTGTTTTGGGTTCCTTTGCCATACGGGGCATTGTACGGGAAAAGAGCGCCGCCGCCACGCGGAAAATCGAAACTCGAAATTCGAATGACGAATCAAATTCGAAATTCGAAATTCGAATTTGTGCCTTCGAATTTGACTCGAATTTCGAGTTTCGAATTTCGAATTTCCGCGCAGCGGCTACAGATTCTCCAGCCTCTGTTGCTTGTCTAATTCCAGCAGCGCATCCAGCAACGGATCCAGCATCCCCTGCATGATCTGGTCGAGATTAAAATTCTTTTCACCGCCGCCTTCGCCGCCAAGACGGTGATCGGTGCAGCGGTTTTGGGGGAAGTTGTAGGTTCGGATGCGCTGGCTGCGGTCGCCGCTGCCCATCATGGCCTTGCGGGCGCTGGTGACGGCGGCGTGCTGTTTGGCCTGCTCGGCCTCGTAGAGCGTGGCGCGCAAAAGCGCCCAGGCTCGTTCCTTGTTCTGGGTCTGGCTTTTGTGCTCGGTCATCTTGAATTGCAAACCGGTGGGTTTGTAGAGGATTCGCCAGCCGGTCTCCACCTTGTTGACGTTCTGACCGCCGGGTCCGCCGCCGCGGCATCCAAATTCCTCCACGTCCTTCGGATTGATGTCGATTTTCACGTCCGGCAATTCCGGCAGGACGGCAACGGTGGCGGCGCTGGTGTGGATCCTGCCCTGGGCCTCGGTTTCCGGCACGCGCTGGACGCGATGTCCGCCCCCCTCGAATCGCAGACGCCGGAACGCCCCGCGGGCGCGGACGTTGACGATGACCTCCTTGAATCCGCCCCGCTCGCTGACCGAAAAGTCGCTGACTTCAAAGCGATAGCCTTTGGCCTCGCAATATTTCCGGTACATCTCGTACAGATCGCGGGCGAACAGCGCCGCCTCCTCGCCGCCCGTGCCGGCGCGGATTTCCAGGAAGAACGAGTCCACCGCGTTGTCCTCGGCGGCAACCAGCTCGTCCTTCAGGGATTCCAGCAACTCCGCCGCCCGCCGCTTCGATTCCGGCAAATCCGCGACGGCAAGCTGGGCCATCTCGGCGTCCGCGGAATCGCCGGCCATCTCTTCCAGCTCCCCGATCGTCCGCAGGATCGTCTGGTATTCCTTGAATCGCCTGACGACCGGCTCGAGCTTGCCGGCCTCCTTGCTGGCCGCGATCAGCTTCTGAGCACTGCCGTGCACGGCCGGATCATTCATCGACTCGTGGAGCACGTCGTAGCGCTGCCGCATCTCATCGAGCTTGCGGATGAGCGGAGTTTGGGAGAGGTCGGGGGACATGGTGGTTCCTGGTGGCGCTGGAAATCGGCAGAACCCAAAAATCGAAATTCGAAACTCGAATGACGAATCAAATTCGAAACTCGAAATTCGAAACATCTGGCCGAAGCAGTCTTTATTCGGTCATTCGAATTTTGAATTTGTCCCGGCGCGCCGGGATTCGAATTTCGTATTTCGCGCCTAGTCTTCTCCGGGTGGCTTGGTGACGCGCGCCGCGGGCGGCGCTTCCTGCTGGGCCTGAGTATCCGCCACGGCTTCGGCGGCCGGGGTCTCCACCAGTTGGATCGACTCCTGTGCCGGGGCCTTCTCCGTCGTCCGGGACGAAACGGTGAATCGGATGTTCGGCAGCTTGGCGACGGCGACGCGCAGGGCCTGTTGCCAGCGCTGACCGATCTTCATCAAGTCCGAATCGTCCGCCAAAAACCGGCGCTGATGGGTGATCGAGAGCTGGTCCGTTTCATACGCCAACAGATCGATCGGCGGGCCGACCGTCACGTTGGATTTCATGGTCGAGTCGAGGGAAAGCAGGGCATATTTGGCGGCTTCCTCCAGGGTGGTCTTCTCAAAGCGGATTCCCCGGTCGAGGATCGGCCGGCCGTACTTGGTTTCGCCGATCTGAAGATACGGCGATTCTTCCGTGGCCTGGAGCGGGTTGCCCTGCGGATAGATGAGGAAAAGGGTCGGCGGCTCGCCGGCGACCTGGCCGCCCAGCAGGAAATGAACGTTGAATTTGTAGTCGTCGCGCTCCAGCGCAGGCCGATCCATTTCGGCGACCCGGCGCACTTCGGCGCCGATGACGCGGGCGGCATCGTACATCGACGTCGCCTGCGCCAGCCCCTCCCCCTTCTCGAAATTCCGCTTGAGCAGAGTAATCACGGATTGGGTACACGACAGGCTGCCGCTGGCCAGCAGCACGAAAACACGCTCACCCTCCTGCACGAAGGTGTACATCTTCCGGCAGGTGTTGACCTGGTCGTATCCCGCATTGGTCCGGGAGTCGGAGGCCATCACCAGTCCGGCTTTCGTGACGATTCCCAAACAATAAGTCATCGGCGGTAGCGATCCCTTCATGCTTCAATTCGCGGCTGCCGAAGGGTATGTTAGCAAACGAGGCGATTCGTGCAAAACGGCGGCCCCGGATGTACGTCCGGGGCTTGGGAGGATCTGTCTATGGGTTCGACGATAGCGGCGCAGATGTATACGCTTCGGGACTTCACCAAGACGCCGCGCGATATTGCGGCGACGCTGGCGCGGGTCAAAAAAATGGGATACGACGCCGTTCAGCTCTCGGCCTTGGGGAAGATCGACGCTCACGAGCTTGCCGGGATTTTGCGGGGAGAGGGCCTGGCGTGTTGCGCGACGCACGTTTCGCCGGATCGGATGCGGGATGAAACGGCCCAGGTGATTGAGGAGCATCATCTTTGGAACTGCAAATACACGGCAACCGCGGGATTCTTTCCGAAGAATCCGACGCCAGCCGATTGGCCGGCGTTCGCCCAGTCCTTCAACGCCGTCGCGGAAAAATTCCGCGGCTCGGGGATTCGAGTCGGCTATCACAATCACAGTCACGAGATGGCCCGCTTCGACGGCAAGGTGGCCCTACAGACTCTGCTGGATCATTTCTCGCCCGAGATTTGGATGGAGATCGACACCTATTGGATTCAGCACGGCGGCGGCGATCCGGTGGCATGGATCGAGAAGGTCGCGGGCCGCATTCCCTGCGTTCACCTGAAAGACATGGCCATGGGTGCGGACAAGACGCAGCTAATGGCCGAAATCGGCGAAGGCAACATGAATTGGCCGGCGATTCTGAAAGCCTGCCGCAATGCCGGCGTGGAGTGGTACGTCATCGAACAGGACATCTGCCAGCGCGACCCTTTCGAGAGCTTGGCAATCAGCCTGAAGAATGTGAAGCAAATGGGGTTGGTTTGAAAGCGGGGGGCGAATCAATTCGTGTCCGGCAACTTCATTTCTTTAACGCGCTTTGAACATGTTCGCCAAACTGCTTCAGGGTTGCCGCAGTGAATCCTTTTGGGTTCCCCAAGTTTGTGCTCAGACCAATAACTGGCAAGCCACACTTTTCAGAATGGCCGACAAAATATTGCCCAGAAGGAAATCGATCCCATCCCACATTCGACAGCGATCCATCGATGTATTTGGCAAAATAGCCGCAATTCGTTCGACCGAAGAGGATTAGAACCTCCGGAGACAACGCTTCGACGAGTTGACCGACGAAGTCTGGCACCCACCCGTCCCCGAACAGGGCCGTATCAGCGATCTCCTTGATCTGGCCGAAATCGTCGAGGGTGACGAATGGGAACAAGTCGATGTGAATCGCCTGTAGTCGAGTTGCGTTGCCATCGTAATACGACGCGCCGAACCCCCGCAGGAAGCCTTCCACATAGTAAGAACCGTCGCGATTGTGTCCGAACCATTTCTTGTATGGCTTGCCCGCGAAGTAGGAGTTGTAGCTGGCGATGATTTCGTCTCGCAACGATTCGGAGTCCAGAATATCAGCCATACGTTCAACAGGGGTCAGCAAGCGAAGGCGGCTGTCTGGAGGTTCCAGGTAACTCAAGAGTGACTGATCGCCGGACGACCGAACCTTTTCGATTGCTTGGGCTGCAGAATCTGACAGAAACTCTTTGCGTGACGGATTCGCTCCAAACGTGAGCACCTTCGGTTTCGGTGAAGATCCATTGCCGAACCAAAGTACCGGTGGGCAGCGGCTAGGAAGTTGGATGAACCAAGCACGATCACTACGTAGCTCAAGAAGCTTCCGCGTCGCTTTGACGAGCAGGGAATGGCTTGTGCACATTGGGCAGATTGTCACCGAAGGAAAGGAGACATTCAAGCAAAGAGAACAGATTTGAAACCCAAAAGCCTCGATTTCAGCGCAGACACGGGCGGAAAAGTTCAACCTGCATCCCCCCCTGCAAATCACGACGCCTTGCGCAGCATTCCTCGCCAATGTCCTGGATCCCGATTCACTTCATCGAACAAGCGGCGAGCCCAGGGCGCCGGCGTCCGCTGGCCTTGCTCCCACGCCCGGACGAGCATTGCCGATACCCCCACCAACTGTGCGAAGATCGCTTGGCTCACGCCAATCTTGTGACGTGTGGCTTGCACGCCGGCAGCGTCGTATGCTTTGGGTTGATCGGGCAAATCGACGGTGCGAACGGTGAATCGGGACTCGATTGGAATGCTGGTCCGCTCGACCTCGATCGCCTCGGCGAGTGATGCAACAATCTCGCGGCCTTTGGAAGTCATCCGCGCACGGCGAGTGCCGCCGCGGGTTATTCGGCTTTCATTCTTGGCCTTCATGGGTTGCGTCCTTTCCGCAGGGCATCGGCGAGGTCGGCTAGCGCCGATCTAATGGCTTGGCGATCGGCTGCGCTGAGGTTCTCGGTGTCCTTCTTGAGAAACATCGTCACGAGATAAACACGTCCGAAGTCCGGAAATTGTGCGAATCCGACCCGCATGGATCCACTCTTACCCCTGCCGCGTGAAGGCGGCGCGAACCGGATTTTTCGCAATCCACCGGTTCCTTTGACCACTGCCGCGCCGGCAGGATCGCGCATGATCGCGGCCTCCAGTGCTTGTAAGTCTTCATCCGGCAACTTCTCTGCTTGCCAGAGACGCCGGAAGCCCGCAAGCTGAATCAGAGTCCAACGCAATTACGTTACTATAATACTGTGTGTTATAAAAGGCAAATCCCTGTGCTGGCCACGCTCGGCGCAACTGAAGTCGGTTGGCTCCCAATGGATAGCCAATCCCCTTTGTTTCTAAGGCGAGGAATCGCGAAGAGTTCAACGAGTGTCGAAATCCCAGCGGGGAGGGTCACTTCTTATCTGCGCCCGCGGCGACGACGGGCCTGCGATGCTCGGGCACTCGAAAGGTGGTCTGGCAATGCTGGCACTTGACTTGTTTGCCGCGCACCTCTTCCGGAACGGCTAAGATTTTTCTGCATCGCAGGTTAGGACAAATAATCTGTACCGCCATGGCAGCTTCTCCGCCTTGAATATCGGCCGGATATCAATCTGACTTGAATTGACCCCACGGAACTTCTCCAAATCCCGATATTATCGGAACGCCCTTTGCAACCCCCGCGGCAGGTCCTCCACCTTCATCGGGGGATGCAGCTTGCACGGCGTGTACAGCGGGTCCCCGATAAAACTCATCATCCAACTGGTGAACGGCGTCGTCTTCCAATACACCTCGGCCATCGTCAGCTTGCCCGTCAACAGAAGCGGGAAGAATTCATCGGGCTTGGGGAAGGCCTCGAGGCCCGGCTCGGCGACCGACCCAAGCGTGGCGACAACGCCATCGTTGAGCAATCCCCGCACCCACCGGGTTGAGGGGGTATGAAGCGTCACCATTTCATAGCTGGCAACGTGATACCCAACCGCGCCCGGATTGAAATCACATCCCGGAATATAGTTGCCGACGCTGTACCATCCGCAATAGAACGCCACGTGCTTCACGGAATGTGCCGGAAAGACCAGGTCCTGATCGTCGAGCTTGATCTTCAATTCGGTGGTGGTGCGAAGCATGTAAGCCAGGTGCCGAAGCGTCTCGTCGAATTCCCCGTATGGATCGAGATTCCCCTTGGCGTCGATGGGCGGCAATCCGCGGGCGTCGATGGCGATGATTCCCTGAAGCCCGGTCTTTTCGACGTCAACGCTGGTTTGCATCATGCGCCCAACCGTTGTCGGGTCCGGGCCGTCCAGCCGCATGACCATCAGCGCGGGTGTCGTTCGCCCGGAAAAGCTCAGATTCAACGGATTCCCAAGCCGTCCGCGCCGGGGATAATAGTCCCACCAAAGCAGCGACAACTCGTTGTCCGTGGCCGCCGCGGTGGCATCCGTGGCGAAATATTCGATCTGGACGTCGAGCACGCGCAGTAATCCGGCGAGTCCGAGATTGGCGAGCATCGCATGGCGAAGCAGCGAGCGGGCCTGGCGGTCCCAGCGGGCGGACTCCAGCCGCCGCGCCTGCTCGCGGGCGGGCCGGTCGATCTCCGCAGGCCCGCCAACCGTCTGGAGCAATGTCCGCAATTCGGCGATCTGGTCGGCGTCGGTGATCGCGGGCATTTTCGCGGCGATCGCGGAACTGACCGCTTGTGCGCGGGCCAGAACCGCTGGAATCGAATCCCCGACGCCCGGCTTGAACGACGGGTCCAATCCAGACGCTTTGCTTTCCAACTGCACGACCGCTCGCTCAAGTTCCTTGACGGTCGCGGCCTGCAAGTCCTTCAGTTCGGCCAGCTCCCGTTCGTCGGCGGGGGTGTTATGCCTGGCGCCAATCCGAAACGGCACGCCGTAGAACGTCAGAAGGCATTTCACCTTGTTCTGCAATTGATGTTCGTTGAGGAATACGCGCACCGGGGCGACGACCCCGGTTTCGTAGGTTTCGAAGGGCATTTCCTCATCCGTGGGCAAATCCAGCGCAATGGCCTGCCCCGGCGGAACGCCGCGAAGTTGGCAATACTGGGCCGCAAGTTTCTGGCTGTCCGGGGAATTCTTGTTGGTGACGAGCAGGATTTCATCCGGCTCCAACGCCAGCGCGGATCCAGACGCCAATCCGGCCAGGCATAACATGGCCGCCAGCAGCGCGAACCGAAGGGAACGGCGATGGAACCTCACGAGCGGATTCTAGGTGGGCTGCGGGGATATGGCGGCGGAATCCCCGGCCAAAACCGGGGATTGGGCGGTCACCGCACCGCTCGAAGCCGCCTGGGCGGCCGCGGTCTGCTGCTGCACCGCCTCGATCATGTTCACCAGCGCTTTCACTTCCTGAACCGATTCGGGGCTACCCCACATCAGCACCCGGTCCACGTGCCAATTGCACCGGTCGAACGTGCACCCTTCAAGGTAATACACCGTTTCTCGCAGCACCAACGTGCAGGCCGTGAAGGTGCAGCGGACAAACGCCTGTCCACTGATGTAAACGGTTTGGTTTTGAAAGGTTACGCCCTCGTGCTTGGTTAATAACATGCGAATCCTCGAAAAGGTCAAATCCTCCCGCCAACGTGGCAATGCCCGAGGCGCACATTCTCCACGAGACGCGGGGGAATGCAACCGGGGGAGACTTCCGCAAGAATGCTTTCCGCTTATGCGACTGCCTTGAATGCCCGCCAGAAAGCCGCCTTCACCAACAGACGAGTAATATAGCGTGCCGGTGTCCCGCACCACCGATCATTCTCAGTTTGCACCAAGGAATATTTGAGTGTACCGACCCGTCGGAAGTTTTTCTTTTTCGCGTAGCAGGTTCTGCACGGCTTTCATCCCCGCGCCCCTAATTCGAATCCCAGCGCTATACCCTTTGGGTATCTCAGGAATCTCCCGGTTGCTAAGATTCACGCCGGCAACGGCTAACGATACTTGCTCGACATCGCCGATTCGCTGCCGGTTGAACCCTTGACCCGCGATTTCAACTCTCTCCGCCCACAAGATAGTCAAGACAGTCCCAATCGGAACATCGAGATTGGAGCAGTTGGTCACGACCAGCATGTCGTCCTGAACCCGATCAATAATCAGTTGAACCCGCATCAACTTTGGTCTCCGCCGGGGTCTATCGGCCCCGTCTATACCCACACCGAAGAAGATAGCACTCCACGAAATTGATAGCCAATCACTGCGCACGCGGGGTCTGAACGCGCCCCCGATCTGAACCTCCGACCATAACGCCAGCGGACCAAATCGTCGCGGCCCAGTGATGCCCACAATGGGCATCAGTTGCGGAAACGGGAGGCCCGTTAGGCACCACCCAATCTATCCCGGATTATTCACCACGGATGACACGGATATCACGGATACTCAATGCTGGAAATCACTTATGATCGATTTCATGTTTTTCCGCGGCGCGCACACTGCGCGCATCGCGGTTTCGGAACGGTTCTGATTTATCCGTGCTATCCGTGAAATCCGTGGTTCCTCTGAATTATCCGGGCTATACGACCGGCGCTCAAAGAAACCTGGCGATTTTTCCCTTGCAAATCAAAATGAAGTTAGGTATTAGTTAACCTATGGGTTAGAGGCCCCGGGGTTGTTTCCCTGTTTAGTCGGCGATCCTTGCCCGCCGTGGGGTTTGCAAATGCGCAAATTGACCGGCTACCGATTGGTTGGCTGTCCCGATGCTGTGTCCAGAATTAGTTTTCCACCGATCTACTTTTTTCCGGTCCACTCTCTCGCGCAGCAGAGGGGGGTGGGGGGGTAGATGGGACATTTCAGGGCACACCGAGGCATTTTCAGACGCGAAATCAGAAAAATCGCCCCGCTTTTGCGACACAAAGAGAGAATCTCACGCAGAGGCGCAAAGGCGCAGAGGAATGCGAAAAACAAAATCTTTTGCTTCTCCTACTTCTTTTCTGCGCCTTTGCGCCTCTGCGTGAGCTCTTCCGTTTTGCCTGGCGAATGGAAACCTAGTCAGGGCTTGCCTGACCCGCGCGAGTCCCTAGAATCTGCCCTCGGCAGCGGTATGGAACGGGAGATTGGACCCCCGGCGATGTTCGACAATTATCAGGTTGACGGGCTATTCGACGAAGTTTTCGCCGTCGAAGGACAGCCGCGTCCCCATTACAAATCCCTCGTCAGCCGCCTCAAGGGGCTGGGACAGTCCGCGTTTGAAAAACGCCGGCGAATGACCGACGTCTTGTTCCGCAATCAGGGGATCACCTTCACCGTCTACAGCGACACGCGCGGCGTGGAGAAAATCTTTCCCTTCGATCTGATTCCGCGCATTGTCCCGGCGGATGAGTGGGACGTCATCGAGCGGGGACTGGTCCAACGCATCACCGCCCTCAATCTCTTCTGCCAGGACGTCTATCACGGACAGCGCATTATCAAGGAACGCGTGATTCCGCCCGAGCTGATCTACGGCGCCAAAATGTTCCGGCGCGAGATGTTCGGCGTCAGAGTTCCGCGCGACATTTACATTCACGTCTGCGGGACCGATCTGATCCGCGACCAGGACGGCAAGTATTACGTTCTGGAGGACAACGGCCGCACGCCCAGCGGCGTGAGCTACGTCTTGGAAAACCGCGCGGTGATGAAGCGCGTCTTCCCGTCGCTGTTCAGCGCCTACCGCGTCCGGGCGGTCGAGGATTATCCGTTCAACCTGCTGCAAGTCCTGAAGTACATCGCGCCCCATTATGCCGATGACGCCGGCATCGCCATCCTTACGCCGGGAATCTACAACTCGGCTTATTTCGAGCACAGTTTTCTGGCGCGGCAGATGGGGATCGAACTCGTCGAGGGGCGCGATCTGGTCGTGGACAAAGGATTTTTGTACATGCGGACGACCGCGGGGCTGCGCCGGATCGACGTTTTATATCGGCGAGTGGACGACGATTTCCTCGATCCGCTCTGTTTCCGGCCCGACAGCGTGCTGGGAGTGCCGGGGCTTATGAACGCCTATCGCGTCGGCAACCTGGCGCTGGTCAACGCCGTCGGCACCGGCGTTGCCGACGACAAGGCCATTTATCCCTTCGTTCCCGACATGATCAAGTTTTACCTCAACCAGGACCCGATTTTGCCCAACGTGCCCACGTACATCTGTGCCCGCCAGTCCGACCGCAAATACGTTCTGGAGCACCTGGACCAACTGGTCGTGAAAAGCACCAACGAATCCGGGGGATATGGAATGCTGATGGGGCATCAGGCGTCGGCCGAGGAGCGGGCGTTGTTCGTCGAAAAGATCAACGCCGATCCGCGCAACTTCATCGCCCAGCCCGTGATTCAATTGAGCCAGCATCCCAGTTTGGTCGAGGACCACTTCGAGGGCCGGCGCGTCGATCTGAGGCCGTATATCCTGTACGGCCAAAAGGTGATCGTGATGCCCGGCGGCCTGACGCGCGTCGCCCTGAGAAAGGGGAGCCTGGTGGTGAACAGCAGCCAGGGCGGGGGAAGCAAGGATACCTGGGTCCTGGAGGAAGAGTGATGACCGCCGCCGCCGAAAAATCCGCCGCCCCTTCGCCGAGCACGTTCGGCATCGCCGCGCCGACGACGCTCAAGCCGGAACGGCCCATGCTCGCGCGCGATGCCGACGCCATGTATTGGATGGCCCGCTACATGGAGCGCGCCGAGCACGTCTCGCGCCTGCTTCTGGTCAATTCCAACCTCCTGATCGACGTGGGGGACCTTGCCCCGGCGCTTCAGGCTCGGCAATGGCAAAGCCTCCTGACGATACTCCGCCTTCCCGAGCTTCCCGACGGGCCGGACCTCGCCCAACGCGTCGGGCAATATCTCACCTTCAACGTCGACAATCCCAACAGCATTCTCAATTGCCTGACGCGCGCCCGCGAAAACGCCCGCGGAATCCGCGAGAACATCTCCGCCGAGATGTGGGAAAACCTCAACGCGCTCTACTGGTCGCTGCGCGGCGACGACACGCCGGGCCGCTTCGACGAATCCCCCGACGATCTCTTCCGCTCCGTGATGACCGGGTCGATGCTCTTCCAGGGTCTGACCGATCAAACCCTCCCGCACGATCAGCGCTGGCTCTTCGCGCAGTTGGCCAAGTATCTGGAACGCACCGACGTCACCTGCCGGGTGATCCAGACCAAATACGACATCCTCAAGTCCAACGAGCAGATCTTCGACAGCACGCTGCGCAACCTGCACTGGATGGCGGTGCTGCGGAGCTGCTGCTCGATCGAGGCCTATCGCCGCAACTATCTGGGCGACATGGACCCCACTCGCGTCACCGGATTCCTCATCCTGGAGCGCAGCTTTCCGCGCAGCGTCCGTTTCAGCATCTCGGGCGCGCTGGCGGCGATCAACGCCATCCGCGTGGGATCGCGCGGCAACGTGATCGATCCCACCGAGCGAATCCTCGGCCGACTCGACGCCCAGCTCGAATACGCCGAACTGTCCGAAATCCTCGCCGAGGGAATTCCCAGCTATCTCCAACGCATCCAGACCGCCGTTCACGACGCCGCCGTCGCCGTCCAGCAATCGTATTTTATGCATTGACCTTTTGACCCGGAAACGCCTCCCATGCTTCTAAAAATCACCCATCAAACCGACCTGCGCTACTCCGATTTCATCAGCGAATCGACTATGGAACTGCGGATGGTTCCGCGGCAGGAACAGGATCAGCATCGGTTGTCGTTCGACCTGGCGATCGGGCCGCCTACGACCGTCAACAGCTATTTCGATTGGCTTGACAACACGGTTCATACCTTCAGCGTGAACATGTTTCACCGGCAGATTTCCATCGTCGCCACCAGCGTCGTCGAGACCGATCGGCCGCGCAAGGAGCCGGAGCGATTTGTCGACGTCTGGCCCGTTCCCCCAGAGGCGTACGATTATACGGCTTACGATTTCCTGCAATTCGGCGGCCCGATCATCGATTGCCCGCAATTGCACGACCTGGCCAACCTGGTTGCGCCCAAGGACGGGATCAGCGCCGGCGAACTGGCGCTTCGCCTGCTCCATCTCATCGACGACAAATTCACCTACCGCAAGGGAATCACCAACGCCGCCAGCCCGATCACCGAAATCCTGACGACGGGCTACGGCGTCTGCCAGGATTTCACCCATCTGATGATCGCATTGGCGCGGGTGCTGAAAATCCCCGCACGCTACGTCAGCGGGTTCATCCATCCCGATGCGGACAAATACCGTGGATATACCCAGACGCACGCTTGGTGCGAAATGCTCTTCCCCTCGGCCGGCTGGGTCGGATTCGACGCCGCCAACAACTGCGTCATCGGCGGAAATTTCGTCAAGGTGGCGGTGGGCCGCGATTTCCGCGACGTCCCCCCCAACCGCGGCGTCTACCGCGGCAACGCCAGCGAAACCATCGACGTCGCCGTCAAGAGCGAGGAACTGCCCGCCATCCCGCCCGAGCTGGCCGCCGAGCGGATGCAGTCCCTGGAAATCCCCGCCTTCGCCACCGGCGCCGCCGCCCTCCGCGAATTGGCCGAGCAGCAGGAAGTCCAGCAACAGCAATAAGAGGTAGCATGGGCGTCCCGCCCATGGCGTGCGGTACTCCGCACGCACTGGAGTTTGGCAGTTTACTAGTCATCGTCCCCTCTCCCCTGGGCTTCGTGGCCGCTTTTTTTAGGCGGCCGAGCCGAGGAGCACTGCGGAAGCCAGGCTGTCGCACAGTTTCGAGGGCT